>JADKGF010000028.1 GCA_016717105.1 Saprospiraceae bacterium | reverse complement strand
TCTTCGATAGATGCCAATTCTGTAAAGCTCGCACCAGCACAAAATGTTTTTTCTCCTTCACTTTTCAATACGATCAGAATGGTGTCAGGATCAGCTCCCGCTACAGAAATCTTATCTGCCAATTCTGCTAGTAAATATCCAGGTAAAGAGTTCTGGGCAGGATGATAAAATGTGATCGTTGTTATATGATTTGTGTACGTAGATAGTACATGACCTTGAGACATGGTTATATTTTTAGCCCACAATAATATACAAAAACTCTGATATTTAATAATTATTTTTCAATAGACATTCAGCATCAGTATATTCAATGTATCCAAATCGAAGTGCTGTTATGAATCTTTACACAAAATTTAGGAAGATTTATCAACCGAACTATTCGCTATCCAAGCCTCGATTGATAAATTGGATAAACGGTTTAAGCGCTTCTAGGCGAATTGAAATGTCATTTATTAAACTTTCGGATGTCAATAGATCGTCGGAAATTGCAGAAGAAGTAGTGAAACTTTTTAGCTTTAAATATTCAATAGCTGGATCAGCAGCATCAAATCCTTTTGGAGGACGACTCAGTTTTTGGCCTTCTTCTATATCGAGATCGCCATAATATTTTTTGAAATTAGGTTTTCCTATTATTTCTGTGAGGTCAGGAAAAAAGTAATGGATTTCTTTTCTGACTTTTTGTAGCAAGGCTGACTCAGGCATCCAAAGGCCACCACCTGCAAATGATGCACCTTCTTCTATATGGAAATAATACGCAGCCCTTGACATGCGTTTACCACCAGGTTGCAAAACGATGCCCAAGCTGGTTTTGTACGGTGATTTATCAGCACTAAATCGGATGTCTCTATTGATACGGAATATGCAGTCTTTTGCTGTCAACATTTCGAGCGCGGGATCTATTTTTTTCATGGATTCGAGCAGAGCCGCAGCTAGACAGAGATAATCATTTTTGACTTTTTCATATCTCTTTCTATTGGCATCAAACCATTCCTTGTTATTATTGCTTGAGTTCTCGCAAAAAATCCAGCGTATGAGCTTGTAACATGATAAAGTCTATTTAAAATCTAAATCCAAACGACACTTCAAATCCTACATTTCTGTCAAAGTGATTGGACTTAATACCGACTACATTTTCTTCGTCAAATGTCTTTCTCAAAAAATCTACCTTATCATTCGTCACATCGGTAAGACCATAATCATATCTAAGTCCGAAATAAAAGCCTTTATTGATAAAATAATTAAATCCACCTATCAAACCATAATCAAATGTCTTATACAAGTTAGCCTCTTTTTCGGATGCGAGCAAATTGTAATATGCCCCTGCATCACGAGCCAATGGTGTCACAATACCATCTACCCAAACCGAAGGCCCTGTATAAGAAGATGCTATACCACCTGCTTCATCCTTATAATAACTATGGATCAAAGATTGTTAAAAAAAAGGCTATCTGATTGATAAAAATAAAGTGTGCCTCCACCTTTAGGGCCTACAAGAAAGGATGCATATCCACCGGCAAACAATTCAATTTTTTTTGAAACTTGCCATTGAAAAGTAACAGGTATACTCACATAGGCATTTGAAATTTTCATATTGATATTTGAACTACCTTTTTCATAAGAGAAGCCTGTACCTATCGGAATTTTATAAAATGACTCACCATCAAATTTGTAATTAGTACCAATCTGCGTGTAAAGCAATTCGCCTCTCAAAGAAAAAATATCAGCAAATTTGTAGGCATAATTTACTCCAAAGTGAAATCCATTGGTCAACGAAAACTGTTCACTTACACCTTGCTCAAGTGGTCCCGAAAATTTAGTATAATTTAATCCAGCCCTTATGCCAAAACTTTGGGCCATCAGACCTGACAAAAATAATCCAAATAGCAAAACCAAAAGCATGCGTTTATTGATCATAAACATATTATTTTTTATAAAATGTGCAAAGATACACTTAATTAACAAGGATAGAACGCAGAAAACCATTTTTTCGCTTCCAATATAAATCTAAAATTTTAGTTAATAATGGCGGCATTGGCTTAATATTTATGAAAAACCTTAGTTTTGTCGGCTAAAATCAGGAACTGATGGGTAAAAAAATAAGTTAAAAAATTTGGTGATTTACTGTCATATCCCAATGTCTATGAAAATTATGACCCGAAGTATCCAAAATTAGTTGTGGATCAGGACAAGGAGATCGATATGAAAGGCCGATGGGCAAGTTTTCATTTTAATAATAATAATCCTTTAGTGCTGGAACTAGCTTGTGGCAGAGGCGAATATACTGAAGCATTGGCGGCGGCCTATCCAAATCAAAACTTCATAGGTGTGGATGTAAAAGGTGCGAGAATCTGGCAAGGCGCCACAAATACACTTAATAAAGGACTTTCAAATGCGGCTTTCTTGCGAACTCGTATAGAACAGATTGCATTATTTTTTGATCCTACAGAAGTGGATGAAATTTGGATTACTTTCCCAGATCCTTTTTTGAGAAATAGCAAAGAAAATAAAAGACTCACTTCGTCAAGATTTTTGGATCAGTATCAGAAAATAATCAAAAAAGGCGCCATCATCCATCTCAAAACTGATGATCCGACTTTATACGAATTTACGCTGGAGACATTGGCTTCATATCATGGCGCAGAGATCATGTACCATAATAATGATATCTATGCACAACCACTTGCATATGAAGAACTGAATTATAAAACGCATTATGAAAAAGAACATCTAGCAGATGGTCGAAAGATTAAATATATCCGATTTACGATTAATTAATCTGATATGACAACAATCCATGTACATTACAATTTTATATGGAAATTAAAGTTTGTAATAGTAAATGGTATCTGTTGAAGCCTAAAGTAGCGGCATATTTTAAGTTATTACTGAAGTTCACAGTTTTGCTGATGGCTTTAATTCTGCTATTGCCATTACCTAAGCTAAAGCCATCGTATAGTAAAATTTTGTACAGTAAAGAAGGTACATTATTGGCTGCATCCATTTCCGACGAACAGCAATGGTGTTTTCCTTTGGATGGAGCGATACCAGAGAAGCTAAAAAAGTGCATCGTCACTTATGAAGATGAATATATGGATTGGCATCCAGGTATAAATCCAGTAGCTGTTATAAAATCATTAGTACTTAATATCAGATACGGGAAAGTAAAAAGAGGTGCGAGTACGCTTTCTATGCAAGTGATGCGGATGAAAAACAAACACGCCGAAAGATCTTTGATTAATAAAATCAGAGAAACCTTGGGTGCGATAAAATACAGTTTGTTAAACGCGGATGACTCAATCCTTAGAGAATGGTGCGAAATTGCACCTTTTGGTGGTAATACGATTGGGATTAAAGCGGCTTCACTTAGATATTTTGGTAGATCATTAGAAAAGTTATCTTGGTCCGAGTATGCCATGCTTGCTGTAATGCCCAATGGCCCATCGACTGCAAATCTCTCCATCAACAGAAATGTATTATTACAAAAACGAAATTTGCTATTACGAAAACTAAAAAACAGAGGCTTCTTTGATGAAAATGAATTGGCTATCTATATGGACGAAGATATGCCGTTTGAAACCAAATCTCTTCCGCAATATGGATATCACGCCTTGTCTTTTCTCTCCAAAAAATATCCCGACAAACATATATTTTATAGCACTATTTCTTATGATCAGCAGGTCTCAGTCATGGAGATGATTGAACGCGAATCTTCATTTTTGAAAATGGATGATATACGAAATATGGCATGCGTAGTCATCGATGTACAAGAAAATAAACTGATTGCCTATCAAGGTAATGTACCAAATACTGCAGGTGCTTTTTCTTATGTTGATATTGTGCAGGCACCACGCAGTTATGGTAGCTTGCTCAAGCCATTGTTATATGCACACGCCTTAGAATCGGCCCATTTTCTTCCACAAGAGTTGATCGCTGATATTCCGACTTTTATTGGAGATTTCCAGCCAGAAAATTTTGATAAAAAATATAGAGGTGCAGTACCTTTTGATGAAATGCTGGTTCAATCACTCAATGTGCCCGCTGTCAGGGTATTGAATACAGTAGGTTTACAAAGTTTTTATGAACTGATCAGACGCTTGAATCTTGCTTATCTCGATAAAGGTGCTGGCCATTATGGTCTCAGCATTATTCTTGGTGGTGGAGAGACGACACTATGGGATATGTCCAGAATATATAAAGGTCTTGCACAAAATTATTTAGGTCAACCTGACCCATTCAGAGAAGTGCAGATTTTGCAAAATAAGGATGTAAAATCACCTTCCAATGTATTTAGATTTTCGCCATATACCATAAGCCATGTTGTAAATACCATGTCAGACCTGACAAGACCTCGTGAAGAAAAATCTTGGAATTATTTTTCACCTGACTATAAAGTGGCTTGGAAAACAGGGACTAGCTATGGCAACAAGGATGCTTGGGCACTTGGATTTAATGGTAAATACATGGTCGGTATTTGGGTAGGAAATGAAGGTGGCGAAGGAAGATTTGACCTTACGGGAATTTCAAAGGCTGCACCAGTAATGTTCAAGATATTCAATTTATTGCCTGATAACCAATGGTTTGGAAAGCCACCAACCTATAGCAACAAACTGATAATCAAGGTGTGTGATGAATCCGGTAAACTTGCTGGCCCATTGTGTAAACATCAGCATTCGTTGATTACAGAAAATACATCTTATAAGTATCAACCATGCAATTATCACAAGGATTTTGCTATTAATGCAAATGGATTGGCACTGGATGAACGATGTGAAAATTTGGCTACATCCAGAGACACTTTTTTTGTTTTGCCATCCTACATGGAGTATTATTACATTCCTTCTCATAGTGAATACCGAGGCATGCCAGATTATAATCCTGAATGCAGACCCGATATTACGGCAATTTGTAAAATTATTTACCCATATGACGATCTCAAAATATTTTTACCAAAAGAAAATCCATCAGAATCCAATGAAATGGTTGTAAAAGCTTACCACAAAGACAAAAATGCCATTTTATATTGGTTTTTGGATGATCAGTTTGTCAGGATTACAAAAAGTATGTCGCATGAGCTGATGGTAGGTGCTAAGCCAGGCAGTCATACTTTAACTATAAATGACCAATGGGGCAATTATGATCAGATAAACTTCGAAATTTTAAAAAGGGAATAATTTGACAAGATAAAATCGGGTAAGTGAAGTACCTCTGAAAAATATGATCAACATCATAATTCATGGTGAAAAAGATTCTTTTTTATTATTGGATACAGATTTACTTTTACCACTAAATCAATAATATTATGGCGAGACGCAAGATAGTTATAAGCGAAGAAGAAGCATTAAGTCCCAAGGCTGCCAGATTGGCAGTAGATGGAGACATCATCACAGGCGATACACCAGAAGTGGCTAGAGCACTTACTGTAAATAGGAAGATCAGAAAAAAACTAAGCAATGAAGCTGTAGTATTGGAAGACAAAATAAAAAATACCAAAGAAAATAAAAGAGAAGTAGCCGTAAATTATCTTCAAAATTATCCAGCAGAAGAACGCAAACACTTGTTGAAAATTTTGCTGGAGGAGCAAGGTGATTTAAAAACAAAGGTTCATCCAGATTTTGAATTGATTAATGGCTGGCAGGAAGATGGAAAATATCCGTACAAGTATTTGATGTCGCGAAAAAACTATGAATATCAAAAATATAATCTTCAAGTCGAGTTATTGAAATTGCAAGCATGGGTAAAACAAACCGGAGCCAGACTTATTATACTTTTTGAAGGGCGAGATGCTGCAGGAAAAGGAGGAACAATCAAAAGGGTAATGGAACATCTCAATCCACGGGGAGCTCGAGTTGTGGCTCTAGAAAAACCAACTGAAGAAGAAAAAGGTCAATGGTACTTCCAGCGTTATGTAAAACATTTGCCTACAAAAGGTGAGATTGTACTTTTCGACCGTTCGTGGTATAATAGAGCTGGTGTAGAAAGAGTCATGGGCTTCTGTACAAATGATGAATATCAAGAATTTATGCGACAAGTTCCTGAGTTTGAAAGAAATTTGGTACGAAGTGGTATTGTCCTATTTAAATTTTGGTTTTCTGTAAGTAAGGAAGAACAAAGGCGCCGATTTAAAGATAGAGAGACGCATCCACTCAAACAATGGAAACTTTCACCGATAGATAAAGCATCTCTGGACAAATGGGATGAATATACCGCTGCCAAAGAAAAGATGTTTTATCATACGGATACATCTGACGCGCCATGGACTGTAGTGAAATCAAATTGTAAAAAAAGAGCGCGCCTTAATGCCATGAGATATATCCTTCACAAGATTTCTTATGACAAAAAGGACGAAAAGACAATTAACAAAGTAGATCCGTTGATAGTAGGTCGCTCTAATGTCATTTACGAAAAGGGTGAAAGCAGTTATTCCTGATTACTGATAGTCAATGGTATAATCATAAGTTGGGTATAAAAACTTACCTTTGTCCTTTCATTAGTACAATATAGTGGCCATGCCTTCATCTTATTCACTTTACGAACTCAACGAATACATCAGAAGAGTCATAGCACTCAATTTTGCAGAACCTATTTGGGTAAATGCTGAAATTTCGCAAATAAAGGAAGTCAGAGGCAATGTGTACATGGATCTTGTCTATCATGACGATCAGACCAATGAAATCAAAGCACAAATCTCTGCGGGAATTTGGTTCAAATCTTATTTGTTTTTGAAAAACAAACTTGGTGCACTTTTACCGTCATTGCTTTCCGAAGGGACACATGTATTGCTAAAGGTTCAGGTAGAATTTACCGAAAGGTACGGCATGAAATTGATTGTAGAGGATATCGACCCATCATTTACCATCGGCCAAATGGAAATGAATAGGCAAAAAATCCTACAAAAATTGTTTGATGAAGGGCTCACTCATCAAAACAAATTGACAAAATTGCCTGCAGTCATCCAACGAATTGCTGTTATTTCTTCTGACAATGCTGCTGGTTATATCGATTTTATCAATCACCTTTCGCAAAATCCATATGGCTATCAATTCAAAACTACACTTTTTCGAGCTTCACTGCAAGGTCAGAATACCGAAAGAGAAGTTTGTCAGGCATTAAATGACATCTCCGAAGATGCTTCAAAATATGATTGTACAGTCATCATACGTGGTGGCGGCTCCAAATTAGATCTTGCTTGGTTTGACAATTTTAATATAGGCGCACGTATCGCTAAGTCACCGATCCCTGTTATGACTGGTATCGGACACGATATCAATGCCACCGTGGCTGATACTGTGGCACATACCACATTAAAAACACCGACTGCAACAGCCGATTTTATCATAAGTCATAATATGGATTTTGAATCCAAGGTTACAGAAACTACACATTGGATAAGTCAGTTAGCTGGGAGATACATACGACAACATGAACTCATGCTTGGACAAACCAATCAAATGTTGTCAATGCTTCCCATGGAAAAAATTAAAAATCAGCAATTGAATATTGACAATAGGTACAATCAGCTGATTACTTTGGCAAAAAATAAACTTAGAAAACATCAAGATCAAATCACCTTTGCAGATAAGCAGATGGAAATTTTGCAGCCATCAAATATGCTAAAAAAAGGATACACCATTATAAGACAAAACGCAGTTGTAGTCAGCAGATTACAAGCATTTGACAAAAATGGAAAAACTGAAATAGAGTTTTTTGATGGTAAATTGGAACTAAATAATACGGATAAAAATTGAGAAAACAATATCTAAAACGCAATATTTTTAAATCAAATAATGCTAAAAATAATTACTCTGTATTTAATCTTGTACTTTTGTTTTCATTCTTAACAATATGGAGTTAATTAAAGATTTACAAATAAAATTTGACACTTATCTGGTTTCAAATAAGCTTAGTCGGAATCCAATAAACTTATATGAGCCGGCAGATTATATCCTCTCATTAGGCGGCAAAAGACTACGTCCGGTCTTTACTTTATTGGGTAGTGTTTTATTTGGTGGAAAATCAGAGAAAGCACTTGATGCAGCAATGGCTGTTGAGGTTTTCCACAATTTTACCTTGATTCATGACGATATTATGGATCAAGCTGAAGTAAGACGTGGATATCCAACAGTACATCTTAAGTACAATACCAATACTGCTATACTCTCAGGCGATGTTATGATGATACAGGCATATCAATATTTGCTTTGTTATGATGATCCTGTGCTCGTAAAAGACATGCTTCAAGTCTTCAATAAAATGGCGGCAGAAGTATGCGAAGGTCAACAAATGGATATGGATTTTGAAACGCTGGAAACTGTGACGATTGGAGATTATCTCGAGATGATTACCAAAAAAACATCGGTATTAATGGGCGCATCTTTTCGATTGGGCGCGATGATCGCAGGTGCAGACATCCAGGATCAGGTCCATATTTATGAATTTGCAAAGAACTTTGGCATCGCATTTCAGTTGCAGGATGATGTTCTTGACACATTCGGCGATGGATCACAAGTTGGTAAGAAGATAGGCGGCGACATAGTACAAAACAAAAAAACGTATCTTTATCTCAAAGCAATGGAATTGTCAGATAATAGCCAGCAAGATACCCTGATTCAACTTTATTCCAGTAAGAATATTGGATTTAACCCCGAAAATAAGATAGAACAGGTAACCCAAATCTTTGAATCAGTCAATGTAAGAGAATATACCAGTCAACTTATTGAAGCATACAAGGATTTGGCTATTTCGCACTTGATGGCTTGCAAGGTAGATGAAAATATTAAACAACAATTGATCGGTTTTATTAATGAAATGATATATAGAGACCATTGATATTTAGCGAGGGAATAAAAAACGGTATTCTCAAATAAATTGGTTACTTTTGTTTAAATTTTGGTCTAAATCTTATATTAATTCAGTTACAAAATGAAGTCCTATCTGATATATTTGTTATTATTAATAAATGCTCTTGGTATAATGTCGTGTAAATCCACTAAACCAGTCTTTGACCCTGAAACTTCAGACAAAGAAATGATTATATTCGGTACTGGTGGAGGCTTTACAGGCAAAGTAATCAAATACATTCTCACCACAGACGGCAATATGTATTCATACAATGGTACTGAAACATCAAAAATAGCAAAGGCACCAAAGGCTATGACTGATCAGGTTTTTGCTAATTATAAAATGCTGGGCTTTTCTCAAATGACACTAAATGATCCGGGGAATAAATATTCTTTTATCGAATATCAAAAATCAGGGGATAAAAACAAGGTTGTTTGGGGTAAAAATCCACTTGAAAACAAAAATGTGGAAACATATTTTGCAGTTTTGATGAATATCGTCAAAAAGTTAAAACCAACTGAAACTTTATAGAAATTTCCTTGGTTTTCAATATAATTTTTAAATTTTCAAACCATTAATGATGAATAGTAAATATTCTATTTTAGCAATTCTAATACTTTTATTGGCTCCCAATTTGAATGTTGCACAATTCAAAAAAATCGACTTTGATCAAAATAAAAAGGTCAGTGCAGAGCAAATTCGCCTATTACCAAAACCAATAAAGGAATCAACCAATCAGACTACTCATCCTGAAGTTGCTTTCACAAGTCTAGATGAATCCAGCCTGATAGCTGCAAAGACTGGCTTAAAACCAGGGATCTTAAATGAACGGAATGTACCTTCATACATAGAGGGAAAAATCAATTTTAATGGTAATCGAAGTTCTATTGCGAATCAAGCATTAGATTATGTAGTGGCCGCTGCACCACTTATGAAAATTAAAAATCCAATTGATGAATTTAAAGTAAGCCATGTAGAAACGGATGATCTGAAGATAACACACGTCAGAATGCAGCAATATGTAGGTAATCTTCCGATTTATGGTGCTGAAATCATCGTTCATGGTGACGACGAAGGTTTTGATTTCCTCAATGGAAGTTATTTCCCATCACCAGAGATAACCAATACTACAGCAAATCTCGAAGATTTACAGGCACTAAACACTGTAAAATCTGATCTACAAGTCACAGTAAATTATGAAAATGATATCACAGCAGTTGGCAACATGACACCGACAAGCCAGTTGGTTATTTATCCTTTTGAAGGTTCATTTAAGTTGGCTCACCATATCACCTCTTATAAGAATATCATCGACAGGTGGGAATATTTTGTAGATGCTGTGGACGGTACCATCATTCGCAAATATTTGAGTGTATGTAAGTTTCACAATCACAAACACGATCATACGGCACAATGTAATGTGCAAAAAGCCGTGGAGTCACCTTTACAAGGTCAGCTGTTAGGTGATGGTAAAGCTACAGCAAATGCCCAAGATTTGTTCAATACAAGCAGACTTATCAATACCTATGAAGTGTCTTCTAAGTTTTATTTGATAGATGGGTCAAGGGATATGTTTGTTTTTGCACCGACACAATTGCCCAATGAGCCAGAAGGCGTCATCTGGACTATAGACGCATTTAATACTTCTCCTGCTAAGGATAATTTTAATTACGACCACGTGACTTCTACCAATAATTTATGGAGTAATAAAACAGCAGTCTCTGCACATTATAACGGTGGAAAGGCGTTTGAATATTTTAGAAACATACATAACAGAAAATCAATCAATGGTGCTGGAGGCAACATCGTTTCATTGATCAATGTAGCAGATGAAGATGGCTCATCTATGGGCAATGCTTTTTGGAATGGACAAGCCATGTTTTATGGAAATGGGGACGGAGCTTTTCAACCATTGGCACGAGGACTTGATGTAGCTGGTCATGAGATGACACATGGTGTAGTACAAAGTACCGCCAATCTCGATTACGAAGGTGAATCTGGCGCACTCAATGAGTCATTTGCAGACGTTTTTGGCAGTATGATAGATAGAGATGATTGGAAAATTGGTGAAGACGTCGTCAAAACTTCCGCATTTCCATCAGGTGCATTGCGTAGCCTAGAAGATCCGCATAATGGGGCATCGACCAATAATTTTAACGCAGGATGGCAGCCAAGACATTATGACGAAAGATATAAAGGCACTGAAGATAATGGTGGAGTACATATAAATAGCGGTATTCCAAACTGGGCATTTTTTAAATTTGCTTCAGCAATAGGAAAAGATAAAGCCGAAAAGGTTTATTATAGAGCACTGACAACTTATCTTACCAAATCATCAAAATTTGTAGATTGTAGAGTTGCTGTGATAAAAGCGGCTACGGATCTATACAGCACTACAGAAATTAATGCCGCCAAAAAAGCATTTGATGAAGTAGGTATCTTGGGTGACACAGGTGGCAATTACGAAACAGACATTAATGCTAATCCTGGACAAGAATTCATATTGACAACAGGAGCTAACAATGTAGGATTGTTTATTTATAATACTGCTGGAGCACTTCTCGGGCAGATTTCATCAAAATCAGTTTTGTCAAAACCAAGTATCTCAGATGATGGAAGCGAAATTGTTTTTGTAGGAAAAGACAATATTGTTTATTATATCACAATCGATTGGACAAAAAATCCGGTAACACCACAGGAACAGACTTTAAGTGATGATCCTGTTTGGCGCAATGCAATAATTTCGAAAGATGGGCTAAAAATTGCAGCTACAACCACCGAATTAAAGAATGAGGTTTACGTATTTTATTTTGGAGGATCAAGCGTGACAAGTAATATCTTTGAGCTGTACAATCCGACCTATACACAAGGTGTCACTACAGGAGATGTGCTGTATGCTGATGCAATGGAATTTGATATCACTGGAGAATATATCATGTATGATGCCGAAAATGAAATCACTTCCAACACTTCTGGTTCAATCAACTATTTTGATATTAGTTTCATTAAAGTTTGGAACAACGGAGCAAAGAGCTTTTCTTTGGGAGAGATAGAGAAATTATATTCATCACTTCCCAAAAACGTAAGTATTGGTAATCCTACTTTTTCGAAAAATAGCCCTTACATTATCGCATTTGACTATATAGATGAAAATGACAATGTAAATATTCTTGCTTCAAATATTGAAACTGGAACCACTAATCTAATATATGAAAATAATACATTAGGTTATCCAAATTATAGCAGTAAAGACGATAATTTGATGTTTGACAACGAAGGCTCTGCTTCATTAGACTTGGGTATAGCCAAGCTTAAATCAAATAAGATAGAAGTAGCGGCAACGCCTACACGATTAATTAGTGGGCGAAGATGGGCCGTTTGGTTTAGTAATGGTAAACGAAATCTTTCTGATGTGGAAATTACAGAAAATCTCAATGCAGGATTTACCATTGTAGAAAATCCGGTATCTGATATATTGCGCTTACAAATAAAAGGCGATATATATAAAAATACGGATATTAAAATATCAGATATCACGGGTAAAACCTTGGTTCAAAATGCAATAAACATCACCCAAGATAATCAAACAACCGAATTATCTACGGCAGCACTTATACCAGGTATCTACTTCGTAACCTTACAATCAGGAAACGTAACGAATACCTTAAAATTTGTAAAAAGGTAAAAGAAAATGTTGATTTAAAAATTTTGGGCCTTGCAAATTCTAATTTACAAGGCCCAAATTATTTTATCTACTTAAGAACATAGATCGTTTACTGTCTAGATCGCGGAAGAAAGGATCATAAATATCTTTGATATAATAAATCATTTCTCCAGTAGATTTCATTTCTGGTCCTAGGTTTTTATCTACGCCCGGGAATTTATTGAACGAAAATACTGGAACTTTGATGGCAAATCCCGTCAATTTTTTATCGATGGTAAAATCACTAATTTTCTTGACTCCCAGCATGACTTGAGTAGCCATATTTAGATAGGGCACTTCATATGCCTTAGCGATAAATGGCGTAGTTCGTGAAGCCCTTGGGTTGGCTTCTATAACATACACATCTTCTTTTTTAATTGCAAACTGTATATTTATTAAACCTTTGATGTTTAAAGCAAAGGCGAGTTTTCGAGCATATTCCACCATCTTACCAACTACTGCAGGACTGAGCGAGTATGTAGGGCACATACAGAGCTATCTCCTGAATGTATGCCTGCGGGTTCGATATGTTCCATAATGCCCATGATGTGTACATCTTCTCCATCACAGATCGCATCTATCTCAGCTTCCTTTGCACGTTCTAGAAACTGATCTATTAGGACTTTGTTATCTGGCATATGTTTGAATATGCTAAGTACATGCGTCTCGAGTTCTTGATCATTGATGACGATACGCATTCTTTGTCCACCGAGCACATATGATGGTCTGACCAAAACAGGATAAGTCACTCTTTTTGCCACTTCAATCGCCTCATCAACATCATGTGCTACACCATATTGAGGATACGGAATTTCCAATTCTTTGAGCAAATCAGAAAATTGTCCGCGATCTTCGGCAAGGTCCATATTTTTATAGTCTGTTCCGATGATTTTTATTCCTTTATGATATAGTTTTTCTGCAAGTTTGAGTGCGGTCTGACCACCTAATTGTACGATCACACCTTCCGGTTTTTCCAGATCTATTATTTCTTCGAGATGTTCCCAAAATACAGGCTCAAAATATAATTTGTCAGCTACATCAAAATCGGTAGAAACAGTTTCTGGATTACAGTTGACCATAATAGCTTCATAACCAGCTTCTTTTATGGCAAGTAAACCATGTACACAACAATAATCGAATTCTATACCTTGCCCGATTCTATTCGGTCCTGAACCAAGTACGATGATTTTCTTTTTGTCTGATGGGATACTTTCGTTTTCGGAATCAAAAGTAGAATAATAATATGGAGTACGCGCTTCAAATTCTGCAGCACAGGTATCTACCATTTTGTATGTACGGAAGATTCCTAACTTTTTACGTTGTTTAGTGACTTCTTCTTCTTTAATACGCAATACCCAAGCTATTTGAGCATCCGAATATCCTACACTCTTTAGTTCCATAAAAAAGGAATAAGGAATATCTTCGGCCACATTATATTTCATGAGCTTCTCTTCATACTTGACGAGTTGCTTGATTTGCTTGATATACCAAGGATCTATTTTAGTCAGTTTATGTACCGTTTTTTCTGGTACACCTAGTCTCAATGCGTCTTTTACTCTGTAAATTCGGTCATCACTTACTTTTTCTAGCCTTGCCAGAATGTCATCAGTTTGGATCCATTCCTTCATATCAGCACCCAATCCGGCTCTGTTATTTTCTTGACTTTGACAAGCTTTTTGTAATGCTTCGAGAAAATTTCGACCTATGGCCATAACTTCACCAACAGATTTCATTTGTAAGCCAAGCGTCGTATCTGCACCATAAAATTTCTCAAAATTCCATCTTGGCATTTTTACGATTACATAATCCAAAGCTGGTTCAAAAAATGCCGATGTGGTTTTGGTTATCTGATTTTTTAATTCGTCCAGGGTATAACCGATTGCGAGTTTTGCCGCTATTTTTGCGATCGGATAGCCAGTGGCTTTACTGGCCAAAGCCGAAGATCTCGATACTCTGGGATTTATTTCTACAGCAATGATATCTTCATTTTCAGGATTTAAGGCAAACTGTACATTACATCCACCTGAAAAATTGCCCAAAGATCGCATCATTTTAATCGCATCATCCCGCATTTGTTGAAATGCCGTATCTGATAATGTCATAGCTGGCGCCACAGTAATACTGTCTCCTGTGTGGATACCCATCGGATCGAGATTTTCGACTGTACAGATTATTACGACATTGTCATTGTCATCCCGCAATAATTCCAGTTCATATTCTTTCCAACCAATAACTGCTTTTTCTACGAGTACCTCATGAGATGGAGATGCTTCAAGGCCTCTTCTCAGCGCCTCGTCAAATTCACTTTCCTTCATGACAAAGCCGCCACCACTACCACCAAGTGTGTATGATGGTCTGATAACTAATGGAAATCCTATGTGTTGGGCTGCTTCTTTCCCTTCCAAAAATGAATTTGCTATAGCAGAATCGGCAACTTTCATACCAAGTTCAAGGATATGTTGCTTGAAAGCTTCACGATTTTCAGTAAGTTCTATGGCTTGAACATCAACACCAATCATTTTTACTCCATATCGCTCCCAAACACCCATTTTTTCTGCTTCGATCGCAAGATTAAGGGCTGTTTGTCCACCCATAGTAGGCAAAACAGCATCTATTTTTCGTTCATCGAGAATTTTTATAATACTTTCGACAGTCAGTGGCCACAGATATACATGATCTGCAGTTACCTGGTCGGTCATAATGGTTGCTGGATTCGAATTGATGAGAGAAACGGTAATACCTTCTTCTCTAAGAGATTTTGAAGCTTGTGTACCTGAATAGTCAAACTCACATGCTTGTCCGATGATTATTGGGCCACTTCCTATGATCAGGACTGACTTTATAGAATTGTTTTTTGGCATAAAATTGGAAATAATCTGATCGGGTCACAAAGTTAGGTAAATATCTTGCTTTAAAAACAACTTTAATATTAATTTTGGCAATAATCTTCAGTTCATGACAAATAAAACCCAAATTTGCACAAATAATCTATAATAATGGCAATAAAAAGGTATTAATCACCGATAAAGTACACCCATTACTTTTGTCGGAATTTCAATCTCATGGATGGGAAGTGGATTATGATACTTCAGTTGATAATTTGAGATTGGATCAAATAATAGATCAATATGGCGGATTGGTCATCAATAGCAAGATCATAATGAATAAACCTAGGATAGACAAAGGTACAAACCTTAAATTTATAGGGAGATTAGGATCAGGACTTGAAATTATTGAAGTTAAATATGCTATTAGAAAGGGAATAAAAGTGTATAATTCTCCAGAAGGCAATCGAAATGCAGTTGCCGAACATGAATTTGGTATAATTTTGTCATTATTAAATAATATAGTAAAAGCTGATCGACAAGTTAGAAATTTTCAATGGTTTAGAGAGGAAAATCGAGGACATGAATTAAGTGGTAAGACGCTTGGAATTATTGGATTAGGTCATACTGGTACATCATTTGCAGAAAAATTGTCGCCTTGGAGACTTAGAGTGATATCTTATGATAAATACAGGAAACGCTATCCAACTTCTCTACGTTTTGTAGAAAAAACAAGTTTAGATACGGTGATAGAACAATCTGACATAATTTCATTGCATTTGCCGCTGACAGACGAAACAAGATATATGGTGGATAGAAGTTTCTTCGATAAAGTAAAAAAAGGTGTAATTATCAGCAATACATCGAGAGGACAGATTATTGAAACAGAAGCACTATTGGATGCATTAAAATCTGGCAAAGTAGGTGGTGCATGTCTTGATGTATTCGAAAATGAAAAACCTGATCATTTTTCAAATCCCGAAAAAGAAATGTATGGTCAGTTATATAAAATGGAAAATGTAGTGCTCACACCGCACATTGCAGGATGGACACATGAATCCTTACAACAGATTGCAGAAGTGCTATTTGCAAAAATTAAAGCGGGAAATCACTTATAAAATGTATCCTGTGATACAAAATAAGAGATATTTGAAGGAAAAATTTTGAAAATCGTTTCATAAATGTTTATCATTGCGGACTTTTTAAGTATTTATTAACATAATCAAAAATTCAGAGCATGAATAGATTATTAATTATTATTGGATTTCTGTTGGCCGGCTGGAGTGGAATAGTGGCACAGACGACGATAGAAGGAAAGGTTACAGATGGCAAGACCGGAGAACCAATTCTTTTTGGAACAATTGCCCTTTATCGGGGCGGAGTTTTGATAACTGGTACAGAAACAGACCTGGATGGTAATTTCTTTTTGTCAGATATCCAGCCTGGTACCTACGATATGGAGGCCAGCTATGTGGGATATGCATCACAACGTCAAACAGGAATTGTCATTAATGCAGGAAAAACAAACAGAGTAAATTTCAAACTTTCTGACGATGCTGTTTTACTTGATTTGGGTGTAGAGATCAAGGCTTACAAAGTGCCTTTGATAGAAATAGACAATACATCTCAGGGATCCACGGTGACCGCTGAAAAAATCAGGGCATTACCTACAAAACAAGTAAACGCTATTGCAGCAACATCGGCAGGTATTTCGTCTAGAGATGGAGGCGATATTTCAGTCAGAGGTTCGAGATCAAATGAGACGGTTTACTTTTTGGATGGTGTGAGAGTGAGTGGAAATATGATTCCGCAGTCAGAAATAGAGCAGCTTCAGGTTGTCATTGGTGGTATTGAAGCAAGATATGGAGACGTAACTGGTGGAGTTATCTCATTGACTTCAAAGGGACCATCGGATAAAGTAACAGGAAGTGTCGAGATAGAGAAATCTGTAGATGGTTATGGTTATAATCTATTTAGTGGAAATTTATCTGGACCAATTTTAAGGAATAGCAAAAAACAATCCATCCTAGGATATAGGATTTCAGGACAGTATAGAAATGTAGCAGATAATAGCCCATCTGCCTTAGGCGTTTGGAGAGCATCTAAAGATCTTATTAGTAAACTTGAACAAAATCCTACTTATAATATTGGGGATTCTAGATTTGCATCATTAGAAACATTAAGGACATCTGATCTTGGCTCCCCAATGAAAGCAAGACCTAATGATGAGAATATTGACCTAGACCTTACAGGTAGGTTGGATATAAAACTTGCAAGTAATGTTGATGTACAAATTTCTGGTAATTATAATGATAAGGTTGATCGATTTACACCAAGAAATTCAGGCGTAGCAGGATCTGGTAGTTCTTGGGCATTACTAAATTGGGTAAATAATCCTTTCGAGTATTCAAATACTTATAGAGGTAACTTCAGATTGACACATAAGATAGGAAGACAAAGTGGAGGTGAAGGAGGAGAGGAAAATGCTTCTGGCTCATTAAGAAATTTCTCTTATACTATTACATTAGGATATCAAAACAATCGAACTAGAGTAGAAGATTATAGACACGAAGATCGTCTTTTTGATTACGGATATTTTGGTAAAACTGAACGTAATTGGGCCACAGTTTATGGTTTAACAACTGTTTACAGAAAAGGTATGTTTGAAGTCATTCCAGAACACGTTGGTTTGGACATTTGGGATATAAAGATCAAATTGGAGATTATACTTTAAATCCCGATATTAACCCAATCCTTGGATCCTATAATGCAATTGCAGGTGTAAATACTAATGGACTTCTCAATCAAAATGTAAATAGTGCATGGAATGATTTGTATGCCAATGTAGGACAAGTGTATAACCGATTTAGTAAAACAGATAATGACCTATATTCATTAAATTTGGTAACTGGTTTTGACTTACTTGCAGGTAAAAATGAAAAAGGACGACACAATATTCAGCTTGGATTTATTTATGAGCAAAGTATAAATAGATCATGGAATTATAGCCCATTTGATTTGTGGAATGTGGCTGATATTCAAGCAAATGACCACATAACTGGTTTAGATATACTACAATTTAAGATATGACAGCATTGACATACCAGTTGGTTAAACAAGTTCCTGTTTATCAGACAGGAATAAGCCCTGTAACGGATAATAAATTTTATAGATCCGTTAGAGAGATAAATGGTGTTTCTGACCATGATTATGTCAATATTTGGACTTTAGATCCAAGTCAGTTGAGTTTAGATATGTTTTCTGCTTTTGAATTGATAAACAGACCGAACCTATTAGAATACTACGGATATGATTATTTGGGAAATAAACTAGGTACTGATGTGAAATTTGATGATTTCTTTACGAGTAGAGATGTGAATAAAAGGAGAACCTTTGTTGTAGCACCACAACAGCCAATTTATGGAGCAGTTTTCCTTCAGGACAAATTTTCATTTAAAGACATTATCTTTAGACTTGGTATGAGAGTAGATTATTATGATGCCAATACTAAGGTTTTGAAGGATCCTTATGCCTTATATGAGATTGAAACAGCAAAAGACTACTATAGTCGTTTGAATCTTACAAAACCATCATCCGTTGGAGATGATTATAAAGTGTATGTGAATTCAGAAGAAGATGATGGCATCAAAGCTTTTAGAAAAGGCGACCAATGGTTTTTACCTAATGGAACTGCTGTGTCCGGTGGAAATATAATTTATCAAGGTGGCTTGGTGTACCCATCGTATGCTGGTAAAGGTACTGACGGCAAACAAACCAGACTTTTGCAAATACAATCATCAGGACCTGAAGAAGGGACAGGAAGAGTGTATAAATCTGAGTATTCATTTGATGATTACAAGCCACAAATCAATTTTATGCCGCGTTTGGCATTTTCATTCCCTATTTCTGATGATGCTGGTTTCTTTGCACATTATGATGTACTGTACCAAAGGCCACCATCAAATTCATATGCATCTCCTTTAGATTATTTCTATTTTCAAGATATAAACAGAATAAATCCAAATGGTGCAGCATTAAATAATCCTAATCTTAAACCAGTTAGAACAGTAGATTATGAGGCAGGATTTCAGCAAAAGGTATCAGAAACTATGGCAATTAAACTTTCAGCATATTACAAGGAGGTTAAGGATCTTATACAACAACGTATCATTACTAACGTCGCGTCACCACTTAATAGCTATAAGTTTTTGATAATCTTGACTTTGGTACAGTCAAAGGATTTTCATTCTCTTTGGATAGAAGGAGAACGAATAATCTAGAGATGACTGCTACATATACATTGCAATTTGCTGATGGATCAGGTAGTGATGCTCATTCATCTAACGGTATCAACAATAGAGGACCGATAAGAAACCTTATACCACTTTCTTACGACGAAAGACATAGAATTACAGCAGTAATTGATTACCGATACGGTAGTGGAACAGCATATAATGGCCCTAAGATAGGTGGGAAAAATATTCTTGAAGATTTTGGCGTTAGTCTTACAACATTTTTAGTATCTGGTCAGCCATATTCAAGAAACCTGACTCCAACAGCTTTTGGTGGTTCGGGTTTTGCTGGTTCAGTAAATGGCGCTAGACTTCCTTGGAATTTTACAGCAGACTTAAATATTCAAAAAAGATTCCCGATTACAGTTAGCAAAACCACAAGTAGGAAACTTTGGTTTAATGCATATTTTAGAGTTCAAAATGTATTTAATACTAAAAACATTATTGACTTGTATAAGTATTCTAGTGATCCAGATAATGATGGATTTTTGGAATCAAGTTTTGGAAAAGATAGAATCAGAACTGTTCAGAATAGTGGAAGAGATGTTGAGTCATTTCTTGGATGCTTATTCATGGAGATTATTGGCAGCCGGAAATTATACATTACCTAGAAGAATGTATGTAGGTGTAATCATGGACTTTTAATTTAATAATAAAAATAAAAGCAATAAAAAATGAAATTAAGCAAATTTATCATAGCATTAATTATAGTATCTTGCTATATTAGTTCAGATATCTATGCCAAAGGCCCTGAGAATTCGAAAAATTATCCGAAGTCAGATTTGACTGGATGGAGAGATGCCTGCGTGCGTCCTACAAAGGCCATAGACATGGAAATAAATAATGTCAGAGCAAGGCTGAAAACAGGTGGAGATATTTGGAATATCAATGCAGATAATGGTGGATATATTGTACCAAAACCTGCACCAGGACAACCAGCTGTTTCTGCAATTTATGCTGGTGGTGTTTGGATAGGTGGTGTTGATAGGGCAAACCAGATAAAACTTTCAGCTGTCACTTATGGTAGTCAAGGAGCTGACTTTTATTCTGGACCTTTAGATTTGACTGGAAATTCTGAAGCTGAAATATGTCGTAATTGGGATCGATTCTTTGTTGCAAATGGTGTGAATGTTAAAAATCACATAAATTATATACTAAATGCAACGGCAAACGGTACGGAAATTGATTGTGACTCTATTCCTGATGACGTAAAGTACTGGCCAGCTCAAGGCAATCCTCATTGGAGAGATAAATATAATTTTGCATTACCAGATCAAGAATTGGCAGGTTATTGGGATTTTGACGGTGATGGTAAATATACTCCTTGTGGTGGTGACTGGCCAATTATTGAGATAAGAGGTTGTGAACCTTTTGGACCTGATGAGGATAAAGAAGCTCAGGAACTTAGTCCCAGACGAAATGGTCTTTTGGATATATAACGACAAAGGAGGCGCACAAACACTTTCTGGTCAAAATTTCATTCAAATGGAAGTTCAAGTTCAGTCATTTGCTTACGCAACCAATGATGAAATCAATGACATGACCTTTTATAGGTATAAACTTTTAAATAAAGCAACTGAAGACTTACTAGATTGCTATTTTTCTATGTGGATAGATCCAGATTTGGGTTGTTATGCAGATGATTATATAGGTTGCGATGTAAAGAGGTCAATGGCGTATGTGTATAATCAAGATGCAGTTGATGGAAATAATGGTTCAGTCTGCATAATGGGGCTCCAAATACTTATGGAACAGATATTCCTATATTAGGAATGGCTTATTTCAGAGGACCAAGAGGACCTAAAGTTTTTAAAGTGGATAATGATGGAAATTATGTGTATGAACCATGTATTGATATAAATGGTGATACGATGAAGGTTAATGGTGTAATTCAATACAAAAAAGTATTGCTTGAGCCTGAACCTTTTACGGGTCAGCAAGATACATTGGTTGAGCTTGGTATGACATCTTTTGCTTACCATGAAGGACAAGGAGCAGCAAATCCAGGTATGGGGGATCCACAAAGAGGCCGAGAAGATGGTTTCTATAATCTTATTCGAGGTATTTGGCAAGATGGTACTCCATATACATATGGTGGGAACGGGTATAATCCTCAGTCAAGTACAGATACTGTAAGATATGTGTTTCCAGACGACCCTAATGAATCAGGAGTGGTCGATGTGTAGTGCAGCGCTTCCTTTTGCGGACAGACGTACTTTGCAAGCTACTGGTCCTTTATTATTGCAACAGGGCGCAAAAAATGAGTTAATAATGGGCGTGGTTTTTGTACCTAGTTTAACTTATCCATGTCCTGATATTAAACGATTACAAAATGCAGATGATATTGCACAGTCTTTGTTTGATAATTGTTTTAATATCACTGATGGACCTGATGCACCAGATGTTACATGCGGTAGAACTGGATCAAGAATTGATTCTAATGTTATCAAATGAGACAAAATCAAATAATTTTAATGAAAAATATGCAGGAATTGATCTCCAAGCTCCATTATTACCAAATGGAGAAAATGAATATAAATTTGAAGGTTACAGAATCTATCAAGTTGCAAATGCAGGAATTACTGCACAGGAACTAAGTGATATCACCAAAGCTCGTCCAATAGTGCAAGTTGACATAAAAAATGGCATCAAGGAAATTTATAATTGGAAAGGTCAAAGCAACCCTTTGGATGAGAATGCTCCTGCAGTATGGATTCCTACTAAGGAGGTCGTAGGTGCAGATCAAGGTATTAATAAATCATTTAGGATAACTGAAGATCAGTTTGCTTTGTCTGATAGAAAATTGGTCAATCACAAACAGTATCATTTTATTGCTATTGCTTATGCCTATAATAATTGGAAAAATTTAGACATTATTACTAATGAAGGACAAAAAAGAGCCTATCTTGTTGGAAGACAGAATATTGGAGCAAATGGTAAAGGTAGTCCATATACATTTGTACCGAGACCAATTGTTTACGAACAACTTCAGGCAAAATATGGAGATGGACCACAAGTTACTAGATTGGCTGGGGAGGGAAATCCAGGTAAGTTCTTGGATATGGACGAGACGATGTACGAATTGATCCTCAAGAAAACGAATGACGGTAAAATCCTTTATAAGTCTGGTGCTGGCCCAATAGATGCTAAGGTTGTAGATCCTTTGAAAATAAAAGATGGAAAATATAGATTGGAAATTACAGGAAATTTCTCTGCAAACGCTGCAAGTTCTTTGTGTTCTTTCGATGATCAAGCTGTATGGAAGTTGTCTAATGTCACTGATCCTAACAAAGTTGTAGTCTTACTTAACAACAGGCCTTTATCAGAAGTAAAAGAATATATAGTAAATAATCTTGGATTTTCTGTGACAGTCAAGTCTGAAGCCGATCCTGGCTCAACACGTAAGGGTACAAATGGCGGTATCGATGCTACTTTGACGTATAAAGATCCAGCTGGAGAAAAGTGGTTTAATGCATTAAAAGATGGTGGAAGTTTTCAAGTTAATAAAGATTCTGTATTCTCATTACGAAATTTTGATATAGGTAGAAATGGCGTTACTGAAGACCCACTTTCGGCATTGACTAAGCTTGGGGATGGATATTTTATGCCATTTTTTTCATCTAGGTTTGGGTCTGATAACGATTTGCCTTATTATTTAAGCCCTGCAGCTAGAGATATTATGGCATTAATGCTTTCACAAAACTCACCTAGTTTAAGATTGCGTGATTTAAATAATGTGGATATTGTGTTTACAAGTGATAAATCCAAATGGAGTAAATGTATCGTAGTGGAAACATCATTTACTGAACAATATGCGACAGGTTTAGAATCTATTGGCAATGCGAAAAATTTTGAAATGAGGATGTCTCCTTCTATTGACGAGAATGGAAATGAAATTCCAAATTCTACGGGATTTTCATACTTCCCAGGATATGCAGTAGATGTTGAGACAGGTAAAAGATTGAATATATTCTTTGGTGAAAATAGTATATTCTCGGGTGATAATGCACAATTTATGCAAGGAGGAAACCCTATAGGTGGAGATATGATATTTAATCCATCGACTGAACTAATAATTAACCAACTGGCTAATCCGTCTAGTGAAGCAGAAGGAGTACTTTCATTAATAGCTGGAGCGCAACATGCGATCTATGTAACTCGGATGGAATATGACGGTTGTGCTGCTTTCGCAGATAGATTGAAACGTAATTCAAATGGTGCTGGCCCTAGTGTTATAAACAAGAGTAAAGTAGGTGCCGCAGTTACTTGGACATCAATGCCTGTATTAAGTAGCCCACTTTTGCCTTTAGATAAAGGATTGATACCAAATGACATGACGGTAAAATTACGTGTCAACAACCTTTACAGTGAGTCTCGAAAATATAGAACTGAAAAGGAAAAGGATTGTGAAACCGATGGTGATCAGCCTGTTTATGAATTTGAATTTAAAGGCAAAGAGTCTAAACAATTGGCATCACAGGAAGATTATGTTGGTGCATTGGCCAATGTTAATGTTGTACCCAATCCGTACTATGCATATTCTGCTTATGAGACATCACAATTTGCCAATGTTGTTAAAATAACGAATTTGCCAGCCAAGGCTATTGTTACAATATATAGTATAGATGGTAGTTTTATCCGACAATACAATAGGGACGAAAGAGGAGCAATCCTTTCTGGAGATAACAGACCAACATCTACCAGCCAGATATACCCTGATCTGGAGTGGGATATGAAAAATTTAAAGGTATCCCAGTTGCTAGTGGAGTTTATCTAATTCATATAAGTGCACCAGAGTTTGGAGAAGAGCGTACATTGAAGTGGTTTGGTATAAGTAGGAAATTTGACCCAAGCGGACTATAATTTATATTGGAGGAGTACTAAAATAAGTACTTCTCCGATTTTTAATATTATAATAAAGATAAAATCAAGAAAAATGAAGTTTAAGTTTTACTCAATATTTACTTTAGTCATTTTGTCAGCTTGTATGGCATATGGTGGTAACCCTGATAGACAAGGTCAGGCAGGCGCATCTGAATTGCTAATGAATCCATGGGCTAGAAGTTCGGGATTGCATTCAATGAGTACTTCTTCGGTCACTGGAGTTGAGGCTATGCGTATCAATATCGCAGGACTTAGTCGTATAAAAAATTTCGAAGTAGGGCTTACTAATTGTAAACTTTATACTGGCACAGGTATGAATCTAAACAGTTTGGGTCTTGGGTTTAAAATGGGCAAGTCTGGTGCTTTAGGTGTCGAGTTTGCTTCATTAGATTTCGGCCAAATTCCAGTAACAACGGTGAATCAACCTGGTGGTACAGGTGGTACTTTCTCACCTAGTTTTTTCCAGTTAGGTGTTGGATATTCACTGACTTATGCAAATAAAATTTCAGTTGGTGCTCTTGTCAGGTTTGTTTCTGAAAGTATTCAAGATGTTTCTTCTTCTGGAGTAGCAATAGATGCTGGAGTACAATATGTATCTGGTACTGAAGATAATTTTAGATTAGGAATATCTTTGAGGAATATTGGTTCGCCAATGGAATTTGGAGGTGAAGGTTTGACAGTAAGGAGACCTAACCCAGATAATGCTGGTGGTGTGGATTATGAGTTGAGCTATGATGCCAGAGGTGCAAGCTTCGAACTACCTTCAATGTTGAACTTAGGTACGTCATATGATTATTATGTTGGAGAAGAGAACTTCATCAGAGGTTTAGCAAATTTTACATCTAATGCTTTTTCCAAAGATCAAATTGGAGCAGGTTTAGAATTTTCTTTTCGCAAATTGGTAGTACTTAGAGCATCATATAAGACAGATTTGGGTTCGACTGATACAGACACTAGAGGTATTTACTATACAGGTTTAGCAGGAGGTGCCTCTGTAGAAGTGCCAATTACTAAAGGTGGAAGTTCAAATTTGGGCCTTGATTATGCCTATAGAAGTACTAGTGTGTATAAAGGAACACATAACTTTACATTAAGATTTTCTTTTTAAACGGAACTTTTTAAACGAAAGTTCGTTATATATTTAAGTAAGTCGGTTTTTAATAAACGTTTTCACTCTTATAAAAGTGGAAACGTTTATTTTTTATTTAATTATAACAATAATTTTTTATGTCAGTTTCATACATGACTCAGGAAGGTTACGAAAAATTAAAAGGTGAACTTGAAGAGTTAAAGACAAAGGGTAGAGAAGATGTAGCTAAGGCAATAGCTGAAGCGCGTGAAAAAGGTGATTTATCTGAAAATGCAGAGTATGATGCAGCAAAAAATGCGCAAGGTATGTTGGAGATGAAAATCAATGAACTTGAAAAGGTCTTTGCAAACTCACGCATAGTTGATGAATCTACATTGGATACTTCTAAAGTAACGGTTCTTACGAATGTGACTATTAAAAACATGAATAATAATGCAGAGGTTACTTATAAACTAGTAGCCGAAGCTGAAGCTAATCTTAAAGAAAAGAAAATATCAGTTAGCTCTCCTATTGGGCATGGCTTACTTGGAAAGGCAGTAGGAGATGTAGCTCAAATTCAAACGCCAGCAGGTTTAATTAATTTTAAAATTGTAAATATTTCACTCTAATGGCAACTATATTTTCTAAAATTATTTCTGGTGAGATTCCTGCTTATAAAATTTTGGAAAATGATCGGTATCTTGCATTTCTAGATGTTTTCCCGTTAGCAAAAGGTCATGCATTGGTTATACCAAAGAATGAAACTGACTATATTTTTGATATAGATGATAAGGAGTTGGGTGAAATGATGGTTTTTGCAAAAAAAGTTTCAAAGGCAATCAAGAGTGCCTTCCCATGTGCTAAGATCGGTGTTTCGGTAGTGGGTCTAGAAGTGCCACATGCCCACATTCATTTGATTCCCATCAATCAAGTATCGGATATGAATTTCAGCAAACCTAAACTTAGTTTTACTAAAGAAGAGATGGAATCTATGGCTGAAAGTATCAAATCCTTTCTTTAAGCAGACTTCGTATTTTTGTTTCTGTAGAGCCACCAAAGACCTGCCAGTCCAATTATAATAAATAAGATAGATATATATTGAGCTTGACTCCAGTTGAGACCTAACAGATGGTATCGTTCATTAACCCTTACTATTTCTATAAAGAATCTTTCAGTACCGTTTATAATCATATACAAGAAGAACATGGTACCAGGAATTCTAAATCGTTCTTTATTGAACCACAATAATGCGAAAGCTAAAAGCCCAAAAATGGTTTCATACACAGATGTTGGATAAACACGTGGGTTAATTTCATGACAATACCTCATACCACAACTTTTCAAACAACTATCTTCTACAGAAAGTCCTGAACTTCGTGCGGTATTGAAAATTTCGGCATTACATTGAGAAAGTAAGACTCCATCATTATTCACATTATTTGGAAAATTGTATGACCAAAGCCAATCTGGAAGAAACCACCAATTTGGCATTTCTGCTGCCACTATTCCCCAATCACCATCTCCTGATAGTTGGCAACCAATTCTACCAATCGCATAACCTAATAAAATACCCATACCACCAATGTCCATCATATATATGGGTTTTATCCCTATCTTTTTTACATACCAATAGACAACTATAAATGCGAGAATTAAACCACCGTAAACATTTAAACCACTACCGGAGAAAAGTGAACCTAATGGGTCTTTAAAAAAACCTGGTAGATCTTCTGTTATCGAAAATAATTTACTCCCTAATACTCCTGATAATCCAGCTAGAATGATGATATCATTTGTCTTTGCTGAAGGATAAAGCATCATTTTTTCTGTTTTTGGATTTGGGTCTGCTTTGGAGTTCTGCCAATAATAATAAGCAGCCGTGATTATCGCTAAAAGAATTCCTAACCACCAATATCCTAATTTTGAGAATATTAGAGATGCCGGATCTCCTTTAAATTGATCAAACTGCCATATTAACATGGGAATTTTAGCACCAAAAACAAAGAAAACATACTATTGATTACGATGTCTTGGTTGCTTAATTTGTTTGTAGTGGTCATCGTAACCATTTGCGGTAAGATCAGCCCTTTTTTTTCTAATCTTTGTAACTCCGATTTTAATAGGACACCACAAGAAGCTAATGCTACCACAAGCATGAACCCAAACGTTTTTATAATCGAGGTCCAGTTATCTACTTGGGTACCCAGAATGTCATTAAAAAAGTAGGAGAGATCAGGATACATGTGATTATTTTGTGACAAAAGTAATAAAATAGAGTCAATATATGAAATTAGCACGGTTTTTGACTTCCTAAGAAGGTATAATGCGTGTTTTATATTTTTATAATTAAAAAATCGATATGTTTTACAGACTATTAGTATTCTTCTTTCTTTTTCAAAGCTACACAGCAATAAGTCAAGCTCCAGGTATAGTAGTCCAAGCAGGATTAACGTCAATGTATTCCAAAGATAAAACCATAACTAAGGATGGTGAGATGCATTATGGATGGGTAGTCGGGGCTGATGCTAGATTATTAGATGGTGATTTGTATTTTATTATTGGAGGCCAATATATCAATACTAGCCTTAGATCATCTACTGCACCTGAATTTTTTGTGAAACGTGATTGGAAGGTGATGAGTGGAAGATGTGGTATTGGATTTAATATATTAAGACTTAGTGAAAGCATGGTCTTCAGATCTAAGTTGATAGGATGTATCAATTTTTTAATAGATGCACCTTCTGACGGGCTGGGCTTGGAGGGATATAAGAATCTAAATGACTCGTTTTTGGGCGCCGGTACTGGCCTTGGGTTTACTATAGGTAGTCTGGATTTAGATTTTGAGTATCAGTATGGTTTGATCAATGCTTATAATAAAGTACCTGACTCTAAGTTTGGAAGTTTAACTTTATTGGCTGGATTTCATTTCTAGAAAAAAGGATTTGTTCGCTTTTCTATCCCGATTGTTGTAGGATTTCCATGTCCTGACAAGACAATAGTTTCATCAGGTAATGTGAAAAATTTAGCTTTAATATTTCTAGTGAGTGTTTCGAAGTTGCCACCAGGTAAATCTGTTCTTCCTATACTACCTTGAAATAAAACATCACCTGCAACAAGAATATTTTCTGATTTACAATATAGCGATATACTAGCAGGTGAATGTCCTGGTGTGAATAGGATATCTAATTGTGTTTTTCCAAAGGTTATAATATCCCCTTCTTCCAAAAATTTTGTAATATCTGGTGATATTTCATAATGCATTTGGTACATCATTGCTGTCTGTGTACCAAAGTCGAGAACTTGTTTTTCCTTTTTATGCGCTGTCAGTGGAAGATTGTAAGTTTCTGCTATAAATTTATTTCCCAAAATGTGGTCAATATGACAATGTGTATTGATCAAATGTTTAGGCTTGAGGTTGTTGGATCTTATAAATTCAGAGATTTCTTGTCGTTCGTAGTTATCATTGCAACCTGGATCTATGATTATGCACTCATTTGTCACATCATAAAGGATGTATGTGTTTTCTGAAAAGAGATTGAATGTAAACGACTGAACTTGCATATATACTTCTTTCAATGTCAAACACAAATTATTAAAAAGTGTTTATTGCAATCTTATTATGATGATCTTTGAATAAATTTTAAAATCATATGGGAAAACATTTTCTGTAACAAAATAAAGAAGTATATTTGCACCCGCTAAGATGGTCGGGTGGCCGAGCGGCTAGGCAGAGGTCTGCAAAACCTCGTACAGCGGTTCAAATCCGCTTCCGACCTCGATATCTCAAAGATCGCATTGTGTATAATGATGCGATCTTTTTATTTTTAAGTATAATATGTTTTTTACCGATTGAAAATATCTTGTGGCGAAATACTGAAACGACATATTTTTCGTTATAACAATCAGAAATTCTTTATCAGCCTGATAATCGATTAATTTTTAAAATTTTCTTTGCTAAATATTTGTATGAAATACATATTAGGAGTTTTTATTGTTTTAATGGGTACAATCCATTCAGCATATAGTCAGAAAGGATACGAAATCGGTGGTTGGTTGGGTACTAGTTATTATTTCGGTGATTTGAATACCAATTTGAAAATAGTCAAACCTGGGATTGCCGGAGGGATTACTGCAAGGAAAAATTTTAATAACCGAATTTCCTTAAGAACAACACTTAGCTATGGTAGAGTTGGCGCTGACGATGCAGATTCTGAAAATAACTTCGAAAGAAACAGAAATCTAAGCTTTAGCTCCAATATTTTTGATCTCACAAATGTGATTGAGTTTAACTTTTTTCACTACGAACACGGGCATCAATCTTATAACAAGACACCATACTTTTTTGGCGGATTCAATTTATTTCATTTTAATCCAGTGGCAGAACTTAATGGAAACACGTATAGTTTGAGGGATTATGGTACTGAAGGCCAGCCAATAGGTCAGGAGTATGGATCTGTAAATGCAGGGCTAGTGCTTGGTGGTGGTTTCAAATTTGACATTAATCGCACAGTCTCTTTAAATATTGAAATCAGCACGAGATTCTTATTTACTGATTATCTTGACGATGTTAGTTCTGTATATGCTGATAAGTCTGAATTATTATCCAATAGAGGTGAGATTGGAGTAGCACTTTCAGATAGGTCTTTGGTAGAAGGTTTGGGAGCCGCAGGCAGACAGAGAGGCGATACCAAAGGCAAGGACAAATACACTTTTGCTGGGATTTCTATTGTTAGGTATTTCGGCGGAATAGAGTGCCCAGAAATTTCAAAAATAAAGTGGAAATAAGCATCTCTTAGGTATGGTCATCTACAATCCTAAAGACTGGTGGAAACTTATTTTTGCGTTTCATAAGAGTGATACGTTCAGGATGATGCTTCCGGGTATTATAGGTGTTGCAATTTTTACCGGTTTTGTTGTATATCTCGAGAATGATGTTTTTCATGCTACATTTAAAAATACTACAGCGATACATACTATAGTTGGATTTGTCTTATCGATGTTGTTGGTTTTCAGGACTAATACCGCTTATGAAAGATGGTGGGAAGGCAGGAAGGCTTGGGGAAGTTTTGTCCATAATTCCCGCAATCTAGCTTTAAAATTGTCTGTATTGAATACAAGTGATACTGAAAAGGCAGTTATTTCAGATTTGATATCTAATTATGTTTATGCCGTAAAGGAGCATTTACGAGGTAGAATTGTTGCAAACGAACTTACGCACAACCGAGCTTACCCAGCAGAATATTATCAAAATATCCTGCATCTTCCAAATCGGATCATGAAAGGTATCTATCAGGAAATCAATAAATTGCATATTGGCGGTAAAATTAATGATACACAATTATTGTATCTTAATGAAGAATTGAAATCGTTTACCGATAATCTGGGTATTTGTGAAAGGATAAAAAGGACGCCAATACCATACTCCTATAGTTTATATCTTAAAAAAATTATTTTCATATACGTATTTTCCATGCCGATTGGATTTGCCAGAGAGTTTGGTTACTGGTCCATGCCTATCGTAGCTTTGATTTTTTATGTTTTCGGCAGTATAGAGTTGTTGGCAGAAGAGATAGAAGATCCATTCGGAAGTGATGCTAATGACTTACCAACGGATCAGATATATGAAACGATAAAAGCAAATTTGGATGAAATCTTTTTTGATAAATAAAAATATTAGATCTATGTACAAGTTATTTATTTTGGCAATCTCCCTTGTTCTTGTGTCATCTTGTAAAAAAGAAGTAAATGAAGTCGATAAAGTATTGCTAACAGATATAGTTTCGCTGACAGCGTATGAAGAAGGAATCAAATCAGGCGTAAGTTTGATGTTTTTTCACGCTACATGGTGTTCGATATGCAAAGAACAAACTCCGGCTGTAGAAGCTACTGCAAAAGATTCTGCTTTGAGTGCTGTAAAATTCGGTCAGATTGATACTGATAATCAGAAAGCTATCACAGATAAATACGATGTACCTGGACAACCAATCATCATCATGTATAAAGATGGCGTAGAAAAGCATAGATTAGGATCAGGTCAAAGTCAACAAAAACTGACTGAACTGCTTAAGGCACTACTTTAATCAGCTTATAACTTGTCATCTACGGATTTCAGTTCGCTTTCGTCAATATTTTGAACTAACTCGGATAGTTTATGACGTGCTTGTTGTCGGACATCTTTGTCTATATAGCATGCTATCGTCACGAGGCTGAAACTTATGACGCCCATATCATCAGTAAAACCAATGAAAGGTGTCAAATCAGGCAAACCATCAATTGGAGAAAGTAAGTATGCCAATGCGCCTAGAATTGTACGTCTCGCCCAAGCAGGAGTATTGGGTGATTTGTAAGCGTAAAACATTAATAAAGCGGAGTATATTAATTTGGTTTTTAGCTTAGTGATGTGTTCGGCAATAAATTTAAATAATTTGGCCGGTTTCAATAGTAATATATTTACAGACTAAAAGTATTATTAGGCTTAAATCAAAACTAAATCAAAAGTGTATTTGTTTAAATATTTAGGAAAAACAAATTCCAAGAATTTTAAAATTTTAAATTAAAATCTTGTTTATGAGCACATTAAATAAAATATTGCTTTTACTTATTTTTAGTGTGACATGTTTGCTTCATTCATCTCAATTGCCTGCACAGCTTGCTACAGGTGAGATGAAAAAGACTGAATTACAAAAGTCTAGAACTGTAGAACTCAGCGTTACTGGTATGACATGTCAGAAAGGTTGTGCTGATGGTATTGACAAAAAACTAAAAAAAACCCAAGGCATAATCAGAAGCAAGACAAAACTTACCACGGGTATTTGTAAAGTTACCTTTGACGAATCGCAAATTAGTCTAGATCAGATTATTGCAGTCATCGATAACCTAGGGTATAAGGCCAAGCCAAATTCTTGAATTAACCTAAAAAGCCAATTCAACTGCTAAATCCAATTTTAAAATGCTTTTCAGAATGAACTAATACTACCTAAAGCACTTGTATCAACATTAAGGCTTTCTGGTTTGCCTTTGTACTGAATACTACCTCCAGAACTAGCGTCCGCGGTCAGTTTTTTTGAAGCAAATAGTTTGATACTAGCTCCAGAAGACGCATCAGCAGTGGCGTTAGCTGTTTGAAATTCTGACGCGCTAATTCTTGCACCTGATGATGCATCAAAGGTTGCATTGTTTGAAGATCCATTTATATTCAGACTAGAACCAGAAGAACTACTGGCAGAGATATCTTTACTTTTGATACTTACACTGCATTTGGAGCCACTCGAAGTTTCTATGGCAAATGCATCAGAAGATATTGTTTCTTTGGATGAAACTGATGATCCCGCAGAGCAGTCTATAGCACTCAAGTTTTTATAATATATTGTTACATTTGCTTTGGTTTCTGATCTATTAATAAAACTTTTAAAAGTCTTAATTTTTACATTTAGATTTTGACCTTCTACATCTATAATCAAATCAGATTCTCTACCTTTAGTAATCGTATATTCAGCTTTATTTTCGTCACTTTTTACCAATGTAACATGCACATTTCCTGAAGTATGTATGGAATTGAAGGCTGATAAACTTTTGGTCTGTGCTATACAAAAATTGACAATTAAAGTGCTTATAGTTAATAAAATTACATTTTTTGACATCATGATTTTGTTTTTTAATTGTGATAATGTATGCTAAAGACTAAACACTTCTTATTAAGGTTGCATCAGTATGATAAAATATTTTTAACTGCCTCACTGACTTTTTTCGAGTTGGGCAACATTGTCTTTTCGAGCACTTCGTTTAGTGGTATTGCTGGCATATTTTCCGCACCTATGGTTCTGACAGGTGCATCCAGATATTCAAAACACATTTCCTGAATTCTAGCCGCTATGCTTCGCGCAAAGGAATTATTTACAGGCTCTTCAGTCAAAACAATAATTCTGTTATACTCTTTGGATTTTGCAAAAATCAGCGCTTCATCCAATGGGTATAACGTACGAAGGTCGAGAATCCCTACTTTATCAGTCAAGTCAATATCTATACCCAATGCCCAATGTACACCCATACCATAAGTTACAATCAATACTTTATTTTCATTTTTTGGAAGACTTGATTCGCTGACCATATTACCAATTCCCAAAGGCAAAATATAATCTCTGGCTGGCAATTTCCTTTTGGCAGTTTCTGTACCAGGTACTTTGCTCCAGTACAAACCTTTGTGTTCAAGGACAATTACCGGATTTGGATCATAATAGGCTGCTTTCATGAGTCCTTTCATATCGGCACCATTGGATGGATAGACGATTTTGATTCCTCTAATATTGGTGAGAACAGATTCTACACTCGAACTGTGATATGGGCCGCCGCTGCCATAAGCCCCTATCGGCACTCTCAAAACCATGCTGACAGGCCATTTACCATTGGATAGATAACAACTGCGGCTTACCTCTGTAAACAATTGATTTAAACCAGGCCATATATAATCAGCAAATTGGACTTCTACTATTGGCTTCAGCCCAACAGCGGACATACCTACGGTACTTCCTACGATAAATGCCTCTTGGATTGCTGTATTGAATACGCGAACATCACCAAATTTTTGGGCAAGAGTGGCTGCTTCTCGAAATACTCCACCTAATCTACGACCTACATCCTGACCGTACAATAGACATTCGGGATGATCTTCTAATAGTTCTTGCACAGCAATAAGTGCACAATCCACCATGACTTTTTCATCAGCATCATCAGGACATCTATCTCCTGTTTCTTCTGTGATCATAGTTGGTGCAAAATCATGAGTGAAAAGATCACTTGGTACTGGATCAGGTGCTTTTAATGCCCTTTCCAAATGTTGGGCTACTTTCTCCTTTGCTGCATTTTCGATTTCGTCAAGCTTAGCAATATCGATACCCGATGCGACCAATTGTTGGTGTAATTTTGTATATGGGTCTTGTTTTTTGTGGTCTTCGAGATCATGACGATACCATTCTTTACGGACACCTGATGTATGATGATTTAGCAAAGGAACACTGGCATGGATAAGGAATGGTCGTCTTTCGGTACGCATTCTATGGATGACGTCTTTTATCGTGGTATAGCAAGTCATAAAATCAGTACCGTCTATACTTACTGCTTCAAGTCCTGGAAAACCTTTTGCATATTCGAAAGCATTCATAGCACGAGTTTCTTCAGCTGTAGCTGAAATATCCCAACCATTGTCTTGGACTAAGTACAGGATAGGAAACTGTTTTAAAGCTGCCATTTGGAATGCTTCGGCAATTTCTCCTTCGGTAACGGAAGCATCACCCAAAGAACATACCGAAATTGCACTAGGTGTAGCTGACATTTTCATCATGTCTTTGTATTGAATTCCCATCGCTACACCCGTTGCCGGAATTGCTTGCATACCTGTTGCTGAGGATTGATGTGGTATTTTGGGTTTGTCGGCATCTTTCAGACTGGGATGACAGTAATAAGTCCTACCACCGGAAAAAGGATCATCTTTTTTGGCCAATACCTGGAGCATCAGATCGTATGGCTGCATTCCGATAGCCAACAGCATAGCATCATCTCGGTAATATGGAGACACAAAATCTTCGGGTGTAAGTTGGAGACCAAGGGCTATTTGGATCGCTTCGTGCCCTCTGGAAGTAGCATGAACGTATTTCGATACGATTTTGAACTGGTCATCATAAATTTCTGTGATCGACTTTGCCGTGCACATCAAGCTAAAGGCCTCGAGGAGTAAAGTTATTTCTGCTTCATTTGACTTCATGATGCAAAAATAGAAATAAGACTACGATATACCCAATATCAGGTAGTAGAATTCAAATAAAATCCATTGTCAGACCTCAGGTACTGGCTCGCCTAATGCTTCTTCAAAAAAATAGTGTATAGCATATGTCTGTGCAGCGCCAAGCTTTTGACCCATTTGACTAATTATGTACATCGTCAAAGCAACAGCTGCCAAAATGGGCAGCACATATAAAATGGAACTACTATTTCCTAGAGCTTTTTGAGAAAAACCAATAATAGAAATGAAAACAAACAAAACACCAACTGCCAGATAAACCAGTGTAAACAAAGTCCAAACATTGGGCATTGGGCCATAAACACCTACTAAACGCGTCACTTTATCTTCAGGTTCGCGATACAACTGAACACTAAGTTGCGGCGACCAATAATGTCTGTGTGACTGATTGACCCTAATCGTAATGTGATCATGCATGGCTTGACCGTGGAGATGATGGGTATTAATCTTAAGTTTTTCTTTAATTATGGTAATAATTTCTTCTATGGTTTTATTACTTTCCATTTCAAATTTTGGCCTTACTCTAAAGCTGGACATCGTCATTTTGTTTTGTGGACGCTAATATAGACAGTAAATTATATTTACAAAATAATTGATTACATGATTAAGATCATACAATTATTGTAATATCCATATAAATGACTTTATTCTAACTGCAAGGAAGCTCCAAGAATGTCATCATCGTCTTCTCCCATTTCAGTAAAAGCATGGACTGGCATATTACGCGTGACAAAATTGCACCATTTACAATCTTCTTCTCCACATCCTGGAGTGAAGATGTGTGCTTTGATTTCGCTATAGGCCGATACGAGCTGGTCGCCGACAAATTCGGTTTCTTCACTATGGATATCAAATGTTGTCCTTTTGAAGACATCTTGACCGTTTTCTTTCTGTTGCTCGACAAAATCCATTATACCCGATCGCATGACCCAAGGATATTTTTTGTCATTATCTATCAATAATTTGTAAAACATGATCTGCCTCCAATAATCGCCACCTTCAGGCCTTCCAGTTTTTGGCTTGCTGAGTTTAGCACTATCATATCGACCTGTTTTATAGTCTGTTACTGATATGTGGTCATCAAATATATTAATCCTGTCAAGTTTACCGGAGATTGGTACACCTTTATATTCGGCAAGTTTAATTTCATGCTCTACTTTGAAATCACGTGGCAAAAGCCATTCATTTTTATATTCTTCATAATAATTCAAAAGTAGCTTATGACCATGTTTTGTGTAATTTTCAAATTCTTTTGTTGTAAAGTGAGAGCGGTATTTTTCCATACCGACATTGAAATATTCCAAAAGTAAATTTGAAGAGCCGTAAGACCTTGGTACAGACTTATTGATATTTATAAAAAATTGTTCCAAACTGTAGTGAATGGCATTACCATAACCCATAGTGGCGCTTCTTGCCATCGGCACTTTCAATATCGTTTCAAAATAAAATGTAAGCTTGCATTTTAGGTATTTATTAAGGCTTGTGGCACTGATTTTGAAGTTTTGAAGGATTCTTTCTATGAGATCATCATCTATCAATGTCGCTTCTCCACGTGTAAATTTCATGAGCTCAGAAACGTATTCTATGGTGGTTTCTTCAGAGACTTGGATTGGTGAGATGTCTAATTCAGCACCTTTGATTTCTGCTACAAACTGCGATGGAACGAGTTGCTTCTCTTTCTGATCCATCAGTGGATAAGTGATGTAGAGATTGTTTTTTGCCCGAGTCATGGCCACATAAAAAAGTCTTCGTTCGTCTTCGATTTCACTTCCTTCAGATGCGGCTGTCAATGTAGGTGGTAAAGGAAAATTGAATGATCCGCCTGATTTTTCTTCCCACATATTTCTTGTGGCGCGTAAGATAAAGACATGTTCGAACTCTAGTCCTTTGGCAGCATGGGCTGTTAGGAAATTGATTCCATTTTCATTGGAGATAATGTGATATGCTGGCAATTCTATATTGTCATCTTTCATGATGGCGAGGATTTCCATCAATCGATCCAATTTGAGTTGTTTTGACTTGGCAGCTTCAGTCTTTACAAAATCAAAAAATGTATTTACAAGTTGAATCTTCCAGGATTTGTCTTCACTTAGCAAAATGGTATTTAGCATATTGCTTTGAGTCAGGATGATCTCTATCAAGGTCTGTATTGTGACATTGTGTATTTGCGAAAACCAAGACTCAATAATAAGTGCTACAGCTTTGATTTTACTAGGCTGTCGGACATTTGCATCGCTGAGTAATTGATCACTGGAGAGCACGTCTCTCCATTTTATATACCGATCATCTTTTGGATTTTTTTCGTCTTTGTGTCGACATTTGAGCGCAATCATCGCGATATCATAAGGATCAAGTTCCCAAAAGTGATAATGCAAAATTTCAAATAGAATATCTTCTGCATAGTGTGGCCTTTTACTCTCGATGCTGAGATATTCAAGAATTTTAAGGATTTTTTCTACTTCTGGTTCATAAAGTACATTGACTCTTTTTCTTACATTCAGCGGTATTTTCTTTTGGGTGAGATATTTTACCATGTCTTCGACTACTCGATGTTTCGAATATATGATGGCGATATCTTTCCATGCAACACCTTGATTGTTAAGGCCTATAATTTTTTCTATAATACCAGCTTCCTCTTGGACAAAATTCTGGTAAGCTAGAAATTGTGGCTCTGGTGAAAACTCAGGTTTTACCGATCTATGCTCAGTTAGGTTTTTATCTAGGTCAGGATATTTGTGTGACAATCTGTCCAAATTGTTTTCAATAAGCTTGCTAGCAGAATCTAGAATCACTTGACTAGAACGGTAGTTTTCGGTAAGTACAATTTCTTTTGGTTGATATTTATCTTTAAATTCCATAATGCTATTCATATTGGCACCTTGAAATCTAAAAATACTTTGGTCATCATCACCTACAATAAATAGATTGGGTTTTTCCCAAAAATCAGAAAGTAAAAATAGGAGATTGTTTTGAGATCCATTTGTATCTTGATATTCATCTACAAGAATGTACTGATATCGTTCTTGATATTTTGCTAAAAGCTCATCGTGTTGCTGGAACTTTTCGATGACCCAGAGTATCATATCCTGAAAGTCAAATCGTTCTCTTTCAGTCATAATTTTTTTAAACGATTGCAACTCTTCTGAAGCTCCAAGCAACTTTGTGTATTTTGATAGTGCTTCATTGACTAGTCTTGGATTGATATCTCCCTTTTTAAATCCGTTTTTATTGATTCTCCAAATGCAATTTGATCTCTCTGGGTCTAGGACAAATTCTTTATATTCTTCATACTTACTGTGTATGTAGGCTGATGTCCATTCTTCCTGCTTCATGATGGTAAAAAGCTGCTTAAGTTTATTAAGTTCGTTGTATTCATTTCCCTTAAGCTTTTTTAGTGGATGTTCGTCTGCAAGATTGTCAAAAACGGTTCTCAATATTTCTACTAATTCGATATCAGAGACCAGTTGGAGTGCCTTGAAGTCTCCGAAATATTGTGGATTTTCGCTTATTACTGAATTACAGAATGCATGGAAAGTAAAAAAATTGACATTATAAGCATCAGGGCCAATAAAGCTTGTCAACCTTTCGCGCATAGCGGTCGCACCAGCATCTGTATAAGTGAGACATAGTATATTATGTGGAAAAACATCTGTATTTAACAAAATATTTCCGATTCTTACTGCTAATAGTTGAGTTTTGCCTGTACCGGGACCAGCAATGACCATGACGGGCCCATCGATAGTATCTACTGCTTCGCGCTGTTTCTGATTGAGTTTTTCGTAGGCGCTTTGCCAGGTATTAAAGTATTCCTGCTTGATCTTGTTCATGGCTAATGTATTAAGCCATAAAGATAATTTATTTTGGTATGAATGTCTTTTTTAAAGGCAAAATTTGACTACCAGCTGCCGCCTCCACCACCGCCAAATCCACCACCTGAGCTACCTCCACCACTGAAGCTTCCACCGCCGCCACCTGATGGTGCTGGCACGCTAGTAAAGACGCTCTGGATCTCATTGATACTTGAGTCAAAACTGGTGCCAAATTCAGATGGAGTAAAATTACCACCATAATAGTAACCACCTGGTGTGACATACCATTTTGGTGGTTCAGTGAGTAAGCCATCAAATTTTTTACTCCATTGTTTTGCATATCCAAATATCATGGCATACGGTAGCGTCTTTTCGAAATAATCTGGATCTTCCTTGAGCAACCATTCGATTTTATCTTTTTCTGCTGCTTTTACAAACATCTTAAATCCTAGTACCTGCTGATAAAGGTGGACGCCTCTTTCATTTTTTTTCATCATGTAATTAGCAAAAATAAAACCAATGATACTACTTAAACCCAAAGAAATGCCTAAGGCAAGGGATTGAAATATAAATCCAGTCAAAAAAGCCAATACAGCCAATAGTCCGGAAGCAATCATGGAGTAGATTTGCATTTTTATAGATACGGGATAATACACACCCATATTATTGAGATGTGTTTTTAATGATGTTTTGGCAGATTGGAGATATTCGTAAAATGAGTTTTCTAAATCAGAAACCAATACCTTGTTGCCGTCTTCAAATAAGCCATCAAAAACAATATTTTCATATGGCCCAGCATCTTGAGGAAGATCTTTTATTTTTGTAAGTTCGTGGTCATCTTTCCCCCAAGTTTTAGGTATCCGTTTGATGGTGATATGACCATTATGTGCCCAGTACGGCAATAAGGCAAGGATGTCCACATTGTCTGCTTTCTCGTCGATAAGGACACCAGCTTCTGCTGGATTAAGCTCTTTTGGTGGCGCATATTGGACCATTCTTACGATAGGATAATCTTTGCCATATTTGGACCATATCCTAAAAACAAACCAGAGATAAGTAAAAATAAAATCCACCGATTCCAGCTTTGCCGTATTTTGCCCACATTTCTTCCCAATAAGTAGGTCGTTTTATGTACTCTATAGGTAAATTGATGGCTAAAGTAAGACCTTCATAAGGTGCAAAGGATTTTGTAGATGTACCTTTGAAAGTGTCAATATAGTAACTTATGGTTGCATTTCGACTTGTATCACCTTTGGCCCCAGTATATAAGTAATAATCCTTTTCTGTCATAGGCATAGCTTGATCCAAATGTACAGAATAGTTAATATTTTTTACTTCCACAGGCCATTCATTGCCAAGAATATTCCAATAAAATTCCGTATGATCTTTGGCGAAAATAAAGGCATCTTTTACTTGATAGGTAAAGTGATAGGTATGAATGCCATCGATGAAAATGTCTTTGTTTCCCACCTTAATGACAAAATTACTTCCTTCATGATAGGTGGTAAATTCATACCCTTCAACATCTACATTTTTAATTGAAAATTCAGTTTCTTTGCCATCAATCATATAAATGTAGGGGATTTTACGAAAAATTCCCCGTCTTGGCTCACTAAACTCTACAGTAATGTATTCATCTACCATTATAATGCCTTTTTGACCAAGGACAGTCATGTTCACCTTATAATCATTTATCACAAAGTACTCAGCTCTTACACTGGATGTGATGAAGAGTAGGATGATTATCAACGCATTTTTTATAAGATGCATATTGTATTAATATTAAGAATACAAAATTGTAAATGTAACCAAGATAAAAGATGCTACAATTCAAATGTCAAAGTAATTTGATGTTTTACTTTTACCTTGGTTACAACAAAAATTAAAGTACAAAAAAGTACAAATATCTTAGAACTGAACTACAGGATTACTCCTTTCCGCATCATTTTCGATTTCGAAAAAGTCGAATTTCCCAAAACCGAAGTTATTGGCAATCAAATTTGATGGAAATGACTCCACAGCCGTATTATTGTCACGCACAAGTGCATTATAATATCTACGAGCATTTTGTAGATGCTCTTCTATTTCTCCCAATAAACCTTGGAGCTGAAGAAAACTAGTATTTGCCTTCAGATCAGGATAATTTTCAGCAAGGGCAAACAAAGATTTCATTGTGCCAGCAAGTGCATTTTCCGCTTGAACTTGTGCATTGATATTGCCACCACTACTTGCTGCCATTGCTTGATTTCTGGCTTGAATGACTTTCTCTAGAGTACCACTTTCATGGGCAGCGTACCCTTTTACTGTATTCACTAGATTAGGGATGAGGTCGTATCTTCTTTTTAACTGGACGTCTATGCCACTCCAAGCTTCCAACACTCGATTTTTCAAGGAGACCAATTTATTGTACATAGACATGACCACAAGTCCGATGACAACTAAAATAATTAAAGCTATTAACATGATTTTCAATTTTTATTTTGATTCGAATACAAAACAAAGGTAACTCATATATAGTTCCTTATTATGATTAATGGTTTAAAAAATCCTACGTAATGCGTAGTTTTGCCGATAGATGCATATTTCTATCCTAAAATAGTTTGATGGATAAGCGTAGAAACTTCTTTATTCTTTGATTGTCATCAAGCAAATAAAGCTTAATTTTGCCAAATATTTTTGACAGGCACTTATATTCAAATGAGCAATCTGATACATATAAAATCCAATTCTAAGCTTTCGCCCAAACATATAGAGTTTAATAAATTGGTGCAAACCATCGAAAAGTTAAGAGATGAGCTAAGCAGAGAGGAGCAGAAGTTGGAGATTTTTTCTGAGTATTATGTCAAAAATATTTTACCATTAATGGAAACAAATGCTATTACCGCAATGGATTTAGCGTTGGTTTTAGATGAAGTTGCTACCCAGATTAAATTGCCCAAAGCAGTTATTACGGACATGGAAATCATTATTCCAGAATTAATACATAAGTATTTTGAGTATAAAGCTCCTGATGAAAAAGCCAAAGCCTTATTCGAAAAATGGGCTGATGTCGATTACGATGAAATGGTGCGAGAAGAAAAGGAAGAGCAATTGGAAGAGCTTTCTGATTTTATGCAATCGATGGGTATTGATATAGATTTGGGAGATTTGGATTTTGACGATCCCGAGAGTTTAGGAAAGATACATGAACGATTGCATCAAGCTAAGGTAGACATAGATGAAAAACTAGCCAATCGAAAGACTTCAAGAAAAAAGACCAAAAAACAACTCGAAGCAGAAGAAATTAGTAAAATACAAGAAGAATTAAAAAATAAAAACCTACGAAGTGTCTATCTTTCATTGGCAAAAATCCTTCATCCAGATAGTGAAACAGATCCGGATCTAAAGGCAGAAAAGGAGGAAATCATGAAGCAAGTCACAAAAGCATATGAAGATAAAGACATCATCACGATGCTTGTCATAGAGACACAATGGCTCAAAAATACCGAGGATAGACTTTTCAATATCAAGGAAGATGTCGCTGTTATTTATATCGAACTGCTCAAAGTACAAGCTAAAAAGCTAAGGCAGCAAAAGTCAGAGTTGAGATATCACGCTAGGTTTCAGCACGTATCGTCGTATGTTGGTGACAAAACAGATCGTGGCATTCTGAAAATGTCGCTTTTGAAATCTGAGATCGAAAAAGAGATACGAAATACTAAAAAGGAAATCGATATCATAAAAAGCAGTCCAAATAGTGAAGTCAAAAAGTTTATAAAATCTTTGGCAAAAAAATATTATGTAGATCCGATGGACGATTTTATTAATTTTTTTAACGCCTATAGATAATTTCATTAAATAGCCTAATCAATTGAATACAATCATGAATACTAAACAACTTGTAGAATGTGTACCTAACTTCAGCGAAGGTAGAGATCTGAATATTATCAAACAAATAACGGATGAAATCGAGAAAGTCGATGGTGTACGACTCTTGGATGTAGATCCCGGTAAAGCCACCAATCGAACAGTCGTAACGTTTGTAGGTCATCCAAAAGCAGTGATAGAGGCAGCATTTCAAGCCATCAAAAAAGCAAGTGAGCTTATAGATATGTCCAAACATAGTGGCGAGCATCCACGAATGGGTGCTACCGATGTATGTCCATTGATACCGATATCTGGCATCACGATGGAAGAGACAGCAGCTTATGCCCATGAATTGGGTAAAAGAGTTGGAGAATCGCTCCAAATTCCGGTATTTATGTATGAGGCAGCAGCTACTAGCCCTGATAGACAAAATCTTGCAATAATACGTGCTGGCGAGTATGAAGGCATGGCCGCTAAGCTGAAAGATCCAAAGTGGCATCCTGACTATGGTACCAATATCTTTCATGAAAGAGCTGGAGCTACAGTGATCGGAGCAAGAGATTTTCTAGTAGCTTATAATGTCAATCTGAATACAACTTCTGTACGACGAGCCAACTCTGTAGCATTTGATGTACGTGAAAACGGCCGTATAAAAACCGATGCAAATGGGAAAAATGTGCTGGATGCATCAGGTGAGCCAATTAGAATTCCAGGAGCTTGCAAATCTGTCAAAGCCATCGGTTGGTATATCGAGGAGTATGGTATCGCACAGATATCTATGAATCTTACGAATATCAATGAGACGCCTTTGCATATAGCATTCGATGCTTGTTGCCAAAGTGCGCAAGG
>JADKGF010000027.1 GCA_016717105.1 Saprospiraceae bacterium | reverse complement strand
TGATAGATCCTTTGGGTCATAGTTTTATTCTACAATATGAATAAATTTTCTTTCTGGTACAAACTCTAAATTAGGAAATTTCAATATTCCATTTACCCAAACAGAATCACAATAAGAGTTAGAATTGCCACCGTTTTGTTTAATTACAATATTAGCTTCAATTTTATCTCTCTGCAAAGAATTCCACTGTATAAAAATTGTAGACTTCTTTTCTACAATTTTATCTACTGGAAACAATCTGAAAATTTTGTTATTATTTCCTTGGTCAACGAAGCAAAAATTCCTTGGGCAATCCAAATCGGGATTATTAACTTCTCTTTCGATTCCATTTTCAAGGTAATATACTTTAATTTCCGAATTGAGTAAATTATTTGTTGTGTTATTATTAAGTAAATCTTGACCTTGTTGGTTCTTTAAAATAAAATCAATACCAATATCAACTATTTCACCTGGACCAGGTTCTTCTTTATGGCAAGAAAAAGCGCTCAAACTAATAATGTAAATTAAAAATATGGAATATTTCATGTTTTATGGATTTCTGTTACCTATTTTAAAAATTGACTACACGAGCCAAATTCTTCTAATTTTCATTTTAATACCATCTACTTAGTTTATTAACAGTTACAAATATAAATCTATTATCGCATATTCATGCATTCTTCCTATGAAATTTTTAACATTAACATTTGGACATTAAAATACTTGTGAATTACAAACCGCATTATTTCAACTTGTTAAAAACAATTATATTCCGCCCCTAAACGGAGCATTAAATATTATTTTGATAATATTGTGTCCCAGAACGGAGGCCATAGTAAGGAGCCGCATGTCATGAAAAAGTTACTCCCATCAGTTTCGGCTGGTGGGGCCGTCTACTCGATTACCTGCTGTTATTTTTCGTCATTTTGTTTTAAATATTTTGTCGGCACATTGTCTGTCAACCAAACGCCATTGTCTGAAATGTAAAACTGAAAATTGTCATTATACATTTGTTCAGCAAGTACATTAAAGATAAATGGTTTTCCGTGTCTTTGTCCAACTTTTATAGCTGTTTCTAAGTCGCTACTTAAATGAACGTGTTGTCTGTTTCGCTTTTCAAGTCCTGTGTCTAAAATTGATTTAACAAATTTTTCGGCTGTTCCGTGAAATAATATTTCTGGTGGTTTTTGGTTTGTATAACCTAATTCTATTTCAACTGAATGTCCTTGACTTGCTCTTATTTTGTCGAGTGTGTCATTAAATGCAAATCTTTTTTTAGGATTTGCGCTACAATATGATTAAGTGTTTCTCTGTCGAACTTAATTCCATAATTGTTTGCTTTTTCAATTAAATCATTTACGTCTGCCCAACCATTTTGGTCAAGTGTTATGGCAATAGTTTCAGGTTGGTGTCGTAAAACCAAACTTAAAAACTTGCTTATATTTATTTCATTTTTACTCATAAATCCTACCCATTTCTAAAAGTTCACCCAAAGTTTGCCAACTCACGATAAATTCTTTGTTTTCATCATCTTCGCTGTCTAAAATGCACCTTGCACCACACTCTAAATTAGTCATTGGGTCAAAGTTATACCAACGATTTCCTGTTTCAGAGTTTATTCCAAAATATCGCATATCATCGTCCAATTGTTTACCTTTCATTTTATACAGTTCAGAAATTTGAAATTGCAGTACTGCAATTGAATAGTCAACTCCACTTTTTTCCGAAACGACAGATTTGTCAATTGGAATATTTATTTCTGGATTAGTAAACTTCTTACTCATAGTGTTTTCGTCTGGTGCTGTTGTAATGCTTAACCATTCAGAATTAAATTCTTTTGGTTCAGAAGTAAAAGCATTGTGTAAAAGGTTCAAAAGTAAATCAGTTGTCAAATTTTGATTTTTCTTTTGTTCAACTAAACTTAATAAGCATAAGAGATACGTTTCTAAGTCTCTATTTTCAAAGTTGTCTTTAAGAGTTGATATGCTTTCGTAAAATTCGTTCAGTGTCATTTTCTGTTGTTGGTGTGTCGCTCTATAATAGCAGGTAACGTCTGTGCAGCCGCCGTAGCCAGCTTTTGCTGGCTATGGACGGCTGCACTTTGTTCGGTGTAGGCTTCATTTTTCTAATTTCATTTTTTCTCTTTTATCTTGCCAGATTTCGTTCAACTGCAAAATCTCTCCATAAAGAGTTTTCGATTTTTTTATTTCGATTGATTCTTCCCAAAGAAAATCTAAATCCGAAATTTCAACTTCTTTTTGATACCACTCTTCACCAACTCTAATCATGTTCAATTCTTCTGCAACCATTTTATTTCTGGAAGCAATTACAACTTTATTTTCTTTTCCTTCAAATACTTCAACGTCCAACTTCTTGTATTTTCCAAATGTAAACACAAGAAATGCTTTTTCAATTTGACTTATTGGAATAATTTTGTAGAATCCATTCCCAAATTTATCTTCTTTAAAATCTTCAAATGGGCAATCTTTGAGATTTCGATACCAAAGTAAAAACGTCTTTTTATCATCAGGAATTGGAACGTCGCTTCTTGTCTCGACCAATTTTAAGTCAAGATTTTCGTATTCAGCAAATAATCCATTTCTTATTGTCATTTATTTATTTCTTTTTTTCTGCTTACATCGAACGTGTTTATCAGCGACACAAAAATATATAAACTTTCGCTTTTTTTAGCATTTGGAATAAAAAAATCATCGGCAACCAACACGCACTATGATTGCTATTACATCATCAAAATTATATTCCGCCCCTAAACGGAGCATCAAATATTATTTGGATAACATTGTGCTCCAGAACGGATGCCATAGTAAATTTTGTTTGGAAGCTTCTCCCGTTTAGGAGCAAGCTTCCAATCTATTTGATCCAAATGCTCCCAAACGGAGCAAGTTAAAAAAGTTATTTGAAGGCTTCATCCACAACGGAGATACAAAAAAAAGACTTTTGAAGGTATCCTCCGTTCGGGAGATACAAATTATACAATTTTGTTGGCTTGCTCCGTTCCGGAGTACACTTTTATAGGATTTTGATAGCTTGCTCCGCTGCGGACTCGGTATTTGCTGGGCTGAGCGTCTATTTTGGCTATAAAATGGCCTATATTTAGGTCAAATCAGCTCGATTTGCACGGATATTTCACCATTATCACAGTATCGAGCGCTCCAATATCTAATATAATGAGCGCACCAAACAAAATTGGGCACTAAAGTATCCTAGATGACAGTTCACGTTAATATTACCATAAAATACCACCACAGCTACAGCACACGAGCTAACTGATAAACCAGCACCCAGTATGCTTTTCGAATTTAAGTCGCTGATTTATTGCAATTTAACTTCTTACTACGAATCCTAATGCATAATTCAGGTTTAAAAAAATCAAATAAACATGGATTAACTTATAGATATTAAAGCTGTACACCTTATTTGTATTCATTAAGTATCATGCTTTCGTCAGGAAAAAATTATCTCTAGTCGAAAATTTTGTTAATAAATTGAAAACTCAGGAAACTTTAAGCACAATAAAAGTTTCCATACTATATCTTTGTGCCATGAACATCAAAGATACTTTATTGTCTTCTGCTTTCGAACTTTTCCAAAAATATGGAATCAAAAGCGTCAGCATGGATGATATTTCCAAAAAGTTGGGAATATCAAAAAAGACAATTTACAATTGTGTGGCTACCAAAGACGACTTGATCTCAGATATATTAGAGAAACATCTAGCGCAGGACGAAAAGGATATCAAACTTATTCAGTTAGAATCATCCGATGCGATCGATGAAATGGTAAATATAACAACGCACATCATTAAGTTCTTGCGTGGGATGACACCTTCTATTATTTATGATTTGAAGAAATATCATCCCAGTTCGTGGAAAAAAATAGAACACGTTCATTTTACCTTTATCGAGCAAACTATATTCAATAACCTGGTGCGTGGGCAGAAAGAATCACTTTATAGGAAAGATTTCAACCCGAAAGTCATTTCAAAACTGTACGTGATCAAATCAATGGCCATCGCAGATCAAGATAAGTTTCCCATTGATGAATATGACAAAATTTTGCTGCTAAAAGAAATGATCAGATACCATTTACAAGGAATAGCTTCTGATCAAGGTGTACAATTAATCCAAGAAAAACATAAAACATTTTTTAATTTATGAGACAATATTTATTAATAATTTTTTGCTTCATTTTGGTACAAATTGATGCACAGCAGGTAAGGACGCTTTCCCTATCTGAAGCTGTAAATCTTGGACTAAATAATGCAATTGAAATTAAGAATCTTCTATTGGATGAACAAATCCAACAAGCCCAAAATAAACAAATTACTGGCTCTGTCTATCCTCAGATATCTGCATCGGGTCAATTGACTTACTATGCAAATTTGCCAAAAATCATCTTTCCGACTTCTGATATTTCAGTATATCAGGTGCTAGAAAAAGAAGGTATTTCTGATGACCAAGGTAATAAGATTACTGTAAATGATGCAAGTTTTGGATTTCAGCCAGTATCATTTGTTGCACCGTTAAATTATCAATATGGTGTCAGTGTGCAGCAACTCTTATTCCAACCAGATATTTTCGTAGCGTTGCAAGCTAGGAATACGGTACTGGAAATGGCAAAAGCCAATACCGAAATATCTAGACAAAAAGTAAAAGAGGCCATTCAGAAGGCATATTACGCGGTACTTGTAGCTCAATCTCAAAAAACAGTGATCGATGCGACCATGATTCGCCTCGAAAAACTCCATAATGAAATGACGCAGATGTTTAAAAACGGATTTGCCGAAAAACTTGATATCGACAAACTTTCCGTTACACTCAATAATACCAAACTGCCCAAAATCAAATAAATAACGGCATTTTGATGAGTAAATCTTTGCTGAAAAATACATTGGGCATACCGCAACAAGATTCTGTTATATTGACTGAGACCTTGGAGATTAATCAATTGCAAGCTGATATTTTGGCTTTGGATGAAAGTCTTGATTATAATAATCGCAGTGAAATAGCAGCTTTGGAAGTAGCTAAAAAATTGCAAAATCTTGACTTGAAAAGATATAAACTTAGTTATTTGCCTACAGTGGCAGCTTTCTACCAATTTCAAAGATCTGGGCAGCGAAATGAAAGTTATGCTATCGGTGGCAATAGCCCATGGTTTGCATACAATACAGGATTGATAGGACTGAGTATAAACCAAACGTTATTTGACGGATTTCAGAATAAAAACAGAATACAACAAGTCAAGCTCAATATAGAGAAACTCGAAAATAGTTCTTCACAACTCAAACAATATATTGATCTAGAAAATAATATTGCGAAATCAAGTTTGAGAAATGCTGTCTTGAATCTTGAAGTTCAAAAAAGAAATTTAGAACTAGCAGAATCAGTATTTCAATCCACAACCAAAAAATACCAAGCTGGTTTGGGTTCAAGTTTTGAAGTAATCCAAACAGATACAGAATATCAAAGAGCTAGTGGTTCTTATTTTCAGGCACTTTATGATGCAAGTATAGCAAAAGTCAATTTTTATAAATCAATAGGCAAATTATAATTCAATCAATACAAAAAATATCATCATGAAAACAAAAATCATACTTTTTATATTAACCATTTTTTGGATTTCGTGCGGGAAGCAAGTTGAAGTAAATGCAGGATTGGATGCAAAGCTCAAAGAACTTGAAACGCTAAAACAGCAACATGCAGCGATAAGCGCAAAAATGGACTCTGTTCAAGCTGAAATTATTCGATTAGATCCCAGTCGAGGTATAAGGCCAAAACTTGTCACTACAGCTACGATTACGCCAGAAGGTTTTAATCACTACATAGACCTACAAGGCACCGTGAGTAGTACCAATACTTCCTATGTAGCCCCTAGAAACGGTATGGGTGGATATGTCAAACAAGTTTATGTAAAAGCTGGTCAATCTGTCAAAAAAGGTCAGCTCCTTTTGAAGCTGGATGACCAAGTACTCAGACAAGGAATAGAAACCACACGAACTCAATTGGCTTTGGCAAAAAACGTATATGATAGAACAAAAAATCTTTGGGACCAAAATATCGGTACTGAAGTACAGTTATTGTCAGCAAAAACTAATATGGAAACCTTGGAAAATCAGATAAAATTGCAAGAAGAACAACTTAAAACTTATCTCGTTTATGCTGACCAAAATGGTATAGCGGATATTGTCAATATAAAAGTAGGTGAACTGTTTACTGGAATGAGTGCAGCTGGCCCACAAATTCAGATCGTAAACAACAGCAAGCTTTCTGTAAATATCGAAATACCTGAAAACTATACTGGCAAAATCAAACAAGGTGCCACCGTAATGGTAGAAATTCCTGCAGTAGGAAAGACTTTTAAAGCAAGTATCGACAGATTGAGCCAATCAATAAATCCTTCATCTAGAGGCTTTACGGCAGAATGTAATATTCCAGCGACTGCAGGCGTAAAACCCAATATGTCAGCTTATACAAAAATATTAAACCATAGTAACAGCAAGGCTATGGTAATACCAGTAAATATCATTCAGTCAGATGAAAAAGGTAAATATGTGTATGTATTAGTTTCGAAAGACGGTAAAAATATTGCAGCTAAAAAGTCGGTTGTTATCGGCCAATTATACGATGACAATATTGAAATTTTAAATGGCTTAAATGCTGGAGATGCCGTCATCATCCAAGGATATCAAAATCTGTACGAAGGTCAGGTAGTAGAGAATCAGCAATAATTATTATCCTGTATAATTCACTAAAAATACATAATTGTGTCTCACAAATTAAATAAAATACAGCAAAAGTTCAAAGAATTTTTGCCAACAAGCTGGTCGATAGATAATACGACGACAATGTATATTATCACGATGATGCTTACTGGATTTGGTATGTACATTTTCCTTACATTGCCAAAAGAACAATTCCCAGACATAGTGGTACCAACGATATCAGTTACCACGGTTTATGTAGGTAATTCGCCAAACGATATAGAAAACTTAGTCACTAGACCTATTGAAAAACAAATAAAAGGCATATCTGGAGCCAAAGTAAATAAGATCAATTCCATATCGCAGACCGATTTTAGCTTGATCATTGTAGAATTCGATACCGATATAAAGCCTGAAATAGCCAAGCAAAAGGTCAAAGATGCAGTAGATAAAGCACAAACTGATCTTCCAGCTGATCTAACACAATTGCCAAATGTTCAGGAATTTGCTTTTTCTGATATGCCGATCATGTTCGTAAATATAAGCGGCGATTATGATGGTTTGGCCCTTAAAGGTTATGCTGAAAAAATTCAAGACAGATTTGAAACGCTATCTGAAGTCACTAGAGCAGAAATAGTAGGTGCGCCAGAGAGAGAAATCCAGATCAATGTAGATCCACTCAAAATGGAACAAGCCATGATCAGCTTCGATGATATATCAAATGCTGTAGCTTATGAAAATATGGATATCAGTGGTGGAAAAATAAGTGTAGGCACCATGGATAGAACCATTCGCATTAAAGGGCAAATCACAAATAGCACCACACTGAACAATATAATTGTGAAAACACCAAGAGGTGGATCGGTACATTTGAAAGATATAGCCGTCATTAAAGATACAATCAAACAAACCGAAAGTTATGCCAGATTGAATGGAAAAAATGTGGTAACATTAAATATTGTAAAACGTCCAGGAGAAAACCTTATTGAATGTGCTGGTAAGATCAAGAAAATTGTGGAAGAAATGAAAGCCACAGAGTTACCTAAAGATTTGGATGTAGTGGTTACAGGTGACCAAAGCAAACAAGCTGCTACTTCATTTGAAGAATTGGTAAACACGATCATCATTGGATTTTTGCTAGTGCTTTTGATATTGATGTTTTTCATGGGTGTCACCAATGCATTTTTTGTCGCGCTTAGTGTTCCACTCAGTGTTTTCGTAGCATTTTTATTCTTGCCTATTGCAGATTTGATAGTAGGATCAGATGTTACACTCAATTTCATTGTGCTTTTTGCCTTGCTATTTGGATTAGGGATCATCGTAGATGACGCTATAGTTGTGGTAGAGAATACACACCGATTGTACGAAAATGGAAAGACATCCATTGTAAAAGCCGCAAAAGCAGCCGCTGGTGAGGTGTTTATTCCCGTCTTGGCAGGTACACTTACCATTATAGCACCGTTTTTCCCATTGCTGTTTTGGAAAGGTATAATTGGTAAATTTATGATTTACTTGCCTGTAATGCTGATTTTTACCTTATTTGCATCATTGATAGTAGCTTTTATTGTAAATCCAGTATTTGCCGTCAGCTTCATGAAACCCGAAGGCAAAGAATTTGAAGAACCTAAATCAGCGATTTTCAAAAAATGGTATTTGTGGCTTAGTGTAGCACTAGGTGTTATATTTCATTTGACAGGAAGCCCAGGCAAAGGAAATTTTCTTTTCTTGATGTCTGTTTTAGCTGTAGTAAATGCATATGTTATTCAAGATGTAATTCATTTCTTCCAAGACAAAATCCTACCTAGGGTAATGAATAGGTATGAACTTTTCTTGCGTTGGTTGCTCAAAGGCAAGAGGCCAATTATCGCATTCATATCTACGTTTGTTTTATTTGGAATATCGTTATTTATGTTGATCGCAAGCAAGCCAGATTTTCCGTTTTTCCCTAGTGGTCAGCCAAATATGATTTATGTCTATCTTAAAATGCCGGTGGGTACCAATGCGGAAGAAACCAATAAAGTATTGAAAACACTGGAATTGAAGGTGGTTGATGCACTAAAAACATTAAAACCGACAGAAGAAGGATCCATAGTAGAGAGTATTTTATCCAATGTCGCTGTCAATGCAAATAATCCTATGGACAACAATAGAAGTGTTCAGACCAATTTGGGACGCATTCAAGTCTCATTTGTGGAGTTTGCAAAGCGACCTAATGTACCAACACTACCCTATTTAGATTCCATAAGGGCCGTAGTGAAAAATATCCCAGGAGCTCAAGTTACGGTAGAACAAGAATCAAGTGGTCCACCAACGGATCCACCTGTTAATATTGAGATTTTTGGTGATAATTTTGATGATAACGCAAAAGTTGCAACGGCTTTATTTAATTTCCTTGATGTAAATAGAGTTCAAGGTGTTGAAAATTTGGCGATGGATACAGATTTAAATAATCCTGAAGTCACGATTCATGTTAATAAAGAACGAGCAGCAATCGAAGGTGTTAGCACGGCACAAATCGGTATGGCAATCAGAACAGCGCTTTTCGGCAAAGAAGTAAGTAAGTTGAAAAGTGGAGAAGATGAATATAAAATCCAACTCCGATATAATGAGCTTAAGCGTAATAATTTGCAGAGTTTAATGAATATGCGCATCACTTTTAGAGACTTCAACACTGGAAGAATCAAACAAATACCGATCAGTGCTGTAGCTAATTTTGACTTTACCAATACTTCAGGAGGTATAAAAAGGAAGAACCTAAAGCGTACTATCCAATTGCAATCTGCTGTAACAGACCTTTCGGCAGTAGCCAATATCAACAAAGATCTAGCGGCCAAAATAGAAGAATTCAAATTGGAATATAAAATACCTCATGGTGTATCTATCGTGCAAAGTGGCGAAAGTGAACAACAAGCAGAAACCAACTCCTTTTTGGGCATGGCCTTTATTTTGGCTTTAGGTCTGATTTTCCTTATCCTAGTGATGCAATTCAATTCATTAAGTAAGCCATTCATTGTCTTGACTGAAATATTTTTCTCTATCATTGGTGTATTCCTTGGTTTTGCCATAACTGGTATGACTATGCCTACGATCATGGTTTTGGTTGGTGTGATTGGATTAGCAGGTATAGTTATTAAAAATGGAATCTTGCTTATCGAATTTACAGAAGAACTCCGTTCGCGCGGTATGAAAACGAGAGAAGCCACCATACAAGCTGGAAAAATCAGGATCATACCTGTTTTATTGACCGCAGTTGCAACCATATTGGGTTTATTGCCGTTGGCTGTTGGTTTTAATATCAATTTTGAGTCGCTATTTACCCATTTAGATCCAAAGATCTTCCTTGGTGGTGATAGTGTAGTCTTCTGGGGACCATTAGCATGGACGATCATCTTTGGACTGATATTGTCATTTTTCTTGACATTGCTTATGATTCCGAGTATGTATGTCATGTCAGAGCGACTGAGACGACCGATGACTAATTTTTATGGTACTAAATTTATTGCGCTTTTAGGATTTACTGGTCCATTTTTCTTTATTTTTGCAGGAATCATGTATTTGGTTCGCTGGATTTCTGGCAAACCAGTTTGGAATGGAACATATCGCAATTGATTTCACAAATTAAAAACATCACCAATTATTCAACTATAATTTTTAAGACATGAGTAAATATGCTGATTTACGAATAGAATATAAAAAAGCCATGCTTGAGGAAACTACTGTAAAAAGTGACCCATTGGCTCAGTTTGACCAATGGTTTAATGAAGCAGTAGCAGCCGAAATACCCGAGCCCAATGCTTTTACTTTGGCTACAGTAGGCGAAAACGGCACACCATCAGCTAGAGTCTTGTTGCTCAAAGGAGTAGATCATGGTGGTTTTGTTTTTTATACCAATTATACCAGTGATAAGGCAAAGGATATCAAGCAATTTCCTGTTGGGTCCATGGTTTTTTTGTGGTTGGGACTAGAGCGCCAAGTGCGTATCAGTGGCCCAATAAGTAAAGTCAGTCGAGAAGAATCAGAAGCATATTTTCATTCGAGACCAAGAGAAAGCCAGATCGGAGCATGGGTATCTCCTCAGAGTAAAATCATTGAGTCACGAGATGTTTTAGAACAAAATTTGGTTGAAGCCAATGAACGATTCAAAGATGTGGATGTCATTCCGTTGCCTGATTTTTGGGGTGGATATAGATTGGTTCCTGTCGAAATTGAATTTTGGCAAGGAAGGCCAAGTCGCCTGCATGACAGGATTTTATACAGCGAACATGAAAATGGTGGTTGGAGAATTGATCGGTTAGCACCTTGATCTTGGATGAAATACAATAAAAATCTTAGCAATGTATTTGCCCGCTCAGGGTTGATCAGAGCTTTATTCTTGGTCGCAAGTTTATTGTTGATAGGGATTTCAGGCTATTATTTTTGGTTTGGTTATAGCTTGGTCGATGCGTTTTATATGACAGTAATCACGGTTGGTACTGTTGGTTTCGGCGAAGTTTTACCTCTAGACGCCGCGGGTAAAATATTTACTTCGTTACTTATTTTGTTAAGTATTTTTATCTTCGCTTATGCGGTGACCACAATTTCCGCATATTTAGTATCCGTAAATTCTGTACATATCTTTAAAATAAAAAAAATGCAGCAAAAAATCAACAAGTTGAAAGGGCATATTATTGTATGTGGTTATGGCAGAAATGGAACTCAAGCAGCCAATAAACTAAAAATGTACAATCGGCCTTATGTCATCGTCGAACAAAATAGACAGGTACTGGAGCAACTCCAAGATGAAGATGTGCTATACGTCGAAGGAAATGGTACAGAAGATGAAGCCTTAATGAAAGCAGGAATCACCAATGCATCCTTTCTTATCACTACACTTCCCTCTGATGCAGACAATGTTTTTATTACGCTTACCGCAAAGCAATTAAATCCCAAAATTGTAGTATATAGTAGAGCAAGTGAGGAGTCAAGTTTTAAAAAATTGAAGATAGCTGGTGCTCAAAACGTCATCATGCCGGATAAAATAGGCGGTGAACACATTGCTAGCCTAATTGTAGCACCTGATTTGATCGAGTTTTTGGATAATCTTTCTTCTTCCCATTCTGGAAAAATGAATGTCCAAGAAATTCCATTGGCACAACAACCCAATGTTTCCACTATTGAGGAATTGAAGATCAAAGAAAAAACCGGATGCACAGTCATTGGCTATAAAAATATAGCAGGTGATTATATTGTCAATCCAGAAATCAACCAAAAAGTAGAATCTGAAGGTCGGGTTATTGTTTTGGGCAATGATCAACAGATAAGCGAACTCAACCGAGTTTTCAAACTACTAAAATCATGAACTCACCATCACAGTAAGACGTGAAACACAAAGTAGATTGTCATCTTCATCGTATATTTCGGTATTCCATACGTGTAAAGTTCTGCCTATTCTAATGGGTTTGGTAATGCCAAAGACAAATCCACTTTTTGCTGATTTCAGATGGTTTGCATTTACTTCTATGCCAACGATATTTTTGGTTTGATCAGCTGTCACCAACCAACTCGCCATGCTACCTACTGATTCTGATAATACAACAGATGCTCCACCATGAAGCAAACCCATTGGTTGTCTGGTACGATGATCGACTGGCATTTTTGATTTTATAAAATCAGAGCCAACTTCTACGATTTCGATACCTAAATGGGCTACTAATGTATCTTTATTGAAATTATTGATTACTTCTACATCAGGTTTTACTTTCCAAATCATAATTAATCCTATTTTTGTAACTGGAATTAAATGTCCAAGCACAATAATAGTCAAACTTCTGAAATGGTGAATAATTCTGAAGCAAAAATCGGTGTACAGCGTACCATTTTCCTAAGTGGCATCATCCTTTTTATTATAAAAGTCATTGCATTTGTACTTACTAATTCTGTCGGTATTCTCTCAGATGCGCTTGAAAGTACCGTAAATATCATAACAGGGTACCTGACCTTGAAAGCATTACACTTTGCTGCAAAACCGAGAGATGAAGATCATCCATATGGCCATGGAAAAGTAGAACTACTTACAGCATCCGTTGAAGGTATCCTCATCGGCATAGCAGGGATTATGATTATAACTGAAGCTATCAAACGATTGGGTACGCCACCTGTGATTTCTAAACTCGATACAGGTATCATTTTGATGGTGCTTACTGCGGTAGCAAATTATCTTTTAGGAATGTATAGCATTCGAAAAGGTAAAAAAATGCACTCGATTGGCCTGATTTCTGGTGGTAAACATCTGATGTCTGATACTTATACCACAATGGCATTAGTAGGTGGACTTTTGATATATTATTTTACAGGTTATCAATGGGTAGACAGCGTACTTGCCATTACATTTGGTACTATCATATTATATACTGGTTATGAAGTGCTAAAATCAACGGTGAATGGCCTCATGGACGAAGCGGATATTAATGCTATCAATGGTCTCGTGGATGCTATTCGAGATGAACGTACGCATCAGTGGGTGAATATTCACAAATTGACTTACTTGAAATTTGGAAATGTGTCTCATGTGGATTTTCATTTGACATTGCCATTCTACTTCGATATGAATGGAGCAGCTACAGAAATTAATAGGCTCAAAGGGATAATTAGGTCTAATCTTCCTGAAGAAGATGTAGATATATCAATACAATCTGAACCATGCACTACCAACATGTGTTACCAATGTCAAATGGAATGTGCCTTCAGGAAATCCGAATTTATTGATCTTAGGTCTTGGACTACGGAAGAGATTATAGGTAAAAACATTTATAGACAATCTATTAATAAGCAGTTGAATGCATGATATAGAACCTTGGTGGGGCTGGAGAGACGAGTATTGTGCGGAGCGGGATCGTAAGTCACCATTTTATGGAAGGCAATATGACGAATTTAATTTCTCGTCAAAAATTTACAATCATTATATTCATCCACAATGGGATGATATCGGTTCGGAAACATTATATATAAAGTTGCTTTATGTGGATTATAAAGCAAAATTTGCGATTATTGAACTTATAGGTGAGTGGAACGACGCTATAGGTAATGATATAATGTTTTTAAAACGCGAAATCGCGGATGTATTATCAAAAAACAATGTTTGCAAGTTTATATTATTTTGCGATAATGTACTCAACTTTCACGGTGATGATGATTCTTATTATGAAGAATGGTATGACGATGTCAAAGATGATGGCGGTTATGTATGTTTGGTCAATCTATTTGAACATGTAGAATCTGAATTACAGAAATTCCGTCTGTATAATTATATAACCTTTGGGCCTCCATTTAATGAGTTGAATTGGAGAAGCTTAAAACCGAATTTTGTACTTGATCTGGTCGAAAACATTATGTTTCGCCAACAAAAATTAATTTAATGAACACACACAAATCTGGCTTTGTAAACATCATCGGTAATCCAAATGTCGGTAAATCCACTTTGATGAATGCCCTTGTCGGTGAAAAATGTCAATTGTCACCAGTAAACCACAAACCACTAGGCACCGTATTTTGGTATCTTAAATGAAGATGACTATCAAATAGTTTTTCGGATACGCCTGGTATCATAGAAAAACCAATTTATGGAATGCAAAGTTCGATGAATAAGTTTGCCTTCTCATCTTTCGAAGATGCAGATATTTTGCTGTTTGTCACTGATATTTATGAAAAATACACCGGAGAGGAGCCCATAGTTAATGCGCTTAAAAATACAGATGTACCCAAGTATCTCATCATAAACAAAACCGATCTAGACAAAGAAAATACTGCCGATGACGTAGCTAAATTTTGGGAAGATATTATCACCTTCAATGAGGTATTCTTTATTTCGGCGGAACAAAAAATCAATACAGATACGTTATTGACGAAAATTCTCAGCGATTTGCCAGAAGCGCCTGCATATTATCCAAAAGATGAACTTTCAGATAAACCCGAACGCTTTTTTGTTTCTGAAATGATACGCGAAAATATATTAAGTCAATACAAACAAGAAGTGCCCTACTCTTGCGAAGTTGTGGTAACAAGATTTAAGGAAGAAGAGAAAAACGGAGCTCCGTTGCTCATGATTTGGGCAGATATTTATGTAGATCGTAAATCGCAAAAGCCTATAATCATCGGTAAAGGTGGAGAAGCTATAAAGAAACTTGGTATTGCATCACGTTTAGAAATCGAAGCTTTTTTTGGCAAACATACTTTTCTTGATTTAAATGTCAAAATCAGAGAAAACTGGAGAAATGATGAGCGTATGTTGAAGCACTTTGGTTATGAAGAATAAATCTTAGTGTAATTCATTTTGTAGATAATAAATTATATCAAAAGGTAATATTAAAATAAGCAGCTGTCAATACTTTAAGCAAAAGAAAATTTCTCGCCAAAAGCCTTGACAGCTACTTAGATATTAATTTTTATTTTGGAGCATTAGGTGCTTCCATCAATTTGAAAAACTGATCTAATTTCGGTAGGACAATAATTTCTGTTCTACGATTAGCAGCTCTACCAGTTGCATTGCTATTGCTTGCTTTTGGTACATATTCACTACGTCCACCGGCAGTCATTCTTGCTGGATCAACTTTGTATTTTGATTGCAACAATTTTACAACCGCAGTTGCTCGTCGCGTACTCAAATCCCAGTTGTCAGTGATACATTCACCAGCCATTGGTACATTATCAGTATGACCTTCAACTAGAATATCTAGGTCTTTTTGGTCATTTAGAATACCTGCAATTTTACCCAATACTTTCTCAGCACTATTGTTAATATTAGCTGATGCAGTTCTGAAAAGTAAATTATCAGACAATGAGATATAGACTACACCTTTTTTTACTTCAATGGAAACATCGCTGTCATTAAAGTCACTGAGTGACTTCTTCAGATTCATAGCCAACGCAAGATTTACACTGTCCTTGTACTGCATAGTCTTGGTAAGATCCTTGATGTATGAACTTTGTTGGCTGATGGCTTCAAGTGATTTTTTAATACTTTCTGCTCCTGCCTTGTTTATTACAGACGCAGTGTTGAGTTGCTCAAGAAGTGAGTTCTGACTACCTTTCATTACCGCAAGTTGGTCCTCTGCAAGTTTAAGTTTCATATTTGCAGACGAAAGATCCTCATTTGCTTTCTTAAGATTGTTTGTTGACAACTCCAGTTTTCTGGTCAAATCAAGTACTTGTCCTTCGAGCTCTTTGGTACGCTCTTCACATCTAGACAATAAATTTTTGTGGGCTTCTAATGCTGCATTGGCTTCGGTCAACTTTTTTTTGCTTACGCAACCAGAACCGAGTAATAATAATGACAGCACCACTGGGAACATTTTAAATGAATTCATAACATTAATTTTTTGGATTTACAATTGATTGCAAAGATAAGAAATTATATATAAATAATAAAATATATTTGAAGCTTAAAGAACCAAAATGTCTTAAAAAATTATTGAATATTCTTAGTCATCGAGAAGATCTGGTCGTCTTTCTTTGGTGATTTTTAACGATTGTTCGTATCTCCATTCATCTATTTTGCGGTCATGGCCTGACAATAAAACATCCGGCACCTTCAAACCTTTGAACTCCGCAGGACGTGTAAATACAGGTGGAGCTAACAAATTATCCTGAAAGGAATCTGTCAATGCACTGGTCTCGTCATTTAGCACACCTGGCAGTAATCTACCTATCGCATCTACTACCATCGCTGCAGCCAATTCGCCACCAGAAAGCACAAAATCGCCAATTGAAATCTCCATTGTCACATGCAAATCCCTGATTCGCTGATCGATACCTTTGTAATGTCCACAGATAAGCAGTAAGTTTTCCATACATGAAAGATGGTTAGCCGTTTTTTGATTAAAAGTCTTTCCGTCTGGAGTCAAATAGATAACATGATCATAGTTTCGTTTTGATTTTAATTCCGATATACAAGCATCCAATGGTTCGCACATCATGACCATCCCAGCACCACCACCGTATGCATAATCATCTGTCTGTCGGTGTAGCCCTAGCCCAAAAGTCCGAAGATTGACCACATCGATAGAAAGCAAGCCCTTATCAGCAGCTCGCTTCATTATGGAGTGATCAAATGGACTTTTGAGCAAATCTGGGACTATAGAAATTATATCTATATGCATAAGTGTGACTTGGTAGACTTAGAAATTTATCGCTTTGTGATTGAAGCCAATAGTTATAATGGTACAACTAGCTTCATATTACAAAACCTATTACTTCTTTAGTTCAGCATAATATTTATAAAAATGTGGAATGGTCTCTATACCCTTGTAAAAATTGAATAAACCATAATGTTCGTTTGGTGAATGGATATCATCAGAATCCAAGCCAAAGCCCATCAATACCGTCTTGACATTCAGTACCTTTTCAAATAAGGCTACAATCGGAATGCTACCACCACCACGCACTGGTATTGGATCCTTGCCATAAGCGTCTTTCATGGCCATGGCTGCTGCTTTGTACTCAGGTGTATCTGAAGGTGTTACCACAGCTTCTCCGCCATGATGTGGTCTGACTTCCACTGTAACGCCTGGAGGCGCAATGGATTCAAAATGCTTTTTGAACAAAGCGGTAATGGCATCACTTTTTTGATTAGGCACCAAGCGCATACTTATCTTAGCAAATGCTTTAGATGGCAATACTGTTTTGGCTCCTTCTCCTATGTATCCGCCCCAAATACCATTGACTTCAAGTGTCGGACGGATGGACGTTTGCTCTAGGATTGTATATCCTTTTTCACCCATGGTATCTGTGACACCCAAGCCTTTCATATATTCATTTCTGTCAAATGGTGCCTTATTCATGGCAGCGCGTTCGCTATCTGAAACTACTAGCACATCATCATAAAATCCAGGAATTGTAATGTGTTTATTTTCATCTTTCAATGAAGCAATCATATCGCACAATACTTGTGCAGGATTCGCCACAGCACCACCATAGACACCAGAATGCAAGTCTTTATTCGGTCCAGTGACTTCTACTTCTACGTAAGAAAGCCCTCTAAGACCAACAGTAATGGAAGGAATATCATTGGCAATCACAGATGTATCAGAAATAAGTACAACATCACAAGCCAACATTTCTTTGTATTCTTGACAAAATAAGCCCAAATTAGACGAACCTATTTCTTCTTCGCCTTCTATCATAAATTTCACATTGCAAGGCAAATCATTATTTGCAACCATCGCTTCGAATGCTTTGACATGCATAAACATTTGGCCTTTATCATCACATGATCCGCGTGCAAAAATTGCTCCATCGGGATGAATGCTTGTCTTTTTGATGACTGGCTCGAATGGCGGACTTTCCCACAATTCCAACGGATCTGGTGGCTGTACATCATAGTGACCATAGACCAAAACTGTAGGTAATGAAGGATTTACTTTGTGTTCACCATAAACAATCGGATGTCCTTTGGTTGGATAGATTTTTACTTCACTGCAACCAACTGCCCGCAAGCTTTCTGCTACAAAATCAGCCGTTTTTGCGACGTCACCTTTGTATTTCGGGTCTGCACTGATAGATGGAATGCGAAGCATCTCTAGCAATTCGCTTAGAAATCTTTCCTTATTATCTTGAATATATTGCTGTACATTTTGCATATTTTGGAATTTTATTTGGTTGTTGGATTAATAAATGATTTCCCCATATTGTATAAGACAAAACAGTATCTGTCTGTGGCTTCTTCTATGGTTTTGGATGTTGGTTTTCCTGCGCCATGTCCTGCACTTTTGTCAATTCTGATGAGCACGGGATTCGAACCAGCATGATTTTTTTGCAACTCAGCGATGAACTTATATGAATGGGCTGGTACTACCCTATCATCATGGTCAGCTGTTGTGACCAATGTTGCAGGATAACTTACACCTTTTTTTACATTGTGTACTGGCGAATATTTTTTAAGATATTGAAACATTTCTTTGTTTTGTTCTGCGGTACCGTAGTCAAATGCCCAGCCAGCTCCTGCAGTAAATGTATGATAACGTAGCATATCCAATACTCCCACAGCAGGTAAAGCAACTTTAAATAGATCAGGTCTTTGAGTCAAACAAGCACCGACCAGCAATCCACCATTCGATCCGCCGGAGATGGCTAATGTGGCTGATGAGGTATATTTGTTTTTGATCAGATATTCACCCGCAGCAATAAAATCGTCAAATACATTTTGTTTTTGCAGTTGAGTACCCGCAACGTGCCATTTTTTGCCATATTCGCCACCACCACGTAGATTAGGCACCGCATAAATGCCGCCTTGCTCAAGCCATACAGCATTGCTGATGCTAAAAGCAGGTGTAAGACTTACGTTAAATCCGCCGTAACCATATAGAATTGTTGGATTGTTACCATCCATTTTTATTCCTTTTTTGTGCGTGATGATCATAGGGACTTTGGTACCATCTTTCGATGTATAAAATACTTGTTTGGATTCGTATTTGGATGGATCGAAATCAATATTTGGTTTTATATATACTGATGAAACACCTGATGTAGGATCAAATTTATAAATACTACCCGGCGTGATGTAATTTGTAAATGAGTAGAAAATCTCCTTCTCAGTTTTTTTAGCTCCACCAATCGATGCGGTACCTACTCCTGGCAATTGTATGTCTCTGACCAATTTACCATTATAATCGTATTGTTTGACCAAGGATAAGGCATCTTTCATGTATTGTGCATAGAAATATCCACATCCAGTACCAATATTTAAAACATTTTCAGTTTCAGGAATGAAATCCTTCCAATGCTCAACACCAGGATTTCCTGCATCAACAGTAACTACTTTTTTATTGGGTGCATTGACATTGGTGATGATGTATAATTTTGTACCTTCATTATCGATGACATCTGAGTCGCTATTGAAATTATCTTGTATAGTGACCATTTTAGCATTTGGATCAGTCAGGTCGATCATGTATAATTCATTACCTGAAGTAGCATTAGCGGCTGAAATAAACAAATACCTATCATCATCACTCACGCTACCTCCTACATACCGGCGCTTGATGTCTTCGCCAAAAATCACTTTATCCTCTTTCTGTTTTGTGCCCAATTTATGGTAATAAAGCTTGTGCTGATCTGTTTTTGCTGATAGCTCACTTCCTTTAGGTTTGTCATAACTTGAGTAATAAAAGCCGTCATTGCCCTTCCACGAAAGACCACTGAATTTGACATCATATAAGGTATCTTCCAAGATAGTTTTATTGACCGCATCCATGATGATAACTTTGCGCCAATCGCTTCCACCTTCGGATATTTGGTAAGCTACTTTTGACCCATCTTTAGAAAAATTAATACCTGCCAATGAAGTCGTTCCTCCTTTGGAGAAGGTATTTGGATCTAAGAAGATTTCAGGCTCCGTACCTGACTTTTCGCGCCAAAGTACAAATTGATTTTGAAGCCCGTTATTCTTATAAAAATAAGTATAAGCTCCTTCTTTGAATGGCGCACTAAATTTCTCATAATTCCATAATTTTTCGAGTCGTGCTTTATATGCTGCTCTAAATGGAATTTTATTTAAATAGTCAAAAGTAACCTTGTTTTGTGCATCTACCCAAGCATCTGTTTCCTTGGATCTATCATCTTCAAGCCATCTGTATGGATCGGCAACCTTGGTATCAAAATAAGTATCAATCACATTTCCTTCGGCTGTCTTGGGATATTTAAGACTTGAAGGCACGTCTTTTACTGCCATATCTTTGGTTTTGCTACACGCTATAATAAAAAGAAGTAATATTGGAAAATATTTAAACATGGTAATGGTTTAGGTATTGTTAATAAGGAGTGCCAAAATTAGTAAATGTTTTGTAAAATAATCATAGTTTTGACAATATTGTATGAGATTAACATAGATATTAGGCAATAATCTCGTGTTAATTCATATGTTGCAAAAAGTTAAACTACCCAATTTGAATATAAAATGCAAGCCTACTATTTAACATTTACGTGATGTAATATTAATCTAAACTTAGGATTGCATTAACGGCTACTTAATAGTTTGATATGACCTTTGTGCAATAATTATATCTTGACAAAATGATTAAAAGGCATGTTGAATTGGTAGTATTGAGCGATTTGCATTTAGGTACATATGGATGCCAAGCTAAGCAATTGCAAAATTATTTAAAAACCATTGATCCTGAAATGCTTGTATTAAATGGTGATATCATAGACATTTGGAATTTCTCTAAAAGCTATTTTCCCAAAAGCCATATTCAAGTGCTGCGTCAAATCATAAGGATGACCGAAAAAGGCACAAAGACGTACTACCTTACGGGAAATCATGATGAAGCTTTACGAAAATATTCAGGTACCGTAATAGGCAATTTTGTGTTGGATGATAAACTCATCTTGGAATTGGATGGCAAAAAAATCTGGTTGTTTCACGGAGATATTTTTGATACTACGACCAAAGGTTGGGCAAGGATCTTGGCAAAATTAGGTGGAAAAGGTTATGATATCCTTATCTGGACTAATAGACTGATCAATGACCTTTTGCAATATTTCGGAAGAGAAAAAATTAGTTTCTCGAAAAGGGTCAAATCCAGCGTAAAAAAGGCTGTTAAATGGATTTCAAATTTCGAAACGACTGCTGCGGCTTTGGCCATCGACCAAAAATTTGATACCGTCATTTGTGGACACATTCACCAGCCACAAGACAGAATTATCCAACTTGAACACGGTTCTGTACATTATTTGAATAGTGGTGATTGGGTAGAAAATTGCACTGCGCTCGAGTATAATGACGGTCAATGGACACTGTACAAATACCCAGATAATATCACAAATTTGGTACATAATGAGATTGTTCAAGAAGACGATGAAGATAATTTCAATAATTTGTCTGTGTTTAATCTTACATCTTTATACGAAATTCAACGTGTATCTAAACTTTTCTAAACCGCTATTCAGCGTTTCATTTCAATTAAAAATTAACCTTTGAAAATACTTTATTCAGTACAAGCAACAGGTAACGGTCACATAAGCCGAGCCCATCAATTATATCCTTATTTGTGTGCTTTGGGCCAAGTAGATATTCTCCTAAGTGGAAGCAATGCTACATTGCAGATGGATATTCCTATAAAATTCAGAGCACAAGGAATGAGTCTATTTTATAGTGAATGTGGTGGTTTGGATTATATCAAAACGTTTAAGGCATTTAGTTACAATAGAATAAAAAGAGAAGCCCAAGATTTGCCTGTTAAAAACTATGATCTCATTATCAATGATTTTGACCATATAACTGCAAGAGCTTGCAAAATACATGATGTACCTTCAGTTCAGTTTGGGCATCAGGCCAGTTTTATGTCGAATATAACGCCAAGACCTGAATCAAAAAGTATAATTGGTGAAGCGATACTTAAATATTATGCGCCGGCAAAACATTTTGTAGGTTTGCATTTTGAGCGATATGAACAGTTTATCTTTCCAGCCGTCATTAAGGACACTTTTCTTCAATGCAAGCCATCTGACCAAGGACATATAACGGTTTATCTGCCATCTTATGATAAAATATGTCTTGAAGAAATATTGCGGGAAGTTGCACCCTTAGATATTCATTGGTTTACTAAAGAAATTACTGAGCCACATCGAGACGGCAACATCCATTACTATCCAGTAAGTCAAAAATATTTTAACGAAAGCCTTATTCATTGCCACGGTTTGCTCACTGGTGGCGGATTCGAAACTCCAGCTGAAGCCCTCTATCTCGGAAAAAAACTACTTACAATCCCGATCAAAGGTCAGTATGAACAAGCATGCAATGCAGCGGCTTTGGAAAAAATGGGTGTATTAAAAATGAATATGTTGAATCAAAATACAAAACAAACATTCTTCGATTGGTTAAAATCTTCAAATAAATCTCCAAAAATAGAAGCCAATGATATAAATGAGACATTAGAGTTTTTGTTGAATATGACTATGTGAAGTATTCTGTCCTAATACCTATATGTAACCATGCTCTATTACCCATAATAGCAAGAAACAAGCTATTTGTCTTATCCTTGTCTTATCCTTGTCATAGGGTTGTCTTATCTCAAAGATATGAAAACCATATGAGTGGTATAAAATTAAGCTATAACTGACTCTTAGGAAAATAAGAGCTTGCTGCTTATAGTTATTTATTTGAATAGTCTAAAGTTTTTTAAATAATTGTTGATTCGATTTTTTAAAAAGCATTAATTTATCATCTGACATGTGTTAAACAAACTTACAAATTGAACAATTAAAATAGATTTTATATATTTGTGAAGTAAAGCCCCATTTTTTATTTTCTTCATAATCTATAAATATGACAGACCCCAAATTGATCATTGTTAAAGCACAAATGCTGATTAGGAAACCTGCTTCTGAAGTTTTTAATGCCTTTATTGACCCATCTATAACCAAAAACTTTTGGTTTACTAAAGGAAGCGATATATTGGAAGTTGGCAAAAAAGTAACTTGGGAATGGGAAATGTATGGAGTAAGTTGGACTGTTTCGGCAAAAGAAATAGTTAAGGATAAAAAAATAGTTTTAGATGAATCACCTGCTCCAACTACGATTGAGTTTCACTTTAAACAGCTAAGCGAAATTACCACTTATGTTACTATAAAACAATATGGATTCGATGAAACTGGTTATGAATTAATAGAGAAATCAAGGATTTAACTGGTGGTTGGACAACGGTTTTGGATGGTGCAAAAATATATTTAGAGCACAATATCAATCCAAATTTTACCGCAGACAAATTTCCAAAGGAAGCAACTGATCTTTAATAAATACATCAATTAAAATATCAGTAATCATGGACAAATTCAAGCAGTTCATAAAAAATATTGTTCCTATTTCTGACAAAGAATTCTTTGATTCACTCGCTTATTTCAGAGAAATACACTTGCAAAAAGGAGAATATTTTGTCCATCAAGATAAGGTATGCAAACAAATTGCTTTCATTGCACACGGCACGTTACGATCTTTCTATCTCAACCATAAAGGCGAAGAGACGACATCTTGTTTTTGTTCGGAAAGGAATTTTTCAACTTCATTTAGAAGTTTCATTTTACAGCAAGTATCTGATATATCCATTCAGGCCATCGAAGATACGACCCTTTTTGTGATAGATTACGATAGTCTGCAAAAATTGTATGCAACAAGTCCGACCTGGCAAAATATTGGCCGGAAGGTTGCTGAAAAAGAATATATTGTGATGGAAAAGTACGCTTCTGTGCTCAATAATGAAACTGCCAAAGAAAAATATATGCGTCTAATCAATGAGCAGCCATCGGTGATACACAAAGCTACTGTAGAAGACATTGCTTCTTATTTGGGTGTAACCAGAAGGACTTTATCCAGAATAAGGCAAGAAATTTCAAAATAATCAGATAAGGACAAATGTCCTTTACTCGTCCGTTCAAAGTCAGGATATTTGCACAAATTTTAAATTCATAACAATATGGGCTTTCTGATTTCCACCATTTTACTTACCTCATTTGCTATCTTAGCGGTCATTGATGGTTTCTATCTCCACATTTTCAAGTACCAGCTTTTTAATCATCCTGAAAGCAAATTTGAACATCTAACGCATACTATTCGTGCTATACTTTTCCCACTCATTGTCTATTTTTTATTTATCACCCAAAATTGCCAAATCAGTTTTTTCCTAGGCATTTTATTTGTCTTTCTGGATATTATTGTCCTTGGAATTGATGCATATGTCGAAAAAGACAGTAGGGCATTTATGGGCGGACTTCCCAGATGGGAATATATTTTACACCTATTTGTCAATGGTTTTCATTTTGCTTCTATAGCCGTATTTCTGGCACTCAAGTTGTCTTTTACAGAATCTGGCATTGAAGTTGTCGGTGACCTTTCACACTTAAAAAACTTTGAAGTGTTTAGATTTGTAACAAAAAACTTGATGCCCGGAGCAATAATCTTAGCCATCGTACATATCATGACTAGCATACCTGCAAGCGCCAATTATTGGAATATACAAAGATCAAAAATCACCTGTTGTTGATGAAATACCGTTGATCTCTTGATTAATGATGGCAATATTAATGGCATTTGAAATACGTAATATTTTGCCTTGTTAACTTGTCTTGAATTTATTAATAATCTTAATAAATTATGTTTAAGTTTGTGAAATATTATAGTCAAATGCATAAAATGTTATGGATCGTAAACAATTTATCAAGGCATCGGTCGTCACAGCAGGCGCTGGCATCTTATTAGGAAGTTGCAACAATCAGACAGCAACTACTCAGGATATTACATCCTTAATCCAAAAAAAGTACAATTGGAAAATGGTTACTACTTGGCCACCCAATTTCCCAGTTTTGGGTGAAGCATGTCAGCTCTTTGCAGATTGGGTGGATCAGATGTCATTGGGTCAGATGAAAATCAAAGTTTATGGCGCTGGTGAGCTTATACCTGGATTGGAAGTTTTTGATGCAGTAAGTAGTGGTGCCGCAGAAATGGGCAATGGTGCTGCTTATTATTGGGCCGGAAAATCACCTGCAACCCAATTTTTTGCAGCAGTACCTTTTGGTATGAATGCCCAACAAATGAATGCGTGGATCTACAGTGGTGGTGGACTAGCACTGTGGCAAGAATTGTATAAAAAATTTGGTCTAATCGCTTTTCCAGCTGGAAATACCACCATGCAAATGGGTGGCTGGTTTAATAAAGAAATCAACACGATCGATGACTTTAAAGGACTAAAAATGCGGATTCCAGGCTTGGGTGGCAAGGTACTTACGAAAGCTGGTGGTACCGCAGTTTTGTCATCAGGCAATGAAATTTATACCAATCTCGAACGTGGTGTGATAGATGCTACAGAATGGATAGGTCCGTATCATGATTATGTGATGGGATTTCATAAAATTGCAAAATACTATTATTCTCCAGGCTGGCATGAACCTGGCTCAGTCTTGGAAAACATGTTTAATCTGAAGGAGTTTGAAGCATTGCCTGCGCACTTGAAAGTCATCCTTGAGACGGCATCAGCTAGAATGAATCTATGGGTCATTTCAGAGTTTGAAGCTAAAAACAACGAATATCTCAATAAGATTAAAGCAGAAAAAGGTGTCGAATTAAGAAAATTCAGCCCTGAGATTCTACAAATTCTCAAAAAGTACACTGACGAAGTACTCCATGAAATGGCAGCAACAGATGCTTTTACCAAAAAAGTGTACGACTCCTTTAATACTTTCAGAAATGACATCAAATCCTGGGCGGCATACTCAGAAAAATTGTATCACGAGTTATAACCAGCTGGTTATATTTTTACAAAACGTTTGATCGTCATATCCTGATTTGTTTTGATTTTCAAATGATAAACACCAGGTGGTAATGCTGTCGTTTCCAATTCCAATTTTGGTTGCTGACCAATATTTTCTTTGATAATTGGTTTTATGGAGATACCTTGTATATTGTAAATCTCAATCTCAGGTATCGTAAATTGTGCGCTTGAATTGCTAATAATTAATGTCTCTGTTACTGGATTTGGGTAAATCGACCAAGCGTCTTTTGCGGTGTTAACCACTTTATTTGATTTTTCTCCTTTGCACACACAAGCTGCATCATATACATCATTGATGGTCGAAGCATCTTTGTCATCACATGGCTGACCTTCATTAAGAATTTGTAAAGACAGGTAAATAATAGAGTCACATGATAAAGTATCTTGGGTATTATTTATATAGATCGGTAAGGATGTTACTTCAGTATTGATCAGTGTATCACCGATCGAAAAAGGCAAATCTTTGTAACAAACATCATAACGCTGTTGACTGGATGACAAGATGTTAAATTTTATATTCTGTATATAAGCGCATCCACAAGTATCTACATAATTACTGCTAAAACTATATGTTGGTGGTGTCGTATTTATATTTGATAATTCTATCGGCCCACCTGACCATTTCCAAGGATTGCCATATTCATCCAAAGCAGCTAGTCCAGTTAAACTATCAACTTCGCCATTCCAAGGAAAATCATCAATACACAAATTATATTCTTTACTTGTTATATTGGGGCTTTTGAATTCAAAGGTTTTGCAGAATGGAGCCGACAAACCTGGACAAGGATGTTCTGTTACTGCACAAATCTCATAAATTCCTGCTTCCAAAAATGGAACATCTAAACTCATTCCATCGTTAACTGGTGTTGTTGTAGTTATAATTAATGGCGCACCATTAAATGAAATATCCCAATGCAATATCACATTATCTATATCTTCTATATCATTAGCTCCGACAACAGTAACAGGTAAGGTAGCAAGATTAGGACATGGCAAATTACAAGCTTGATTAATTGTAATATCCTGAACAGCTGGAACTTCACAAACATTAAAATCACCTATGACTCTAATATAATAAGAGCATATAGAGCCAGAAAATCCATCAATCCAAAATATATATTTTTTACAAGGTTCTAGTTGTGTACCAGCTATTGTAACAGTTCCAGTATTTGAAGTGGCGTTACAAACTACAAATGGGCCATCTGGATTGCATGCTTCCATCAAACCATACTCAACACCTGTTCCGGCACAGTTAAATATAGTAAATTGTATTGAATAATTTCCAGTGCCAGCCACAAATCCATAAAAAGATGTATTCTCGTAAGTACCACCACAATGCTGTTTGCCTGCCCAAGGACCCAATTTTGATGGATTTTGACCACAAGCGAATTCTTTAATGACAGTTAAATTACATAACGGATTGTCATAGGCTATATCGCAAAGATTGTCCACTGAGTATGGATTTGATGTGCAATTTGGTGGTGGATAACCTAAATTACATTCCAAAACCGATGTTGGTGTACATAAATCTACAATCAAGCAACAATCGCTCGGCGATGGTGAGCCATCGGGTGCACCTGGAGCACTTTCTGGAATTTGTACCGAATAGTTACCTGGAGGCACACCAGAAAATGAATAATTTCCATTAGCATCAGTTGTAGTTCTTGCAAATACTGTCCATCCAGGGCAACCTATTTTTAGTTCCACAGGAGCTCCTGCGAAACCAAAATCTGAACTTCCAAAAGTACCGTTCGCGTTATTATCAATAAAAACATGTCCTGTAATAGAAATCGGTGCATTTTGAATTGCGCCACAACTACAATCTGGTTGAATAACATCCAAGCTACTAGTCGATTTACAGTTTTCACATGGTGCACCGACTTGATTCTGTGGATTTGAACAAAACAACCCGAAATCACCTTGCCACGGCAGTAAATAATTGTTGGTTAAATTAATACTTCTGAATACTTCTACACCATTCACAATTTTAGGACTGCACCAAACTAGTAGTTCATCCGCTAAACATCCCGATAAATTATTATTGCTCAAATTTAAGTATTCTATTTGATCGAGCATTCCCAATTGCGATGGAATTGTGCCATAAAAATTGTTATTTGACAAATTAAGCTTTATGAGTTTTTTACAATTACTTAATTGGGCTGGAATTTCTATAAAATAATGGTTAAAGGAAAGATCAAGATTTTCTAAATTAGTGAGATCTCCTATAGAATTGGGAATGTCTCCATAAAATTGATTCTGTTGTAATTGTAGTGATGTTAAATTTTTCATGTTACCAATCACATTGGCCAATGAATCTGTAAAATTATTATTTGCAAGGTTCAACACATTCAGATTGGACATTGAGCTGAAGTCAATAGGCAAAAATTCCTTAAAAAAATTTCTTGAAAGATTTAAAATACGTAGATTACTCAATAAAGAAAAACCATAAGGCAAAGGACCTGAAAAAAGATTATTGCTCAAATCAAGATTTTGGAGTTTTATTAAATTTATAATATTATTTATAATAACTCCTTTAATTTGGTTGCCAGATAAGTTGACTTCTTGTAAACTTCCTAATAAATTGAAAGTTTGTTCTAAAGACCCATTTAGGTTGTTGTTAGGCAAATTAAGACTTTGAACTCTAAAATTGACGCATTCGACACCGTACCAATTATCCATATTCGTATTGGAAGTTGGTGTTGGATTTGCAAGAAAATCAGCATAACTTGGCCAGCCTGTTCGATTTTTCCAGTTATCGCCATTTGTGCTCAAATAAAGACCTCGAAGTGCTTTATAATCATTAATATTGCTGCACTGACTAAAAGCAGTCTTTGGCGTTATTGAAAAAAGCAAAATAACCAGAATTGAATAAAAGTAAAGTTTCATAATCATATATTTATTTTGTTTAAGAGTTAAAATCGTTTTTCTTTAATTCAAAACAAAAATAACAGAAATTTCAATAATTCCATCATTTTACAGAAAATTAATTATGTAAATGTCTTATGGCATGCAATATTGGTATAAATATTACAAAAAATTGGCCGCATGATAGCTTTTTTTTATCTTGCGGTGTTTTACAAGATAACCAAACCAATGATCAGAATTTTATTTGTACTTATTTTGATTGGCCTCATCGATAGACAAGGTTTAAGTCAAGAAAAAGGTGTTTTTTCAGGAGCCTTTGAAACTAATGCCAATATCTTTTTGAGGGATTCGTCCATCAATGCTATCAGCACACCACAATACGACCACCAATTCTATGGTGGTGAAGCTTGGTTAAATTTAAATTATAAAATTCAAGGATTTACCATAGGAACGAGATTTGATATGTATCATAACTCCAACCTACGAAATCCACGTGATTCATATTCTGGTACTGGCATCGGTAGATGGTATATCAAAAAAGCAATAAATAAATTAGAAATAAGTGCAGGTTACTTATACGATCAGATCGGTTCGGGTTTTATCTATCGTGCCTTCGAAACAAGGCCTTTATTTATAGATAATGCACTTTATGGGGTCAGTCTGAGATACAATTTTACAGACCTTTGGCATATTATGGCTTTCAGTGGAAAACAAAAGAATGCATTCGATACGTATTCTGGTAATTTAAAGGGCATTCGTGCAGAAGGTTTTATCACTTTAGGTAGCGAGACGAGTCCAATTACACTGGCTCCAGGGATTGGATTTGTAGGCAAAACACTTTCAGATGAGTATATGAATGGCGTGATAGATGTAATCCGATCATATCAAGACGCTGATAGATTCAAACCTTCATACAACACATACGCATCTACATTATATAACACATTAAGTTATAAAAATTTCAGACTTTACACGGAAGTGGCATTAAAATCCAAGGATGTATTTTTCAATCCATTTGCAGAAAAAACAGAATTAGTTGGTAGTAATACAATTGGAAAATTGGTAGCCGCTAAAGGATCGGTATTTTATGGTAGTTTATCATTTGCACAAGGGAAATGGGGCATCACAGCAGAAGCAAAAGGACGGAAAATTTCAGTTTTCGGGTTGACCCAAATTTGAGTTTGCTACGAGGTTTGATCAATTATCTCACACCACTCAACAAACAAAATACGTATAGATTGACTGCAAGGTATAGTCCAGCGGCACAAGATATTTCAGAAATGGCATATGCTATAGACGTTCGCTATAAGTTTAATAAAGCGCTTAGTGCAAATGTAAATTATTCGGATATAAAAACCATTAAAGGCGAACGATTATTCCAAGAGATATTTAGTGAAGTCATTTATAAAATGAAGAGAAAATGGCAACTAACTTCGGGTATTCAATTTGTGACCTACAATCAGAAGATTTATGAAACAAAAGCAGAAGTGCCGTTAGTAAAAACCGTCACGCCTTATGTCGATTTCTTGTATCGATTCGATCCGAAAAAATCATTAAGAACAGAGTTTCAGTATATGTCCACAAAACAAGATTATGGTAGCTGGTTGTTTGGATTGGCAGAGTTCAATCTTGCGCCAAACTGGAGTTTTGAAGCATCAGGCATGTACAATATCATACCTAAAAAGAAGAACTCCAAAGGTGAATTGGAAAAAACTTTATATCCGACGCTAGGTATTGTTTTTTTAATGAAGCACAGCGATATAGCTTGAGATATGTCAAACAAGTAGAAGGCGTAGTATGTAGCGGCGGAATATGCAGGCTTGAACCAGCATTCAGTGGTATTAGGTTTGCAATGAATACAACTTTTTAATTTAAAATAAAATGACCATGCGAAACATAAATATATTATTCATCCTATTTTTATTTTTTTTAGCATCGTGTAATGAGATTTGTCCTGAGATCACAGATCCGGTTATTGAAGACAATGGTAATGTGGTATTGATCGAAGAGCTTACTGGTGCGTCATGCCCAAATTGTCCTAAAGGGACGGCTGCGGTTAAGGCTATTCTTGATAAGTTTCCTGGAAAAGTTGCTGCCATTGGAATTCACGGCAAATTTTTGTGTGAACCTGTAAAAAATCGAAGCAAATATGATTTCAGAAATGAAAAAGCGAAAAACCTAGAAGAATGGTTCTTGCCATGGTTGGGTAAACCGGCTGCGGCATTCAATCGCATAGATCAAAACAGCACAGATGAGAAATATGCCATCTTTGCGACAGGATTATGGCAATCACAGGTAGAGGCTGAATTGCAAAAAGAGCATGTAATGAATATTTTGATGGATGTAAAATACGACGAAACAAATCATGTTGCTAATATAGATTTTACAGCCATTCCGCTTAAAGATTTGCCTGGAGAATACAATTATTCAATATTTCTGACAGAATCTCATATCATAGATGCACAAACTAACGGTTCTGTAATCATTGACGATTTTGAGCATAACCATGTTTTAAGAGATATGGCCACAAATTTCCAAGGTGATTTCTTAGGAAACAACTTGGTAAAGAACAATATCATCAAGAAAAGTATACCTTATCCTTTTCCAAAAGAATCTATTGATCTTTGGAACCCAGATAATATGGAAGTAGTGATTGCAATTCATCCGAATTCTACTACTCCTAGCAGAGTAATCCAATGCGCATTCAAGCATCTTAAATAGAACTCGAGTTCTTTCGAATATCAAGGCCGTTAAAATATTAATCCACAGTACTGCTGAAAATTATTTTTCTGTGATGACGTTGGATTTTATTTGAATGGTTCCTGCTGATTGGTTTATTACCGAACTACCTGTTGTACTTCCGTAAATATCCATAAATTTTACAGCATCCAATGTCAAGTGGCCATCATTTATCAGACATCGACCATTAGCATTACCTTGGCTGCAAGTGATCGAGACACCATTAAATGACACCGTTTTACCAGTAGCGATGGTGAAAACACTTTGATTAAGTGAAGCGCCACTAATGTTGACCTGCATAGAAGGAAACCCAAGGATGGTAATATTTTTATCAATATAAATCGGCGTAGCGAGATTTATGGTCTGACCATAAACAGGATATTCTATATTCACAACACCGTTTTCAGGAGCGCAAGCTATTGCATTTCTTAATGTGTAATTGCCACTATCAGCATTACTTCGTACATCTGTACAGCTGTCTATAGGAAAATTGGTAAAAATCAACATTTCTGAAGGACTCAAGGTATAAGAATCTGAAACATTGTTGACCATAAAAGAAGTACCATCTACAGCTGGTGTACCATTATATTTGTACCAAGTACCTGTGACATCATATCCAGGACTGAATGTATGTGAACTGTTTACATCCAAATTGGCAACAGCTATGACATGTGCCGCACTGCTTCCTGTACCTGAAGACAATCGCATGACTCTTGGTGTCGCAATATTTCCTGCACCAAGTCCAATATTACCATAGTCAGGTGTCGTGGCAAAAATGTTTTGTTCGTTCCTTATTTTAAATATTTTAGAAATGAGCGTGTGTAATTCACGACGTTTTGCATCGTCATAATAATCCCAATGTACTGGCTTTTCACCGGTACGTCCATTAAAATTAATGCTGACATCATATCCCAATTCTCCAAATTCCCACAACATTCTAGGGCCGGGCATCAAGAGATTGAAGCCATAAGCTATCTTGAGCCTGTCGATCATATTACTCGAATTGCGGACACCGTTATAGTACTGCATCAATTCATATCCAAGTCGCTCTTCGTCATGACTTTCACCGTAACTCATCCAATTTGCATTATTAAAGTTTCTCCCTGTTGTATTATAAATACCTGATTCATAAATATTGGTATTGTCACCATTATAACCCAAAATAAAGGCTTTCAATGCATTGTGATGCCCTACTCCACTCCACATTAAAATACCTTGATCTGCAAGTACTTTATCTTCGGATGCCCACGCCAAATGTTCAAAAATAACGACACTTCCAGGATTTCTTGATTTCATACCATTGACCATACGAAGCAATAAATCGATACGATCCTGATCGTAAGAACTGGCCCAAGGATCGGAACTATCAGGTGCTGTCTGACCAAATCCCTTAGTAAAATCAAACCTAAACCCATCAAAGTTGAATTCTTGTAACCAAAAATCAAGAATCCTATCAACCATTTTTTGTGTATATTCGCTTTCATGATTCCAATCTGCGCCCCACCAGCCACCCGGATCTGCTACCATTTTATGATCAGGATTAAACCATGGATTTTCGGACGCAGGTTTATTATCTGCTGTATTCCAATACATACGAGCCATGACATTGGAGTAAAAGGCGTGATTCAGCACAAGATCATTAAACACAAGCATTTTTCTTTTATGACATTCATCTATAAAAAGCTTCAAATCAGTCGCTGTGCCATATGCTTTATCAGCTGCAAAATAAAAATTAGGATTGTAGCCCCAACTGCTATTACCTTCAAACTCTGAAATAGGCATGACGTGGATAGCATTAATACCAAGGCCTTTGATGTAATCTAATTTTTGGATAGCCGCTAGATACGTTCCTTCATCGGTAAAATCTCGGAAATGCATCTCATAAATTTGCAGCTTTTGGTCAGTTACGTGGACGAATTCAGGCGCTGTCCATAAAAAAGTAGGCTGGTTTGTCTGTAAAACTGACGCCCTATCATCAGCTTGTGGTCTGTAAGTTATTAAGTTGGGATAAACTACATTCGGAATTTGACCATCATCAGGATCAGAAATTTTATTTGCATAAGGATCAGCGACTTGGATCGATCCATCCACAAGATATTGAAAAACATATTCTTGACCTGGCGTAAGGTTAGATAATTCTATCCACCAATAATCACCGTGGTCGCCATCATTATCACCATCTGTCATGCCATCCCAACCATCTCTATCTCTATTCATTTTATAGGCTTCAGATGGTGTCCAATTATTAAAATCGCCCAAAACATAAACTACAGTTTTTGGTGTGGTTGTACCTGTGCCTGATACTATTCCAGTTCCTTTTTTGTAATTGGTAAAAACAGGTGCTTGAAGTACTAAGGTTGCCTTTGTCGGATCATTAGAATGATAATTTATTCCTGGTTGTGTCCAGCTAGGTCTTGCAGCCTCAGTGACCGGATTATATCCTTGAATTTTGAAAGTTTTTGATTTCAATTCACCGTTAAAATCTGCAATCAATTTATATTTTTTAAGATTTAGCGTACTGACATTCAGATTATAGTTGAAAGATATTCCGCCACTTTGCGTTGTAATTGTATTAATATCCACATTGGTTATAGGATCTATTTCTTTTAAGGTCCAAGTAGTTGGTCCCGAGTTTGCAGTTGCCGCAAGAGACATATTCTGACCGACAGGTAGAAAACTAAATTCATTTTCAGGCGCAGTTAATACAAAATAATTGCCGGGATCAACAGAAAAAAAATAGTTTGCTCCACTCAAGTCTTCCTTTAAAGTGCCATTAGCATTACGGAACAAAAGATTGAGTCCAAAAATATCATCAGCTTCGGGAACATTAAAATATGACCTTAGTGAAGTCAAAGAGATAGTCCAAATATTTGCACTTGTCTCTGTCATCTCTCCTATTCCATCATCTTGTCCCCAATTGCCTGTAGTATATTGGAATAAACTTGGATTGCTTAGCGTAGCTGAGATACCTGCATGCATATAAACCTTGTCAGCATCAGCCAAAGCAGTTCCTGTTGCATCAAACGTAACCACAACATTTTCAGTATCATTCGGAAATCCAGGATTTATTGTCACAGCAGAGCTTCCTCCAAGCACGGTATATTGATAATTCGCACCATTATTGGTATTTCCATTTATGGTAACAAAATCTGCATCATTGTGGGCAATCGTCATGCCTGCACCAGAAGTAAAGATGTAGTACTTAACTGTTGTACCTGAAGATTGGGCAGGAATATTGACCATATAACTTGTTCCACTTCCTGTCATTGGCAAAATGGTTGAATTCGTCCAATTGTCTGTTGTATATCTTAAATAAATACCTTGTCCTGCTGATAATGAACCACTAACGGATGCATTTACGGTTACTGCAGATGAATTTGTAACACCTGTAGGTGAAGGAGATTGTGCGACAAGTGATACATTTCTAATTTCTCCTTGCACTTCAATGATAATTACTGACGGCGTATTTGTTATACCATCGCCGTTTCGAGACCGAAATACGTAATTATAAGCAGTGTTTCCGACATTTACATAATACGCTTTCGAACCACTCCAAGTTTCAAGTGTCGAAATCGTATTGAATGGTATATTGATGTCGTTAGATCCAGTTGGGCCATGTTCCCGAGTTTGATTTGACCAATCAGTGTATAACCTAAAATATCTATTACCTGAACCAGCAGTATTTTGATAGGTTTTTCCGAAAGTAGATCCAAATCCTGTTCCCGACCAATAATCTGTAGTATTCCAACCGAGTCCCCAACCTTGTTCAGGGCCAGATCTAAAACCATTTTGTCCAAATCCTGGTACAACAAAAATTAGATAAAGATAAGTTAAAATACAAATTTTATTATAACACTTCATAGACAATTATATTAAAAGATTGCAATTGTGTTTGTGACGTTAAAATTAACACAAGATGCAGAATTTTTCATAAAAATAAAAATAATGATACACTCATGATATGTGAGTTTTGGGTCATTGGGAGATTCGAAAAATTTACTTATGGCTCAAATTAATATTTCATGTAATGTTAAAGATTGTTAATAGTCATTAAATATGATTAATAAATATATTTATATCTTTGTATTACAATTATATATACCATTTTTCATAAAAATTGAGAACATAAAAATAATTACGCGAAAACTACATGATTTGTCAAGTTGGATTTACCTTTGTGACATTATTTAAAATTAAATTTGGAATTAAAATGAAAAAGTTTTTATTGTTTGCTTTACCTTTATTTTTGTTTTCATGTAAGTCTGGTGTAGAAGCACACAGAGTTGCAATTGAAAAATTAGGAACTGACTGGGATGCTGCTACAAATGCAGTTACTGGTTTTTCTGATGGTTTGACAAAAGACCTTACAGGATATACTGAAATGGCATCTTCTATGATGTTAGACTCTGCAGCTGTTGCTTCATTAAAAGGAGACGCTGGTAAAAAATGGGCTGAAGCAACTGCTGCTTACAAAGCTGCAACTACTGACGCTTATGCACCTGTTCAAACTGAGTTGGGTGATTTCGTAAAAATGTGGACAGAAAAAGCTGGTGCTGTTACTGCTCTTAAAGATGGTCTTGCTGCTGGTAAAATCGAAGGTGATGTTGCTGCACAAATAGCTGACCTTTCTGGTTTAGTTACTCAAGCTGGTGAGAAAGTTACATCTTGGACTGCAAAGCAGGCTGAGTTGAAAACTGCTGCTGATTCTGCTATGGGTATGCTTAAGTCAGCTTACGAAATGGTAGCTCCTAAGAAATAATACGAGATTTAGTTATTTATAAAAAGAGAATTGTTTCATTGAGGCAATTCTCTTTTTTATTTGTATTAAACCTGAAATATGCATTAGATAATCTATTGCGAATCTTTATGTATAATTCAGGATAAATAGATTTTTACCACTAAATCCGTTAAATAAATTTAGCTACAAAAAACTAACTAGAATATCTAGGTTATATACTTTTAGGGATTTAATCTTTGTCTTACAGCTTCGAACAATAAAATAGCTGCACTTACAGAAACATTCATCGAATCTATCTGCCCTCTCATAGGAATAATAATGTTATGGTCAGAAGATGTTGTCCATTCTTCACTCAATCCTGTGGACTCTGTACCCACTACCAAGGCCGTAGCTTTTCGGAAGTCCATTGCATAGCAAGATTTGGAATCAGATGCCAAAGATGCACAAATTATGTTGATTTTATTTTGCTTAAGATATGTGATAATTTCTGACGTGGAAGCTGAAGCAATTTGATTGGTAAATACACAACCGATGCTCGATCTTATGATATTTGGATTGTATATATCTGTATTTGGATTGGCAATAATCATAGCGTCGGCACCAGCTGCATCAGCAGTTCTAAATAAAGCGCCAATGTTACCTGGTTTTTCGGGTGCTTCTGCGACCATGATCAAAGGATTATTTGGTGGCAACACAAGCGAACTCAGAGAAGTAGTTTTTGTATTAAAAATAGCAATTACACCTTCTGTTCCTTCCCTGTAGGCAATTTTATTATATACCAGATTGGTCACTTCAATGATTTCGGTATCAAAAATAATCTTGCCAAGTCTATCAAGTAAATGATTATAACTTACAATGGTCGGATTGAAGACAATCGTTTTCAATTGGTATCCACCTTGAATAGCCATTCCGATTTCACGTTGCCCTTCTACTACAAATGTACCCGATTATTTTCGTGCTTTAGATTTTTCAGATAATAAGACGATGTTTTTGATAAGCGGATTGACCGGACTTGTGATGGATTTTACCATTAATTTTGTTTTGTTTGCAATTAGGTTTTAAAAGCTATAAAATGATTTAGCTTCTTGGAACAAAATCCAGACCCAAAGTAAAAATATGAGAAACTAATACACCACTTACATTTCCAATATTTGCCAAAGCATAGTCCACTTTAAGTCTTCCCAATTTAAGCCCTAAACCAACATTGGGTTGTACTTCAAATATTCTTTGTGCAGTATTGACAGGATTTATGATGGATTGCATGTTTCCGACACCAGCTCTGATAAAGACTTTGTCATAGTAACCCAATTCAATACCAAATGTAGGATCTATATTGAAATTGTCACCTGAAATGACAGATGCTTTTGTACCATTGGTCGAAAAATTCAAATCCAACTCACCCAGATATGAAAAATTCCCTTTTTGTCCATGATAGGCTGCACCGATAATAAGTCTTGGCAATGTGAGTTCTGTACTACTGACAGGGATTTCATTGTTAGTAGTTTGATATACTTTTTTCTCATCTTCAGTTAGATTAAATGACCAAGCATTAAATGTAGTTGTGATATCTCGAGCTGAAGCACCTAAAGTGATATTTTCGCTCATTTTATATCTTGCACTTACATCAGCACCAAATCCCCAACTTTTGCCAAATGACCCAACAGATCTGTGGATTATTTTTATATTTCCACCAACTGAAAATTTTTCCATCCTTCCGATTGTTCTAGCGTAAGATATAAGTCCCGCATAGTCTGATGCCGAAAAATTGGTGACACGGTTGTAATCTATAGATCCATCAGCCGCTACCAGATTGAATGTATATGGGATATTGTCGATGCCGAGACGAATGAATGAAATCTAAGCAACCTGATTATTGTCTCCACTTAGTTTTTTTGCAATGGATACATAATCGTAATTGGCAATACCACCAAACCACTTTGCATGCATTGCATTAATCTGTAAAGGAGCCTTAATTTCAGTCAATCCTGCCGTATTCCAATATGCGGCCGTACCATCATTACAACTAGCAACGACGGAACCAAACATACCATGAGCTCTGGCACCTACACCGATATTCAAAAATTCATTTACAAACTTTTGTGCTGTGATCTCAGTGTGGATTAACAGCAAAAATATAAAAGTTGGATAAAAACTTTTCGTTGCGATCTTGTACATCTTGATAATTTGTTGATATAGAAAAAGTGAATATAAATTTCAATTGACTATTAAACGATATATATAATGTTTTATTTTATCTTTACACAAATATAATAATTCCACAAATGAATAAATATTTAATGAAAATAAAAACATATTACTAATTTATTTAATACTGATCATGTTTTCTTGCAAGTGGTCAGGTGAAAAACACGCAATTTACACAATCACAAAATCAATAACGGCAGATAGCGCTGCTGTAGTATCAGCGCATCCATTGGCAACAGCTATTGGTTTGGATATTTTGCGTGCTGGTGGAAATGCAGCGGATGCTGCAATAGCGGTGCAGTTTGCCCTTGCTGTGGTTTATCCTAATGCCGGAAATATTGGTGGTGGCGGATTTATGGTGTATAGATCGCATGATGGCCAAATCAGTGCGCTAGATTTCAGAGAAAAAGCACCTACTGCTGCATTTACAGATATGTATCTCGACAGCCTAGGTAATCCCATTTCAGATAAAAGTAAATTTGGCCATTTGGCAGCTGGCGTGCCTGGATCAGTAGATGGTATGGTTAAAATATTTGAGAAATACAGCCGACTTAAGAATTGGGCAACATTGCTACAACCAGCAATTGATATGGCAAACAATGGTTTTAAAATCACTGAAAGAGAAGCAAATAATCTGAATAAGGGACAAAATCATTTCATAAAAAATAATTCCAGCACTACTGCATTCCACAAAGCTAACTGGAAAGCAGGTGACCTTTTAATACAAAAAGAATTGGGCGCAACATTAATGGCAATCAGAGACTTAGGAAGAGCTGGTTTTTATGAAGGTCGAGTTGCGGATCATATCGTAAAGGAAATGTATAGTGGAAAAGGCATAATAAGTCATGAAGATCTAAAAAACTATACATCCATTTGGAGAAATCCAATAATTACTATGTATAAAGGGCATAAAATTATTTCAATGCCTCCACCGTCAAGTGGTGGAATTGCTCTTGTACAATTGCTTGAAATGGTGGAACCATACAACCTTACAGAACTGAAATTCCAATCAGCTGCATCAGTTCATTTGATCACCGAAGCCGAAAGACGAGTATATGCGGACAGATCACAGTATCTAGGCGATGCAGATTTTTATCCTGTACCACAAAAAACTTTATTGGATAGTAGTTATATTGCAAAAAGGATGTCAGATTTTAATCCACGAGCTGCTACACAAAGTAGTCAAATTAAATATGGCAATATCGAAAGTGAAGAAACGACTCATTTTAGTGTAGTAGATGCTGAGGGAAATGCTGTTGCGATCACAACTACATTGAACGGAAGTTATGGATCTTATACAGTAGTGCAAGGTGCAGGTTTCATTTTAAATAACGAAATGGATGACTTTTCTGTCAAAGCTGGAACACCGAATATGTATGGACTGATAGGCGCTAGTGCAAATAAAATAGAACCCAATAAACGTATGCTTTCGTCTATGACACCTACAATTGTAGAAAAGGATGGAAAGCTGAAAATGGTCGTAGGCACTCCAGGAGGATCTACTATTATAACTTCTGTTTTTCAGACTATAATCAATGTATTGGATTATGGGATGAATGCCGAAGATGCTGTTCAATCATCTAGGTTTCATCATCAATGGCTACCAGATACGATATATTGCGAAGCTGATGCAATACCACAAAAGGAGCGTAAAATTTTAGAAAGTATCGGACACCATATCAAGGATAGAGATCCAATCGGTAGAGTCGAGGCTATCGTGGTGACCGATGATCGTAAAATCCATGCCGTAGCAGACAAACGCGGTGATGATGATGCGAAAGGATATTAATGGATGTTTGTCAAGATTAGATTTTACTGGCCGCCAAGATCATGTCTAAGTCAACATTTTTTTCAATAAGGTCGATGGCCATATTGATTTTCCAAGGCGTGCTCCTGTTTATCTTTACTTCTATCTTACTGATACGCAATACAGATCCATAGGTATCGAGTTCTGTACGTATCAAAGGCAAGCTATGTTTTTCGATATATTGAATGGTATGTTTATCCATTTGCCCTTCACCTGTAGCTACAATTCCCGAAAGTGGGCAATTGGTAATACCGTGATTTTTTGCCATAAATTCTATCTTTTTGATGGCTTCATTGATCGATCTGGTGGCAACCACAAGTAATAAATCCTGAGAACTTTTCAATTCTTTCAGGTCAATAAGCGAACCAGCAATAATACTTTCTACTTTATTATCAACAAAATCAGCATTGTAAGTAACTACACCTTTTACGGCTTCCGATACTGACCTGATGAGTGGATACGCTAGCGTTTTTTCATAAGGCATCAATCCCAATAATGGTATATCGTTGTTTTTCAGCCATTTGCCAACGTAATGTTTTACCTTATCTAATTTTTCTGGTATAACTTTATTTATAATAACGCCGATAAGTGGCACTTTCTCTTCTCTAAACAAGGCAGTCGTCATATTGAGCATATCGATGGTACTACCGATTCCGCCTTCAACAACCATCACAACACCAGCATTCAACAATTTTGCCACACGAGCGTTTGACAAATCTGCTACACTGCCCACACCAGGATGACCAGTACCTTCATAAATGACGATTTCATTTGATCTGGACAATTCATATTCCGCTTTACGCAAAATTCCTTCAAGATTGACGGCATTGGGTGCATCCAGATACATTTCTGTAGCACCAGGTCCCAAAATAACAGGACTGTGCAATTCGGGAATTATCTCAAAATTGATCAGGTCGGCAAATAAGATGGTGTCTTTATCTACACGCAGGTGCTGGATATCTAGAAATTTTTGACCTACAGGCTTACAATATCCAACCTTTAATCCTTTTTTCATAAAAGTAGAAACCAACCCCAAGGTGGATGTCGTTTTGCCTACATGTTGACTTGTGGCCGCTACATATATGTTCCTATATTTCTGCAAGGAAAGCTATTAAATTTTGAATCACAATACTACTCCAAAAAATTCGATTTAGTATAAATGAATACAATTATTTTTTCTATAAAAATTGATAGAAACTATTTATACTTTCTAAAATCATACAATGATGATTCTGATTTCACATACAATTCGCGAAGATAATGCGTACCATCAAGTGAAAAATACAAACTTTTGATCTCAGATTGCCGACCAGCTATGTAACCGGAAGGATTTTTTGCATTAAATTTTCGAGGATTAGGAAGTATAGATATGATAGATGCTGATTCTTGTAGTGATAATTTTGAAGCAGGTTTATTATAATATGTTCGTGCTGCAGCTTCGGCACCAAAAATAAGTGTACCCATTTCTGCCACATTCAAATAAAGTTCAAGAATTTTTTCTTTGGGATAAAATGTTTCAATTAATAAAGTAAAATAAAATTCTAGTCCTTTCCGAATATAAGATCGCTGAGGAAATAAAAAGACGTTTTTGGCCACTTGCTGAGTAATTGTACTTGCTCCAAACACTTTTTTGCCTTTTTTATTTACTTCTACCGCTTTTCGAATTGCTCCTAAATCCAAACCACTGTGAAATGGAAGATTTTGATCTTCAGAAGCCATAGCACATACTTGAAGATAAGGAGAAATTTTTCCGATAGACATATAATCATATCTCAACTCACCTTTATCTAGAATAGATCGAGTCAACATTTGGATAGTTATTGGCGGCGATATCAATCTATACAACAATACCCAAGTAAATGATAAGATGATACAAGCGACGATAAAATCTTTGTAATAATTCAGAAAGTACGATTTAAAATTGAAGGCAGCCATCCTTAATTTATTTTAATTTCCACTTTACTTACAAGCTCTTGGGTATCTTGGGTATGTACAACGTCCAAAATATTGGGATAAACTTGTCTGCGATTGCTCAAAAACTGGTGCATGGTCATCCAAACTGCTTTTTCTATATCTTCCGATATTTGTGGTTTCAGTGCTTGCTTTTTTGTTTCAACAAGATACCAATGTGATTTTTTGATTATTCTTTTTCCGACATTGCTACGATAAGTATGACGTGTCACCAACAATTTTTTTATAATCGTCATATTGGTGATACCTGTTTCTTCAGTTATTTCCCTAAGCGTTCCTTCTTTTTTAGTCTCGTTGGATTCGATTTTACCTTTGGGCAAGTCCCATGAGCCACGTCTGAAAATAAATAGATACTGGCCTTTGTCATTGCGCACCAATCCGCCACCTGCTTCGATTTCAGTAAAATGTGATTTAAAATCCATCTTCAATTTTGCAAAATCATGGTAGTGAATGATCATCTTTTCTGACTTGATAGACTTTTCCAATAAGGTGATGTAATCTAGTAATGTTTTTTTAACGCCAGTATAATTTACAATCACACTACCCTGCTTTGTGAAATCATCCAAAGACACATCTGCCGTAGGTTTTAAAATAACCTCTGCCTCATTGATATAAATTTTATAAATTTGCGACTTCTCCATTAAATATATAATATGAATGTTGAAAAACAGGTTGCTCAAAATCTTTTGCAAATTAAAGCAATTAAATTAAGCCCACAAAATCCTTTTACTTGGGCATCAGGTATGAGGTCTCCAATTTATTGTGACAATCGCATCACTTTATCCTATCCAGAAGCAAGGAATCTTATCAAAATGAGTTTTGCAAAGCTGGCAAGTTCTTTTGCAGGTATAGATATGATTGCTGGTGTAGCGACTGCAGGCATTGCACATGGCGCCTTACTTGCAGATCAATTAAACCTGCCATTTTGTTACGTCAGGTCATCTCCAAAAGAACATGGTCGTCAAAACCAAATAGAAGGAGAAATCCATCAAGAAGCAAGTATTTTGGTTGTCGAAGATTTGATTTCCACTGGTTCGAGCTCACTAGACGTGGTACATTTATTGCGCGAAAAAGGATATCAAGTAGCTGGTGTCATTGCGATCTTTGATTACGGATTTGAAAAATCACGTCAAAATTTTGCAAATTCACAATGTAATTACCGTACTTTGTCCAATTATTCTGCTTTGATCAAAGAGGCAGAAGCAACCAATTACATCAGTCAAGAGGAAGCGTTGATCTTAAACAAGTGGAATAGTGATCCTCAAAATTGGTATCAAAATAATTTTAAGTAAATACATTTTCCAAATATCGGTATTTAATGAAACTTATAAATAAAGAATCAGAAGCCTTTTTGTACCAATATCTCAATAATCCTTCACCAACAGGATATGAATCTCCAGGTCAAAAAATTTGGGTAGAATATATCAAAGAATATGTGGATGAATGGCACCTAGATAATTATGGCACTGCTTATGGTATCATCAATCCGGGGCAAGATTATAGAGTGGTAATAGAAGCACATGCGGATGAAATCTCGTGGTATGTAAATTATATCTCAGATACAGGCTTCATACAAGTTATACGCAATGGTGGCTCAGACCATATCATTGCACCTTCGATGCGAGTCAATATTCACACGAAAAAAGGTATTGTAAAGGGTGTATTTGGTTGGCCAGCTATTCATACACGCAAAGGTAAAGATGAAAATATGGCGCCGACAATGGACAATATTTTCGTAGATGTAGGCGCCAAAGACAAAGCTGAAGTCCTCGAAATGGGCATCCATGTAGGCAGTGTGATCACTTTCCAGGATGAACTTACAAAACTCAATGATCGTTATTATTGTGGACGAGCGTTAGACAACAGAATTGGTGGATTTTGTATAGCAGAAGTAGCTAGATTACTTAAGGTGAATAAGAAAACACTTCCATTTTCACTTTACATTGTGAATGCTGTGCAAGAAGAGATAGGCCTTCGAGGTGCAGAAATGATTGCCAATACCATCAAACCACACGTTGCCATTATTACAGATGTCACCCATGATACAAGCACACCATTGGTCAATAATAAAATTCAAGGTGACATCAAGTGTGGTTTAGGCCCAAGTCTGACTTACGCACCTGCTGTACATAATGTTCTATTGGAACAAATAATAGATGTTGCTGAAAATAAAAAGATTGACTTCCAACGTTCTGCTGCTAGCAGGAGTACAGGCACTGACACGGATGCTTTTGCCTATAGTAATGGTGGAGTACCTTCTGTACTAATTTCATTGCCTTTACGATATATGCATACCACAGTAGAAATGGCTCATCAAGACGATATTGTGAGCGTTATAAACTTGATTTATGAGTCTTTATTGAGTATAAAAGCAGGACAAAGCTTTAAATATTTCTAAAGATAGGATTAGATTTTATATCAAATCAAACAAATTTTTGACGCCAATATTTCTCTCTACCGTAAAAGCTTCTGCATATTCTGCACCTATATCTCGACCATAGGCCCTATTTTTGGCTTTCATATAATCTATGAATGCCTTTGATGAAATTGGAGTTTCTGGTTCTTTAGACTCGGGATCAAAAAACTGTGAACTATATGCCATAATAGATTCAATCTTTTTGTCAAGATATTGAGTGATATCCACAACAAAATCAGCTTTCAGGTTTCTATCTTGAATGTAGTGATAAACTGCTTTCGGTCTCCAAGCTGATTGAATCAATCCTTCATCATCTCGTGTTTCTATCTTGACTAATCCAGCATAAAAACAAGCGTCACTAATAAGTTTTGAAGCACGACCATGATCGGGATGCCTGTCTGTGACCGCATTTGCCAAAACGATTTCAGGTTTATATTTCCTGATTACTTTGGCAATCTTTTTAATATTCTCTTCATTGTGTTGAAAAAAACCATCGGCCATTCCTAAGTTTTCACGATGCGAGATACCTAGTATTTGTTTTGCTTTCTCAGCTTCTTGAAGTCGTAATGGTCCACTGCCTCTAGTACCGAGTTCTCCTTGAGTCAAATCGCAAATTGCTACTGTATATCCCAAATCCAAATGTTTCAGTATCGTGCCCGAAGCACATAATTCCACATCATCGGGATGCACGCCTATGGCCAAAATATCTACCTTCATGTTAAAAAAAATTAAAATAAAGCAAATAAAACAAGTCTAGGCTTGTAAATATTTACCAACGAATAAGTGCACTTCCCCACGTAAATCCACTACCGAAAGCAGCCAGACAAACCAAATCACCTTCTTTAATTCTACCCTGTTCCCATGCTTCGCAAAGTGCAATCGGAATGGAAGCAGCAGTCGTGTTACCGTATTTTTGGATATTGTTCATCACTTTTTCATCAGGAAGACGCAAAGCTCTTTGTACAAACTGACTGATTCTAAGATTGGCCTGATGCGGTACGAGTAGGTCGATATCTTCAGTTTTTAGTCCTTCTTTTTGTAAGGCTTCATGGATCACTTCCGGAAATTTAACTACTGCGGTCTTGAATACCAATTGTCCGGTCATATTAGGTGAAAGCAAGTTGTCATCTACCATTTTTTGTGTGACAAAAACACCACCAAAAGTCTCTGGTGCTGGATATCCGTATTTCTCAGTACCCAAATGATATCCACCATGTGATCCTGGATTTATCATGGCCAATTCCTCCGCATGTGTACCATCGGCATGTAAACAGGTATTCAAAATTCCTTGACCATCTTTTTCTGTAGGTTGTAGAACGACTGCACCAGCTCCATCGCCAAAGATCACAGTGACAGCTCGACCTTCGTCAGAAAAATCCAATCCCATAGAATGCATTTCAGCTCCTACAAGCAAGATGTTTTTATACATCCCTGTTTTGATGAACTGATCTGCAATAGAAAGACCATATACAAAACCAGAACATTGATTGCGAATATCAAGTGCGGAGCCTCCCACTTTGTAGCACCAAGTTCTCGCTGCAACAGCACGCCGCAGCCGGGAAATAATAGTCGGGACTGAGTGTTGCAAATATTATAAAATCTATATCTTCAGCTGTTATCCCAGCACGTTCTATTGCTATCTTTGCAGCCTTTGCCCCCAAGGAAGAAGTTGATTCTTTGTGCTTAGTAGCATATCTACGTTCTTCTATGCCTGTTCGTTCGCGTATCCATTCGTCAGTGGTGTCCATTAGCTGTGTCAAATCGTGATTGGTTACAACCTTTTCTGGTACATAATACCCTATTCCTCCTATTTTAGTGTGCATATTTTTACCTTTGGTAAGTGACTTTTTTTAATGATGGATAAAAGTACTCAAAATTTTTCCATTCATAAATTAATTACTACCTTTATCAATAAATTTTATAAAAAAATGGTTTGGGACTTACTCACAGAAGATGAAAAGAATCGAATTGTATTAAAATTGCTTATTCATGTAAGCAAAGCAGACAATATGATCCACGAGCGTGAATTTGCATATTTGATTTATGTTTGTAAAAATTTCAACCTTGATCCCCAGTTGATAAAAGAATATGCACAAATAGAAGATATCAAGGAATATTTGCCCAATGAAGAGCAAGATCGATTGGCAGTGTTGTATCACATCTTGTTTACTATGAATGCAGACAACGATGTATCACCACTGGAGGAAGTTCGGGTATATCAGTTGGGATTTAGGCTGGGATTTTCAGAAGCTATGATTCGGGATTTTATAGAATTGATGAAAAATCACACCATTCAGGATCTTTCTACCGAAAAAATGATCAATGTTATCCGAAAACACAATAATTGACATAGCTCGTAAAATACTTTTGTCAAAAAAATGTTTTAAGAGTAAATAAAAGGTGCGTAGATGTGTAATAGGTTCATTATATTTTTTTTGTTATTTTTTTCTAGAACAATATTCGGGCAGAATTTTGATCAAATAGATATACCAATACTTAAAAACAGTAATGTCTTGCAGTTATCAGCTGCAGGTGGTATGCGTTCACCACAATTTTCCAATATTGATTTTAACAATGATAAGATATCCGATCTTTTTGTCTTTGACAGAAATGGAGATCAAATCTTGCCATTTGTACATGTAGGAGCGCCGGGCACTACCGATTATCGTTATGCACCTGAGTATATCTCTCAATTTCCATCACTAAAATCATGGGCGCTTTTGGTTGACTATAACCATGATGGCTTGGAAGATATATTCGCTTCTGGAGATGTAGCAAATTGTATCGAAGTTTGGAGAGCAAAAAAATCATCAGATAATCGCATAACATATAAAAAACTCAGATTTAATCATAGCACGTTTCCAAATGTACTTTCATTTTTGTATGGTGGATTTTATACGCAGGTTTTTGTAAGTTGGTTAGATATACCAGCTATAATTGACGTAGATGGAGATGGAGATCTTGATATTGCCTCATTCGAAGCTGGTGGTGGCCAAGTGGTATTATACAAAAACCGTAGTGTGGAAGATAATCTAGGTATTGATTCACTCGACTACTATCCCGTTGATTTTTGTTGGGGAAAATTTACAGAAAGCCAGACAAATGAAATTATAAGCTTGGGTAAAAACAAGTTTACTTGTGGTGGTACCGATCTTTCTACTCATGATGGGCTAAGGCATACTGGTTCAACTCTTACTGTTTTGGATGTCAATGGCGATGGGCTTAAAGATGCACTCATAGGTGATGTTTCTAACAATAATATATCATATTTAAGCAATGGAGGAACCACTGATTTGGCATTTATGACGGCAATTAATACAAAATTCCCATCTGATGACGTTCCCATTTCAGTAAAAGATTTTACGGCGACCTACTTTGTGGATGCTGATGGTGATGGCATTAAAGATCTAATTGCTACTACCAATAATCATCTGACAGGTCAAAATATCGACCATGTTTGGTTTTATAAAAATAATGGGACTAATGCAGTTCCAGATTTCCAATTGAAAACTAAAAACTTTTTAATTGATGAAATGGCCAATTTTTATGGTGGTGCGGATCCTGCCTTTGGTGATATCAATGGTGATGGATTGTTAGATTTGGTTGTTGGATCTACTCAAATCGTACGTGGAGATTCCATAGAAAAAAAAGTATCTCACTCCTATTGAATACGGGTACCGTTGAAGATCCTCAATTTTCACTTACGGACGATGATTTTTTGGGGTTTTCAAAAAATGGTGTCAACTCAGAAAGATTTGCTCCTGATTTTGGAGATTTGGACAATGATGGAGATCAAGATTTATTGGTTGGAGATTCTTCAGGTAAGGTATTCTTTTTTGAAAATACGGCTGGAGCCAACAAACCAATGGCATTTGCTGCGCCAGTATATCCTTATGCTAATTTTTTTGAGACACAAAATGCGAAACCACATATCACAGATCTTGATGACGACGGACTGAGTGATATTATTATGGGCAAACTGAATAACTCTTTAATTTTTTATAAAAATATAGGAACCACCGGTAATCCAAAATTCAACCCAAATCCAGCGGTTTTTCCAAATAATAAACAAACTGGAAATATATATAGTGTGTACGATAGAAAAACACAAAATGGATCGCCTTTCTTAATAAAATCTTCTGGCAAACGACTTTTATTGCTCGGGACAAATGAAGTTGGAATTAAAACTTATGATCATATTGAAGATAATATTTATAAGGATTTTAGCTTATTGTACGACTATACGGGAGATATTTTACCAGGGCGAAAGATAACCATTTCTCTTGCAGATATTGATGGCGATGAATATTATGAAATGGCCGTTGGAAATGAGAGAGGTGGCATTAAATTTTATAACACAATATTTAAAACTGACACTACTTCGAATATAAAAACAGAATTTAATAAAGAAAATACGATCATTTTCCCAAATCCAGCTACAAATAGCTTGTTTGTAAGTTGTAGTTTAGAAAATGTAGTGATAGAATTAATAAATATCCACGGCACTATAGTCCAAACTATGGAAAATAACACATACAATAATGTATCAATGATTCCTTCGGGTATCTATTGCATCAAAATACAAACTGGACAACAATTCATTTATAAAAAAATTGTTATCCAACATTGATCATTTGTTTGGATGTACAATAGACGCTAAATCGGCTTCAGAATATTCGACAGATTTCAGGACTTTATGGTCTGACTTTACGATATACAAGATACTCGCCTTCACGCTCTTCAATAAATGATTCGGTATTCTTAGATTCCAAATAATAGGCTTGGGTTGCTTTGGCCACATCAAGATTTCTACATGTTTTACTCATATTGGATCGTTGTACTTCATCAAACAATTGCTTAAACATAGAAGCCATACCGAACTCTAGTACTGCGCCAGACAACACATATTGCAAGTCTGAAAGTGCATCTGCTATTCCGACAAGGTCATTGGTTGCAATTGCCTCCTTTAGCTCATCCAATTCTTCCTGAAGTAAATCTACCCTAAGTTGGCACCTTTTGGGTTCAGGTATATGTGGATGTGGCAAAACCGGCATATTGAAGACATCATGAAAGGCTGCCACGGATGTTAAAGCATGTGGTTCGTCAAATATATGGTACTTTTTGGCCATGACTAAGTTATTTATAAAAAATTAAGGCTGCAAAACTAAGCTTTCTTAGTCCAAAAAATAAATTTTCATCAAGGCACTTTGATTAAAGGCAAATATTCATAGATAATACAATTATTCAGCCATCATGTTAAACTTTGTTAATGGTGTTATTCAAATCATGTAAAAATGGAGTATCATACATTTTCTAAGTAATTTTGCATAAAGTTTTAAAGTACAATAAACCATGCGGATTCAATTTCCCGTTTTAATTGCTGTTGTATTTTTATTTTTATTTAGTTGTAAAAATAAGCCCAACGAATATCTTCCAGCCACCACAGTGCTGGAAGGGCAACTGGCGTCTGCTGAAGCGCCTATGATATATATAGATGAAAATCAAACGCACAAAGCACCATTAGATCCTTCTGGAAATTTTGTGATACAAGATACGTTGGATAAACCAGGTATTTATCCTGTATATATTGGTGATGTACATTTTAATATCTTTCTTGTACCAGGTGACAGATTGACAGTCACAGGTGATATTCGGGATTTAGGCAATCTAAAATTTAAAGGTAGTCATGCAGTAGAAAACAACTATCTTGTAGCATTCGAAAAATTAAAATCGAGCACAGAAGATCAAGATTTTTTCACATTTTATTCCAGAAACGAAGCCGACTACATTCAAAGTGTAAATGAACGGACACAACAACTGGTGGCTCATCAACAAGACTTTCAAAAGGCCAATGGTTCATTTGATCAGCTTTTTGCGGAATTGATTACAGACGAAATAAATTATGATGAGGCCACATTGATGTTAAATTATCCATCAAACTATGAATATATTTTCCCTGACAGTAGCTTGCAGCTTTCTGATACGTATGATAGTTTTTTACAACATATAGATCATGATGATGATGAAAAACTATCATTACCTTCATATAAGAATTTTTTACTTCAATACCTAAATTTCGAAGCCAGGGCAGAAAACAATGATAGACTTACACCATTATTTGAAAATAAATTTAAACTTATTTCACAAAAGTTTCAAAATCAAAAGATAAGAGATTTACTATATTATGAATTGCTCAAAGAAGGCATGATGACCGATATTAATGGTGTTTCTACTGTCATTAGCGAATATACCAAGCTGCAGCAAAACGATAGCTATCACGAAGAGATAATAAAGGAATACAACAAATGGAAAAATCTACTTCCAGGCAAACCTTCACCCAAATGGACGCTGAAAGGATTTGATAAAAAGCAATATTCGAGTTCTAATTTTAATGGAGAAGTACTGTATATTGATATATGGGCTACTTGGTGTGGACCTTGTTTGAAAGAGTTACCTTCACTTGCAAAATTAGCAACCCATTTTAAATCCGAGAAAGGACTTAAGTTTATAAGTATATCTATCGACGATACACAATCCGAATGGGCAAAAATGGTAAAAGAAAAGCAACTACATGGCATCCAACTTATCGCTGAAAATGGTTGGAATTCAGATATTGTTTCAGATTACAAGATTAATGGAATCCCGAGATTTATTATAGTAGGAAAGGACGGAAATATTATCAATGCCAATGCGCCAAGACCTTCATCCAAAGAAATTATACAAAGCCTTAAATCCGCATTGCAACAGTGATTATGTTTGCAAAATTCCTGGATTAAATTTTTCGACAATGCCATGATCCGCCATTTCAATTCCTATAGAGATAACTTCGCGTGTTTTTCTTGGGTCTATAATGGCATCGACCCAAAGTCTAGCTGCTGCATAATAAGGCGATGTTTGTCTGTCATACCTTGACTTGATCTCATCGAATAGTGCTTGCTCGCTGTTTTTGTCTGGTGCTTCACCTTTTTTCTTCAGTGCTGATACTTGAATCTGGGTCAAAACTTTGGCAGCCTGCGTTCCACCCATTACAGCAATTTTTGCAGTAGGCCATGCAACGATCAGCCTTGGATCATATGCTTTTCCACACATAGCGTAATTGCCAGCACCGTATGAATTGCCAATAATTACAGTAAATTTAGGAACTGTAGAATTTGCAACTGCATTGACCATTTTGGCGCCATCTTTTATGATACCGCCATGTTCGGACCTTTTACCGACCATAAAACCTGTCACGTCATGCAAAAAAACTAACGGTATTTTCTTTTGATTGCAATTCATAATAAATCGGGTCGCTTTATCTGCAGAGTCGGAATATATTACACCACCAAACTGCATTTCACCAGCAGCATTTTTTACAACCAATCGCTGATTAGCCACAATTCCTACAGCCCAACCATCAATGCGTGCATAAGCACAAATAATAGACTTGCCGTAGTCTTCTTTATACAATGTAATAGGTGTATCATCCACTATACGTGTGATAATCTCCATCATGTCGTATGGTTTCGTCGAGTTTGCAGGAAATAATCCAGGCAACTCATTAATATTGTGACGTGGTTTAACGGAAGTTATTTTATCAAATCCTGCCTTTCGCTTTGACCAAATCGTGAAACCAAATCTCTAATCGTCTGTAAGCATGTCTTGTCATCAGGCATTTTATAATCTGTAACACCAGAAATTTCACAATGTGTCTTAGCTCCGCCCAATGTCTCCTGATCCACGTCCTCTCCTATCGCAGCCTTCACAAGATATGGACCTGCTAAGAAAATCGAGCCTGTTCCTTCTACGATCAGTGCTTCATCAGACATTATTGGCAAATATGCGCCACCAGCAACACAACTACCCATGATAGCAGCTATTTGCGGAATTCCCATGGATGACATACGGGCATTATTCCTAAAAATCCGCCCAAAATGTTCCTTATCAGGGAATATTTCGTCTTGCATCGGCAGATACACACCAGCACTATCCACAAGATATATGATGGGAATACGATTTTCCATGGCTATTTCCTGCGCTCGCAAATTCTTTTTACCTGTAATGGGAAACCAAGCTCCTGCCTTTACAGTAGCATCATTGGCTACTATCATACATAATCTATTGGCAACTTTACCAAGGCCTGCGACTACACCACCTGCTGGACATCCACCTTCTTCTGGATACATTTCATAACCGGCGAAAGCACCAATTTCAAAAAAACTTGAATCCTTATCCGTCAGAGCGGCGATTCTTTCACGCGCTGTCAACTTGCCATCTGCATGTTGTTTTTCTATGCGATCTTTGCCACCACCAATGGAAATTTTATCTAATTTTTGCTGCATTTCAGAAACCAAAAGCAACATCGAATCTTCATTTTTATTAAAATCTAAATTCATTATTTCAAGATTGTGAATTACCGATATTTCGATAGTATGAAAGCGTAAAGTTAGATAATCGATTGATAAAGTACTATTCTTATTCCAAATTAATCATTAAATGCCAATTATTAGAAGATATATAACATACTTTTTGTAAAAAATATAAGATGGTTTGCCAAATAGCCCATTCCTGTCTTCATAATGTCGTACCTTTACGCATTAAAATACGATCACAATGAAGGTTTCCATTGATATGAAGTCTGGTAAAATAGCCGAGACTAGTACAAAAGACAGCATTGCCGGCATCGATCTGGGTACTACGCACAGTCTGATAGCTTATATAGACAATCAAGGTCAACCACAAACGGTCAAAACCGGTGATGGAAAACAATCCTTAACGCCATCAATCATTCATTTTGACGAAAGAGGGCAACTCATCGTCGGCGAAGTGGCAAAACAATATTTAATTTCTCAACCTGAGAGAACAATTTTTTCTGTCAAGCGGCTGATGGGAAAATCTTATAATGATATTTCTGAATTCCGCTCTAGTTTAGGTTATGAAATTATAGATAATGACAATGACTCATTGGTAAAAATCAATGTTGACAATCAATTCTATTCGCCTATCGAACTTTCAGCTGAAATATTGAAATCCTTAAAAATTGATGCAGAAAAGGCGCTTGGTACCAATATTACTAAAGCGGTAATTACAGTTCCTGCTTACTTCAATGATGCCCAAAGACAGGCGACAAGAGATGCAGGTAAGTTGGCTGGGCTCGATGTACTTAGAATTGTAAATGAACCAACTGCAGCAAGTTTGGCATATGGTATCGGTATCGACCGAAATCAAAGTATGAACATTGCGGTATATGACTTGGGTGGCGGCACATTTGATATATCAATCTTGCATATCGAAGATGGCATTTTTGAAGTTTTATCTACCCATGGTGATACTTTTCTCGGTGGTGACGATTTCGACAGAGCCATTGTCCAGTATTGGACTAGGATATTGAACTTAAATGATATTAAGCTACAGAACGATGCAGCATTAGGTCAATCGCTACGGATAGCAGCTGAACAAGCAAAAAAGGCTGTTTGTAGCCATAATGTATATGAAGGCAAAGTTTATGACTATCTTTTAAAACTTGATGAAAGTACGTTTAACGAACTGGCTTTCAGCTTAGTAGATAAAACTATTGATTCTTGTAAAAAAGCTGTCCAAGATGCAAAATTGGCAATTACAGATATCAATAAAGTCATCCTTGTCGGTGGCTCTACTAGAATACCTTTAGTCAAAGAGCGATTGTCCCAGTTTTTCGAACAAACGCCAGATGATAGCATGAATCCCGATGAAGTAGTCGCCTTAGGAGCAGCTATTCAAGCAGATATTTTGGCAGGTAATCGCAAAGATATTTTATTGCTCGATGTTACACCATTGTCTTTGGGCATAGAGACCGTAGGCGGCCTTATGGATAGTATCATTACTAGGAATGCAAAAGTGCCACACAGAGCAGCTAGACAATACACCACTTCTATTGATGGGCAGAAAAATCTTAGGATTTCAGTCTTCCAAGGTGAGCGTGATCTAGTAGCACACAATAGAAAATTGGGCGAATTCACATTGCGAAATATTCCACCAATGCCAGCTGGAATTCCGAAAATAGAAGTTCAGTTTTTACTTGACGCTGACGGCATACTTACGGTAAAAGCCAAAGAGCTTCGTTCGGGCACAGAAACATCAGTAGAAATCAAATCTGCATACAGTATATCAGAAGAAGAAATGGCCAAAATGTTGCTTGATTCTATCCGAAATGCAGCGTCAGATGTCAATCAAAGAGCCCTTTTAGAAGCGATCAATGAAGCTAATAATTTGGTGCTTTCGGCAGATAAGTTTGTAGTCCAAAACGCTTCAATTCTTTCGAAAGAAGAAGTTGAGTCCATAGTATCACTGAATGGTTCACTGAAAAATGCAATCAAAAACCAAAATAAAAATGATATTGAGTCGGCAATGCAGGCACTAAATGTGTACACTACACCATTGGCACACAAAGCCTTGGATCAAAATATACAACATGCACTAAAAAGTACAACCATTTCGTAGTTTTTAGATTAGTAGCCGTTTAAGTTTATTTCACAGAAAGGAGTTGGATTACTTGATCTTTTCGACTTTCTAATGGACCCGAAATAATGGTAAACTTTTTGTTGTGGTCCAAGAGATATTGGTGATACATATCAAAAAGCCGATCTCTGTCATAAGGGTTTTCTCTCAGTGGGTCTTCTTCCCACGGCATATCAGGTTTGCACAATAAGTACCAGCCTTCTTGTTTATTGTTCCAATGTTTCCATAAAGCATCATCAATATGTCTATATTTTTCAAGTTGCCAGATAATTATAGTCAAAATATCGGTATCGCAAACGACGTTTTCACATCTTTCTGAAGCACATTTTTCCTCCCAGTTTTGCAATAATGCCATCAAAATAAGATCATGCTCAAGGTATTTACCATCATTTTGTTTTAGGTATTCACGGGCGAATTCTGGCACCAAACACCATTGATATTCTAAGGCAATCCACGACGCTAAGGTCGTTTTTCCACTTGATTCAGGTCCTGTAATGATGATCTTCAAACAGTATAAAATTTAATAGATAGTAAAACATGAAGTAGTGCAGAATGTTGTTATGATGATTAGATATGTGTTTTCTTTGGCTCTAAAGGTCAAATAATTACCTTTGTATCCAAATGTACTTTAAAATATGAACATAGCACTTATAGGATACGGTAAAATGGGCCAAGCCATTGAAGATATTGCTCTGAAACGTGGCCACATCATCACTTGCAAGATTTCTTCGCGCAATCTACAGGACTTCAATCCACGTGTACTTCAATGGGCTGATGTTGCCATTGAATTTTCAACACCGGAGTCAGCTTTTGCCAATATTTCTCAATGTCTTGAAGTAGGAATTCCTGTGATTTCAGGTACAACAGGCTGGCTAAACAAAATGGACGAAATTGTAGATTTGTGTCATAAAAAAAAACGGCACTTTTCTACACGCCACAAATTTTAGTATTGGTGTGAATATATTTTTGAAATCAATAAAAAGCTCGCCCAACTCATGAATAAGTATGAAGTGTATGATGTAGGCATCAAAGATATACATCACATTGCCAAGCTCGACAAACCAAGTGGCACGGCGATTACTTTGGCAAAAGATATAATAGAAAATCTGGATAGAAAAAAAGTGTGGACGATCAAGGAACCAACTGATTATAATTCTCGAAGTCTGTATATAGATTCTGAAAGGATAAATCAAACGCCTGGAACACATAAGGTAACTTACAATTCAGAAATTGATTCTATAGAAATCACTCATACGGCACATTCCCGCATGGGTTTTGCCAATGGCGCCTTACATGCAGCTGAGTTTATAGCAGGTAAAAAAGGTATTTATGAAATGAAAGATGTCCTATCTCTATAATTTTGTTGAAATAATATAATCTTTAAAATCCAAATCATGATCACTCAAAAAACCATACAAGAGGTAATGAATACCGCCAAGGTGGAAGAGGTGATCGGTGATTTCATCAATCTAAGGAGACGTGGTGTCAATCTGATAGGCAATTGCCCATTCCATGACGAAAAGACGCCTTCATTTACGGTATCTCCATCTAAGAATATTTATAAGTGTTTTGGATGTGGCAAAGGTGGTGATTCTGTGCGGTTTATCATGGATCATGAGCACCTTAGTTTTCCTGAGTCTATAAAGTTTTTAGCTGTAAAATATAGGATCGAAATAGAAGAAACCGAAAATACCGCCAAAGAAATTGAAAACAAACTAATCACAGATTCACTCTATATAGCCAATGATTTTGCCAGAGATTATTTTTGTGATGTACTTTTCAATAGACAAGAAGGTAAGAGTATTGGTTTATCTTATTTCAAAGAAAGAGGATTTAGAGAAGCGACGATCAAAAAGTTTCAACTCGGATATGCACTTGACGAAAGAGATGAATTTACTAAAAAAGCTATTGACAAAAAATTCAATATTGAGCACTTAAGAACACTTGGGCTTACATCAAAATCTGATTTAGATTTTTTCCGCTCTCGTGTGATGTTTACCATTCACAATATAAGTGGAAAAGTGGTCGCCTTCGCAGGAAGAACATTGTCTTCTGACAAAAAACAACCCAAATATATAAATTCACCTGAATCCGAAATTTATAATAAGCGGGCAGTTTTATATGGTTTGTATTTCGCCAAAGATGCCATTAGAAAAAATGACGAGTGTATCCTAGTCGAAGGATATACAGATGTGATCACCTTGCATCAAGGCGGTATAGAAAATGTAGTAGCTTCTTCGGGTACATCACTGACGAAAGAACAGATCAGGCTTATCAAGCGCTATACGCCAAACATAAAAATCATTTATGATGGTGATCCAGCTGGTGTTAAAGCCGCATTGAGAGGTTTGGACCTGATTCTTGAATCTGATATGAATGTAAAGTTGGTCCTACTGCCAGAAAATCAAGACCCTGATTCTTTCCTTGCCGGAAATGGTACCGAAGCTTTTAACGCTTTTTTGAAAGATAATGAAGAAGATTTTATATTTTTTAAAACAAGAGTTTTACTGAGCGATACAGGAAATGATCCTATCAAAAAAACCATTGTCATTAGAGATATCGTATCTTCTATAGCAAAAATACCCGATACATTCAAGCGAACATTGTACATAAGGCAATGTGGTGAAATGCTCGATCTTAGCGAATCTGTACTGCTCAATGAAGTAAACAAAGTAGTGCGCTCTGATGCTAAAGCCAAAAAGGAATCCAATTCTCCACACAGCCAAGAATTGCCTGTAGATAGTGAAGACCAATGGCTCAATCCCAAACCTGTGCTTTCGCAAAGTGAACCTGAAATCTTGAGAAACGATGCATGGCAGGAAAAGGCAGTTTGTGCGATCCTGGTTAATTATGGTCACCAAGTCATTGATGAAACAAAAAAACAAACGATATCCCAATACATTCTCGAAAGTGTTCAGGATATTTTATCCTATTTCGATATTGAATTATATAGGAAAATCATAGAACAAGTAGGCAAAAAAATAGATTCTGGATTTACGCCAGATCACGCTTGGTTTACTGGGCATGAAGATGAAGAAATCAGAAACTTTGCCATCAATGCTATGTCTTCGCCCTATACGTATGCCTCCTGGGAGAAAAAAGAGATGTTTCTCCAAACCCAAAAAATGCCCGACGAAAATTACGTTAGGGATGCAGAAAGTGCACTGCTCAGACTCCAACTTCGTAAGAGTAAGCGAGTCATAAAGGAACTTGAAAGCTATCTCAAAGATGCAACACCTGATGTCGTGGAGACAGAAGACTATGGTATCAACTTCAAAGTGTATCAAGTCCTTATCTCTCAGAGAAATGAAATTGCAGAAAAACTGGGGACCGTAACGCTTTAGTTTTCAGGTTAGTAAGATTATTAAAAAATATATAATTCACTTAATTCAAATGATCAAATTCTCAGTCTAATATGCTAAAATTGACTCAAACCGAAAATCAAATTCTATGTGTTACTAATTTCGAAGACCTTGTTGGCACGCCTTTTCATGGTAGCACTAATGTGATTTGTTGGTCACGTAACCTAATTGGTGATTTTGCGGAGATTGTAAACCAGATAGATGTACATGATAATATGGTCGAACTTCATACTGATGAGCTTCTTGCACTTCAGTTGAGTGTACAAGGGCAGATTGCACGCGACATACTTTTAAATGACTTGAAGTGCTTGGAGGCGCAAGGTGCATCTCCCACATTAAATCTGATAAAGTGCTACGAAATAGATGATAGTTACCCATTTTTTCCAACAGATGTTTATTCATTCCATGTGGATCGTGCCCCTATTGAATCCGATACCATTTTATGTACGTATTATGGCGAGACCAGTGAAATTTTACCCAATGCACAAGGCATACAAAAAGTGCTTATTCCCGAAATACGGGATGAACTAAAAAAGCTACATGATGGATCAGAATAAGATTTTGAATCTTTTTTGACTGAAAACTTCTTTGACCTACACTATCAAGCTAAACCTGAAGCTCGGCCTATAAAATTAGAGCTAGGTCATATGTGCAGATTGGCTATTGACCATCCTGAAAGTAAAGTTCTCCCTTGTCTGCATCGTGCACCAAAAGAAAAAGATGGTCGGATAAGATTATTGTTGATTTGTTGATCTTAATGTAACTAATTTCTTTAGTTAAAGACTACTCACTCCTTCTTTTATTTTGAAAAGAAAGTAACTCAAATTGATAAAATAGATAACTAATTCGACGCATTAATGCTTCCACTTACACCTTTACTCTGTCTTAAAAAATTGATAATGTCGAACTAACAAAAAATCCACTTCCCAATTTTACTCAGGAAGTGGATTTTTTTATGAATTGATGTTCAGCTATTTAAAGCTGAGTTACTACTCTACGATGATCATTTTCTTAGTAGCTGTGAAGTCACCGCTTACTAATGTGTAGTACAATACACCACTTACACCCAATTGATCTTTTGTGAATACTTCACTGTTCAATCCCTTGATTGCATCGATGTTTCTTACTGTTACAACTTTGCCTGTAACGTCATATACACTCAATGTTGCTGTCGCTGCCTCTGGCATTTCCGAAGCTCACTGTCGTTGTACCTTTGAATGGATTTGGTTCATTTTGGAACAATTCGATGCCAGCTTCAGCCTTGTCTATGCGGAGACTAACTTTACCTACATTCATGTCTCCAGTATAGTATTCACCTTTGGTGATATCTGATGACAATGTGAGCATTTCACTTAACATACCATTTTTTACTGGTTTGATATACAACGTAAATAATACTTCACTCTTCGCAATGGTCATCGCTTGTCTTGCCGCATAACTCATCGTTGCTTTTCCGTTTTTGTGGATGGCTACATTTTGATCATCGATGTCCATGGCGCCTGATTCTATTTTCACTATACTTGCATATGCTGGATTGATCGTCATCTGACATCCAAAAATTTCTGTAAAATTGTCGGACGTAACTGGTACTTCTATTATTTCTCCAGCTTTCACCTGTGCATCTTCTATGTGGAATTGAAGTGTACTTGATGTACGACTTTCCGCGCTACTGCCTGTCACATTTACCACCACACTTGAGTTTATATCTCCGATCTTAACCGCTACAAAATCTTGTCCTGACATATCACTCGTCAATGGCTGATATGTGTATTGTTCGACATATGGCATCACTTTACCCAAGGTCATTTGTTGTCCTTTGATCGGGAATCTCCAGCTTGCATTGGCAAATTTATCTGTGAGTCCTAAGATCAATTTTCTCAACTCTACCAAGTCGCTGGCTGTGATCTTCCCATCATTATTGGCATCTGCCGCTATCTCCTTATACGGATCATCGAAGATACTCAAGCCTAAGATATGTCGCTGTATCAACACCAAATCCAAGGTGGTCACACCATTTTTATAATCTCCATCTTTACTGGCATCTACAATATAATCGATGCTTGGTAGTACATTCATTTCGTACGTACCATCATCTATGGTCAAGATCGATTTCGGATATTCTGGTGTATTCGCTTGGAATGTAATGGTCGTGCCTTCCATATCATTGCCCAAGGCTGTCGCCACTTTTCCACTTATGATACTTCCTGTACCGCATCCTATGATACTCACCACCGTATTGCAATAATCAGTATTCCATGCTTCATCCCACACATCGATTTGGATATTTATATCACCACAAGTGGTAAATACTTTACCTGCACTTCGCGCTGATGGCAACCATTTGTACGCTTTACCTTGTGCATATTCTGCTGCTGTTGCATTGATACTTATACCACCAACTACTTTGTAGAAGTGCTCCTCATTTATTCTTGCGTATATTGGAGCAGCACCATCGAATGTAAAGTACAACTTGCTTTGTGGACTACAATTGTCAAACGCTCCTTTGTCGAAGTCTTTTGCCCACAACTCGACCATCTGTGGATTGGTCTGCATGATCGCTGTGCTTATACTTACACAATACGGCGTTGGCGCTTTCTTGTCCGCAACCATCACTGTGCTTTCACACTGATCTACGTTACCACAGCCGTCGGTTATCTTCCAAGTTACTTTATGGCTGATATTCTCTGCATTAAGGATAAATGCTGTTGCGCCTGTGCCTACTGGTAATTTCGCTGTGCCACCACTTGCAGCTGTTGGTTTGATGTAGGTAACATATACCAAGTCTGCCAATGGTAAGTTTGGATGCTGATTTTGTAAGGCTACCCAAGTTGGATTCAATACTCCTGAGATGAACTTAGCTTGTGGTACCCAGATGCCATTCCATGATTTGTTCACAAAACTTGAGCCTAATCTATCTACTGTACCGTCATTCCAGCCGTCAAAGAACATCTGCCACTTGATCCAGCTCTCCTCAGCACAGATCAAACTATCACTCGCTGATGCTTCTAACGCTACTGCTGCTCCACATCCACCATTTGGATTCTGTGGTTTGGATTTGCTGCAAACATTTGGTTGTACAACTCAATACTGGTGCTGTTACATCTTTGAATGCATACCAGTGGACGATAGGTAACCCTGAGATCGTGTTGATCTCATCACCTGTACACCAGTTTTTGTACGAATAGGTAACTTTCCATTTCTTACAAGCACCATCTTCAAATAGGAAGGTATCTATTTTTATGTTCTCTCCTACTATATCACATTGTCCATAATTTACGATCGGACGCTTGATACTTGGATTACTTGCGTCTTGGGCATCACTCAGACTAAAGCTACACTTATCCCATTCTGTCGTTTGACCTTGATTAGGGAATGTCACCGTAAATGGAACCGTAATGGTACTCACTGTTATAAATTGTGTACATGTTACTACTACTGTTCCTTTGTAACTTTGAATGTCCTTCTGACTGTACCTGATTTACATACAGGATCATGACTTCCTACCCACTGGTCTTTGTATGTGGCTTCAAGATTTGTACACAGGTCATAAGCTTGTGGATAGCCTGTCATTGTCAGATCGACATCATTGACATTGGTCTCAACATCCAAGCTTAGGTTCAATTCCATATCGCAAGTGATGGTAACATCGGTTGGACATACCAATACTGGGGCCAACTTATTCTCTACCCTTACAGTCACCCAAGTGGTGTTATAATTGTCTTTGAGTCCATTGATGATTTCGTTATCGCCTATTATCCCGTTTTGATTGCCATCATCCCATACTCGAAGCTCTACATCATGTAAACCAAACTCAGCTCCAGCAGGGATATCTTCGCAACAGAACTTCACGAATTCACCACCATCGGTATCCTGGGCACTATCATTTGGATGGAACCAAACTGCTCCAGGTATCTCACTTGGGAAGCCGTTATTATCATTATATGTGCTGTTGTTATTGTGTGTACCGTTTGCGCCTACATTGCCACATGAGCTGCCATCTAATCTCCTTACTTCAAATCTGACGTCGGAACAGTGGTCATATGAGCCATTGTCTATCTGATATCCATAGATCTTGCCTGCTCCATCAACTCCTGTACCTGAGCCTGTTAAGCTCAATACGATATTTTGTAATCCAATAGCTACAGGTGGACTATAGTCAACAACTGTAACATGGAAATAACATCTGCTGATATTACCACATTCATCCATAACTGTATATTCAACCAAATGTGTTCCTTTTTCTAGTCCTTCAACTCTAACTTTTATATCATGAGTATCATGTCCTAAAAATCCACCGGTAACAATTGTTTTACCAACTCCATATACTTTTGCAGTAAATGAAGAAGGTGATGAACATCCTTCGAAAATGACTTCTGGAACAAGTAAATCGCCACTTGCTAAACATCCCCAAGGATTTACCCCTAATGTTACATCTGATGGACACTCAATCAGCTTAGGTCCTTTACTGTCGTTTACTTTAATAACCTGTACATGGATTTTCGGATTGGTTGCTGAGACAGGTAAACACATGTTTCTTACTTTCCATGTCCTTAAAATCTCATAACTTCCAGGACAAATATCATACTGTTCATCAGAAACGTTAATGCTCACCATACAAAGATTACCAGTTTTATTCACTGGAGTACCATTTAATATTGGGTATCCAGTATTAGCAGCTGATATAAGCGAAGGTGTTTGATTTACATCTGTACATTCTAATGCATTTGCTTCTGTATAATCAGATGGCCATACTATATCATCAACATCCAAGGCTTCAATAGTAATGATTTGGTCACAACTTACTGTCTCATTATTTCCATATGTAACCAACCATGTTCTCGTAACTATTGCTCTTGGACTTGCACATTGTCCTTTATCATCAAGCCAATCTTTGTAAGTAATAACGGCACCTGGCTTACATGTCTCCAAGTATGCTTCTCCAGTTTTTAATGCCCCAGGAACTTTTGTTCCATCAGCTAAAGTGATGATATATCGCTCATTAATGTCAGTATTACAAGTGACTGTTATGTCATCTGGACAATTGACTTCAGGTTGAAGTTTTTCTTCAATGGTCACCGTTCCCCAACAACTATTACCTGTACCATTACAATCAACTATGCTTACCTTGAATGTTTTATCTTTATCAGATAAATCAAAGTAATTTGCATGAGGCAAGCCACTTAAGGTTGTTATAACTATACAATAATTATCAAAACAACGGTAATCGTCTCCCTCCAATATCATATCTGGATCGATAACTGCCTCGCAATTCGTATCCAAAGATAGGTTAATATGGTCATTACATGTGAGTGTATTGCTAGGTATGTTTTCTAATATTACGACCGTAAACGTACAAGTGCTTGTATTTCCAGCAATATCAGTAGCGATTGCTGTTATAACTGTTGTACCAATTGGTAAGTTAAGGTTTGAAGGATCATAACTTACTTCTGAGCTACAATTGTCGGTTGTAGGTATTCCTCCTGGCCACTGATATGTACAGTCTCCTGATCCCAATTGGAAGACTTGATCACCTGGACATAAGATTGTTGGAGGTGTCACATCACGTACTGTTACCGTAGCAAAACAAGCTGCCTCGTTTCCACAATCATCTATCACTTTTACTAATACCTCGTTTTCACCTAAGTCTGCACAAGTAAAATCTATTTTTGACAATTGGAATGTCAAATCTGCAGCTGCTGTACACAAATCAGTCACTCCATCTACTCCTCCTTCAATTACATCTCCTGCAGTTATCGAAACCATGCCATTTATGTCTAAATCAACCGTGATATCCTTACATGTAAGGACTGGTGGTCTTGTATCTACTATCGTGATTCTTTGAACTCCACTACTCCTGTTGCCACAAGGGTCCGTCGCCGTCCATGTTCTCGTAATGATACCTGTGTATCCACATGTTCCCGCAGCAAATGTTTCTGTAAACTCAATGCATATATACTGTGGAGGTGCACAATTATCAATTGCCGCTGCTACCCCATACAGGGCATACGCCGCTGTTGGTGCATAACTGCCAGTGGCAGGGTTACATACAAACGATTTTCCTGTGTATTGACCTGAACATTCTACTGTCACATCAATTGGAACAGTAAGCTCAGGAGCTTTAGTATCTCGAACAGTCACAACCTGATTCCATATCTGTGCGTTATTGGAAGCATCCCGAACTGTCCAAGTGTTAGTCAAGGTGTAATTATAATGTGCACATATTGCTGCATTACTACTTTGTGTACTTACCTGATTGAACGTAATTGTTGGATTCGGTGTACAATTATCTTCAACGTCGTTTGGATTAAGTACCAATGGTGTCGGTACATCGTCACATTCGACTGTCATATTTTGTGGTTTACCTACCAATATTTCAGGTTGCTGTGAATCTAATACTAAGATTGTAAAAGTACATGTTGCAATGTTACCATCAGAATCAGTTGCAGTATAGGTAATTGTATAAGGTCCTCCTACTGGAATGACACTACCTGGAGTATATAGATTACTTGACGCGGCAACTACAGTTAGTGGTACATCACAATTATCAACTGCGTATGGTATATCCCAAGTTACTTTAGCACTGCATCGATCAACATCATTATTGACCATAATCATTGTAGGACAATTAGTAAAGAATGGCATTGCTCTATCAACAACGGTGATATTCAAGGAACAACTACCTTCATTACCAGCTGCATCTCTAACATAATATCTCAATACACTAGTACCTTCTTCAAAGTCGTAGGCTACATTTCTATTACCACCAGATGCAATCAACTGATTTAGAGTAAATGGACCTGCAACTGTACCATCAGGATTAGTGATGGAGTAAGTGTACATAGTCACACCACAATTATCAGCTGGCACAGGATGTAACCATGACATTTGACTTTCGCATCTGTATATCTCGGTCATTAGAGGATTAGAAGGTATTGAGCACAACTTACCGTTGGAGCTTGTGTATCCTAACCGTAACCACTATTGAACAAGTACTTGTATTGCCTGCTGCATCAGTTGCTGTCCATACCACTGTAGTAGTACCCAAAGGGAATACAGCTCCTGCAAGAGTCGCTGAATTGTTGAAATTATTAACTAATGAAACAACGCCTGAACAATTATCAGTAGCAGTGGCATTCAAAGCCGTAGCTGGAACTGTAAATGAACAAACATTAACATCAGCATCAAATACAAACGGACTTCCAGAAGGGCAAACGATATTCGGTTTCTGTCTGTCAACTATTACAATTTTAAACGAACACGTGCCGACGATAGTGTTACCATCCATTATAGTATAAGTCACTGTACTGGTACCTAAATTAAATACTACTCCAGCAGCAGAGTTATTACCCGAAGCTGTTGTAGCGCCAGTTACAGCATATGTTACAGTGTAAGGACAGTTGTCAAAATTGAATCTTGGAGC
>JADKGF010000026.1 GCA_016717105.1 Saprospiraceae bacterium | reverse complement strand
AAAACGATTTGCTTCGACATCATAAATGACCCTTGGATCGTACATTCTAGTACCTAAACCTAACAAGGTAAAAAAATCTGCAAAGCCTTTGTTGTAGGTAACTTTTCCTTCTGGATTTGAAAAAATGACATTAGAATTGATAGCTGATATAATAAATCCATTACGAGAGATAGCCATTGAGTTGTCCATTGGGACATTATTGCCTCTTAAATTTCCTCTGAAATTTCTTCCCAAAAAAGGTGGCGTTGTTTCCACTCTCCCTGATGGTGAACCTTGAAATTTTATAGGTGCATTTTTTTCACGCACATCATTAGCCGTCTTTTTTAATATTTCTAATTGTTTTGTCGGTATCGAAGAAGTATGATGATATGCGCCGTAATTTTTTAAAGTGATATTCCAATCTTCATTAATCAAATGTGGATTTATAGTTCCTTTACATGGTGTTGATTGCAGATCTGATCCTTCATTTGCTTTATAGTTGCGATTTGTTAGATCAGGAAATGTCATTTTTTGAGCCATTAATGTGTGGCCAATTACCATCGTTAAAAGAAGAATGGAAATCAGATATTTCATTTGTATTGGTTTTATTGTGTACAAAGATAGCAGAAAATACTTTTTCCCAAATAAATTATGGTAATTAAAATACACATCCTAATTTATTTGCCATAGCCATCAAAGTGTAATCAGCCAAATACATTGATAAATGCCATAGAACAGCATTTAATACAGTGCGCTATTGTACCATTCATTGACGATGGTCTGTTGTGTCTCAGGTTCAGATTTGTGTTTAAATTCATTGGAATACCTGTCATAAACATAATCCAATGCCCAAGTTTGATGATTTTGGCTGAGTTGCACTAGGCTATCCAAGATAAATTCGATTTCGGTATCCTCCATAGTCGGATGGATAGACATTCGTACCCAACCAGGTTTATTAGTTAGGATACCCTGAGAGATTTCGCTTGTAAGTGTCTGCGATTTTTCATGAGAAACTTCTAGCAGATAATGTCCATAGGTACCTGCGCAAGAGCATCCGCCACGCATTTGAATACCAAAACGATCATTAAGCAGTTTTACAGCAAGATTAAAATGTAGCCCATCTATATAAATGATATCACACCCAATCTCTTAGTGTGCTGGTCAGCCAATACTTTTAGATTTGGTATTGTGGCGAGTTTTGGCCATATTATTGCAAGGATTTCGTGCTCTCTTTCAAGCATTTTGGTTACAGACATTTTCTCTTTGAGTAAGATACAAAAAGCTACCCTTATGGTCTGTAAAAATGCTGGAGTGCCACCATCTTCTCTTGCTTCGATCTCATCATGGTATTTATGTTCGCCCCATGGATTGGTCCAGTCCACCGTGCCACCACCTGGATTATCAGGTATGCGATTGTTGTATAGTTTTTGATTGAATATCAATATACCTGATGCTGATGGACCGCCAAGAAATTTATGTGGTGAAAAATATATGGCGTCAAGATATTCATCAGGATGTGAAGGATGCATATCGATGTCTATGTATGGCGCCGAGCAAGCAAAATCCACGAAACACAAGCCGCCAACTCGGTGTATCATGCCTGCCATGAGATGATATGGTGTGTCTATTCCTGTCACATTGGAACATGATGTAACCGCAGCGATTTTTATTTTCCTATCTTTATATTTGTCTAGAAGACGAGCAAAATCATCCAGATCTACTTTCCCTTCATTGCATGCTTGAATCACCACAACTTCACCTATGGTTTCTATCCAAGAGGTTTGATTGGAATGATGCTCCATGTGCGTTACAAAAATTATCGGTCGCTCTTCAGGTGCAATTGCGATTTTATCCTGAAATTTTTCATGTAGCTTTATACCTATGATTCTCTGCAATTTATTGACTACACCTGTCATCCCACTATTGGAAGAGATTAAAATGTCACCTTCTTTTGCATTGACATGTTTTTTGATGATATCACGTGCTTTTTTATAGGCAACAGTCATGGACGAACCTGTAATATTGGTTTCTGTGTGGGTATTTGCTACGAAAGGTGATATCTTTTCTGTCAATATCTTTTCTATAGGCGCATACATTCTCCCACTTGCCGTCCAGTCTGCATAAACTATCTTTTTACGGCCATATGGTGTCTCAAATTCCTGATCTAAGCCTATGATATTTCTTCTAAAAGGCTCAAAATATAATTCCAGTGCGCTTTTTGGGGTTAGAGTCATATGACAGATTTTACTTTGTTGATAAGCATTAGCGCAGTCTCTGGATCTCCAGCTTCACAATATATCCGGACGATCGGCTCCGTATTGGAAAGTCGCATATGTACCCAGCCAGCTTCGAAGTCTATCTTGAGTCCATCTGTTTCATTTATTTTTTCGTTGGCGAAGGTCTTTTTTATCTTCGAAAATATGTCTGCTAAATCTAATTCTGGTGTAAGTTCCAGCTTATCTTTGATGATTTCGTAAGCAGGATAAGTAGATTTGAGTGCTGACATTGACATCTGCTTTTCTGCCAATAATGAGAGGAAAATTGCAATTCCTGCCATGGCATCTCTACCATAATGTAGTTCAGGAACTATGACGCCGCCATTGCCTTCGCCGCCTATGATAGCTTGATTTGCTTTCATGGCATTTACTACATTGACTTCACCTACAGCCGATGCTATGTATTGGCCGCCATGTTTGTGCGTGACATCCGACAAAGCTCTGGTAGATGATAAGTTGGAGACAGTGTTTCCTTTTTGCCTTGATAGGATATAATCAGCTATGGCTACCAAGGTATATTCTTCGCCAAACATCTTCCCGTCTTCGCACACAAAAGCCAATCTGTCCACATCTGGATCGATACTGATGCCTAGGTGTGCTTTTTGGTTGACGACTGCAGTCGAAAGCTGCTCAAGGTGCTTTGGTAAAGGTTCAGGATTATGGGCAAAATCTCCATAATTTTCCGTATTCAAAAGCGTGTATTTTACACCCATTCGATCCAATAAAGGCGGAATGGAAATAGAACCAGTGGAATTGATACAATCGACGATGACATGAAAACCTGCATTTTTTACTGCGGCTACATCGATATGCTTGTACTGTAAAATCTGATCTATATGATAATTTATAGCGTCTGCATACGTGGTGTATTTGCCTAGACTATCTACGTCGTTGAATTCAAGTGATTGGGAGGAAATAATTTGGATGATTTCCTGTCCATCTGCGGCAGAAATAAATTCACCATCTTGATTGAGAAATTTTAATGCATTCCATTCCTTGGGATTATGGCTTGCCGTAAAATAATTCCAGCACCTGCATTTAATTTTGGCACCATCATTTCTACTGTAGGTGTAGTGGAATAGCCAAGATCTACGATATCTATACCCATGCTAAGCAAGGTATTTACAGCTAACTGACTGACAATGCTGCCACTGATTCGGCCATCACGACCTACTACTATTTTTTGAATGCCATGTCTTCGTTTTAACCAAATTCCAAAACCTGCAGTACATTCTACTACATCTACTGGCGTCAGATTTTCACCTGGTTTTCCACCTATCGTTCCGCGTATGCCGGATATTGTTTTTAAAAGTGCCAATTTTTGCCTATTTTATTAAAAATTCAGGACAAAAGTAAGTAAAATTTGATGCAAAAAGTTTCATTCGATATTTAAATTATCAGGTTATATTCTATATTGTTAATAATAAAAAGTAATTTTGTTATTGTAAACCCCAAATTCAAGCATTACCGCTTGTTACTATTGTTGGGTAGCTGTTTTATTTCATCAATAATTGTCAGCCTTGAAACATTATTTTATCATATTTTTAGTTTTGTTTTTGGGGAATCTCCAGGCACAATTTGTTGATTCGCTTACTTACAGGAAAGCTCTAAAATTAGCGCAAAAGTATGCAATCGTAGATGGCCATGTGGATTTGCCGTACCGATTGAAGGTTAAAAATTTCAGGTTGACAAAAGAATATTTGGGTATTCCTTACAAGACTGATGAAGGTGATTTTGATTATATAAGGGCTCGGGAAGGTGGATTGGATGCGCCATTTATGTCGATATATATTCCATCATCATTTCAGAAGACTGGTGGTGCTAAGGAATTGGCTGACAGCCTGATCAATATGGTAGAATACATCGCTGAAAATCAATCGGATTATTTTCAAATGGCCTATAGTCCAAAAGATGTCATAAAAGCGAAAAAGAAAGGTAAGATCGCCTTACCTATGGGTATGGAAAATGGTGCTCCTGTCGAAGATGATATTTCCTTGGTACCTTATTTCAAACGTAGAGGTATTTCTTATATCACACTCACCCATGCTAAAGACAATAAGATTTGTGATTCATCCTATGATACAACACATACATCGAATGGATTAAGTAAATACGGTTATCTTGTAGTGGATGAAATGGTCAAAAATGGTATCATGGTTGATATTTCGCATGTTTCTGATAGTACTTTTTATCAGGTCTTGAGGCATGTGAAAGTGCCTGTAATTGCTTCACATTCATCTTGTAGGAAATTTACACCAGGATTTGAACGCAACATGAGCGATGATATGATTTATAAAATGAAGGAAAATGGTGGTGTAATTATGGTCAATTTCGGCTCAACATTTCTCGATAGTAGGGTAGGCCGATACAATGATAGCCTTCGCAATGTATTGCAAGAAATATTGATTAATAAAGATATAAAAGATGGAACGGATGATGCAAAAATTGTGAGAGACTCATTTCAAAGGTCAAATCCTAGACTCTTCTCTGATGTCGGCATGGTAGCAGACCACATCGACCACATAGTGCGTATTGCGGGCGTAAATCATGTAGGCTTTGGTTCAGATTATGATGGTGTGGGCGATTCGCTTCCGACAGGTCTAAAAGATGTAGGTGATTATCCCAATTTGATCGCCGTCTTGCTTACGAGAGGATATAGTAAATCCGATATTAAAAAAATGTGTAGTGGCAACTTGTTTCGAGTCTGGAATAAGATTTTAAAAGTTGCAAAAAATGATTCAAAATTAAAATAAAATAATGGCAACGATTTCGATTTTTGAACGGAAAATATCCCCTTACCACCAATTACTATTTGTTTTGGTATTGACTTTGGTGATGATGGGTATGAGTTATTTTATGCCCAAAGTCCAATACTCTAGTACGGAACACATTATGCCTTGGGTAGTGGTTTGTGGTATGATTCTGTTTTTTGCACTACTCAATAGTGTTATGAGTTTCAGTGCATCTAAAGATTCAAATTACTGGATGCAGTCCATGATAAGTTTTGCAACGCTTTTGATAGTATCCAGTTTACTTGCATGGCTTGTAAGTGGTGTTTCGATTTATGAGGCTGGATCGGTCCGTTGGATATTTATGGTATTAACATTTGGATATTTGGTCTTTATGTCCATTGTAAACCTGATCAAGTTCTTGTTGGATTTATCTAAAAAGAGCGATGAACGCTTCCTTAATAAGCACAAAAATTCATGAATATTAAATAGTAATTTATGTATAAGTTATTTTTAGGTTGTTTATCGGTACTCTTATTTTTTGTATCGTCATGCCAAACACCCAAGGGATCAAACCAGGTCTCTAAATCTTCGATACCAAATGATACCAAGACATATTTTCTCAATATGCGTGGTGATACGATCCGAAAATTGGCTCTAAGCGATGAAACGTGGAAATCCAAGCTTTCAGAAATGGAGTATAAGGTATTGCGACAAAAAGGCACAGAACGAGCCTTTACTGGTGATTTGTTGGACAATAAAGTTGAGGGTCTGTACACATGTCGTGGCTGTGGAATGCCGCTTTTTGCAAGTAAGCACAAATTTGAGAGCGGCACCGGATGGCCAAGCTTTTTTGATGTTCCTGATAAGGTGAGTATTGATATTTCTACAGATTATGACTTGGGATATCCTAGATCTGAGTTGACATGTGCTAAATGTGGTGGCCACCTTGGTCATGTTTTTGACGATGGACCTAAGCCAACAGGGAAGCGATATTGTATAAATTCTGTTTCGTTGGATTTTGTGAAAGCAGAAAATTAAAAATTATATTATGTTGTGACCTTGATGGATGTTTTATTTTGTCAATAAGATCATGTGGCTAACAAATAAATATTTGCAAAATATCAATAAGCACAATATTTTCATTCCATCATTCGCCAAGGAAGTAGGAAAGGAGTAATATTTTAAGTATAATCCCTATTCTTCGATCACCCAATCCGCTCCGACTTCCCAAGATAATTGCTAGTAAATAGGATGAAAATCGTAAGTATCGCTGGCAAAGCGATAAATAACAGTCCAAGGCCTGGTGTGTTTTTACCAGTTTTTGGATCGTAATTGAAGCATGAGAATAGTCGGTTTTTATTGGGTAGCTGGTGCGTAGGTGTGAAGGAATTATAGATACTTCCTACTAGTAATGCGAGGTCTGATGTGCTTCTCATACCTATCAATTTTTTGGTAATATATCCATCCGAATTGATGCCAACGAGCAGTGCTTCGTGGTCATACTGTTGCCTCGTTTCATCCCTTATTGGGTTAAAATCAATTGACTTATTCAAGGACTCAATACTATCAGTGACTCCAAAAATCCATTGCTTTTCTTGATCTAGATGAAACCTTTTGGCAAGTGCGCTCATGTCTGCCTCTGTATCACGTGGATCAAAACTTATGACAACGATATTAAAATTTTTGTGCTCAATTTCCCATTCCAACTTCTCTGATAATTGCAGCAGAAATGGATTGCAAATTCCTGTACACCTTGTGAATATCAGTGCCAAGATAGTAGGATTTTGATGCGCTAATTGTAATAAACTAGTGCTATCACCCAAACCATATCCTTTCAATGGCGCATCAAGGACTTTTGTGTAAACATGACTTTCTTCTTTCCAAGCGATATTATCTTGCTGGCTGTATACTGATGTGTTCCAACCTATAATGACAATTACTAGGAAGTAGAAGACATTATTTTTATACATTTTTAGTAATATTAAGGAAAAAAAGAAGGATGGCTAGCAAATAGAAGGTAGCAAACACTGCAGCTACCGTCGCAAGTGGCGCCGCCATGGTAAATTCTGGTGGGTAATTGCTATATCGACGTGGTATGGAATCCGCACCGCCGATATAGAATGCCAATAAAAATCCTATACCACCAAATAAAATTAGAGTTAATTTTAACATTGCATTTTTGTCAATATAGAAGCCCACATCAAATTTATGAGCAAACCAATGGAAGAAGCCAAGACTAAAAAGCACATTGCCCATCGCATTGTAGGTATGAAAATGCGCTGGAACCCAAAGCGTATTGTGTAAAACAAAATTATTGGAAATAGTGGCATCAATCACTGCACCAAGGCCGCCAATGACCCATCCTGCCACACCTATGAAAAACAATAAATTTGTAAGTGACCAATTGATTTTGGTGCGATAGACAGCCACTAGGATGCTGAATACCGTTACACCTGCTGCAGGTAAGCTGGCAAGATATGATGCTAACTGGCCTACTATCTGCAATCCTTCTGGTTGGACGAAATCCATGTATAAATGGTGGAAAAATGCTGTCAATATGAAGGCCAAACTTAGATTCCAAGCTACAGCTACATACCAAGTGGTCTTCCATTTTGGTCGACCGCTGACCTCTGCGAATAATTCATAAATGACTGCTAGACCCAGATATAGCATTTCATTGGCTATGGTGTGACCAAAGAAATAGGTGAGATTTTTAGCAGCAGCGTCATTGACAAAACTTCCATTGGAAAAATATTCAGCAAATAATAAAACTAACAGCAATACTGCCGCCAATAGACACGCTATGACTCCTACCAATGTGACCATTGTGATGAGAATGAAAGGTGGCGTTTCCACAGCTGGATTTTTCTTAAAATGTTGCCATGCAAATGCCTGAGATAATGTATATTTCTTCAGTATCTGAGACATAAGGCTGACACTCCACACCAGCCATCCGACGCCGAGTACGACTAAGGAAGATAAGAATACTGGCGTGGCCCACTGCGCCCAAGCCACCTTAAACGGTAAGGGATATAAGAATGTCCAACCTGCATGAAAGTGCCCTATAAAAGTGGATGACCAAAGCATAAGCACACCGATGATCGTACATATCAATGCGAAAAGATTGACACCATAACTGGTCTTTACGTATCGCTCCATCAGATAATTGACGGCAGCCATACCCGCCACGAACCATATACCGATCATCGTGAGGCCATGCGTCGTCATATTACCATAGAAAGTCACGGGTGATTGTTGTATTATGGTACCTTGATTGAGCCGCATCAAGATACCCAAGATGATGGCTACTATAAATAAGGCAAGTACGATAACTATCCATACGGAAGTAATTTTTCTTGTTTTTAGAGATTCCATTTTTTGATTATTTTACGGTGAAAGATGATCTCATTCCTTGATGATCCATGCCACAAAATTCTAAACACAAAATATTATATTTACCTGGAGATGTGAATTTCCATCGAAGGCGATTTACATATCCTGGCATTGCTTGCGTCTGTGCAATCAATTGATTATTAGCGTCATATATTGCAAATCCATGGTTTACATCCAAGCTGGTGACCCTGAATTCTATTAATTCATTTAATGGTAATACCAAATCAGTCTCTCCTTGCGGACTTTCTGGATTGATAGCATCGTTGGATAATATGAAAGCATATTGCATGGCCGCCACGTGTAGGACGCGCGCTGGTGTCTCGTCTGCGAATAGATAATAAGGAGATTTTGGAATGGTGACGGATGCGAAAATACCTAAAATTACGAAGAGAATCAACAAAAACCAAAAGCGCTTTTTTAAAGGCTGATTCATACCTTGGTCTGACTGATTGGCTTTTTTTGAAGATAAATATACATAAGTAAACACAATGATACTTGCGCCAGCTAAGATCAAAAACAGCCATAATATTGAATGTTGCATGTGGTTCAGATTTCGATTAAATATGGATATTAATAAAAAATATATTCATTATATGATCTGATTTAATTTTAAATACCAGATATATCTTGAACCGCAACAATATCAACTCTTCAAGAAAGAGTGTTGCACAATTTGCCACTTCCGCCTAGGTGACGAGCAAAAAACAATCATTAATGTAAAGGTAATACAATTCTAATTAATGGACAAAAATATCCATAATTATTTTGAACTATGGATATTTTTCTGAATAATAATATTATTTATTATTGGGATATAATTGGATCTTTTAAATCAATATTTTGATGTAAGCTTAGATCACTAATATAGTTTGTACCATTGAACTGTATTTAATCAATTCTTTTGTTAGCTTTAATATTGCTTCCATACCGCAATAATTCTTCATCATCCTTCAAAAACGAACCTTCATATTTTAAACCCAACTTTTCAAGGAGATTAATGGATGTTATATTATCTGGTAGCGTTATGCCGAGAATGGTTTGAATTGATGTATTTCCCATTAGCGCATCAAGGTAGTTGCGACTTGCTTCGAAAGTATAGCCTTTATTTCCGAAATCTGGTAAGATAGCAAATCCAATATCAGGAAATGGCAGCGTATCCCTATAAAGCAGCGTCACGATCCCAATAGGCTGTTTTGTTTCTTTGAGTTCGAATACATTGTAAAAAACTTGATCATTTTTCATGATTCTTTCTATATATTCTATGGCATCAGGTATACTTTTTACATTTCTATCACCGATGAATTTCAACCAACCTTCAGTATTGACAAGTGCTAAGATAAACTTACTATCTTCCACAGATAATGGTCGAATCCGCAATCTTTCAGTTTCAAATATTTGCTGCATGTTAGGACGTCGGCTCTTGATTTTTTGTGCGAAGGAAAACGACAAGATTTGGTTCAGAATCAAGGGTCAATCTTGTCAAATTAAAATTCAATTTGTGTAGTAAAGCGATAGATTTTTGATTTTCTTTATGGGTATGTGCCTTGATAGCGTCAAAACCAAGTGTTTGAAGGCCATATTCTATTACGCTATTTGCTGCTTCAACCATGATACCTTGACCTTGAAATTCGTTCAAAAGTTCAAAACCGATTTCACATTTTTTATGGTCTTGTGATTCGTCAAAAAGACAAATAGTGCCTATGAGTGTATCATGTCCTTTTATAGTTATTGCCCAATATTTTAAGTTGCTTTCTTGGGTTTTTGTCGATATTATTTTTATGAAATCCAATGCTTCATCTAGTGTTTTACTTTGTTGGCGATCGACATATCTATTTATTTTTTCGTCAGAACGTAGTGTAAATATCTCATTTGCATCGCTTTCTCGCAATGGTCGCAAGGTAAGTCGACGTGTTGTCAAAATCGGGAATTCATTTTCGTTGTTAACTGACATTTTACAGTACTATGCTTTTTTGTTGTTTACATTTTTCTACCATAAATTGGAAACATTAGGCTGTTGATTTCAAAGAGCCTATTCATTACCACCTTTCTTGAAAAATGACCCGATACCTTTCCCAATTTTTTGCACGGCTTCTATACCTTTGCTCAATGGCTCAGTTGAAATGTCTTCGAATCGTTCAGAGCTTAAAGCATCAGAAAATTGTTGCGGATAGATGATAAATCTGCTATTACCATCAAAATACTTTTCAATTTTGGAAGGTAAATTGTCCAAGAAACCACCATAGGACGTCGCACCTTTGCGTGCTGAAACCAAAACAAGTAAATCATCCACATGTATTTGTCTCGAAAGTATAAGGAAATCTTCCCATTCAGTAAAAGGATTGATTGTAATTGTTCCAGCCAGTTTGGCTTTTTGACTTACTTTCAGTACATCTTTTCCAGTAGCATCATTGCAATAGATTACTATAGGAATACTCAATTCTTGGGCAAGTTTGGATAGTTTACTCACCCACAATTCAAATCCTTTTTCGTGTTCTGTCAATGGCGGCGCTGTAACTACAATTCTTTTATGCAAAACCAACGGTTTTTCTAAATGGCAAATAAATGTTGTTTTATCAGAATTACTAATAATGGTTTCTACTCTTTCGCCTATCAATTTATCCAAGAATCCTGCTTTCTGTGGCCATCCAAGAATGACGATATCTGCCATGATTTCTCGCGAAATTCTAGCAATACCACTTCCTGGATTGTGGTCGATGGTAGTGATGATATTGACCTTTGTTTCTGATGCAGAAGCTTGTTTTACAAATTCTTCCAGTTTGGTTCTTGCTTTGAGAATGTTGATTTCTGCTTCTTGATTATTGGAAACGACTGATAGGATAGAAACAGGATTGGCGGATTTTTTATCTTTTATAAAAATTGCAAACTCAAGAATATTTGAAATATTCGACACATTAGCAGTCGGCAATAATATGTGCTCGTTTTGCATATTATTCAATTTAGCTAGGTTGTCTGTATTATCTTCAGATTCAATTACAATTTTTTTCGCTGCCTTTTCTGTTACAAATGAAGCGACAATGCATGTGATCAATATCAAAATGATCGTACCGTTTAGTATGTTTTCGTCTAAGATTTTGGCTTCATATCCGACCAAAATCACTGCTAGTGTGGCTGCAGCGTGGGCACTACTGAGTCCAAAAATAAGCTGTCTTTGTGCTGGGGAATATTTGAAAATTAATTGTGTAAATAATGCGGCAAACCACTTGCTGAACAATGCTACTACTGATAATGTACCCGCTACAATAAGCGCAGTAGGACCGCTTAATATCACACTCATATCCACATGCATACCTACACTAATCAGAAAGAATGGGATAAACAACGCATTACCTATAAATTCGATTCGGTTCATAAGTGCTGAAGAATGCGGAATGAGTTTATTTAATGCCAATCCAGCTACAAATGCACCAATGATGGGCTCTACACCAGCTACTTCTGCCAAGAAGGCTGCTAAAAATACGATCGACAAAACAAAAATATAGTGTGAATGCTTTTCGCTTTCTAATTTGCGAAAAAACCATTTTGCGATTCTTGGGATAATCAAGAACATGATTGCTGTAAATATTGCCAAAGAAATTCCCAATCGGAGCCAAAATTCAGTATTTAGATTTCCGTTTGTGTTTCCCATGATTACTGCCAATATGATCAACACGGCTGTATCCGTTAATATAGTGCCACCAACAGCTACGGCAACAGCTTGATTTTTGGAAATGCCCAACTTACTTACAATCGGATATGCGACCAACGTATGTGTTGCAAACATACTCGCCGTAAGAAAACTGGCATTAAAATTATAATCCAGAAAGTAATAACACACTGGAAACCCAATACTTAGTGGAATAATAAAGGTGAAAAAACCAAATAATAAACTTTTGTTTCTATTAGATTTGAACTCGTTCATGTCTAGTTCGAGACCTGCTATAAACATGATATACAGCAATCCTATGGTAGAAAAGAGCTCGATTGCCGAGTTTTTATTAAGTATATACAAACCATGTGGTCCGATAACGACACCTGCTATAATCAACCCAATGATGCCAGGAATATTCAGCTTTCTAAGCAGAATCGGTGAAAGTAAAATGATGAATAATATCAAGGAAAATATCAATACAGGATTTTCCAGAGGTAACTCAAATTCATGCATTAAATGGTCAAAAAAATCCGTCATCAATTATTTCTTTAGTTGTTTCGAAAATCTATTGTTTACTTTATTCAATATATTGCATTGAGATTGATATCCAAGCCGATATGACTGTTTGTGTAGGTACACCTTGGGCGAAAGAACCAAATAAGTATCTGTTTTTGGCCGATCTGTTGCAAAAAATTAAATCAGTTGGATGCAAGCAAACTACCAATTTTCACCAAAAGTAGTTGAAAATTGCGTATTTACCTACTTATTTGGTGACTTTTCTGATTAAAATTAAATCTTTAACGTGACAACTTGACTGCTAAGTACAAATATAGTATTAATTTAATGTGAAGTATATTTTTTTTCAAACACAAAATGCTGGATAGACTCAGAGAAAAACATGGTTAGATGTCTTATGTGAATAATGGTACATTAAAACGATTTACTTGATTTCCGCAAAATAATATTTGACATTATCATTTCGTATTATTTTCTTGTCGCTGTATTGTGTCTATATGTTTAACCAAATTACTACAACTTGTTGCATCTGCTTTTATTCTTGATTTAATGTGATAGTCTTTATTTCATTATTTTCATCTATATAGTTAAGCGTCATGATAGATTCCTTAAATGGTTGTTGGAGGAAAAGGGCACAATCTGATTCTGCACTTCGTTCTGAAAAATCTATGTCATTTATTTTCAATATCCTAAAACCACTTCTCAAACCCAATTTTTCGGCATTAGTATTTGTCCAGACAATCCCGACTTGTACATATTCATCGTTGGGAATAGGAATAAAACCCAAGGTAGTTTTATTTGAAAATGTTTGAATAGGGTGTAGTGGTTGAAAATAAAAATTCTTATTGATATAGTCAATTGTTATATTGCCATATTTTGCTAGACCCAATCCAAATGCATTTTCGGTACTGCCAGATGAGATAATAGATACAAAATCCCGAATAATATAATCGCCAAAGTTAACACCACTTATGGATACGCGTTGTTTCTTTTGTTGCTTTTCAATGCTGTGTAAGGCTAATGTATTTGAACCAAATCCATTATTCAACAGTCGGGATAATTTTTTCTTTTCTATTTTATCGTAGGTATCTTCCGAAATGGCCATAAATTCATCTGACCCACTATCAAATAATCCTTCAAATTCAACCTTTTCACCTATTTTTGTCTTTATATGAGGACCGCTTTGTTTGTCGAGACGTAAATTTGTTTTGAACGTATTTTTAATATCTAATTTGCTGATTTCATTGCTGATGACTAGATATTTATCTTCAAGATTGATTTGAACAATACAGTTTCTCAGTGCATTGCTTCCAATAAATCCATCATAATTCAGACAATTCAAAAAGCGTGGTGCTTTCACATTAGTCACAACAGCCGGTATTTTTTGAAATTTTATTTTCCCTAGTTCGAATTCATCCATGGTCACCAGTTGCACTTTACGACTTGTACCGACTGCGTCGCTCTGATCTACAGTCTCTAAGGCTTCATATTTATTTTCTGCTTGAATTTCTTCTGAGATCATCAGCGTAGCTCCAGTATCAAAAATAAATCGTTTTTTCTGATTTTGAATTTGGACTGTTACGATTATTTTGTCTCTAACCAGCTCAAAAGGTATCGTATCATGAAATGTCGATTGCGCAATTGTCCCTTGATTTAAATCTATTTTCTTCTGTCCACAACATAGCAATGGCATGAAAAATAAAAATATTATTATTTGTTTCATTATTTTGGTAGGGTAATGGATTAAGTGATTTCTTTCAAGCTTATTATATTTATGCTATTGAGCGTAATTGCTATCAGTATTAATTAGGTATAAACTCTATGAAGTTAGAGCGATATACATTTTTATTGACACACAATTAAAAAATACTAAGAGTCACCTTTGAAGCATTCTATATCTTTTAATCAATCCAAATACACATGCTCTGAAATCTCCAATCCATATCCGATCAATCCGATGCGTTTTTTAGTATGATTTGAGATGAGCTTTATTTTGGTAATGCCCAATTCACGCAAGATCTGTGCTCCAGTACCGAAATCTCTCTGTTCGTCTGATGCTGGTGGATTATTTTTTGGATTGTTATCCAAGGCTTTTAGTTTATCTAGAATGGATGTATCTCCTTCATGGTGGCGCATGAAAAGTAGTACACCTTTTTTTGCCTTAGCAATTATTTGCAATGACCGTGAAAGCTGCTCTGCATATCCGTCAAATAGGATACCAAGGATGTCACCAGTTTCTGTATTGGAATGTACACGTACCAAGGTAGGCTCACCATCATTTATTTCTCCCATTGTGAATGCCAGATGCACATCACCTGTAGTCAACTGTCTGAATGCCTTGACGGCAAATTTACCATACGTTGTATCTATTTCAGTCTCCATTTCTAGACTTACCAATCTCTCGGTTCGCATACGATATGCCACGAGGTCTTTGATTGAGATGATTTTGATAGAAAGTTGACGGCTGATTTCTATGAGTTGTGGCAAACGGGCCATTGATCCATCTTCATTGAGGATTTCTACCAATACACCAGCTGGATAGCAATCTGCCAATCTGGCAAGATCTACGGCTGCTTCTGTATGTCCCGTACGTCTTAGTACGCCACCTTGTTTGGCTATGAGTGGAAAAATATGTCCTGGTCGGGCAAAATCCGTAGGTTTGGTATCAGGATTAATGATGGCTTTTATACCGGTAGCTCGGTCGTATGCTGAGATTCCTGTGGTACAGCCTTGACCTATTAAGTCGATTGATACCGTGAATGCTGTGTTGTGCATGGCTGTATTGGATTTGACCATAAGATCAAGGTCCAGTTCTTTTCCGCGTTTCTCGAGAATTGGCGTACAAATCAATCCACGTCCATGTTTGGCCATAAAATTTACAAGCTCGGGCGTGATTTTTTCGGCAGCACAGATGAAGTCTCCTTCATTTTCTCTGTCTTCGTCATCCACTACTATGAGGATTTTACCAGATTTAATATCTTCAATCGCTTCTTCTATGGTGTTTAGACGGATTTCTGGCTCCGTGATGGTTTCAGCAAACATAACGATGTGTCCTTTTTAATTTGATGCAAAAATAGAACTTAATATCGTAGCATTTTGTTTCCAGTCGAACTTTTGTTGGACAAATTTTGAAGATTGTGTACTAATTGTATGATAAAGTGCTTGGTCTTTTAATAATAATTGTATTGCGTTAGCAAATTCAGTGGCTGATTCTGCAATCAAGATTTCCTTTCCTTGTTGCGCACCGATGGCATTATTGACCAATTGAGTTGTAATGCAAGGTATGCCTAACGCCATGGCTTCTAGGATTTTATTTTGCTGACCAGTGCCTGACCACATAGGCGCTACAAATATTCGGCCACTGACATAGGATGTGCGTATGTCATCTACCCAACCACTAACAATTACCTGAGCAGAAGACAATTTTTTTACTCTTGGTGAAGGATTTGCGCCTGCAATGATGACCTTGGTTTTGTCTGGCAAAAGTGGTAAAATATCATTAATGAGAAATTCCACAGTTTCTATATTAGGCAAGTAGCCCATATTTCCTACAAATATAACATCGTATTCTGGCTCGTTGACCTTTGGGAAATCAAAAAATGCTGGACTAATGCCATTGGGAACAACATGAATTGACTCTGCTTCTCCAAATGAAAACTGCTCCTTATCTTGCTGGGAGATTATCGTAAGATGATCAAATCTTTTTGCAATCAAGGCTTCGTACCTGATCATTCGCACTGCTTCCTTTTTATATAGTGCAGACATCAAACCTTTGACTACAGACGACCTTTTTTGCATGCCTATACCGAAACTATCCATGTAGTCTAAGGTTTTTTTGTGGGGCAATGTTGTGCAATATTCAGCCATTCTAGGCAATTGACAGAAGATGTGATCTGGTTGGATTTCTTGACATATTTGCTGAATAAGTTCGTCTGATTTTGGACTGTAAAACCAAGCAATCTGAAATGGAAGTCCAGAGGCAACTGCACGTATCAGCCCCAAATATCTTTCTAAAGGCGTGATGCGAATAAGGTGGACTGATGTAGTAATTTGACGCAATTTTTCGAGATGTTGCTTGTCATGATCGGTATCTGTGATACTGATAAGGTGAACTTCATGCTCATGAGATAGCGCTTCTATCTGATAATAAGCACGAAGCTTATCTCCTTTTTCTAATGGATACGGGAATCTGGATGTAAGAAATATGATTTTCAAAAGCGAATCTTAATAATTGCCATGATTTACTGTTGATACTGAAGCGAAACCGCTGGCGAATTGCCCAATGCCTCATTAAGCGACATCGACGTGGCAATGCCATATTTGTCTTTAAATTTGAGCATGGCGCCGAAACTATAAGTGGATACCGTTGGATTGATACCAAATCTGATTTGAAGAATATCAATGACCTGATAACCAATACCGATTTTATATTCGGGTTTTCGATCAATAAGTTTGTCTATTTCACCCAAAACAAAAACCTTGGCAGACGGTGCATATTTTACACCTAATCTGAATCTGGTACCTATATCTGTGTTTTCAGTCACTTCGAGATTTCCAGGACTAAAGACATGAGCCGCCAAATTGAAATCTCGGTTTAACTTAAGTTGCATGCCCGCTTCAAAAGAAAAAAGGCTTTTGCTACCGACCGATGCTATATTGTACCTTAGCATATCAAACTGTCCACCAAGCGAAATCGATTTATTTAGTTTTCGGGCATAGGCCAATCCAAATTTCTGTTCATTGTACTCTGTAAAACCAAAATTTGAGACCATCAAGCCTATAGTTCCAAATTTGAAACTCTTGGCAACCGCAAATGATAAATTGGTCAAGTCCGACAAATTGTATCTTCTCTCCGCACTAATGTCCACAGAAAAATTTTTAACTTCAGTAAGTCCGGCCTGATTTAAATAGATAGACTCAATCCCGGCAATGTTTACACCGGCACGTCCATATCCTAGGAAATTGGCGCCTCCGGTCGTAGTGAAACCAGATTGCCCAAAAGTAAAATTGACAATAAAAGTCAAAAACATAATCAGAATAATTGGCTGTCGATTCATGGATAAAATTGGAAATTCGTCCTAAAAATACAAAAGTACCAATACCCATGTGTATTATTACCTTAATAAATTAAAATAATATTTGAAAGCCTTATGTTTTGAATAGGTATTATGTAGAGAAGCTGGTAGAATAATGATTTTCTTTAAATATTGACTATCACCTTTTATCTTCTTTTAATATCAATCTGAGTGAACTGTTTTTGGATATATAATTCCATGCCCAATTAATGAAAATAATGATTTTGTTTCGCACACTCAAAATCAACATAAGGTGAAGAAACATCCAAATAAGCCAGGCAAAATATCCTTTAAACTTTACAAATGGAAGCTCAACGACAGCCTTGTTCCTACCGATAGTTGCCATAGATCCAAGGTCGGTGTACTCATATTGTTTTTGTTCCTTACCATTTATTATCGCCAATAGATTTTTTGCCAACAACTTACCTTGATTAATGGCTACATTAGCTACTTGCGGATGTCCTTTTGGATATTTTGGAGTTTCCATGTAGCTTATATCTCCTATAGCAAAGATATTTTCTGTATCTTCGATTTTATTAAATCTATCGACTTTATACCTGTTAGATGGCGTAATGATATTTGGATTCATGCCTTCTATAAGATTGCCAGTAACACCTGCAGCCCAGATAACTTGTTTGCTCCTGATGATTTCGCCGTTATTCATTTGCAAGTTGGTACCATCGTAATCCGTTACGAATAATTGGGTTTTTATGATAACTCCCAGATCGCGCAGATATTTTGCCGAGGCATTTCTCGACATTTCACTCATATTATTCAGTGTATTAGGGCTACCTTCTAGCAGAATGATTTGCATTTTGGTAAAATCTATCCTGAAGAAATCTTTCGGCAAAATATCTCGCTTTTATTTCAGCAAAAGCACCAGCCAATTCTACACCTGTAGGTCCGCCACCTACAACTACGATATTGAGTAGCGCTTCTTTTTCTAGGCCTTCCACGTATTGCAATTTCTCAAAATTCTCCAAGATGCTGTTTCGGATGGTGATAGCCTGATAAGTGGTTTTTAGGCTGAATGTATATTTTTTGATATTTTTATTGCCGAAGTAATTGGTTTTGCAGCCTGTGGCAATGATGAGAAAATCATATGGAAATGCGCCTATGTCAGTTATAACAGTTTTGCTTATCTGATCTATTTTTTCAACTTTGGTCAGTCGTATTCGCACATCTTTTCTTTTCTGAAATATCTTACGAAAGGGAAATGAAATGCTCGAAGGTTCGATTTGTGAAGTCGCTACTTGATAAAATAGAGGCTGGAACTGATAGTGATTTAATTTATCTATGAGCAAGATATCGAATACATCATGCTTTATATTTTGTATGAATTGCAACCCAGCAAAACCGCCACCAATAACTACAATTTTTGGTTTTGTATTGCCTGTCATGAAATCATTATTGTTAAGTGACATTGCATTCAATAACAATTTTAAAATTAATTTGTTCCGAAATTTTATAAAAATTAAAAAATACTTAAACATGTATGAAATTAAAAGTATTCTATAAATAGTTGGTTATGAATGTTTTGTATAGATCTTTTTTATGGTTTATTGTCGGAATGTCGGCTAAAAACAGGGTGAGATTACAAGGATTTTACGAGCTAGCAAAAAATTATATTTTGTTTAACATACACATATTGCAAGAAATATTACATTTGTGCGTTCAATAGCACATAATTTTTATATTTATTTGCCAATGCGGTTAGCAATTAGGTTATTTTCTGTTTGTTTTCTACTTGAGATCATGGCTCTTTACCATTATCTTGAGCAGGATGTACGACAGTTTAGCTATCCGCCTGACACTAGTTTACACAAACAAGTTGATCAAATAAGCCCATCAGATTCTACATTCATTGATTTGGTTGAGTTTCTGGAAGGAAAGGATGGTGATGAAAATTCAGAAGAAGATAACTACCACAGTTTAAATTCGGCAACCTTTGGTAAGATCCACGGCGACTTAAAAGTTACTAAACCAGCTGTAGTAGGTAGTCCTTCCCATCGACTACTTAACTTCAAGATAGAAAAGTACCCACTTTTTATTTTGTATCATAGTTGGAAGCTCCACACTGCTTGATTACTTTTTAATTCTTCCTGTAAAGGAAAGTTTGTATTTGGTATTTACATGGCCTAACGCTTGGCTTGTGTATATCCACTTTTAAATCAATTATCTAAAAAGTAATCATGAAAAGTAATAAAATTAATCTTCCTAAGGATGGTTTGGCTGGCCTTAAGGAAAATTTCAATGCGGATGTAGTATCCGGATTTATAGTGTTTTTATTGGCGCTGCCATTAAGCTTGGGCATTGCTAAAGCTTCTGAATTTCCGCCTATTATGGGTTTGATCACGGCTATTATCGGCGGTCTAGTTGTAAGTCTTATTATGGGTAGCAAACTGACTATCAAAGGGCCTGCTGCCGGACTTATCGTCATAGTTGCTGGTGCAGTTACTGATTTTGGTGGTGGAGAAACAGGATGGCATTTGGCACTTGGAGCTATGTTTGTTGCTGCTTTAGTACAAATTGCGTTTGGACTATTGAAATTTGGAAAACTAGCAGATTTTTTCCACTTCCAGCCATCCACGGCATGCTTGCGGCAATTGGTATCATCATCATTGCTAAACAATTGCCTGTTTTATTAAATGTTAATCCGTCTCTTGTAGCAGGGAAAGGTCCTTTGGCTTTATTGGGTTCATTGCCGACAATCGTGGCAAATTTGGACCCAAGAGGTGCACTGATTGGCGTCATAAGTCTTGCTGTTATGTTGGGCTGGCCATATCTCAAAAATTCTGTTATTGGTAAGATTCCAGCGCCTTTGATGGTACTGATCATTGCTGTCCCTGCTGAGTTGATCATGGATTTTTCGCATACCGAACCTTCATATGCATTAGTTCACATAGGGAATTTAGTTGAAAATTTGCATCTCAATGTTGATTTTGGCGGCTTCAATATGCCAGGTTTATTTATTAAGTATGTTATTATGTTTGCACTTGTAGGTACACTCGAGTCACTACTTACTGTTAAGGCGATAGACCTTATCGATCCATACAAGAGAAAATCTAACAATAATCAAGACTTAATCGCCGTTGGTGTTGGAAATGCCATTACAGCAATTCTTGGTGGATTGCCAATGATATCCGAGGTGGCTCGTAGTTCTGCCAATGTAAGTAATGGCGCTAAAACCCGTTGGGCCAATTTTTTTCATGGATTTTTTATATTGATATTTGTCTTGGTAGCTTCGCGATATATCGAGATGATACCAAATGCAGCACTAGCAGCCATGTTGGTAGCAGTAGGTATTAAACTAGCGCATCCTAGAGAATTTGTACATACTTTTAGTGTAGGCAAAGAACAATTGGCTATCTTTTTGGTGACGATATTTTTTACCTTGTTTGAAGACTTATTGGTTGGTATTGCAGCAGGGTATGTTGCTGAAAATCATCTTTCACATGTACCATGGTGTGCCATTGAGTGCATTGTTCAAGGCACCTACTATCATTTCTTTTGAAGGTGATAATTACCTCGTGGAGATCGATAAAGCAGCCGTATTTACCAATTATGTTAGGATAAAATCAAGATTAGAAAGTATTCCTCCTGGATTTAATGTTACGATCGATTTACAAAATACAAAATTGACTGATCATTCTGTGATGGAGAATCTCCAACACTTTAAACATGATTATGAAGCATCAGGTGGTACTGTTACGATAAAAGGTTTGGAAAATCACAAACCATTATCTAAACATGAATTTGCAGGCAGAAAGTTGGTTAATACAAATAAATAAATTGACCTAATTTGAAACACTCAATAATGTGGATACTTATTTTTAGTACCACTGTATCAGGTATATCACAATCTCTGAAAGATGGCAAGTTATTTATTAATGAGACAGGAGAACAATACTTGAAATTGTCATTTGTTTCGCAGTTTTGGGCGCGAACAGGCAGCTATAATCCAGGAACAACAATATTTGGCAATGCAAAGAAAGGCGGAACAGATTTAGGAATAAGGCGATTTAGACTCCAGTTATTTGGCCAATTGTCCGAAAAAGTATTTTTTTATAGTCAATTTGGAATAAATAATTTCAATTCGATAGGTGAACGGAAGCCTTCATTTTTTGTTCATGACATTTATACAGAGTATGAAATGATCAAAACCAAATTGTCGGTAGGGATTGGATTGTCGGGATGGAGTGGATTGGCTCGCTTTAGTTCACCTTCAACAAGTACAATTATGGGTTTAGATGCGCCACTATTTCAGCAAGCAACCAATGATGTGACGGACCAATTTTTAAGGAAATTAGGTGTTTTTGCCAAAGGTAAATTTAATAAGTTGGACTATCGCGTTTCAATTACTCAACCATTTGCTTTCCAAAAATCACCTATTTACACAAGTATTGTCACTAAAAATTCTAATTTTTCAAGTCGTCCACCACATTTTCAGTTCAATGGATATTTCCAATATCAATTTTTGGATCAAGAAAGTAATTTGACGCCTTATACAACTGGAACTTATCATGGCAAACGGTCTATTTTTAATATTGGTGGTGGCATAGTATTTCAAAAGAATGCAATGAATCATTTAAGTCCATCGCTTGATACCGTGTATACGAATATGCTACAATATGGTTTGGATGTATTTTGGGATGCGCCACTGACATCAAATGGAGCATCTATAAGTTGGTATTCAAATATAACGCACTTGGATTTTGGTCCGGGATACATTAGAAATCTTGGTGTCATGAATCCTGCAAATGGCAGCGCTGACCTTACCGTAATTAATGGTGGTGGATATGCTTACCCGATGTATGGTACTGGAAATGTATTTTATACACAAATAGGGTATAAATTCAAAGATAACCTCTTGGGTAATTCCACATTAATGCCATATGCTTCTTGTCAAATTGGTAATTATAAAAGACTTCCAGAATCAATGGTGCATTATTCATTGGGAATCAATTATTTACTGAATTATCATAAGTCAAAATTAACCTTGGCATACGAGAATAGACCTGTATTTTATGATACTGAAAAATCGATTTTGAGAAAAGGGAACGGCATTCTTCAGTATCAAATATTTTTTTAAATATTAAATAAAAATGAATTATACAACAAACATATTCAAAGTAGATAATGTCCTTCACCACTTGAAGCACTATCTACCAGCGCAAGCTTCACTCAAAGATTTTATTCATCATAATACCCTGCATGCCTTCCAAGATAGAAAGTTTTATGATGCGTTGACTCAATCGAGCAAAATATTCGGGTACAAAACTAGCCTATCATTAATGGAATACAGGGATTTATTTCATGAAGGTAAAATTTCTGAATCCATTATATTAAAGGCCATTGGTGAAAAGAAAGGCAGCGAACTACCAGAAGTGTGGTTTGATAAAATGTTGAATGGTGCATATAAAGATACGTTTGCGGGTCGGCGTAGTCATCTTCGCAACAACTGGAAAGACCTATATTCTGTCGATTTAGACTTGGCCATTCAACCTTTTTTATTTAGATTCTTATGTAGTTATCTCGATCAAGGGATCGCAATCTGGAGTTTTCCAGTGTGGAACAAAGGCTTTCTTACTACCATCAGAGAGATGGAGCGAAATACATTTATTAGCTTTTTCAAAACGCCAAGAGCCAAACAACTCTTGATGGATCGTAAGTGCGAAATCAGCGATTTGCTTGCTATCTTAGTTGGTGATGAGACATTGTATGAGCATTACCTGTTTGATCAGCAATTTGCACATCCGGGTTGGTCGGGCTTCGTGTCTGTCGTCGAAGATATGCCGCAGACCTTAATTGATGCCAGACGCATTTCTTTGCAGGACTTCATTATTTTTGAGTTATTGTTGGAGATAGATACGTTAGACCAAAAATTTGGTGAAAACTGGCTTCCACTTGCTAAACGTATAAAAGGTCATGTTGAGCCGTTATTTGCCCCTGTACAGATTACTGAATATCATGAAATACTACATCTGTGGCAGGATGCGTACGAATGGACGTTTTATGATCAGGTTTTAGGTGGTATTTTGGCTAATCCAGAAAAGGAAAATACATCAGAGAAATCTGGTTTTCAAGCCATGTTTTGTATTGATGACCGCGTATGTTCGCTTAGGCGATATATTGAAGAAATCGAACCAACAGCACAAACTTTTGGGACACCTGGATTTTTTGGTGTAGCATTTTATTACAAGCCCATGAATGGTAAATTTTCTATGAAGGTTTGTCCCGCGCCCATGAATCCACCTTATCTTATCAAGGAAGAATTGGACAATAAAAAGAATAAGAAGGATTTTCATTTTGCTGATTATACACATTCCTTATTTTTTGGGTGGCTCATCACGCACACGATTGGATTTTGGTCAGCTATCAGGCTTTTTATCAATATATTTACACCAAGACTGAGCCCTGCGACGACACTTTCTTTCAGGCATATGGATAAGCATTCTCGGCTTACAATTGAAAGCTCTGATCCGCAACTCAAAGAAGACGGATTGCAACTGGGTTTCACCATTACCGAGATGGCTGATAGGGTAGAAGGTTTACTAAAGAGTATTGGGTTGGTAAAAGATTTTGCGCCTATCGTTTATGCTGTCGGTCATGGTGCGAGTAGTGTCAATAATACGCATTATGCCGGCTATGATTGTGGTGCTTGTTCGGGAAGGCCTGGATCAGTAAATGCGCGTGTCATTTGTTATATGGCAAATCATCCTGAAGTAAGGCAAATCTTGAGAAGTAGAGGCTTAGATATTCCATCAAAGACGATGTTTTTGGGTGCCTTGCATGATACCACAAGAGATGAAATCGAATTTTATGATGATAACTTTGCGGATGTAGCACAGACCGAATTGCACAAACACAACAAAAAGGTGTTTATGCAAGCCTTGGATTTGAATGCTAGAGAACGGGCTAGGAGATTTGTCACCACGAGCAAAAGACATGATTTGAAAAATTTGCACGAAGCTGTCAAAAAGCGTTCGGTGTCTCTTTTCGAACCACGGCCAGAGCTAAATCATGCTACAAATTCATTGTGTATTGTAGGTCGTCGGGCTTTGACCAAAAAATTGTTTCTGGATAGACGTGCTTTTCTCAATTCCTATGATTATTCGATCGATCCAGAAGGTAATTATTTATTTACGATTCTTTCGGCTGCTGCACCTGTGCGGTGGTATCAATCTGGAGTACTACTTTTCTCGTGTGGATAATCTCAAACTCGGTGCAGGTACCAAACTTCCACATAATGTCATGGGATTGATTGGTGTGGCCAATGGTATAGATGGAGACTTGCGACCTGGTTTGCCCAATCAAATGGTAGAATTGCACGATCCTTTGCGGCTACTTACCATTGTAGAGCACAAAGAAAATGTCATTCTGAAAACCATACAGCGCACACCGCAATTGTACGAATGGTTTATCAATGAATGGGTGCATTTGGTATGTATAGACCCCGAAACAAAAGCTATGTCAAAATTTGTTGATGGCGCTTTTTATCCTTATTCACCTGAATATATACCTGAAACGAAGGCAGACCTTACAAATTATTTCAAAACTGAAACGGGCAATTTGCCTGTGTATTTACTAAAATCTTGATGGCATGGAAAGGATATTAGAATTATTAATAGTTTGGCCATTCTTGGCATTTTTTATATCGCTATTTCTGCCCAAGGAGAATGAAAAACTGATTTCAGGGTTTACTTTTGGTGTGGTAGGCATACATTTTTTTACGATACTAGGCTTGCTCATTTATTGGATTAGCCTTGGATTACCAGTACTAAATCTGAAAGAGTTTTCTATCTATGAAAGCGCCGATATGGATTTTTTTATAGACTTCTATTTTGACCATGTTACCGCAGTTTATAGTCTCATTGGTGCCATGCTTACATTTCTGGTGACTACATATAGCCGTATTTATCTCCATAGAGAGTCTGGGTACAAGCGGTTTTTTTATACCATCTTGTTCTTTTACGCAGGCTATACGCTCGTTGTTTTTGCAGGCAATCTGGAGACGTTATTTATTGGCTGGGAAATCTTAGGTTTGACGTCATTTCTTTTGGTTGCTTTCTATAGAGAGCGCTATCTGCCAGTCAAAAATGCGTTTAAAGTTTTTTCTATTTATCGTATAGGTGATGTAGGTATTATACTTGCAATGTGGGCGAGTCATCATTTATGGCATGAAAATATCACATTCGCCAAGATTCAAAATTATGAACTTGTCCATCACCATTTGGAAGCCCATTCAGTTTTTGGTCTTTTTATATCCATCATGTTGTTGACAGCGGCATGTGCTAAATCCGCTCAATTTCCATTTTCATCTTGGTTGCCAAGAGCAATGGAAGGGCCTACACCATCGAGCGCAATATTTTATGGATCATTGTCTGTGCATTTAGGATTGTTTTTGTTGATTAGGACGATGCCCTTCTGGGAACATCAACTTATTGCCCGTATTATGATCGGGGCAGTAGGGATTTTTACAGCTGCCATTGGAGCATCCATAGGTCGTGTACAATCCTCGGTCAAAAGCCAAATTGCCTATGCATCCGTGGCGCAGATTGGCCTAATGTTCCTTGAGGTCGCCTTACGATTTAAAAATTTTGCCTTATTCCATTTTGCTGGAAATGCTTTTTTTGCGTACGTACCAACTTTTGGTTTCTCCTTCCGCAGTGAATTATTTGATAAGAGAGCAATTTTACCACTTTGTTCCCAAGCATGAACATATTGAAACCCATTTCAGCAAAAAACTTGAATATACCTTGTTTTTGTTGAGCATCAAAGAATACAATATGGATGATTTACTGGATAAATTACTCTGGAAACCATTTAAGAAATTGGGTAACCTACTTCGATTTATCAATATCAAAAACGTATATTATATCACGATTCCTACCTTTATAGCAGGTGTGCTGATACAGCTTACAAGATATAGTTTGCCACCTTTTTTGGTAGAAAAATTGCCTGAAATCTTTGCATTAATTGGTTTGATGTTGGTATTCAGGGCATATTCTGGACGATGGAATGTTTTTGTGGTATGGACCTTGTTGCTGATGAATCATTTTTGGGTAGTTTTAGCGATTTCATTTAATGAGCATCTTACATTTTATGAAATATTTTTCCATTTGGCTGGCGTAATTCCTTCGGGTATATTAGGATATTTTGTTCTTTGGAAAATGACAAAGCTGGAACCTGGCGTAGATTTGAATAAGTTTCAAGGTCATGTTTTTGAGCACCCACGATTGGCAGCTTTATTCCTTTTGGCTTGCCTTGGAGTAGCTGGATTTCCGATTACAAGTACTTTTGTGGGCGAAGACATTTTGTTCTCTCACATAGCTTATGATCAGGTATTTTTAGCCTTTTACTTAGCGCTTGGATTTGTGATTTCGGGTATTGCATTGATTAGGATGTATGCAAGGATTTTTCTTGGTCCACATGTCAAAAGGTATCACGCTATCGCACAACGTTCATCGTAGATTTGTAGCCCAACAACCACCTTTTCAGGTAATGAAAATAAAATTCATTATCTTTGCACTTTAATTATTAAGTCTGATGAGCAGAAACGGTAGGGTATTAGTAGCGATGAGCGGTGGTATAGATAGCACCGTTGCAGCTATGATGCTGCACGAACAAGGTTATGAAGTGGTGGGTATTACCATGAAAACATGGGATTATGCCAGTGCTGGCGGATCCAAAAAAGAAACCGGATGTTGCTCGCTTGATTCGATCAATGATGCTAGGCAAGTGGCCGTAAATATGGGATTTCACCATTTTATTGTGGATATAAGAGAAGAGTTTGGTGACTATGTGATCGATAATTTTGTGGAAGAATATATAGCAGGTCGTACACCCAATCCATGCGTACTGTGCAATACCCACATAAAGTGGAGTGCGCTGCTTAAAAGAGCTGATGCTATGGATTGCGAATCAATAGCGACAGGGCATTATGCGGTAATTAAAGAACATAATAATAGGAAATTTATTTCCAAAGGTCATGATGATCGAAAGGATCAATCTTATGTATTGTGGGGACTTACTCAGTCATGTCTCGAACGCAGTTCGTTTCCTTTAGGGCATTTTTCGAAAACAGAAATACGTCAGATGGCCAAAGATTTTGGTTATGAAGAATTGTCCAAAAAGGCAGAAAGTTATGAGATATGTTTTGTCCCAGATAATGATTACCGCGGCTTCTTGAAACGGAGAGTACCTGGTTTGGAAGAATCTGTAAAAGGTGGTACTTTCGTCAATGCCCAAGGAGAAGTTTTGGGTAAACATGAAGGATATCCGTTTTACACAATCGGACAGCGCAAAGGACTTGGTGGCGGCTTTCTAAAACCTATGTTTGTGACTGGTATAATTCCAGAAACCAATACCGTGGTTTTGGGTGAGATCGACGAACTCATTCGAAATGGAATGACTGTTGGCCAAATAAATATGATGAAATATGAAGCCATAACGGATGGCATGGAAGCAGCAACCCAAGTGCGATACAATGATGGCGGCGTGATGTCTGCTTTACATCAGATAGGTGATGAAGTTAAAGTAGAGTTTTTTGCCAATGTACGTGGTATCGCACCAGGGCAATCAGCTGTGTTTTACGAAAATGATGACGTCATAGGTGGTGGAATTATCAAAAATAGTTCTTTTGCGCCAATGGGCTAATTTGTAATCACAATAAATCCAAAGGATGAACGTTTCTATTCTAAATTAAAATATTATGATTAAATTTAATGTGTTTGCCTTAATTGCTGTTGCCGTATGTCTTTCATTTTTATCATGTAATAGCGAAACAGAGACCATTGATACAGCAACATTTGGTTACGGATATTTCCCACTAAAGAAGGGCAATGTTTGGGTTTATGCTTCAGACAGTATCATATTTACGAATGGTGGCGCTCGAAAAGATACCTTTCATGCTCTAATCATGGAAGAAATAGGTGATCCGTTTCTAGATTTGAGTGGTGATACTAACTATAAATTAAACCGATTTTTTAAAAGAAATGAAGCTGATCCTTGGCAGAGAATAAATACTTGGACTATCCAAAAAAATAAATCTAATGCTATCAGGACAGAAGAAAATATTAAGTTTGTAAAATTGGTATTTCCAGTCAAAGAAGGATTAAGATTTGATGGCAATGTATATGTGAATGAAGATTTGAAAGTTGAGGTAGGCGGAGAAATGTTAGAGCCATATGATAGCTGGAATCATCAAATCAAATCCTTAGCTACAGACATTTCTTACAAGGATAAAACAGTGAAAAGTCTTCATGTCAATCTCGTGGACGAAACTTCCATCATCGACCGAAGGAAAGCGGATGAATATTATGCAGATGGTATCGGCTTGGTCAAAAAGGAGATTACCATCTTGGACTCTGATGGTAGCAAACCCAATGATCCTTGGGAAACTAAGGCTAAAAAAGGATTTATTCATACCTTGACATTAATTGATCACAAATAATGTCGTCATTGCGCACTCAGTTTGTAAAAATAGGTACGATTCTTAAGCCTGTAGGTACTTCAGGCGAGTTAAAAGTAGAGATCGGTGACGAATTTATCGAAGATTTTGTAGCATCACCTCATATTTTCGTCAAGATAAATGGCGCTTATGTACCATACTTTATTGAGAATATAAGAGAAAATAATTACATCCTATTTAAGATGGAAGAAGTGGATTCGCCAGAAGCAGCTTCAAGATTTACTTTGAAAGATATTTTTCTAAGGGAAAAGGATTTGCGTGAAACAGAAACAATCAGAGAAAGTACTAAAACTGGATGGATCGATTTTGAAATTTGGAATGAAAATGTGCTTGCTGGTGTTATTGAAGATATTCAGATATTTCCAGGGCAAGTGATGGCAATGATGCGTAGGAAAGGGCAATTGGTTATGATACCTTTGGCAGACGCTTTGATTAATGAAGTATCAGAAGCACAAAAAAGGATATATATGTCGTTACCTGAAGGAATTTTATAAGGAAAATCCAATATTGACTTATATTTTACATTTTGACGAATTGTAGGCAATTGTAAGCAACAGTATTGGAATTTGTATTAGATTTGCATCAGCGTGCAGGTGCAAGTATGTAAGCAGATGCTAAATCCATGTTTTCGCCTGTCGATATGTTTGTATTTTTTGCAATGGATGTAGATTGGATGAGTGCAGTGTTATCTTCAAACCCTAAAAAGTCAGAAATCTATATAAACCTAAAATTTTATATGTGAATTTTCGCTTTTTGATGTTCATTTTGCTGATATGGCTTTGTTCATATCAGGCAAAAAGTCAGAACTTTTATTTTAAAGCCCATTTTGGGACGATGTATTACCAAGGAGACTTGGCACCTAAACCATTGGATTTGAGTTTTGGGCCTGGTAACCTATGTTGGGGCATTTCAGGTGGATATGGTATTGCTGATTGGGCTACGATCCATACTAGATTTATGATAGGACGATTGTCGGGCGATGATGCATTTGCTGATGATATAAGTAGAAAAGAACGCAATCTAAGTTTTGCTTCACCACTTTACGAATATGGCCTTTATACAGATCTCCTTGTAAATCAGCTATGGAAAGGCCTCAATAAATACAAAATAAATTTATACATCACTGCTGGGCTAAACTATATACAATTCGATCCACACGCATATTATAAAGGTGCTTGGGTACAATTGCAACCCTTAGGTACAGAAGGCCAAACGATACCTGGTTCTGGTAAGAAACCGTATTCGCTGTCTAGTATTTCTAGGTTTTATGGTCTTATTGTGGAGTTTGACTTGTCTAAGCGCCTGTCTTTTGGTATGGAAGTAAGTCCACGAAAGGCAAACACCGACTATCTCGATGATGTGAGCGGTACCTATGTGAACTACAACGAAATGGTCGCTGCTGGCAATCCACTTGGCGCTGCGCTTGCTAACAGAACCGGAGAATATCTGAATACTGGACCCGTTTTATTGCCGACAGGTACAGGTCGAGGCCGACCCGATAAACAAGACTGGTACACCCATTTTGGCTTGTATTTCAAGTATAGATTAGGCAAAGGTAAATTTGTACCCGTATTCAACTTGCCTGATGATTCGATGCCCAAAGAAGAGCTTGAACAAAAACAGTAATGTAATCACTTCAAAATTCACTACCTTTGCGGTATGAGACAAGAAAAACCCATAATGCACGGCCTGAAGGTGATACATGAAGACAATCACCTGATTGCAATCAATAAACCTGTTGGTGCCTTGGTACATGGTGATGAGACTGGTGATGAGACACTTGCCGATGCAGTCAAGCAATACATCAAGTTGAGATACAACAAACCCGGTGACGTTTTCCTAGGTGTAATCCATCGCTTAGATCGTCCTGTGAGTGGTGTCGTTATTTTTGCCCGTACATCCAAGGCATTGGTTAGGATGAACAAGATGTTGCAAGAAAAAACCATTTCTAAAAAATACCTGGCTATCGTTTCCATCAGACCTGAAGAACTAGAAGGCACACTGACACATCACCTTACTAAAGATGAATCTAAAAATATCGTAAAAGCATACGCATCCAAAAAACCTGGGTCCAAAGAAGCCACACTTAAGTATAAACAAATGGGTGAATTGGATGGAAAGGTATTGCTAGAAGTAGAGCCACTTACTGGAAGACCACATCAAATCAGGGTACAGTTGTCCAAAATAAATTGTCCTATTGTTGGAGACTTAAAATATGGTGCCGAATATCCATTACCTGATAAGTCTATTGCCTTACATTGCAGAGAGATGTCATTTATACATCCTGTGACACTCGAACACGTCACCATCAAAGCATTTCCACCTTCTACTTTCCTTGGAATACATTCCCAAGATAAGTATTTAGATAACCTGCTCTCTGGCAACGTTAACCGGGCCTCAACACTTGTTGGCCTTTGCTCTTACCTGGTATTACATTTTCAAGTCATCAGAATCAAGTAGATAAATCCTAAAGCAATTCGGTAATATCCAAATGGTTTGAAACCATATTTGTCCACAAGATTTAGAAATATCTTTACGGCAAACCAAGCGGATATGGCTGCCAACACCAAACCAATGGCTAATAATTTCCACTGTTCGGCCGTAAAATCTATTGGTGTCTTGAGCAAGTCGTAGCCTGTAGCCGCAAACATAGTGGGAATCGCCAAAAGAAATGAAAACTCCGTAGCTTGCTTTTTGTCCAATTTATTGAATACACCGCCGACAATAGTTGCCGCAGCCCTAGAAGTACCTGGGATCATAGACAAACACTGGACAAGACCGATGTAAAAGGCATTTTTTATGGGAATATTTTCCAAAACATCTACCTGAGAAGCTTTCGCTTGTACTTTATTGTCCACCCAAATCAAGATAATACCACCGATAATCAGTGAAACAGACACAACTATATCATTAAACAAATACGCTTTGATAATGTCATAAGCCAAAAAGCCGATAATAGCAGTAGGGATAAAAGCCACCAACAATTTTATATAAATATCAATACCTTGAAAAAATCGTTTGATGTACATGAGTGCTATGGCCATGATTGCACCCAATTGAATACAAATTTCGAAGGTTTTGACAAATTCATCATCGTGGATTTGCATGGCTGAAGACGCAAGAATCATATGACCCGTAGATGAAACTGGAAGGAACTCGGTAAGTCCTTCGATGATAGCCAAGACGATGGTATTCCAAATATTCATACGTTGATTTTATTGAAGCCGCAAAGGTATTGTATTTTTGTCGGACAACTGAATATTTTAGGAATAGATTCCCCACTCACCGCACCACCGTCACATCACCCGACAAGGTCATATTTTAATATGTAGGTGTAAATTGAAGGTATCAATTTGATTTTACTTTCTTTTCTTTTGTTCACGCCTTGCGTGACAGGCATTGATACAAGTAAACAAACATGTCACGACTTTAGCGTGAAAATCAAGGCTATAATGACTGAGCCTAAAATCAAAACCTAAACCGTGAATTTAAAACTCGCCTTTCAATTTTGTGCTTCGTATTGATATTTGTTGAACTAACGTTAATTTGACTCGCATCTAACATTCCTTCGGCTCATACAGTTTTAAATTCTAAACGGTTTTGTTTCTTGATTTTTAACGGCAAATTCCTTGAGGCCGATCCAAAACAGCAAACCCAAGCCCCACCACCGCCGCCGTCACACCCGAAGGTCGATGTAACCATCGGGTAGGCGGATGATGGCAAGCCAAGAAAATACGCCGGGCACCACATCGCGACATTGAACTTGCCATTCCAGCCGAGGAATGGATCGTTGGTAGGAAGTTTTCTTTGTGGAGATTGCCCCAACGGTCATAGACGGATAAGGATGCGATGGTCATTGCGGTATTTTGGCTATAGCCAGTAAAAAATCCATTGATACCATCGGGCGAGATGATATTGGGAAAGAAAATGTCCGTTGACTTGTTGATGCGCAAATCCAAGATGTGGACAGAGTCGCAGTCGAACGAGGTAAGGAACTTTTGGGTATAGATGCCTGATTGAGTATAAGTGGTGTTATTTACATCCCAAAGATAATCCTGATTTGTAATGACAGTATCAACCAAAAGATGTTGCGGACGGATGTCGAGCACCAAGGTATAGGTGGAATCACATCCATCACGGGTGATAAACCGCTTGGAATATCTACCAGTATGGTCGTAATTGCTGCCATCAATCGGCCATAGATAGGCGCCACATTCTGCGACGGTATCTTCGATTTGGTATGATGGTAGGATGTGTAAATCCAAGGTGTAAGTCGAGTCACAACCTACGGCATTGGTAAATTGTCGGCTGAAGATACCCGATGTATCATAGGTCAAGCCCGTTTGTGGCCAAGTATAGCTATCACACGTGGCGATACGATCGGTCAATGTCGATGACAAGATATTGAGCTGCAAAGTGATCGTGGAGTCACAACCGAACTGGTCGCTGAGCGTGTGGGTGTAGATGCCAGTACTATCCAAGATATTACCAAAGAAATTGAGACTGTCGCATACATTTTCTGTGGTGGTGGATGCTTTTGGCTGGTGGATCGTGATGTTATACACGGTATTACTGTCGCACCCGTTGCTATTTTGTCCTTCAATTACTAATTTTACATCGTTAAAAATAGGAATGCTACCAATGACATAATACACTTCACAAGCACTAACATCTAGGGTATCAGAAGTGGATTTGCTAATAAGGAGATGCAAAGTCATGAGGCTATCACAGCCATTTTTATTGCGGATGGTCTGGGTGTAAGTGCCAGAAGTATTGTGTACAAATGGATCGTTGTCCCAGTAATAGGAATCACAGGCTGTGACCCATTGTTCCGAAGTAGTAGGCTGATGGACAGTTAGATACAAGGTAGCCGTGGAGTCGCAACCTTGGGCATTTTTGGTTTGGAAGAGATAGGTACCACTCTGGTCATAAGTCTGGTTATTCCATGTAAATGAAGCACAAGCAGTCTGACTTTCATTGAGAAAGTAGAAGATAAGACGGACAAATGTAAAGTAGCGATGCTATCACAACCACTCATACTGATGCCCGTGAAGGTATAATCTCCTGCTGTATCGTAGGTCTGCCCATTCCACGTATAAGAATCACAAGCGGTGACAGGAAGCTCAGTGTGCAGCACATCGCTGATGGCGAGATCCAAGGTGACGGTACTATCGCATCCATGCTGTGTCTGGGATTGGAAGGTATAAATGCCAGACTGGGTATAAGATTGGCCATTCCAGATGAACGTATCACAAGCGGCGTGGGTCATGGATATATCGATCGAAGGAAACACCATGAGATCTAGCGTGACGATGGAGTCGCAACCGTGGATGTTTTGTGTGCGGTAGGTATAGATACCGCTTTGATTGTAGGTTTGGCCATTCCAGACATAATCATCGCAACTTTGTTGCGTCATGTTGAGCTGGTCGGAGCGATATACGCTAAGATTTAAGGTGGTGATGGAATCGCAGCCATTGACACTTTGAGTATCGTGGACGTAGCTGCCATCGGTGGTATAGGTTTGTCCATTCCAGGTGTAAGTATCGCAGGCCGTAGCGGTAAGGCTGACGGATTTAGTAGTACTTACCAAAAGCTCCAAGGCCACGATCACACTATCACAAGCGTTTATATCTGCTATTTCATGGATATAGGTACCTGTCGCCGTGAGGGCTTGGCCAAAGAAATCATAGCTATCACCTTGGCATATCTCATATTTGGATTGATTGAACTTCGGAGCAGAAAGGATAAATACATTGTCGGTATAATCGCACTCGTCGATGTCATAGGATGCGGTGTCCGATACCATGATCGGGTATTGATCGGTATTGACAATCATGTATAGCGATGTGAGATTGTTTGCCGCAAAGGAGTAGGAGAGCCCAGAGAGCGTATTACCTGCGGCAAGATCTGCTGTGGTGCGATAGACGCCGATGAGTGTACCACCTTGTTTCGGGATTGCCATTGTAGAAGGATACTGCTAGACCCGACAAGGCCGATGCCGAAGCATCAACCCGATTGTGCACAGAAAAGTCCACCGTGTATTGTTGCGTGGCGATATCATAATCGATACATGCCGCCGTGCCCGTAAGTGATGCAGCTGCTACTGGATAATTACCATCTTCGTCAATGAGTGACTCCTGCACCATGAAGTTGTTGTACTTCCCATTTTTGTAGGTGGCTGGATTGTGCATATACTGCGGCACGGTACCATCGTCGTTGATAAAAAGTGGATTGTAGGCGTATTGATGCCAGATCTTGCGGGCTGGTGCCCAGCGTTGGCCTAGTGTTGGGCCGAAGATGGCTAATTTGAAGATACTGTATCCACTATTTCCAATCCAATGTATTTTTTCATGACAAGGTATGCAAATTAATGATTCGTCTTCTGTGCCTACTATTGCTAATTTACCACTATATTTACAATTTACAGAATCAATTACTATTATCTTGTCATTATTTTCGCATCATATCACTATTAACTGCTTTTAATCTCGATTACCAATATTTCTTTTAGGCCATCTTCATTAAAATCAAACTTGTACCCCTTTAAACTCTGAGCCGTAAGCTTTTTGAATCACCCAATTTTATATAATATGGATGAGTTTGTTTATTGAATTTTTAACAATGGTTTCATTCGATGACAATAAAATATCAATTTTTCCTTTTTTGAGTAACATTTCGCTGATAATACGCCTAATGATTTAAAATAAGGCCATTCTATTTTTTGAAATAATTTCATACTTATTATTTAGATAGGTGTAAATATAAACACCAGAATAAAAAATTTGACCAGTTTCAACAATCACATCCAATTGTTGATCATTGTTGATATCGGCTATTGCTATTTGTCCATCTCTGCCCATTCCATTGATCAAAATATTATTGGGAATCATGTTATTTCCCAGTGTACCATTTGGATTTGTTATTTCTATTTCATAAACTGTATATCCGGCTGCCAATTCTAAATCATTTGGATTATCATCTAGGTTTGCTGCAACAGTAATCGTTGTCAAACCTGTTCCACCTACTCCATTATTGCCACCGCTGACCAATAATTTACCATTAGAACTATTAAAAATATTATTGTGAATAAACACTTCAGAAATACCATCTTGATTGAAATCGGCTAATGAAAGGGTACCACCTTGTCCCATAAAACTCCAAATTTTGGTCAGAAATCCATTTTATAGTACTATCAGCATTATAACAAACCAATCTATTCAACATTTGATGGATTAAAGTTTAAATCCGCGACAGCAACGATGATTTCAAAAGCATTGTTTGAAAGTAATATAATAAAGTTTGAAGGATTTGTTTTAAAAAAGAATGTATTAAAGGTTTTTTTTATTTGTCTTTTATCCGTATCAAAAATGATTATTTCATCTGAAGCAAGCCAATCATTGTTATAATTATTAAAACCAGACATAATAATTTCTGGAATACAGTCATTATCAATGTCCAAAACAATAGGATTTTGTCGTTGAACAACATCAGTATTAAATTCCCACATTTTTTCCACTTGGACAGTAAAATTAGCTTCAAATTTCTTTTTTGAGTAGCAAAGTGTTGAGTCGGGGCTGCATTGAATTGCTTGAGCATAAAAATATTTTAATTCAATAATAAAAAAAAATGTTATTATTAGTATCCCTCGCATGATTATTAAATGGGTATAAAAAGGAGCATCTGGAAAGATGCTCCTCATTTTCAATAAATTTTACTTAATTCTCCAGTTTTACAAACTTATAATTATTTTCTTTTCCATCACCGTCTTTATATCTAAGGATATATATGCCGCTTGAAAATTCAAAATTTATTGTTTGTTCATTCCCAACAAATTTACCAGATTTTATCAATTTTCCAGAACTATTGTAAATAGAATATTGAAATTCACCTATAATTTGTTTATCTGTTTTGAGTGTCAACTCATCTGTAGAAAACGGATTAGGAACAACTTTTAGCCTAAATTCAGGTTTTGATGTTGTTGTTCTACCTTGACTCAATTCGATATTAGGATCGTTGCAATTAGGTTTAGGTAAATACAGCATTTTAAAACAGGTTGGATTACTTACACAAGGTGAAGGAGATATTATTACTTCTGTGTTTCCAGTAAATGGACCTATATCGCCTGAAGAAGGTACAGGTGCGGTAACTGACGAACCTACAACGCTATAGCAAAGATTGCTAATATTAGAATGAAGGTTTACACTAAAGCCATTCCACGTACAAGTAATTTTGCCTGGATAAATTTCCAAATTACAATTTCTAACTGTACATGGGACTGGTGGACAAATAATTAGACTTTGGATACAGTCGGAATTATCATCTTCAATGTTATAAGATATACAGTCTGCAGAAATGTTTCCAACTGGGATATTATTAGTTGTGCCTTTATTGTAAGGAATCCCAAGAATAGTATATGAACCAGACCCTGGAACAAAAATATCAAATGACCAAGTATCGGTACCTCCAAGCGTAGTTGCTGGAATACAAGTTACATTACTGATGATTAATCCATCAAATGCATCACATCCTGAGCAGAATGGTGGAGGACATATCTTATCGGTATAAGTACAATTAGGTAGTGAAATTATAATATCCCAACATCCTTCCTGTATAAGGAATGGGCCTAAGATCACTTGATCATCACCTGAACTTGATGTAATTGTATATAAACCAGATTCTCCATCATAAGGATCTAGCAACTGTCTTTGGATAGTCCATCCATTTTGGTCTGGATCCGATATGTTTACTGTCACATAATAATAATCGTCACTTAATATATCTGGCGATAAGTTGTCATTACATCCTCCACCACTACGGAATAACTATATATATTCATAAAGATCTTTGCAAATTTTTATAGTATTGGAAGACTGCGCCGGTAAATTGATACCCAAGCTAGATTTGAAAGTAATGAGGGCACTAATATCAAGACATAAATTTGCGCCAAAGTTTGAAATTGGGAAATCAAAACAAAATGTTTTATTTGACTCGTTGATAGTTAAATTTTGAATTGTGTATCCTGGTACCGTTATATCCACAACAGCCCAATCACCGCATAAAGTAGGAAGAGTATATGATCCACACACACTTGCTGTTAGACCATCACAAGAGTAATATTGAATCCCAATATTTGGGTCAGTAGGTGATCCATTGAGATTAATACTTCCTAATGAACTTCCAGTACATGGCTCGCAAAACCCATCAATATATGCATACCCAAAATGTGCACTTAAACCACAATCTGCTACAATCATTTCTACCGTTGCAATGTTTCCAATTTCAGAAGTGGGAATATTGAATCTATGACACGCCCAATCAATAACGTCTATATTTTGATATAAGCAAGGATCAGAATAAGATTGAGCACAATTTAGAAAATCAGCATCAAAACACAATTCATCTGCTGGTGCTTTATCACATTTAATATTTAAAAATGGTTGTTGATTTACATGCCCTGATGGGTTTTCAAGTGCCACTGCATACCAAACAGTAAATTGTCGATTTTCAGCTGTAACCTTAAATCTTTTGGTAACTCTATCTATACCGTAATTGCCTTCACACTGTTGAAGGTGGCCATATCTATTGTTAATTCTAAGTGATTTATTGCCAAATTTTACTTTTTGGATGCCAATTAATGGATCAATACCTGAGGCATTATTTCTAATCTGTTTGTTAAGGTACCGTGGCGAGAGTCCATCTGGTACATTAGGCGTACATGTGTTACTTCCAGAAGTATAAGTAGAAATATAACCTTTATAATATAAAAAGTCATTTTCGAAGCCCCCATTATCACAAATAAAGGTATCGGTAGTAACAGATCTACTGGCTGTCTGTGGGAAATAGATCTTCATATACTCATCCATATTCGCTTGGATAAATGCGTGTTTTTCGGCTTCGGCAGCCGCTGCCTTTATTTCTTCTTCAGTGACGACGTGGTGCTTGTCACAGGTGTGTCCGTAGAGTTCTTTGGCCTTAGCCATGTTCGTGTCATCAGATAGGTAGCGTGTGATGTGATCGTTCATACGTTGTGTAAAGTTGTTTTGGTCTTTTGACTGACCATAGTTGCTGGATATAAATAAACAGCTAAAAATAAAAATTGATAACAATTTTTTCATGATTGAATGTTTTTTTTTGATTAAAAATAATAAAATACATTTTTTTACAACAGATACGTATTTCTAATTCTTAATCCCATTAAGGCGGCACACACTCAATACATCGTATAAACTTAATTACATTGTATTGTATTGTATTGTATTGTATTGTATTGTCGGCATAGCATCATGGTTCTATTTTTATAATATAAACAAATATAAGTTTTTATTTTTAATATAGTGTAAAATTATGTAACTATTTTTTGAATTGTGGCAAAATAGGTGTAAATACCTAGATGGTGTAATGTAAGAAAGTTGGATGTTTTGGAAAGCACTACAATCAATCTTTCATTGTGTTAGTGTTGTATTTGCCACCTAAGCAATCTATCCCTTCTCCTCACTCACCGTACCACCGTCACATCACCTGACAAGGTCGAAGTATAACCATCGGGTAGGCGGATGACGGCAAGCCAAGTAAATACGCCGGGCACCACATCGCGACCTTGGAACTTGCCATTCCAACCGAGCAATGGTTCGTTGGTAGGGAAGTTTTCTTTGAGGAAGAGGAGATTGCCCCAACGGTCATAAACGGATAAGGAAGCGATGGTTATCGTCGTATTATGGCTATAGCCAGTAAAAAATCCATTGATACCATCGGGCGAGATGATATTGGGAAAGAAAATGTCCGTTGACTTGTTGATGCGCAAATCCAAGATGTGGACAGAGTCGCAGTCGAAAGAGGTAAGGAACTTTTGGGTATAGATGCCTGACTGAGTATAAGTGGTGTTATTTACATCCCAGAGATAATCCTGATTTGTAATGACTGTATCGACAAAAAGATGTTGCGGACGGATGTCGAGCACCAAGGTATAGGTGGAATCACAGCCATCACGGGTGATAAACCGCTTGGAATACCTACCTGTATGGTCGTAATTGCTGCCATCTATCGGCCATAGATACGCGCCACATTCTGCTATGGTATCTTCGATTTGGTAAGAAGGTAGGATGCGCAGATCCAAGGTGTAAGTCGAGTCACAACCAACCGCATTGGTAAATCGTTGGCTGAAGATACCCGAGGTATCATAAGTCAAGCCTGTTTGTGGCCAAGTATAACTATCACATGTGGCTATGTGATCGGTCAATGTCGATGACAAGATATTGAGCTGCAAGGTGATCGTGGAGTCACATCCGAACTGGTCGCTGAGTATATGGGTGTAGATACCGGTACTATCAAGGTATTGCCAAAGAAATTGAGACTATCACATACATTTTCTGTGGTGGTGGATGCTTTTGGCTGGTGGATCGTGATGTTATACACGGTATTGCTGTCGCAACCATAGCTATTTTTTGCTTCTAATATAAATTTTACATCGTTAAAAATAGGAATGCTGCCATTGACATAATACACTTCACAAGCACTAACATCTAGGGTATCAGAAGTGGAATTACTAATGAGAAGATGCAAGGTCATGAGGCTATCGCAGCCATTTTTATTGCGGATGGTCTGGGTATAAGTACCTGAGGTATTGTGTACGAACGGATCGTTGTCCCAGTAATAGGAATCACAGGCCGTGACCCATGGTTCCGATGTAGTGGGCTGCTGGACAGTCAGATACAAGGTGGCCGTAGAGTCGCAACCTTGGGCATTTTTGGTTTGGAAGAGATAGGTACCACTCTGGTCATAAGTCTGGTTATTCCATGTAAATGAAGTACAAGCAGTCTGACTTTCATTAGAGAAAGAAGAAGACAAGACGGACAAATGGAGTGTTGCGATGCTATCACAACCACTCATACTGATGCCCGTGAAGGTATAATCTCCTGCTGTATCGTAGGTCTGCCCATTCCAAGTGTAAGAGTCACATGCAGTAACTGGAAGCTCTGTGTGCAGGACATCGCTGATGGTAAGGTCCAAGGTGACGGTGCTATCACAACCATGCTGTGTTTGGGCTTGGAAGGTATAAATGCCTGATTCGGTATAAGATTGACCATTCCAGATGAAGGTATCACAAGCGGCATGGGTCATGGCTACATCTATCGAAGGAAACACCGTGAGATCTAGCGTGACAATGGAGTCGCAACCGTGGATATTTTGTGTGCGATAGGTATAGATACCACTTTGATTGTAGGTTTGGCCATTCCAAGTATAGGATTCGCAACTTTGTTGGGTTAGATTGAGCTGGTCGGAGCGATATATGCTGAGATTTAAGGTCGTGATGGAGTCGCAACCATTGACACTTTGTGTATCGTAGATGTAACTACCATCGGAGGTATAGGTTTGTCCGTTCCAGGTGTAAGTATCGCAGGCAGTAGCGGTGAGGCTGACGGATTTAGTGGTACTTACCACCAACTCCAAGGCCACAATCACACTATCACAAGCGTTCATATCTGCTATTTCATGGTAATACGTACCCGATGCGGTAGTGTGACCAAAGAAATCATAACTATCACCTTGGCATATCTCTTGTTTGGTTTGGGTGAACTTCGGAGCAGGAAGGATAAAGACATTGTCGGTATAGTCGCACTCGTCGATGTCATAGGATGCGGTGTCCGATACCATGATCGGGTATTGGTCGGTATTGACAATCATGTATAGCGAGGTGAGATTGCTTGCCGCAAAGGTATAGGTGAGCCCAGAGAGCGTATTGCCTGCGACAAGATCAGCAGTGGTGTAATATACGCCGATGAGTGTACCACCTGCTTCTGGATTGCCATTGTAGAAGGATACCGCTAGACCCGATAGAGCTGATGCTGATGCATCAGCCCGATTGTGCACAGAAAAGTCCACGGTATATTGTTGAGTGGCGATGTCGTAATCGATACATGCCGCCGTACCCGTAAGTGATGCCGCAGCTACTGGATAATTACCATCTTCGTCAATGAGTGACTCCTGCACCATGAAGTTGTTGTACTTCCCATTTTTGTAGGTGGCTGGATTGTGCATATACTGTGGTACGGTGCCATCGTCATTGATAAAAAGTGGATTGTAAGCGTATTGATGCCAAATATTGCGGGCCGGTGCCCATCGTTGGCCTGGCGGTGGGCCGAAGATGGTGAGACGACCCTCATTGTTACTATCCATACATGTTACACAAATTCGGGCTTCTCCATTTTTTTCAAATGCTGCTACAATAGGCATTTCTGAATGTGTGAAAGATTTGCAAGGTATCTTTACCAATTCAACTATATTATCTGTTTTCTCAATTGTTGCAATTCTTAAAAACTCTTTATCTCTAAAAATGATTTCTAATTGATTATCATGGTTAAAATCAAATAATGTAAATCCATTAAATGCTAAGTCGTCTATTATTATTTGAGTGTGTAACAAATCTAAATTTGCAAAACTTGTATTAACTAAACCAAAGTATTTATCATCTATATCAGAATATATAATATTTTTACCGTTTGAACTTATTGTTGTTAGATGCCCTGAATACCAATTAGTACTTATTTTGCTCCCTTCAAATTCCGCTATCAAGATTGCTGTATTATTGATTATTTTGTATATAAAAATTCCTTTTTTGCTAGCTGTGCTATTAGTACTTAAACAAATTTCTAAAATACCGTCACTATCAAAATCCATAAAAGCAATAATCCCATCATTGGTAATATTGTCTATTTGAAAATTTACTGAAGTCATTGTATTACCAATTTCTTCATTAATGTTTTGTAAATTTATATTATAAACAGAACTACCAGCGACCAACTCTAAAGATGAGTCATCATCTACATTAATAGCAATAGGATAACCTCTTATTCCTGTTAATGGAGAATAACTAGCAAAACCAATATTATTGGTTTTTCCTTCACATAGTCTGACACCCGATTGTGCGTTAAATATTTCATTGAAAATATAAATTTCAGAAATACCGTCGTGATTAAAATCTGCAAGTCCTAGAGAACTGCCGTAAGTTAAGGTTGTATTTACTCCGTATTTAGTATTAGATACCCATAATATTTTTCCATTTTTGTTTAAACAAACGATTCTTCTTCTTAGACTATCGGGATTTTCGTCTATATCTGCCAACGCTAAAAAGTAATTTGGTTCACAATTTGAAGTTACATTTGCAATTACGATAGGTAGTGAAACGCCACAATAAAAATAAGGAGTAGTAATTGATGATTCAATATTTTGATTTATAGGGTCTATCACTAAAATCTTTTTGGAAACTGATTTATTTAAAATGCTAAGATCCCTTTCGGATGTTATAATTTCAGTTACATCATCATTATCAACATCAAATGCCAAAGGTGTTTGGTACATGCTGACATTAAAATTACTTTGGTAATCAATCTTTGCAGATAAAATATCTTCGGACACTTCAAACTTCTTTTTACCGTAACATTTAGGGTCGCATTCGACCTGACAAACTTTTACCACCAACTCCAAGGCCACAATCACACTATCACAAGCGTTCATATCTGCTATTTCATGGTAATACGTACCCGATGCTGTGAGTGCTTGACCAAAGAAATCATAACTATCACCTTGGCATATCTCTTGTTTGGTTTGGGTGAACTGCGGAGCAGGAAGGATAAATACATTGTCGGTATAGTCGCACTCGTCGATGTCATAGGATGCGGTATCGGATACCATGATCGGGTATTGGTCGGTATTGACGATCATGTATAGCGAGGTGAGATTGTTTGCTGCAAAGGTGTAGGTGAGCCCAGAGAGCGTATTGCCTGCGGCAAGATCTGCTACTGTGCGATAGACGCCGATGAGTGTACCACCTACTTCGGGATTGCCATTGTAGAAGGATACCGCTAGACCCGATAAAGCCGATGCCGATGCATCAGCCCGATTGTGCACAGAAAAGTCCACAGTATATTGTTGCGTGGCGATATCATAATCGATACATGCTGCCGTACCCGTAATTGATGCAGCTACTACCGGATAATTGCCATCTTCATCGATGAGTGACTCCTGCACCATGAAGTTGTTGTACTTCCCATTTTTGTAGGTAGCTGGATTATGCATATACTGTGGCACGGTACCATCGTCATTGATAAAAAGTGGATTGTAAGCATATTGGTGCCAAATATTGCGGGCTGGTGCCCATCGTTGGCCTGGTGGTGGGCCGAAGATGGTGAGGCGTCCGTAGTGGTCAAGAAATTTTTCTGCACATGTGACACAAATCCTCGCTTCTCCATTTTTTTCAAGTGCAACAATAATTGGCATTTCTGCAAATGTAGCAGAAATACAAGGAAAGCTTGTACTTAATTGGAAATTATTTTCATTATGTTGGAAAATCTTTATAGCTTCCTCATCCCTAAGTATTAGTTCCAAGCTTCCATCCCCATCTAAGTCAAAAGTAGTTAATCCTATACCTGCTGAATTTTCAACTGCTGGTATAATACTTTTCAAATTTAAACTCCAATCCGATTCAATGAGGATGTTTAAAATTTTATCATCCGCACTAAGGATGCAGCTAATTTGAGTGGCACCATCTAATTTTACAAGCATTGGCAAACCTGTATCCCATAACTCATTTGGAAAAAACTTCTCAGGCCCTGATAATAAAGTGTAAATTCCATTTGCATACTTGTATATATACAATCCACTTGGAGTTTTTGAAGCATTCGACGATATAATGATTTCAGGAATGGCATCCATATTTAAATCCGCAAATGCAGTCAACCCTTCAATGTTTTTACCATTTATAACTAAATTATTTGGAATCATTACGTTTCCTATTTCACCCATTGTGTTTTCGATATCAACTTTATATACAGTATATCCAGCCACTAATTCTAAATCAGAAGGGTTATCATCTGTATTAATAGCCAATGAGTTTGCTACTCTGCCTCCAAAGCTATTTCCCTCCCCAACACCATTGTTGCCACCTGAACAAAGTTTTATTCCTGTTTGTGCATTAAATATTTCATTATAAATATATACTTCAGGGATTTCGTCATTATTAAAATCTGCGACACCCAAGGCTCCTCCAAATTTGAAATTATTGAATGCAGTTCCATATTCTTTATCAGAAATCCAAACAATGTTACCAGCGAGATCATAGCATATCAATTTTCCAAAAAATTGTGGTGGATTTATATTTTCATCTATTGCAGCTACGATAAATTCAGGTACACAATCTTTGTTAATATCTAGAATAACAACAGATAAAACACCGCCAGCACAGTAATATGCGGTTGGAATTGTATATTTAATTTTAAGGCTTTTTGCATCTAAGATTTGGATATTTTTTGCAATGTCAAAATAACTCAGATCTAAAGTAAAAGACGATGTAATTATTTCTGTAAATCCATCATTATCCACATCAAAGGCCAATGGAGTTTGAAATTGAGAAACATCAAAACTACTTTCAGCTAACTTAGTAACTGCAATGGGTTTTGCATCTTTAACAAACATCTTCTTTCCATAGCATTTAGGGTCGCATTCTACCTGACAAACTTTTACCACCAACTCCAGTGCCACGATCACACTATCACAAGCATTCATAGCTGCTATTTCATGGTAATACGTACCCGATGCCGTGAGCGCCTGACCAAAGAAATCAAAGCTATCACCTTGGCATATTTCTTGTTTGGTTTGGGTGAACTGCGGAGCCGGAAGGATAAAGACATTGTCGGTATAGTCGCACTCGTCGATGCCATAGGATGCGGTGTCTGATACCATGATGGGATATTGGTCGGTATTGACGATCATATATAGCGAGGTGAGATTGTTTGCCGTAAAGGAGTAGGAGAGGCCAGAGAGCGTATTGCCTGCGGACAGATCTGAAGTCGTGCGATAGACGCCGATGAGTGTACCACCTGCTTCTGGATTGCCATTGTAGAAGGATACCGCTAGACCCGACAAGGCCGATGCCGATGCATCTGACCGATTGTGTACAGAAAAGTCCACCGTGTATTGTTGCGTGGTGACATCATAATCGATACATGCCGCCGTACCCGTGAGTGATGCAGCTGCTACTGGATAATTACCATCTTCATCGATGAGTGACTCCTGCACCATGAAGTTGTTGTACTTTCCATTTTTGTAGGTGGCTGGATTGTGCATATACTGTGGTACAGTGCCATCGTCGTTGATAAAAAGGGGATTGTAAGCGTATTGGTGCCAAATCTTGCGGGCCGGTGCCCATCGTTGGCCTGGTGGTGGGCCGAAGATGGTGAGGCGGCCTTTATTGTTACTATCCATGCAAGTAACACAGATGCGAGCATCTCCATTTTTTTCTAAAGCAGTAACTATGGGCATTTCAGAGTATGTAAATGATTTACATGGAAAACTAAAATTCTCTGTTAAATTGTTATTTTTTTCAATAGTGAAAATTCTTAAAAACTCCTCATCTCTATGAATGATTTCTAAAAGACCGTCATGGTTTAAGTCAATAATAGTAAAACTTGTAAATACTGATTTATCAATAATTTTCTTGTTTTGTAAAATATTGATAATTCCGTTTCTAGTATCATTACATCCTATTATTTCATCTCCAATATTCGTATATATCATTTTCTCACCATTAACTATACTTGTAATTAATGGTCCAGTGTACCAAATTTGATTTATTTTTGATGCATCAAATGTAGAAATTAACTTTGGGATTTTATTTTCAATTTTGTAGATAAATAATCCTTTTTCCATGGCAGTTTTACCACTACTTAGGCAAATTTCTAAAACTCCATCTCCGTCTATATCAATGAATCCTATCATCCCGTCATTGACTACGCCATTGATCGTTAAGTTCAACGGCATCATTGAATTTCCAAATTCACCATTGAGATTCAAAATATCTATCTTATAAACTGAACTTCCTGCAACTAATTCTAGTGATGGTTCATCATCAACATTTAGTGCAATTGGAAATCCTTCAATTCCAGTTAGTAAATGAGACCCTGCTATACCAATATTATTGTTTTTACCTTCACAAAGTCTAATACCAGTCATTGCATTAAAAATTTCATTTAAAATATAGATTTCAGGAATATTATCGTGATTAAAATCTGCTAGTCCTAGGGAACTACCGTAAGTTAAGGTTGTATTTACTCCATATTTAGTATTTGATACCCATAATATTTTTCCATTTTTGTTTAAACAAACGATTTTCTTCTTCTTAGACTATCGGATTTTTTTCTATATCTGCCAACGCTAAAAAGTAATTTGGTTCACAATTTAAGTTACATTTGCAATAACGATAGTAGTGAAACGCCACAATAAAAATAAGGAGGGTAATTAATGATTCAATATTTTGATTTATTGGGTCTATCACTAAAATCTTTTTGGAAACTGATTTATTTAAAATGTTAAGATCCCTTTCTGATGTTATAATTTCAGTTACACCATCATTATCAACATCAAATGCCAAAGGTGTTTGGTACATGCTGACATTAAAATTACTTTGGTAATCAATCTTTGCAGATAAAATATCTTCGTACACTTCAAACTTTTTTACCGTAACATTTCGCGTGCATTGTGCACACTGATTTGATTGAATGCGAACAATTAAAACTAGGCAAACGAAAAAGCATGTTAGTTTTCTAATCATTACGTACAGCATGAAATTGAAAATGGCAACAAAGGTGGCTGTAGAAAGTCGCTAATGTAAAACTTAATAGGTATCGTATTGTCGGCATAGCATCACGTATTCTGTTTTTATAATTAAAACAAATATAAGCTTTTATTTTGGGATAAACGACAAATGCACATTTATTTTAACAAAAAATAGGTTGTACAGTATTTTGTAAACCATCAATTACGCCTTGGAAATCACATCATATTAAATATAAATTCAATAATACATGGTAAAAATCCAAATCATCTTATCTTTGCCCAAATAATTATGGTATGTTTTCTGATATTTTGATTACGCTTGGCTTGGTTTTTCTAAATGGCTTTTTTGTCGCTGCCGAATTCGCCATCGTCAAAGTACGGGCTTCTCAGCTCAAGGTCAAGGCCGACGAAGGAAGCAAGCCAGCGCAATTGTCTTCACATATTGTCAGTCACCTTGATGGGTATCTGGCTGCTACTCAGCTTGGTATAACGTTGGCCAGTCTTGGACTCGGTTGGGTAGGAGAGCCTGTAGTTTCCAAAATCATTCTCAATATTTTTGATCTCACAGGTCTGACTATTTCACCAGAATTGGCACACAATATTGCATTACCGGTTTCATTTGCCATCATTACGGTCTTGCACATCGTATTTGGTGAACTTGCACCCAAGTCATTGGCTATCCAAAAACCAGAATCTACGACCTTGGCGATTGCGTATCCTTTAAATCTGTTTTACTTTGTTTTCAGACCGTTTATTTATGTTTTGAATGGATTTGCAAACATAGTGCTTAGATTATTTGGTATCGAAGCCGTGCATGGTACGGATGTACATAGTTCTGATGAGCTGAAATATTTGATCAAACAAAGCAATGAAAGCGGTACTATCGTAAATACCAACTATGAAATCATACGCAATGCCTTTGATTTTGGTGACCGTACTGTAAAACAAATCATGGTGCCCAGAAACCAAGTTACGGCTATAGATATCAAACGTTTTGATGACAATGTATTGAACAAAATCATCGAAGATGGCTACTCTAGGATACCTTGTTATGAAAACAATATCGACAATGTCATCGGCCTTATCTACATAAAAGATATGCTTGCCAAAAGAAATACCGAAGTAACCTTGGACATCAGAACGCTTATAAGGCCAGTCATCTTGACGCTTCAGTCTAGAAAGATAGGCAGTCTTATGAAGGAATTCCAACAAAAACACATACAAATGGCCGTGGTAGTCGATGAGTTTGGTGGTATGGAAGGTATCGTTACGATGGAAGATATAGTGGAAGAATTGGTAGGAGAGATTCAGGACGAGTACGATAACGAAATCCCATTTGTGGTAAAAAAAGGATGACAAAACTTACGACGTCATCGCTACAGCCAATTTAAATGATATCAATGAATTTTTGCCTTATGCCATCGAAGGACACGAAGATGTGACATCTTTGGCCGGCATCATCATCATGAAATTGGGTAGAATACCAGCCGTTAACGAAAAAATCCGCTTGGATGAATACGAAATCACGATCCTCAGTCGGGTGAAAAATTCGGTTAGTTTGGTGCAGTTGGTGACGCTTTGATGCTGGTTTATGATTGTAGGTGGTTTTAGGTGATGTGAAAAGCATGTATATAGACAAAAGAAAAGAATGTAAAAACAATGTGAAGAGTCCAATATATCATTCTAAATTCCAATTATTGTTGTAATCAGCTAAGTGTGACTATGCATCACATTTTTCATTCCCTAAATTAATTTTAAAAAAAAAGTTATTCACCTTATTGAAAAAAGCTAAAAATCGTTGTCCCGTAGTTCCGTTCTTCTGTATAGCGTGGATGTTGCTTGAAATTATGGTTGGGATTGTGTTCTAGCACAAAAAGGCCATCAGCCGCTAAGGTATTATATTTGAAGATTTCGTCAGGAATGGTATTTAAATTGGGTAGCGGATATGGTGGCCCAGCAAATATATAATCGAACTGTCGGACATTGTGTTGCAAAAACTTAAACACATCCGACTTGACGATGCTTATTTTATCTTCTATCTTAAGGTCCTTAGCTGTCTTGGTCACAAAAGCTATACAACCCGGAAACTTATCGACGTAGGTCACATCATCGCAACCTCGGGAGATGAACTCATAGGAATGATTGCCCGTGCCACCGAAGAGATCGAGCATCGCTGTAGTTTCAAAATCTATTTTATTATTGAGCATATTGAAAAGACCTTCTTTGGCAAAGTCTGTAGTAGGTCTTGTAGGCCAGTTTTTGGCTGGTGGTATAAATCGGCGCCCACCGAATCTACCGCCTATAATCCGCATAAGATATTGATAAAATGGACAAAATAATAATGCGGTTTAAATGAAGTAGCTGCTGATGGATGTAATCGGAATGAGACGTCTTGTACGAGGCGAATGTTTTGGAAATATCCGTCCAACTGTGTATAAAGCGTGGAATTGGTCTCCAACCATCCGCTGATGTAGAGTGTGTCTCCGTTTGGATCTATGCCTGCAAATTTGGCTGCTGCCATTACAAAATACAACACATCATTACCATTTTTGAAGTCTATCGCATTGTACAAATGCAATTTATCATCCTTTTGCACATAGATGAAGATCGTGTTTTCATTGGGATTGATATGGATCATCGGCTGAGACAAACCTACAAAATAAGCAGCCAACAAAAAAGGAAAACTATACACCGTAAAGCCATTATCGCCGAATAAATGGACCAACAAATGCTGTTGATGTGGGTTGATGCCATAATAATTATAGATGGATTGCCCAGGCAATTTATCGATCTTGTGTATGTCTAGTTCTAAACCTGGCATAGTATCAAAAAGTGCCATATCGTAAGTATCAGCCTGGTGCATATCGCCTGACATGATAACGACTGACACCATGGCATAGCGGTGCTTCAAAGCAGGATCAGACACAATCGGACTGATGGATGATGCATCACTAAACCGGATGCCTGTGTATGACTTATGACAAATGAGCAATCCGTCAACATCAAATACACTATAAAAAAAACTGTCTGCCATGAGCACGACAGACAGTTTGTGAGCGATTATATCGTTTGAATAATCAAAATCTCTTTGATACATAGTGAGATTTACCAGTTACCATTAGTATTTGGTGAATTCATATCCCCAAATTGTATCATTTTTTCAGGGTCGTAAAACTTATCGTACTTTTTATAAGTAGGATTAGCAAATTCACCCATGAATTCTTTATATTTTGTGCCTACCTTTACAACATTGACCAGTGATCCCTGATGTGTAAGTGTGTCTGCATCGATCTCAAATGTTTTCCCACCTGCGAAAGGTATATATCTTAATGAATCTACATTGATAGACTGATTCAATATAGAAAATAAGCTATCCTTTGCTGGAGTATAAGATACTGTTGTAACGAATTTATCCTGATTGGTCGGATCTGTTGGGTCTGCTTCGAGTTTTGCCACTTCTATTTTACCGTTGTTGAGGACGGATGATAAAGAATCAAAATTTGCAGCATACTTACCAGTGACCATTCTGTACACATCTTGTGCTACCTGGATTTTTTTGAGTACAGCGACTACGGCATCTTTACGTTTGTCGCGCTCGGCATGAAAAGCTATAGGCTCTCGAATGGATGAGTATAGCCAATAAGTAAGAATCAGGGTGATTAGAATCAAAACCAGATTTATTACCTTCCTCATAAATGTTTCGTTTTAGATAATTGAGTAATGAAATAGAAAATTGTTGGTTCAATATATTATTAATGATGCACAAAATACTACTTTTGGCGTATCGTTTGCAAAATTATTTATTTTTTTGAATTCACTTACAAATATTGGTATAAACTTGATAAAAAAAAATATTTATATCCTCGCCATCGAGTCTTCATGTGATGATACTGGTGCTGCTGTGATCTGTGATGGTGTGGTAATATCCAATAAAATGGCATGTCAAACTGTACATAGCGAATACGGTGGCGTCATTCCTGAATTGGCTAGCAGACAACATTTGCTACACATCATACCAGTAATAGATTCGGCACTCAAAGCGGCAAATATAGACAAAGGCGAACTGTCAGCTATTGCTTTTACTCGTGGTCCAGGCTTACTCGGTAGCCTGATCGTCGGTGTCTCGATGGCCAAATCACTGGCATTGGCCCTTGATTTGCCCATGATCGAGGTCCACCACATGCACGCACATATACTTGCACATTTTGCAGATGAACCAAAACCTGAGTTTCCGTTTCTATGCCTGACAGTCTCAGGAGGCCATACACAAATCGTCCGTGTTGATGACTATACAGAAATGACGGTCTTAGGCACAACGCTTGACGATGCGGCGGGCGAAGCATTCGATAAAGCTGGAAAGATGTTAGGTCTCGAATATCCCGCTGGTCCGATTATCGACAAATTGGCCAGAGAAGGCAAGCCGATATTTGACTTTCCGGAGCCACAAGTAGGCGAGTTGAATTTTAGTTTTAGCGGATTGAAAACTTCGATTTTATATTTTCTACAAAAGGAGATGGCTGCTAACCCGAATTTCATCAAGGACAATCTCGCAGATCTTTGTGCTTCTATCCAATCATCCATTGTGAAGATTTTGATGAAAAAACTCACACGAGCGTCCACGATCACCGGAATAAAAAATATAGGAATTGCAGGTGGCGTATCAGCCAATAGCGGTTTGCGATCTGCATTAGAGTCCGAAGGCAAAGCCAAAAAATGGAAAACCTTTATTCCTGCTTTTGAATATTGTACTGACAATGCTGGTATGATAGGTATCGCAGCATATTATAAATACCTGAATCAAGATTTTACAGATCAGCACGTTACACCAGCACCAAGATTGGCTTTTTAGAGAATTATCATAATTTTGTCAATATGTTATGAATAGATTTCCTTACCTTTGTCTCGCAAAACTTGACTATGCAATCGATAAGATGGGTAATATTTTTGTTTTTTAGTTTTACTGCTGTTTCTTTCAGTTGGTATGATGCCAATCCTATTGGTAAGCCCATCGATAATCTAAATGGCGTAAATGTGTATTTTAATGGAAAAGACTTTACCAATGTAGTAGGGCGCAATGTTGCGGCTGATGGATACAATCTGGGATTAAAATATCAATGTGTCGAATTTGTCAAGCGGTATTACTATGAAGTGATGGATCACAAGATGCCAAATACCTATGGTCATGCAAAAGATTATTTTGACAAATCACTAGGCGATAGAGGCTACAACAAGAAGCGTGGACTGATGCAATACCGCAATGTTAGGGAATATAGACCTATGGTAAATGATCTATTGGTCTATGATGGTTATCAAGGCAATCGATTCGGGCATGTAGCGATCATCTCCAAGGTCTCAGAAGAGTATGTCGAGATTGTCCAACAGAACATGGGACTTAGTACAAGGGTACAAATTCCACTAGTCAAATTTCATCAATACTGGACCATCGCAGATTATAATATCCTTGGTTGGCTGCGCAAAGAGTAAAAATACTCAAAAGTCCAAAGCCATTTGGTTGAAATTACCAGATGTCATCAGCAAGATGTTGTCCTTAGATTTCGTGTTTAGATAAGTATGTAAGGCTGCTTCATCGGTAAAAACCTGAAGATGTGGATGACTAAAACACTGTTTCAAAAAATTGTGATCTAAATCAGGCATATTTTTCATTTTCAAGGTATGGGCATTATAAAAAATAATGGCTTCATCGGCAGGATCGAGGCTACCTGTATATTGAGTGATGAAATCTTTGTTTAGACTTGAGAATGTGTGTAACTCCAGTACCGCAATCAATCTTTTATCACCAAACCAAGTTTTAAAAGATTCAGTAGTTGCCTTTACCTTGCTAGGTGCATGGGCAAAATCCAGATAAACGACGCGGTCACCTGAGTCTGAAATCTTTTGCAATCGCTTATTCGCACCTGTAAAATCACTTATAGCATCAAAAAATCTCTCATCTTCTATTCCCAAGGTGTTGCAAACGAGCCTTGCCGCATTCATATTTTGCAGATTGTGGTTACCGATGATCGAAATAGGGAAGGATATGCCGTCGAAGCTTACTTTTTTATCAGCGGTCAAAGGTAATGCCCCATAAGGAATAGTAGTTTTTCCTTTTGAGTTTTTAATTATTTCTACAAGGTTTTCATCGTTCTCATAGTAGATCAGCGTGCTTCCTTCAGGCATTGTATCCGCAAAGATTCGAAATTGATCTTTGTAATTATCAAACGTCGGGAAAACATTGATGTGGTCCCACGCTATTCCTGTGACAACGGCAACATGTGGTTTATAATGGTGGATTTTAGGCACTCGATCTATGGTACTACTTAGATATTCATCGCCTTCGATGACGATAAGTGGTGCGTCGGATAGCTTGACCATACGATCGAATCCGTGAAGCTGCGCACCAACCAAATAATCGAAGTCCATGCCTAGATGGTTCAAAACATGTAGGATCATAGCCGTTGTCGTTGTCTTGCCGTGGCTGCCAGCTATGGCAATGCGTTTTTTGTTTTTCGAATGTTGATATACAAATTCAGGATATGAATAGACTGTGATGCCCAAATCTTGTGCTTTTTTTAGCTCAGGATTGTCGGCTTTGGCGTGCATACCCAGGATGACGATGTCCGTATCTGATGTTATTTTATCTGGAAACCAACCAAATTGCTTGGGTGCAATACCAGCTTTTTGGAGTCTGGACAATGATGGTTCATATATTTCATCATCAGAACCAGTGACAAAGTGGCCTTGGGCGTGAAGATCTAATGCAATATTGTGCATGGCTGCGCCGCCTATGGCTATGAGATGGATGTGTTGTTTTGTCAAGGGGCAAATACTTTCAAAACGGCAAATATAAGGCTTATTGTTTGGAATTTTTACCGAATATTTTTAAAATAAGAGGCCAGCGCTGATAATCAATTGGTTATTATCGAGGATCCACTTGGGCTCAAGGTAGTAGGTAAATTTGTCTGTCGGAAATCGAAAGGAAGCTCCAAGTAGTAATGAATTATTTATCACATCCGTACTTGTAAAATTGATACCTGCCAGTGGATTCAAAATTACTTGATCATTTACATTAAAAAGATGATAATGAAGATCGAAGTCAAATGACCAACCAGTCGCTAAATAATAACAAATATCAGTATTAAGATCAAATTTTTCACCAATGTCTTTGCCAACTTTAGCATTAAGACCTATGGCTTGGTAATCATCATTTGAGTTGAACTTCATGCCACCGCCATACACCCATTGGGCATGTAGATTTATTTGGATAAAAAGCACAAAAGTCAGAATAAGATATTTCATGAGTTTAAAAATTTGGTTATTGCCTGTATGCTAACAGCAACAAATATAAAAGAAATTTTTGTGTAGGGTATATGAATTTTTAAAATATTTTGAGAAAAAAAAGGGAGAATAACATATGTAAAAAAAATGTATAATATTAATTATAGTCTTATGAGGCTGTTGATTAATTAGTTATCTATTTCTTTAGTTAAAAAATAAAAAAAAATTATAAGTTCAAAGCAGCGAAATATGTTAAATTAAAGTTAATATTGCAGGTGATTTGGAAATTGAAAATTTTCAAATTTGAAATGTATTTTAATTATTTAACAAAACAATTTTTAGCATGAAACAATTTTTATTATCTATTGCAATCATGTTGTTTGGGGTATTGTACTCTGATGCTCAGAAAGTGGTTTCGGGCGTAGTGACAGATGATGCAGGTGTGCCACTTATTGGCGCGAATGTTTTGGCCAAAGAGGCGGCAGCTATTGGCACCATTACAGATGTGGACGGTAGTTACAAGCTACAGATTCCTGAAAATGTAACGACGCTTGTATTTAGTTATGCGGGTTACTCTACTAAAGAGATGGAAATCGGTACCGCCTCGGTGATGAATGTGACACTTGCAGAAGGTAAAGTGTTGGAGGAAGTGGTGGTAATTGGATATGGAACTCAAAGAAAGAGTGATGCAACTTCTGCTATTTCAAGTGTTACAGGCAAAGACATTGCAGGATTGGTTACGCCAAGTTTCGCTCGTCAATTGGCGGGTAGAGCTGCAGGTGTGCAAATTACTACAAATCAGGAATTTTCGGATCAGCGCCCGAAATTCGAGAGGTGTGGCATCTGTAAATTCTGGTACGGATCCACTAGTTGTGGTGGATGGTATGCCAGTTTACTCTGGAGACCTTGGAGGATATGCAGATGCATCAGGATTAGGTGATGTGAATCCTGCAGACATAGAATCGTATGAAATTTTGAAAGATGGTGCAGCAACGGCAATTTACGGTTCTAGAGGTGCAAATGGTGTTATATTAATTACAACAAAAAAAGGTAAAAAAGGTACAGCTAAGGTCACACTTAATTCAGTTTTTGGTTTTGCAAATCCTGTAAAAACTTTTGATTTACTAAAAACCAATGATTTTATTACCATTTCTAATGAGAAAAGAACCAATAGAGTGACAAACACCTTGGCTGTTGGTACAACATATGATACAGATTGGCAAGCTGCAGTTTTAAATAATAATGCATTCCAAACAGATCATAATCTTTCGGTTAGTGGTGGAAATGATGCTACAAACTTATTATGCTTCATTTGGATATGGCGCACAAGATGGTGTAGCTAAGGCTAATAATATGAACAGGTTTAATTTCAAAACCAATTTAGAGCATAAAGTTCTTCGTTGGTTGACAGTTGGTGGTGGTATTGCTTATTCTCAAACAAAGTATAATGGATTGAATACTGGTAGAAACTCTTTATCTGGTAATATTTTTAATGCTATCAGACAATTGCCAAATACACCAATTTATAATGCCAATCATCCTACTGGTTATAACCTTTCAACTAATAATACGGTAGTAGGCCAATGGGATAATACTGATGCAGTAGGAGATAATATATCAAACATAGCATATGTTTTGGATAATAATGTCTTTGAATCAACCATCAAAAGAGTACTTGTTAATGCATCCGTCACTGCAGACATCTACAAAGGTTTGACTTATAAACTTATGGGAAGTATTGATAATCCATTGACATCTGGCTTTTTATATTGGAGTCCGGTTCATGGAGATGGTTCAGGCTCAAACGGAAGACTTGAAAATAGCTTAAATGACAATTTAAGGTGGAATATCCAGCATGCACTCAACTATAATACGTTGATTAATGAAAAGCACAGTATTGGTGTAACAGCTGTAGCTGAATATCAAAAAGATAGAAATGAAAATTTCTTTAGTGTAGGAACAGATTTGTTAAATGAATTCTATAATCAAGTCACTGTATCTAATGCATATGCAGTTCAGCAATCTGGTGGTGGTGCTAGTGAAGTTGGTATTATTTCATACTTAGGTAGATTGAATTACAATTATGATCAACGTTATTTTGGACAAATTTTATAGAAAAGATGGACTTTCTAAGCTGCTCCAGCCAATAAATGGAACAATTCTCTTAGGCTATTCTTTGGGTCTGAATTTAGCTAATAACTCTTCATGGGAAGGTGCGAAAGATATTTTTTCGATAATTAAGTTAAGATATTCATTTGCTGCCGTTGGAAATACAGAATTCGGAACATACCCATATTTGGGATTGAGTGTTGCATCGCCATATGGCACATTAAATGGTATAGCATTTGGTCAGTTTGGTAATGATGCATTAACTTGGGAGACAAGTAATAAAACAGATTTTGGTTTGGATTTAGGCTTATTAAATGACAGGCTTAGACTGAAATTTGATTATTTCAAAAATGATATTGACAATTTAGTTTTTTCTGAGCCAGTAGCGCCTTCACTTGGGGTACCCAATAATAGAATAAATAAAAACATTGGAAAATCTTTAAATAAAGGATTTGAGATTGAAGCTTCGTATGATGTACTCAATAAGTCGGCCTTCACTTGGACAATAGGTGCTAATTTGACTTTGATGTCCAATAAAATTGTAGCACTTCCAAATGGTGGAGCAGATATCATTGGCGGTAGCTCTTCAGATATAAACATAAACCCAAATATAATAATCCGCGAAGGTGAATCTATGAATTCACTTTATGGATATGAATATTGGGGTGTAAATCCAGCAAATGGTAATCCAGTTTACGTCAAAGGTGATGGTAGCTTAGTTCAAGGTAATATACCTACTGGTACCTATGTAGGATTTAATCCTGCAAATCCATCTGAATTGGGTGCAGCATCATCACTAAGTGCGGCAACAGATAGAAAAATTTTAGGAAACACCTTACCTACATATTTTGGTGGTTTTACATCTAGAATGGGATATAAGCAATTTGACCTAAACTTTTTGGTTAGATTTAGTGGTGGCAACAAGGTGTTTAATGCTACCAGACGTGATTTGATGAATATGAATTTGAATAACAATAGTACAGAAATATTAGGAAGATGGCAAAGCGCAGATAAGCCGTGTGACGGAATAACACCAAGACTTTGGGCTAGCAGCAATCCATTTGTAAACCTAACATCAGGTGCTTCGACAAGATTTGTGGAAGATGGTGATTTTATTAGTTTGGATAATGTTTCATTGGGATATACCCTTGGTTCATTCTTAACTAAGAAAATAGGCTTGTCATCAGTCAGAGTATATGCTCAAGCTCAAAACGTATTGATGATCACAAAGTATAAAGGTTTAAATCCTGAAATGGAAACTTTAGGTGTTGACTTAAATGGTACACCGATTTCAAGAATTGTTTCATTTGGTATAAATGTCGGATTCTAAAAGTTCAAATTTATTAATATTTAAAATAGATAAAATGAAAAATATATTTTTTAGAATAAGTATAGTCACATTAATTGTTTTTTCAATGAATAGCTGTACGGAGGATAATCTCCTCAATTTATCACCGATCAATAACATTTCTGTGGATGATTCATTTTCCACGCCTTCCTTGATAGCTAGTTCCTTAAATGGAATGTATAATGCAGCTGCTATTGGGCAGTATAACAGCACTAGTGCAAATGGTGGTCGTGGATATGTTTGGGGTGCAGCATTTGTACAACAAGGTGATAATAGAGGTGAAGATGTTGTAAATACAGCTACTTTTTATCAATTGACATACACAGCCACTTATGATCCTACCACAGCCAACAATGTTTACTATTGGGTAGATGGTTATAGATTGATCAATAGAGCAAATCTTATGATAGAAGGCGTAACAAAGGCTATCGAAAGTGGCGTAATTTCAAAAGCTGTTGGTGATGACTATATTGGTCAAGCCAAGTTTTTAAGAGCTATTACACATTTTGAATTGGTAACGTTTTTTGCTAGACCGTATGTAACGTAGATCGGGTGGGGCAACACACGTGGTTTCCTTACAGAGAAGTTGGTATTAATACACAATCTGACATAAATACTGACATAACGAAAGGTAGAAATACTGTGGGTGAAGTTTATCAAAAAGTATTGGCAGATTTGAATGATGCGCTGAAAATTTAATTAGCAATACTACGTTAATAAAGCATCAAAAATGCAGCTATTAGCTTTTCAAAACTCGCGTGTATTTACACATGAGAGATTGGGGTAATGTGATTGCTGAGGGCAAAATCGGATAGTAATATACTTTGAAGCACATCCGTGTGTTTTTGGAAACTCATAGCAATAAGGAATCAATATTCTCTATTTTACAAGCAGCTACCTTAAATTTAATGTTAACGCGGCACTTGCTTCCGCAATATAATAGAAGACAGTTGGTTTGTATTTCACCAATAATATGGAGAGACCCTGAATGGCTTACGGATGATAAAAAAGAAGGTCAGAGGCACTGATGCTTTGTCAATGGTATTTACGGCTATGGGACGAAAATATACCAACAAATATAAGGATGTTGTAAATTATACTGGGATGCTGCAAATAGTAATAAGATATGCCGGAAGTACTTTCTTAATATGGTTGAATTACGCTAGAAAAATGATATGGCAAATGGTATACATTGAATATGGTACGTTGACAGATTGCAAGTCCAGCAACTCAATCTTTATATATCATTTGCAGACATCCAGTTAGTAGGCGCTATTCTTAAAGAAAGTAGCATTGGAGTTCTTTGGATGGAAGAAGATGGTCTGACATTCATAGATTACAAAAGATGATTTATTTCCATCGATGGTATTCCCTGCTAAAGTAGCTAATGGTAATCCACCAGCTACTCCAGCATTTGAATTGGGAACACCGTGTACACTGGACCTTTTGGAGTAGCGGCTATACCTGGCCCAAGCCGCTTAAAAATTGTTGACCTATTCCTCAGATAGAATTGATCAAATCCAACACTTAAACAAAGTGCCAGGCTGGAATTGATAGTAGATATTTAATTAAATTTAGTCTCAAAGGCAAGGAGAAATCACCTTGCCTTTGTTTTTGTGAAAAGGACTCATATATTTATTTTTAGTTTTTAGGAACATTTCACATCACTTTTATGTTATTACTGATTGTATAAAGATACACTCGAGTAATCGTTGATAACAGAATCATTTGTCATTTGTAATTTGAGATTTAACATTTGTATTCTATTGACCATTCGTAATTCATCATGTATCATTTTACTTTTTGGGGATGACCGGTATCGACAGGAAAGATCATCGGTTTGTAAGCATGTCGGAGCACGATTGTTCACTCCGTTATCAAATGATGATCAAAACACAAATGGCGATAATAACTTCGCATTAGCTGCGTAATCTAGGATTGCAACGCTTTTAGTGCCGCCCGGATGACGTCCGATATATGCCGGTAGCCGCACTTCAACAGACCCGCGGACTAGGTGCGTGAGATGCTTCGATCACAATCCGAAATTACAGAAGATAAGATGACGGCGCCGTGGGCTTCTGTACCTGCCAGATTTCGAAAATCCGAACAGAAGATAAACATGTAGAAAGCATTCAGTTGCTTTGTCTGGACCAGGGTTCGAGTCCCTGCATCTCCACAAATACTAAAAACGCCATCGGCTTTATGCTTGATGGCGTTTTTTTTTATGTTTGAAATGTGAACATCTAGTTTTCTATCTAAACAAGCAAGTCGCTTAAAATTATTTTAATAAAATTATAATTTTGGAATACGACATTTTAAGATATTTTATTACATTTATCCCATTGTTTTATCAATAAAAAATATGTAATGAAACCTTTGTTTAAAGTATTATTTCTTGTGTGTTTATTTAGCTTTTTACAAAAGGAATAGGCAGGTTTTAAAAGTATTGAGCCCAGAATTATCAAATGACAACTTACATACAGTTATAAAGTGGGAAGGCTTACAAGCATACAAAATGTATAGAAAGGAATTCATAAATCAACAATGGAGCCTAGTAGCACAAAATTTGAATGAAGGTACATTTACTGATTTGGATTCTGAGCCAGGAAAGGCATATCATTATGCCTTGGTTTCAAATGATGATCAATTTTGAATGAAATTTTTTTAATTACCCAATATTTATGCTGATTTGATATACCTAATATTGATTACAAAGGTAGAGTGATGCTGATGGTAGAAGAATCTGTATATGGTGCACTTACGGACAAATTGTCACAATGGAAAAAGATGCAGAAGGAGACGGATGGTCTGTAATTGAAAGGGTAGTACCCAAAACTTGCCTGTACCTCAAGTAAAAGAAATCATTAAAGAAGCTTATTATCATAAAGATGGCTTGGGGTCTTTGTTTCTGGTGGGGCATATTCCAGTACCATACAGTGGTAGTTTCGCTCATGATGGTCATGGAGATCATAGAGGTGCTTGGCCATGTGATTTCTATTATGCAGACATGGACGAGGTGTGGACTGACTACAAGGTAAATATCCCAAATGTGCCTGCTAGAACATCAAATATTCCTGGAGATGGAAAATATGATAATAGCAATATCGAAACGGCTGAAATAGAAGTTGGTAGAGTGGATTTTATTAATATGCCCGCTTTCAAAAAAAATGAAATTGAACTATTACGTGCTTATTTTGACAAAGCACATTTATTTAAAACTAAAGGCTTTTACGCCTAGAAATAAAGCATTTGGAAAAAGTACTTTTTCTGGTAATCCAACAGGATGTCCGACGTTCAGGAATTATGGACCTATTTTAGGCTCAGAGAATATTATAACGGGTTCATTTAGAGATAGTTTAAAGTCCAATAGTTACTTGTTTGCATATGGTGCTGGAGGTGGGTCTTATGTTTCAGCACAAGGTATAACCAATTCAACTGAAGTTGCAAGTGATTCCTTGCAAGCTGTTTTTACAATTTTATGGGGTAGCTATTTTGGAGATTGGGATGTGACGAATAATTTGATGCGTGCTGTTCTTGGTTCTGGTACAGTATTGGCTACATCTTGGAGTTCCCAACAAACTCTATATCATTTTGGTTTGGGATCGACTATCGGACGTGTTAATGCAAATAATCAAACTATACCAAATTCTGCAAATAATTTTATTTCGTTATTGGGTGATCCTACTCTTAGAATGCAATACGTCAAGCCTATAACGGATGTTGAGCAACATTTGACCAAGATAAAGTCCTAGTTGATTGGACAGATACCTCAGGTGATCCAGATATTAGTCAATATTATATATATAGGAAGTCAAGCAAAGACAGCATCTTTCAAATGATAGCATCAATTCCTGCTGGCCAGTTTCGGTTTACTGACAAAAAGATTCCTACAAGTGGTAACTTATCTTACATGGTCAGAGCAGAGAAAAAAGGAAAAGAATAAAAGTGGGTCTTACTTCAATAAGAGCATTGGCGTTGCCACATCTATCGTTGTCCCGTTTGTGGATCATGATGGCGATGGAGTAGATGGATTTGCAGATTGTGATGACACAAATGCCAATATTTCTCCACTTTCGCAGGAAATCAATGGAAATGCTTTGGACGATAATTGTAATGGGATAATTGATGAGGTGGATGTTGACAACGATGGGTACTTTGATTATCAAGATTGCAACGATATGGATAATAAAATAAGTCCTGATGCAGTCGAGATATTTTACAATGGAGTAGATGAAGATTGTGATGGAAATGATGGACCTAATGAATCCTGCTACAATATCGATAAAATCAAAGCCAAAGGAGATTTTAAATTAATTTTGCCATGTGATAGCCTGCCATTTTTGTTGTTGGACAAACAAGTGAAACCAAATGATGCATATTTTTTTAGCGGTGAAGATCAGAGAACTTATGAATTTAATTTTTGTGATGCGTATAATTCTGATCTGTGGGATGCATTGATATTGCTTTATGAATATAATTCAAAAAATGGTGGGTTTGGCAGTCTTTTAAAGCAAGTTGAAGGCTGTTCGGTACAATTCAAGTTTGATTTGACAAAAGACTTTCCAGAGTACGCAATCGTAATTCAAGGATAAGCATAATTGTTCTCGATTAAGTGATGTTGGCAATGGTGTTATGACCTTGAATTGTATATATTTTGATGGAGATGGTGATGGGTTTTTCGATTACGAGGATTGTGATGATACCAATGCATCAGTCAATCCAAATCAATCTGAAATTCCATTTAATTTAATAGATGACGATTGTGATAAAAATACCTTGGATAGTGATGGTGATTTTGATGGATATTCTATCACCGAGGATTGTAATGACAATAATCCCAATATTAATCCTTCAGCCCTCGAAATCTATGATAATGGGATTGATGATAATTGTAATGGTGTCATTGATGAATTAGATGCAGATAACGATGGATTTGGTATTGATGAGGATTGTGATGATACTAATGCATCCGTCAATCCAGAAGCCTATGATTATGCTAATAATAATTTGGATGAGGATTGTGATGGGATATATTTTAGTACAGATACTTGTCTAGTGTACAAAATTGGACCTTTCGATGATTTTGAGGGACAAGGTGATATTTGTTTAGATGGTCCATTGACATCAAAATATAGCGCACAGGCTAATTATGCTTATGAGGTATATGGACTACAACCTGATGTTACATATTTTTATGATGCTTGTACAGGGTTTGATTACAAGTTTAAACCAATTATCACAATTCAACAATACAATCACATTACTAAACAAAAGGGTCAAATCATTAATGGTCAAGATTCTTGTTATATCGAATTTACTTTCCCATATCACAAATCTTTTCCTGATATACTTATAATTGTAAATATTGCAGATGATTGCGGCGGTTTAACAGCACCAGCTTTGGGCAAACCAATGTTAGGTTGTGTGAAGATAGACGAAGACGGCGATGGCTTCTTTAGTTATGAGGATTGTGATGATGACAATGCTGAGATAAATCCAAATGCCGTGGAATTGGCAAATAATATTATAGATGAAAATTGCGATGGCTTGGTTTTGATTATAGATGTAGATGGTGATAGCTTCAATTCAGATTTAGACTGTAATGATAATGATTCTTCCATAAACCCAAGTGCGGTAGAAATACCAAATAATGGAATTGATGAAGATTGCGATGGCGAAGATTTTGTGAGTAAGAGCGTAGATATCAATCTTAGTAATTTTGTACTGCATCCCAATCCTGCGAAGAGTCTTGTGTATGTCACTGCTTCAACGCAGTAAAATTCAAATTATCAGTGTTGACAATCGATGGTGTACTAGTTTTAATACAGGATTCTCCACTATTTTTAAATGTATCGAACTTTAAATCAGGTATGTACATCATAAAAGTTGAAGATAGTATTTCAGGGCATCATTCGTACAAAAAGCTTATTATTGCTGATTAACTTCAATAATTACTTATCAAGATTGATATGCTTTTTACCTTTGTCTTGTTATTTGCTACCTTCATCTATAATTGAGTGGTATATACATTAACTTCTATGTATCTTTGTATTATCATATTTCTTTTAAGGAAGTGATATTATTGTCATGAGGTCATTCAGTATTTTTTCTGTCAAAGCACAAATCAAAGCGTGGAGCAAGCATAATTCATTTTACCATGTGGTATTTTGGACTTCGCTTCTATTGGTTTTGATGGTGACGACAGTACCGAAACTAGGATTTTTTCAGGCCCTGATTACTGACGTGGTAACTATCGGATTTTATGCTATGATTGCATATCTCAATATTTTCGTTTTATTTCCAAAATATCTGAAAGACCGTAAATTTTACTGGCATTTTGGAGCCTTGGCTTTGGTTGCCATCATTTTGACACCCATTAAAACCATGCTCTTGGTCTTATTTACGAGTGGCAATGAAGAAGTTCAATCTCACTACATTTCCAACCAATGGTATATCTTTATATCACTATTTTTCGTTGGTACATCGACGACTATTTATCAGGTGATGAATGATTGGTTGGTTCAGCAACGGGACAAAAAAGAATTGGAAAGTCAGAATCTACAGTCCGAACTCAAGTTTCTCAAATCACAAATCAATCCACACTTCCTCTTCAATACATTAAACAGTCTCTATGCATTGACATTGAAAAAATCAGATCTTGCACCCGAGATTGTGCTGAAATTATCTGAGATGATGCGCTACATGTTGTATGAATGCAACGAAAAAGAAGTCTTACTTAGCAAGGAAATTAACTATATGCAAAACTATCTGGATCTCGAAAAGCTGAGACATGGAAATAAAATGCTCATCAATTTTAAGGTAGTAGGAGATATCAATGATCAGAAAATTTCACCTTTATTGTTGATTCCATTTATTGAAAATTCCTTTAAACACGGCATAAATAACCAAATATCTCAAGGTTACGTCAATCTCGAACTTACATTAGCAGGTGATGACTTGATGATGAAGGTCGAAAACAGTAGATCGCCATCTCTGCCCAAGACTTATGAGAAAAGATCTGGAGGTATTGGGTTGATAAATGTTCGTCGTAGGATGAACATCCTTTATCCAGAAAAACATCACCTAGAAATAAAAGAAAGCCCCAATACCTATTTGGTGGAATTGAACCTAAATTTGTCAAATTTTTAATGTATAAACAAAATTTTTAAAATGATCAAAGCAATTTTAGTAGATGACGAGCCTTTAGCACTTGAAATCATGGAAACATACATAAACCAGATTCCTGAGATACAGTTGGTCAAAAAGTGCGAAAATGCCTTTGAAGCCAATGAAGTTTTGAAGTCTCAGCATATAGATCTGATGTTTCTCGACATCCAAATGCCACAGTTGTCGGGAATCGATTTTCTTAGAACACTTTCCAATCCACCAAGTGTCATCTTCACCACGGCATACCCAGATTATGCTGTCGAAGGTTTTGATCTCAATGCAGTCGATTATTTATTGAAACCAATTTCCCTAGAACGATTTCTCAAGGCTGTCAATAAGGTATCTGAAAAGCTATCTGCCAAAAGAGCTGAGCATGAATTGAATCAACCTGAAGCGGATGATTTCTTTTTTGTAAAGGCAGATAAAAAATTGGTCAAGATAAATTTTGAAGATATTTTGTATATCGAAGGACTCAAGGACTATGTTATCATAAGACAAGATACAGGAAGAGTAATCACTTTGCAGACCATGAAAAGTTTGGAGGACAGGCTGCCAGAAACCAAATTTCGCAGGGTACATCGATCCTATATCGTCAATATCAAAAGGATAACGGCCATCCTTGGCAATATGGTCGAACTCATGGAAGGTGGTAAGATCAAGCAATTGCCCATAGGCAAGAATTACAGGGATGAATTATTGGATATGATCAATGAAAATAAGTTGTAAGGTGTTTCAAATTGAAATGATTTTGCCTATAGCAAAAAGTTAAATCCGATGGCTCCATAAGCATACCATTTGGCTTCTGCCAATTTAAATTCAGGTGAAATCAAGGTCATCGAAAAGATTTAGTTGAATTCAATAACCTAAATTGATCCAATTTGATTTGCAAACTTCAAAAGGAAATATAGCAATTATAAATATGACATGATCTTGATTTTTCATTGATTATATGTCACTATGCACTAAATATTATATACTTCAATAATGCTCCTCACCAAAGAATCCACAAGGGTGTCTATGTATATTTCATCCCAAAGGTTGTTATAATCAATTGGATGATCCATAAATCCACATTCTATAAGAAAAGCAGGTGCCATTGGACGTTTCAAGATATAATAGTCTTTTTCTTTGTCCCGATCACCATCCGACCAGTCAAATCGCATTGAAGTTCCGATCATATCATCTTTCAAATTGCGAAGGACTAGATCTCCTATGCCATCTGATGTCTTTTGCCCAAGTGTAGTGAATCCTTCGATACCGGTGCCGCCACCTGCATTAGCATGAATCGAGAGAATCCACACATCAGGATTCTGATCGAAAATATGGTTAGCTCTGTTGGTTCTGGTTTCCAATGTAGTATCCGTAAATTCAGGAGAAATATGGTAGTAAGGAATTTTCTTGCGATCGAGTTTTTCGATTATCCTATTCACGACCCATCGGTTAAACATGCCTTCGAAAAGCACACCTTTATCCCAATTTGGACTCCGTTTTCCTGGAGTTTGATAAATGCCATTGATCAATCCGCCATGTCCATTGTCGAGTATTACTGTCCGCCCCATGTTGTTTGTTTGATTGTTAAAAAGATTAAGAAAAAGTAAGGTTTCCGACAAAATTATTTATAATCCCATCCAACTGAAATATAACTTTTGTTATATGAGGATTTATCAGTAATCATAATAGAAAAAAGCCATTAAATGAAAATCCAATGACCTTTTTCATTGAGCAAATTGATAAGTTATCGAATGATTAATTCACCTTTATAGAATAGTAACCCAATAATTGTGGGAATTTTTATAAAATAACATCAACCAACAAAATGATTGATATTGCCTTCATCAAATCACTTGTTTTGAGACAGTTATCTATTATTGAAGCCTTTAAATTTCTTTATAACATCACGACGTTTCTTTGTAACACCACGACGTTTCTTTGTAACATCACGACGTTTCTTTGTAACATCACGACGTTTCTTTGTAACGTCACGACGTTTCTTTATAACATCATGACGTTCCTTTATAACATCATGACGTTCCTTTATAACATCACGACGTTTCTTTGTAACGCCTAAAGGTTTTTTTTTGTCCAAATCATTTAAAGAATAAATGGCACCCATTGGATAATATATTTTGCCTTCTCAGAAGGATATCAACCAGCAACCATTTCATCTTTTTTAGACGCATATTTTGCTAAATTGATCCGTCTTTAAGTCTATGATATTATTTTTTTGTGGAATTTAAATTAGTTAGAACTAACTATATATTCAATTTTTTGATGCCTAATATTTTGTTATCAAACATAATTCATTCGGTTTATTTATAATAGATTGCTTAAGATCTTGTCGTACTTTGATCATGGTTTTTTATAATTGTGAATTTTACATTATCAATATATCGATTATTCATAAAAAATAATACTTTTATGCAAAATTGATAATACTATTTCATGGACTGGATCGAAAGGATAAAATCTGACCCTGATAAAACCTTGACGATACTTTATAAAGATTTAAAAAATGATACTATACAGTGGATAAAAAAGGAGTTTAGTTTGCAATCTGAAGATGCAGATGAAATTTTTCAAACGAGTATTGTGTTATTGTATGATAATGTAGTGTCTGGTAAATTGACGCTGCTAACATCGCATATCAAAACTTATATTTTTTCTATCATCAAAAATAAAATCATTCAGCTCAATCGAGCCAAGAATAGAATTTCTTCCTATAATGCGACAGAAATAATGCTTGGTGTCATCGACGAAGAGTATCAAGAAATTGCACAAGAAGATTTGATTAAGGCAAATTCATCATTGATCAAACTGGGAGAGCCATGCAAGTCTTTGTTGGAATTATCGTATTATCAACAGATGAAATTAGATGATATAACACTGTTATTGGGATATAAAAACAATGACACCACAAAAAATTTAAAATATAAATGTATGAAAAGGTTACAAAAAATATTTTTTGAATAAATAAATATAAGCCTTGTTTTAAATGGATGATTTTAATATACATATCTTCGAAACGTATCTGGCGGGACAGCTTTCAGAATCAGATAAACTCGAGTTTGAGTCACGTCTGATATCTGATCAGGCATTTGCCAAAGATTTTGAAAGTTTTAAGATTTTGCAGGCAGGCATTCGTTTGCAAGCAATGCAAAATAGACTTGCCACCTTAAAGGCAAATATTAATAAAGATGCTGATAAAGACGATGTTATAAAGCCAATATTGAAAAGGAATTATTGGACTTGGTCATTGGTTTCCATTCTTGTATTGTCAGTTTTGGGTTATATAATTTATACCCAAACTTTGCCTGTAAGTAAACAAATCAACGTAAAGCAAGACCAAGTGATTAATTTGGATTCTTTAGACCAAAAAGCTGCATCCAAAGGACAACAATCCGAAACACTACCAGCTGTAGATAGTACAGAAACATTCAATAAAGTAATAAAACCTAAAATTTCATTAGAAAAGTCTGGAATAACAAAACCGCAAAAACAAATAAAAAAGAATGAGATTATTGCTGATGAGAAAGGTAAAAAAATCACAAGAAGTGATGTGATGGTATTATACAGTGCCATCATGAGAGATGATGGATCAGAAAATACAGAGTATTCCAAGGCTGTGGAATTGTATAGAAATAGCGCATATAAAGAAGCACTTGACATAATAGTAGATAATGTTGATGATGAGAAAAGTCAATATTTGACTGCCCATTGTTATTTGCTCTTGGGACAAAGCGATAAGGCTTCATCAATGTTCAAATCCTTCATAGAAAACGATTTTTCTTCATTTCATGAGCCTTCAAAATGGTATTATGTGCTAGCCCTTTATAGCGGATTACCTGCCACCAAAAGTGAATTGATCAAAGCCATAGAATTGGTCAAAGACAATCCAGAATACAAAAAAAATTAAAGAAAATCCAAGAAGATATATAGGCTTAATTCATGACTCTGAATGCAGCCCATTTTTCAGGTCCATATTTGTTTCTCAATGCTTTTTTGGCCTTTCGCATCGCTTCATTTGCGTCTTTTGTGATAAGGTAATGGGTGTAAAAATGGTCGCAGAGTTCTACCGTGACATCATCAGGGATAGACCATAAGGTTGCCACCACTTTTTGTGCACCAGCTTTTTTGAATGCATTTGCAACGCTTGCATTTCCCAATCCAGGTAAGTAATATCCTTGACCAGTATTGCAAGCTGATAAAAATACCAGCTCTTTTTCTTTCATATCTATATCAATAATGTCAAGTGCAGTTAGTTTATGGTCTTCTTGATTTTTGTCTTTCGCAAGCATCAATTGTGCATCTAGATTTGTCTTAAAATAATTGGATGAGTTTTCTTCTGTTTTTTCTATAAATCCGTGTGTGGAAATGTGGACGGAAGAGATTTTTTGATCTTCGAGCAATTGTTTCACTTGCAATTTAGTAGCATCACAAGAAGATAAAACAACATTTTGATAACTCGCTTTTGTCAACTTTGCTGCGATAGTGTCAATTTCTCGTTTAGAGCCTGGCAAATAGGTCGAAATAGATCTTGATGTATGCGGATTGTCAGTTCCTGCAATCACATCTTCACCACCAATACAATTATACTTTATGCCGCCTATGAGTGCAAATTGATTGCCTTCAAGTTTATTCTGCTTTGTTTTTGTAAAAGATAGCAAAGCAGTTGAATTTTCGATGTAAGCTATTTCATATTTATCTTCCAAAATCTGAGTTTTACTTCCCACAGGGCTCAACAATTCGATCGCTATTTGATTTAGGATGCCATCTGTTGAGATAAAAAGTTTGGATTTATTAGAAAAATATGGAACTATTGGTTTGATAAGATATTCATATAAAGCTTTGTTTTTTTTGCCATTATTGGTATAATTTATTTGTCCTGCCTGTAGGCTAAGGGTATCCACAAACCCTGTAAATTTATGAAAATAAAAACTATCTCTTGTTACAATAAATGCAAACATATTGTTCCTAGTATATTTGTCTGTGGGTTGATAAAAATCTATAAATGCTTCGCTTTGTTGTAAATGAGAACGGATGTCTCTTAGACCTGTGTTAGTATGCCATTTGATACCAGCAGTTTCCATTTTTTGTTGGATAATCTTGGAGTGAAAGTCGATTGAATCTAAAGTTATTTCACTATCTACTTCTTCAAGCAATTTATTAGTAAGTTTCTTATATTTGCCGAAGTGGTGCTTTAACACTTCGTCATTTGAACTATTTATAAATGCCTGTCGAGATTGATAATAATTGCTTGAGATGTTTTTTACGTTATTTAATTTGTCATAAATCGTGGCAATAGCAGTATTATTAGATGCATATTTTGACACTAGGTCTACAGCAGACATATATTTTGATGTAATTACCGAAATATTTGACGCTTGCATTTCAATACCTTCGTTTATCAAGTTGATATAATTATTGTGCAAAGATGTAGTAATGCGTTCTGGTAAGTTGGCCGCATCTTCTATGTGGTCACGGCCTAATCTCATTTTTTCCAAATTAAGATTGACATAAAAAAATTGGTGCTTTGGCAAGTGTTGCACACCAAATATAGAATCCAAAATTCCAATACTCTGTTTTGCCAGTTTTATTTCATTTTTCTTTATCAAGTGTTTGATGTATAAAATTGCTATTTCATATTCTTCAAATAGCTGCTTTTTATCAATGAATTGTAGTATAGAATCTGCTTTATATGTATCATCTATTTGTACATAATAATTAAAAGCATCTTGGTTTTTTGTTTGATTTACTTCCGCTTCAAATCGGCTACCTTTTGTTAAAAGATGCACCTTTTCCAAACATGAATTTAGAACATTATGCTCCCCAATCTGCCTTGCACTAGCAGCGCAACTTAGTAGATTTGTGATCCTGATTGAAGTATCTTTTAATGGTAAATCACCCAACAATTTTTCGTTGTCTAAATAACATTTAAGTGATGATTTATGATCATTTTTCCAGTCATAGTACACACCTTTGTTATATCTACTAGCGTATAAATCTCTATAATTATTCTCAAATTTTTCTTCACCAATTTTTATAGCTTCATCCAAGTGATATGCCATATTTTATAGTCATCGTTGCGCAAGCAATAAAGAGCTTTCCTATATTGCATTAACAAAACTGTAGAATCATTAATATTGGTACATTCAATAATTTTCTTATCAAACATTTCTAACGCTTCATCCCGTTTATTTAGTTTATAATACACGAAACCATGGTATTTTTGTAGAATTTTATTAGCATAATTGTAACTACAAGGGCAATGTTGGTTCATGAGGGTAATTTGCTCCTTATAAATAGAATCTACGGAAGCAAAATTTTTATCTTTCTCCAATTTTTTAATTGTTGGAACCAGCTTTTCATATCTTGACCAAATTTCATCCGAACATGATTGTTGCCCGTAAAGCAGCTGTGCATTTAAACAAAAAAGCAGAAGGAAGATATAAGTTATTTTGAGCATAGTATTCATAATGTGTTGATTATCTAAATTGTATTGATTTTTATTCCTTTGTTTACATAAAAGTCGGACAAGATAAAATATTACATTATAATTTTATATTGAAATAATGGAATTTTGTTGGTGAATCGATTGTTTTCAGTTTTACCATGCAATTTTAATATTTAGTACCTAGAAACTACTCCAACATTTCCTTTTTCAAATATTCTGCAGTATGTCCATTGTTCTTTTTGATCATGTCTTCTGGCGTGCCTGCAAATAAAATATTGCCTCCAGCTTTGCCACCTTCAGGTCCTAGGTCTATCAAATAATCCGATACCTTGATTACATCCATATTGTGCTCGATGATGATGACTGTATTACCTTTTTCTACGAGTTTGTCAATGACGGATAGTAGCTGGCGGATGTCATCGAAGTGCAAGCCTGTAGTCGGTTCATCCAAGATATAAATCGTGTTGCCTGTATCTTTTTTGGACAGTTCTTCAGAGAGTTTTACTCGTTGGGCTTCGCCACCAGATAAAGTCGTCGCCTGCTGGCCCAAGGTGATATATCCGAGCCCTACATCATTGAGCGTTTTGAGTTTTCTATACACTGATGGTATGCCTTTGAAAAACTCCGTGGCTTCTTCCACGGGCATATCCAAGACATCAGAGATCGATTTTCCCTTGAAAAGGATTTCGAGGGTTTCTCTATTATATCGCTTGCCTAGACATTGTTCGCAATCTACCAAGACGTCGGGAAGGAAGTTCATTTCGATAAGCTTTTTTCCAGCACCTTCACATGTCTCGCATCGGCCTCCAGCTACATTAAATGAAAATCGACCGAGTTGATAACCGCGGATTTTTGCCTCAGGCATATTGCCATACAGCTTTCGAATATCGGTAAATACACCAATATAGGTTGCAGGATTTGATCTTGGCGTTCTTCCTATTGGTGACTGGTCTATTTCGATGACTTTATCTAAGTTTTCGAGTCCAGATATACTTTTGTAAGGTAGTGGTTTTTGGACGCTATTATAGAAATGTTGTCGTAGGATAGGGTAGAGCGTCTCGTTGATTAGCGAAGATTTTCCACTGCCTGATACACCAGTTACGGTAACCAATGTACCAAGTGGAATACGTATTTTTACATCCTTCAGATTATTGCCTGTAGCACCCGTTAGTTCTAGAAATTTGCCATTGCCTTTTCTCCTTTTTTTGGGAATTTCGATGCGCAATCTATTGCTGAGATACGCCGCCGTCGTGCCGCCAGACTTGAGAAATTCTTCTGGAGTACCTTGAGTTACGATTTCTCCACCATGCTGACCTGCACCTGGCCCTAGATCTATAATATAATCTGAAGCCAGCATGATGTCTTTGTCATGTTCGACTACTAGTACCGAATTGCCTATTTCCGTAAGGTCTCTGAGTGCACTTATCAATTTGTGATTGTCACGCTGGTGCAACCCGATACTTGGTTCGTCCATGATATAAGTGATGCCGGTGAGCTGACTTCCTATCTGACTGGCCAATCTTGTACGCTGAGATTCTCCACCTGATAATGTTCTTGTAGTACGATTGAGACTAAGATAGCCTAGTCCCACTTCCACCAAAAATCCAAGTCTGAGTTTAATTTCTTTTAGAATCTCTTGAGAAACGACTTTTTGTTTTTCGTCCATATAAACTGGCAATTCTGATATCCAATCATACAGTTCGTCGATGTTCATTTCGGCAAGATGACCTATGTGTTTTGATCCCAATTTGAAGTGTAGTGATTCTTTTTTGAGTCGAAAACCTTCACATTCTGGACATTTGACGATGCTTAGGAACTCTTCTGCCCACGACCTAATTTTTTCTGAACTGGATTCCCGATACCATCTTTCGACCATATTGGCTATACCTTCCTGTCCCAAATCATACAAATATTCATTGGTGGTATTGAAAAAAACCTTACCGAAGGATTGGTCACCGCCATATAGCATGATTTGCAAGGCCTTCTCTGGAATATTATCCACAGGCGTTGTCAATGAAAACTTGAATTCTTCAGCGATTTTTCGAATTTGTTTGAAAGTGCTATTGTCACGCACAGCGCCGAATGGTTTGATGCCTTCTTCTTGAATACTCTTCGATCTATCAGGGATGATTTTCTGAATATCAGCTTTGTATTGTTCGCCCAAGCCAGTACAAGCTTGGCAAGCACCATATGGAGAATTGAAAGAAAAATTATTGGGTGAAGGCTCATCGTATGATACGCCTGAGATAGGATCCATCAACGACTTCGAGTATGACTTAATATCATGGCTATCAGTATCTATGATCATGATGAAATCACTTCCCAGCTTTAGACCTGTTTCTATGGAGGCCGAGAGTCGCTCAGCTTTATCAGATTCGACCTTGAGTCTGTCCACAACGATTTCGATATCATGCACTTTATACCTATCGACTTGGAGTCCTTGTACAAGGTCAATTATTTCGCCATCAACCCGAACTTTGGTATAACCTTTTTTTCTTGTCTGATCGAAAAGTTCGCGATAATGTCCTTTTCTCGCACGGACTACGGGAGCTAAGATAGCAATCTTTTTACCATCGAAATGTTCCATGGCATGGGTGACGATCTGCTCGTCCGTATATTTTACCATCTTCTCCCCAGAGACAAAGGAATACGCTTCGCCCACTCTCGCATAAAGCAATCTCAAAAAGTCATAAATTTCTGTAGTCGTACCGACCGTAGATCTAGGATTCCAAGCTGTGGTCTTTTGTTCGATAGATATTACAGGGCTGAGGCCATCGATTTTCTCTACATCTGGTCTATCCATCGCTCCGATAAATTGGCGCGCATAGGCAGAAAACGTCTCCATATACCTACGCTGACCTTCGGCATATAAGGTGTCAAAAGCCAACGATGATTTGCCACTGCCACTAAGACCTGTGATCACAACCAACTTATTTCTGGGTATCCTTACCGAAACATTACGAAGGTTGTTTTCGTTAGCTCCGATAATGTCAATATAATCGTCATCTTGTACATCCTGACGATCATTCTCCTGCATTGTATTCATGAATTGCTGTAACGTACTATTATAAAGACAAAAGTAACTTACTCAATAAAAATTATAGGTAAAAAGTTTTACTTTCGTAAAATTACCTCAATTATTTCTACCTTTGATTGCCATAATTCAACATTTGTCATTCAAATTGTTTTTGCCATAGTAGAAAAGAAAAATAAAAATGAGCGTAGTATAAAAAGTAAAATATATATCATATCACAAAGGTCAGAAATTAGAAATGATTTAGCAAACAATCCATTACAAGTTCCAAATGAAACGCAAAATTCTATTTTAGTATATAAATCAAAAGAGCAGATAAGTCAAGTAGTGAGGATGATGTTTCAAGACAGTAAAGGCAATATTTGGTTTGGAGCTGAAAATGGTGCATGGAAACTTACTGATGATTCATTGATTCGCATAGACAGTATTAAAAGTGAATCAGGAGGAAGAGTAACCATTAAAGACATTACAGAAGATAAAGATGGGAAAATTTGGGTTGGACATACTGATGGCATTAGTAGTATCAATGGAGAGTTAGTGACGAATTATTACGAATCAGATGGCTTGATAAGCAATGCCTAAGCGGATGCTAAGGAAAAATTTGGATTGGGACTATGGAAGGGCTTGTGTATTTGATGGAAAGACTTAAAAACTGAGCTACCATTGGGCATAAGAGATACCACGTTGGAGTATCATGACAAGATGATAAATAAGATATTTCGGGATAGCAAAGGAAAATTATGGATATCTTCAAATGCAGGTCTTTTTTCATATTCAAATAATACATTGACAAATGTTTCTAAAAAAGCAGGAATCAAATCAAATTTTGTAAGTATTGGCCTTGAAGATAAAGCGGGAGTTTTATGGCTCAATTCAAAAGAAGGACTTTATACTTTAAATGATGGAGTAGCAAAAAAAATCACAGATGAAAGTATCGAAATAGGAAAAGGTATAGGTAGTATTGCGGAAGATAAAGAAGGAAAAAATCATAATAAAGAACTGACAGAATTTAAAAATCAGAAGAAAATAAAGGCCTTAGTTTTTCAAATCTACAAAGACAAGCCAAAGGTTATGGTTTGTGGTTTTGGTGGTGCCTATCGACTGAAAACGGACAATTTCTCAATATTACTAAAGTGGGCCTTGGTAAAAATACGAACGTAAACAAGCACTTGATAGTCAGCTTGAACGCCGGCCTCTCCAGCATCGTACATTTGTATTTCGTCAACCACATTTAACATCCAAAACATGAAATCATATATCATACAAGAGATCGGGCAGCTTCCTGTACAAATTGAAAAAGAAATGCCTTTACCTGCAGCAGATGAAGCTATGGTCCATTTGAAAGCATCCGCACTAAATCATAGAGATGTTTGGATTACAAAAGGCTTGTATCCAGGCATTAGACTTGGCGCAACAATGGGTGCAGATGGATGTGGTAATAGATAGTGATGGACGAGAAGTTGTCATAAATCCAGGCTTAGATTGGGGGTCGAAGCTTACCTTAGTTTCTCCAACTTTTAGGGTATTGGGTGTGCCAGATGAAGGTACATTTGCGGATGCCATTGTTATCAATAAAAAGTATATCTACCCGAAACCAGCGCATCTATCGTATCATGAAGCGGCAGCATTGCCATTGGCTGGATTGACTGCATACAGGGCACTGATGGTAAGGGCGAATTTGCAAAAAAATGACAAAGTACTCATCTCAGGTATAGGTGGAGGCGTCGCACTTTTCGCCATGCAATTTGCACTAGCTTTGGACTGTGCGGTCTATGTGACGTCAGGAAGTGATGATAAAATAGCTAAAGCGATAAGTTTGGGTGCAAGCGGTGGATATAATTATCGTGATCCCGAATGGACAAAAAAACTACAAAGCGATACAAGTGGCGTAGATGTCATTGTGGACAGTGCTGCTGGTGCTGGATTTAACCAATTAATAAAAGTTTGTAATCCCGGAGGAAGAATCGTTTTTTATGGTGGTACACACGGCAAAATTGATGGGTTAAATCCACAACCTATATTTTGGAAACAGATTTCACTTTTGGGCTCGACTATGGGATCAGATACCGATTTTGGCAATATGCTAGACTTCGTTTCACACCATAAAATAAAACCCGTTATTGATACTGTTTACAAATTGGATAATCTGCACCAAGGATTTGAAGCTATGGAAGCAGGCCTACAATTCGGAAAAATTGTCTTTGACCACCAATAATATTTACTTAGCGTAATGTTTTTGGTAATCGGACATGCTAGCCCTGATTACTTCAAAAGCAGTCTCTTTGCCATATACTGCATCTATGATACAAGTCGGGGCTTTATCGGGCATTTGCTTATAAGTGAGAAAATAGTGTTTTAATCTATTAATAATTGTAGCAGGTACGTCCGTGATGTCCTTCCACATTCCATAAACATCATCATTTTTTAAAACTGCTATGATTTTGTCATCGGCTTCATTATTGTCCACTAATCGGAATCCACCGATAGGAAATGCCTTGACCAAAATATCTCCATGTGTTATCTCACGTTCTGTAAGTACTAAAATATCTAACGGGTCTCCATCGCCTTTGATATCAATTCTGCCTGTTGCAGCCATATTTAAGTCAGCAACACTTTCTGCACAGTATGTTTTGGGTATAAACCCATATAATGACGGAACTATATTACTAAATTTTTGCGGTCGATCCACTTTAAGATAACCAGAATGTTTGTCTATTTCGTATTTGACAGTATCGCTTGGGATGATCTCAATAAATACGGTGACTAACTCTGGTGCTTCATTGCCGATTTCTACACCATGCCATGGATGAAGTTTGAAAATGTTTGTCATAGGGAACAAATTTAAAGCCCAAAGATATTTGAGTTCGACCTTATATTGAGTTTATAAAATGTTAATCTCAATATTTGGCATTATTGATTTACCTTTGCGTATATATATCATTGAAAATGAAAATTTATACAAAAACAGGAGATTCGGGCACGACAGCATTGTTTGGCGGTAAACGACTTTCTAAAGACGATATACGCATCGAGGCTTATGGCACAGTCGATGAATTGAATTCCTTTATTGGCTTGCTCAATGCTTCATTTTCTGAGGCTTCACAGAATTATTTTTTGACAGAAGTTCAGAAGCGTTTATTTACCATCGGCTCAAATCTAGCATCGGATCCAGACAAAAATATGATCACGCCGGATATAAATGATGGAGATATTCAAATGCTCGAAAATGCTATGGATACAATGAATGAGCTGTTGGAACCATTGAAAAACTTTATCCTTCCGGGTGGTGATCCAGCCATCGGACATGCCCACGTGTGTCGTACGGTGTGTCGCAGGGCGGAGCGAAGAGTCATCACGTTAGATCATGAAACGGCAGTTGATCCATTGATTATCATATATCTCAATCGATTGTCCGATTATTTCTTTGTATTGAGTAGGTATATAGGATATACGAAAGGAATTGATGATGTTTTGTGGACACCTAGAATGACAAAGTAATACAGATGGATGCATTAAAATTTAAAGAAAGCGCACTAAATAGGTGGAAGTTTTGGCTAGGAATGTGGAAAGATCTGCCGTCCGTCGCTTTTTGGGGGATCAAGGTGAAAGACCTAAATGATACAAGCTGTGTTGTCGTTGTACCATTTAATTATCGTTCCAAAAATCCGTTCAGATCGATCTATTTCGGAGCCTTATCAGGTGCTGCGGAACTAGCCACTGGACTATTGTGCAAAAAACTCATCTTGGAACGTGGCAATTTCTCTATGTTGGTGACTGGATTTCGTGCAGAATTTACCAAAAAGGCTACTTCTGCCACTTTTTTTACTTGTGACCAAGGAAAAGAATTAGCGCATATCCTAGACAATATGATAAATGCTGGCGATTCAGCCGTGTATGAGATGAAAGCCATAGGCAAAAACGCTGATGGAGCAGATATCATGACGGCGTATATCCAGTGGTCGTTTAAGAGAAAATGAAAAACGATTTAATTACAAATTTGTAATTATAAATTTGTAATTAGTCAAAAGTAGGTAAGAAGTTGTATATATTTTGTATTTACATCATTAAATCTGAGTAATAATGGCAGGAACATTTTCGCAAATATATATTCAAGTTGTCTTTGCTGTCAAAGGAAGAGAATGTGTGATCCACACATCTTGGGAGGAGGAATTGTACAAGTACATTTCTGGAATTGTGAGAAATAAAGGGCAGAAAATGTTAGCAATAAATGGGATGCCAGACCATTTACATTTTATTATAGGGATGAAACCATCGTGCTGTTTATCTGATTTGGTGAGAGAAATTAAAAAATCTTCAAATGATTTTATTAATGAAAAGAAATTTTCAAAATATAAATTTAGCTGGCAAGAAGGGTACGGGGCTTTTTCGTACAGTCATTCGGCCTTGGACAATGTGATTCAATATGTTAATAATCAAAAGGAGCATCATCGGAAAATATCATTTAAAGATGAATATAAAGAATTTTTGGAAAAATTCGAAGTTGAGTTTAGAGAAGAATATTTGTTTGAATGGCTTGAATAATTTAGAATCCAAAGGATTCTAATGTATATAGTAAGAGAGATTGGCATTTTAATACGACCCTTGCAGGGTCGAATGTTGTTGTTTGTGTTTAGTTTACAAACATATAATCCCTTCGGGATAAAAAAGGATTCATTAATTATTGGGTAGTCATATGATTTCTATAATAATCAAAGAGTTAGGAAACATATCGAATCCAAAGGATTCCAATGTATATAGTAAAAGAGATAGGTATTTTAATACGACCCTTTCGGGGTCGAATGTTATTGTTAGTGTTTAGGTTATAAATATATAATCCCTTCGGGATAAAAAAGGATTCATTCATTATTGGGTAGTCCTATGATTTCTATAATAGTCAAAGAATTATCGAATCCAACGGATTCCAATGTATATAGTAAAAGAGATAGGCATTTTAATACGACCCTTTCAGGGTCGAATTTGTTGTTGTTTATGTTTAGTTTACAAACATATAATCCCTTCGGGATAAAAATAGGATAAATTAATTAATGGGAGTCATACGGTTTCATTATTAATCAAAGAGTTAGGAAACATATTGAATCCAAAGGATTCCAATATATATAGTAAAAGGGATTGGTATTTTTAATACGACCCTTTCCAATGTATATAGTAAAAGAGAAGGTTTCGCCGGGTTTGTGTTTAGTTTACAAACATATAATCCCTTCGGGATAAAAATAGGATAAATTAATTAATGGGCAGTTTTGCGGTTTCTCCAACATTCAACAAAAGTGCCTCTCATTAATTATGTCAAGTTTAATAAATACAGATGGAATAACTACTCCTTCCTCACCATCTCGCAAAAATCAACAACCGTTTCAGATGTCACTTCTTCTAGTGATTTGTTGAGGAGTCGGGCTTTCAGCCTATGGATGGCTTGGTTTTCTACAGATAGCCTGATTTGAATATTCACAATACAGTGGTCTTCGAAGACCTTGGTTATGATCTCTATGTCCGGATCTTTCAGGGCATTCATGATGTGGCCCATGTGGTCATATCCGAAGGTCAATTGGTAGGAGATATATAGATATTTTTCTATAATTGCAGCATTGTCTAGAGCAGCTTTAGAAGCTTCTTTGTAGGCATGGATTAAGCCTGATGCGCCGAGTTTGGTACCACCGAAATATCGGATCACTATGATGCACACATTGGTGAGCCCAAAACTTAGGATCTGTCCGTAAATAGGTTTTCCAGCTGTACCTGATGGCTCTCCATCGTCATTGGCCCTAAAGCGTGTTCCATCCAGTCCCAACTTATAAGCATAACAATAATGCCTTGCCTTAGGATGAATATCTCTGAGTGACGTCATAAAACCATCAAGGTCGCTTTCCGCATCCATAGGGTAGGCGTAAGCCAAGAATTTACTGCCTTTTTCTTTGTATTCGCCTTCTGAAGGAGATGCGATCGTTTGATAACTATCCGTCAGCATAGAGCAGGTGTTTTCAGATCATGGTGATAAGTACAATGGATAAGATGGCCAAGGCAAATCCTGCGAGCTTGTATGGTGTGAGTTTTTCTTTAAAAAATACCAAACCGAAAATCGCAGCTACGACCAGAATACCTACATTGTTGACCGGAAATACGATCGATCCTCCCCAACCTTGTTGAAGCGCAAGGACTAAGAGATAGATGGAGAAAAAATTGGGTATGCCCAGGGCAATTCCACCTATGATATTTTTCCAGGCTAATTTTGTTTTTCCACGAATAAGCTGAATAGTCAAGATCAATAATCCATTAATGCCAGCAAACAAAAATAAAGATGCTACGAAGCCTATATCACCATTTTGTGCCAGATTTTTTTTCTCGATCAAGTAAAGGGATGCATCTATCATACAGGATCCTGCAAAGGTCAACATAGGGAACAGCCATAACAAAGTATTTGTTTTCTTTTCTTCCGGAAGATCTGATTTCTGATAGCTGAGCAGAACGATAGCCAGCACCGAACAAAGGATTCCTATCCACTTCGCTATGCCTGCTTGTTCGCCATAGATCAGTATCGCAAGCAAAGTAGGTGCGATCAGAGACATTTTTTGAAATATAGTTGCTACGACTACTCCAAAATGCTGGACGGTAAGTGCCATCAGATTGAAGACTATAATGAAGATGAAACCCAATCCAAGTGCATAATAAAACCACGGTTGCGTACTAAGATCGGTTGGAATTGGTGATCCACCTTTGACCACCATGGCTGTGGCTACACATACAAAATAATTGATCACAATGGCTTGCAGATTGTCGATATTATACCGATGGAAGAGTTTGAAAATTACGCCGATAAAAGCATTAAGGATAATGCAAGCTATGAGAATGCCCATTGATTTTTTTTATTTTTTCTGTAAGAGAAGCAAGGATTTGGGATGGTTTACAAAGGAGATCGTTTCTGGTGCTTCGAAGCCTTCGCCATCAACATGAAAATACCCTTTAGATTTATTGGTAATACTTATATTATTGGTTTTGAAATAGACGACCAATGAACTTTTGTGAAAACTCTTATTTAACATCCTAGGTACCAATAGAAAGTACTTGAATATATGGGTTTTTTTGACCAATAGAATATCAAATGCCCCATCATCTAGATGTGCCTCTGGTGCTACGGCAAAATCATAACCATACACTGATCCATTAGCAATTACAGCCATGGCATATTCGTCTTCCCACGTTTTTTCATCGGTTTTTATTTCAAGGCGCAAGAATTTAAATCCCGTACTTTCTTTTAATGTATTGATGAAGTAGGGATAAAATCCCCTTTTGGTATTTAATTTTGTCTTATATGCTACGGTTGCATCTAGGCCTAGTCCTGCAATATTCACAAAGAAGTGATCATTGGCACTGCCTGTATCTATGGGTGCCGCATGAGCTTCATTGAGAACTTGAATAGCGGCTACGATGTCTCTTTTGATACCTAAATGATAAGAAAATCCATTTCCTGAACCAAAAGGTACGATGCCGAGAGCTGTTTTGGTGTGTACAAGTCCTTTGGCTACTTCATTGATGGTACCGTCGCCACCTACGGCTATCACAGCAAAGAGTCCATTGGAGGCAGCATCAGATGCAATGGTAGTGGCATGACTGGGATATTCTGTGTATTGAATGTCGTATTCAAATACAGCATGATCGAGATAAGTTTCTATGGTTTGACGAAGATGGTCTTTTGATTTGGCACCACTAAATGGGTTAGTGACAAAAAGAATCCTTTTCTTGTTTAATTGATCCATGTCTGCATTATTTCAAATCCACTTATGAGTCTGATACCAGTCAGCGGTTTCTTTTACGCCTTCTTCGAGCGTATATTGGATAGCGTAATTTAGCTCAGTAGATACCTTTGATGCATCACAATTCCAGTATCTGGCTTCCAATTCATGCACTTTGTCAGTATTAAGTATAGAATATTCGCCGATAAGTTTCGAAAAATTCTCCATGATGAACGTTATAATTTTTACCAAGAATAAAGGAACCTTGATATTCAACGTCTTTTTATTTAAAGTTCGTTTGATAATGCGTACAAAATGGTCGGAACTATACAATGATCCGTCATTGATAAAATAAGCGGTTTTAGTGTAAGGCGAAAGGGTAGCTTTTAGGATCACACCTGCCAGATCTTTTATAAAAATAAGGGTCAAATATTGTGTTTTAAGACCGGGTTGTAGATTTATTCTATTCATTACCATCTGAAAAACACTGAGAAATTCCTTATCTTTAGGTCCATATACTGCGGTAGGACGGATGATAATGTAGGGCAATTGAGTTTTTTCTTTGAGATATCGCTCTGCGGCCAATTTACTCCTTCCATATTCAGTCACTGGTTTCGGTATAGAATCTTCCGCGATGGTTTTGCCGGGCTGATGATCCGCTGGGCCATATGCTGCCAGACTGCTTATATAAACAAACTTTCTTAAGGTAACACCAGATTTTTGTATTGCTTTTGTAAGCTTGACTAGCAAGTTGACATTTACTTCGTGAAATTGATTTTTATCTGGTGACTTTGTAATGCCCGCATTATGGATAATATAGTCGAATTTATAATTTTGCATCAGATCGACCAAGGAAGCTTCATCATCAAAATCTATATAAATGACCTGCAATTTTTTTTCTTTTAATGAAACGTGATTGCTCTCTTTACGAACTCCTGCAAATACATCTAAACCTTGACTAATGGCTTCGTCCACCAAATACCCACCTATAAATCCATTAGCCCCAGTTATTAGAATTTTTTCTTGCATTATTGTCTTATACAGGCATTTTGTATAAACGATAAGTCTTATATCGCTCACCATTGAGGTGTTCGGCAGCAGCCTTCATGGGTTCATTGTTTTCCAATACCCAAGATGCTTCTCCACCTACAAGTCCACGTCTTTTGGTCTCTTGAATATTTTTAGCGAAAAAGACCGCTTCTATACCCATTTTTCGATATTGTTCTACGACGCCCAAAGCCAAAACACGAACCGTTTTTGTTTTCTTTTTACCAAATAGTAATCTGAAAATTCCGAAAGGAAACAATCGACCTCTTTTGTTTTTTATAAGGATTTCATTGATATTGGGCAAGGTAATCCCAAAACCTATAGGTACGCCATCTTTCTCTGCAATGTATGCAAAAGCTGGATCAAGCAACATCTTCAGATCGTTTTTGAGATATTCAAATTCAGCATCCGTAAATGGCACGAAGCCCCAGTTTTCTTCCCAAGCATCATTATATACTTTCTGGATTCTTTTTGCTTCGTTGTTGATGTCTTTTACATTTACATTTCTGATAGTTATGCCCTTAGCTTTCAGTCTGGATTCAACTGCATCAGCGATTCTAATTGATTTTTCTGATGCCTTATCCCCATAAATCATGTAAGCATATAAATCCATTTCTTTTTTCAGCCCATAATGTTGAATGAGTTGGTCATAATATGGTTTGTTATAAGTCATCATTATTTTCGGTGGCTCATGAAACCCATCAACCAAGGTACCTGCTGTCTCATTTGTTGTGAAATTGGTCGGACCCATCAGATATTCGTTGCCATTTTCTACAGCGTATTGTTTGGCTTTATCTAGCAATGCATTTACAACTTCTTGGTCTTGTGCAAAATCAAAAAATCCAAAAAATCCAACTTTACAATGATGATGATTATTATAATTTGAATTTTGAATTGCTGCTATCCTGCCTACAGTTTTACCATTTTTTACCGCCAAATAATATTTTACCTTTCCATATTTGTGAAAAGGATATTTAGCCGGATTCATCATGTCTTTCTGGCCGATAAATATTTCAGGTACATAATTCGGATCACCTTCATACAAATCATGTGGAAAATTGATGAAATCAGCGATTCCATTATCAAAACTTACTTCCCTGATTGTAACTGCCATTTTATTGTTGGTTTTTAGTAATCATTATTCTTGAAATCTTTTGTACCTAATGTTTATCATTTATGCACTGTTGATTCTTGCTGGTCAAAAACACCTATTTCAGTGGCTATTTGAGATAATACGGCCACGGACTCATCTATTTGAGCTGTCGTATGTGTCGCCATCAGCGAGTATCTAATCAATGATGAAGTACTTGGTACGGCAGGAGAAACAACTGGATTGACAAATATTCCTCTTTCTAGTGCGATCTTAGTTAATTGGAACGTTTTGTAATCGTCCCTTATCAAGATAGGAATGATAGGCGTTACCGAATGTCCAGTGTCAAATCCTGCTTTTTTGAGTGCAGCCATGGCGTAATGTGTATTATCCCATAGTCTTTGTATTCTTTCGGGTTCTTTTTGGATAAGATCTACTGCAGCAATAACACTAGCAGCATTTGCAGGTGCGATACTGGCACTAAATATCAGTGATCGGGCATTATGTTTAAGATAATTTATTGTGTCCAAATCTGCAGCTATAAACCCACCAATAGAAGCTAGCGACTTACTAAATGTACCCATGATGAGATCCACCTTGTCTGTGAGACCGAAGTGGTTTGATGTTCCGCTACCATTTTGTCCCAACACACCGAGTCCATGTGCATCATCCACCATGATAGAAGCATTGTATTTTTCGGCAAGTTCAACAATCTTTGGCAGATTGGCAATGTCTCCTTCCATACTAAACACGCCGTCAATTGCAATTAATTTGATTTTGTCATATTCACATCTGGAAAGCACTTTTTCTAATGCATCCATGTCATTATGTGCATATTTCAATGTTTTGGCAAAGGATAATCTGGCACCATCTATAATACATGCATGATCCAAGTCATCCATGATGATGTAATCGTGTCTTCCAGGTATAGATGATATTACACCTAGGTTTACCTGAAATCCTGTACTAAAAACAAGTGCTCCTGGTTTTCCGACATAGTTTGCTAGTTTTTCTTCCAATTCCAAATGTATATCTAGTGTACCATTCAAAAATCTGGATCCTGCACAGCCTGAACCGTATTTTTCAATTGCTTTGATAGATGCTTCTTTGAGAATTGGATGATTTGTCAGTCCAAGGTAACTATTGGATCCGAACATTAAAATATCTTTACCATCGATTTTGACAACGGTGTCTTGCTCTGATTCTATAGTTCTGAAAAATGGATAAAGTCCCATTCCCTGCAATTGTTGGGGTAGATTATAAGCAGACATTTTTTGTTTGAAAGGGGACATATTGTGTTGACTTGTTGACATAAATAATAAAATATTAACAATTAGAAGCTGATACAATTCGCAAATATCGTTACAAACTTTGGTTTTGCCCGAATCTAAGCTTGAATTTTTTTTGAAAATATTTTAAAACCGCAAAAATGATTTCTAATTCCGCGCTTTTGTCTTTGACATTTTTAACTACCTTTGAACCATATTTTTGATTTCAAATTAAATATAAATATATTTTGAAAAAAGTATTGATCACCGGTGCAGCTGGTTTTATTGGGTCACATTTGTGTGATCGTTTTATCAAAGAAGGATACCACGTCATTGGTATGGATAATTTGATTACAGGAAATATTGCCAATATCGAGCATTTGTTTCCATTGAAAAATTTTGAATATTATCATCATGATGTATCCAAATTCGTTCATGTGCCTGGTCAGTTGGATTACATTTTGCATTTTGCATCTCCTGCAAGCCCGATTGATTATTTAAAAATGCCTATTCAGACCTTAAAAGTTGGTTCCCTGGGCACCCATAATCTTTTAGGACTTGCCAAGTCAAAAAATGCGAGGATACTAATAGCTTCTACGTCAGAAGTGTATGGTGACCCTTTGGTACATCCGCAACAAGAAGATTATTGGGGCAATGTAAATCCAATAGGGCCACGCGGCGTGTATGATGAGGCAAAACGTTTTCAGGAAGCAATAACAATGGCATACCATACCTTTCACGGACTAGAAACAAGGATAGTCCGTATTTTCAATACTTATGGTCCTAGGATGCGCGTCGAAGATGGACGAGTACTACCAGCTTTTTTCTCCCAAGCCATTAGAGGAGAAGGTCTTACCGTTTTTGGTGAAGGCAATCAGACGCGATCATTTTGCTATGTTGATGATTTGGTCGAAGGTATCTATAGATTGTTATTGAGTGATTATCATATGCCGGTCAATGTCGGAAACCCATCAGAGATCACCATCATGCAATTTGCTCATGAGGTTTTGGCATTGGTCAATAATCCGAAAGCACACATTATATACAACCCATTGCCTGTCGATGATCCTAAACAAAGGCAACCTGATATCACAAGAGCCAAAAATATCTTAGGCTGGGCGCCGAAGGTTGATCGAGCTGAAGGTTTGCAACGTACGTACGAATACTTCAAAACCGTAGTTACGCCAAGCTAAGTATGACTCGGTGTTGTCTCATTATCTCACGATGATCAACCTTGGAATATTTAGAATTTGCTTATAAATTATAGGCTTTTAAATTATAAACCATCAGAAGATCTTGTCTTCTCAAAATCTTCCGCGATTTTCTCAGACATGCCTATTACTGCGCTTTCTTCGTGACTAACAGGTCTTCCATCCTTTAGGTGGATAACATTAATATTATTGGTTATCATATCGATCATCACAAAAAACTTGTTTTCGCGGCAAGCATTTGCTTTACATCCTACGAAATATAAAATTTCGCCGTCTTTCATGATGGGCGTTTCTTGATTCCAATCCGATTTAAATTCGCCGTAATGTTCACCCATCAATTTTTCAAATCTTTTTGTAAAGTCAAATTTGTCAAATATTTGAGCTTCTGAAGGTTTTTTACCGACAAATGATGTCAATGATTTTATGTCATCACCAGATGGTGTTTGAGGTGTTTCAACGTTGGCAGGTGCAGGTGTCACTTCTGTAGTAGTTTGTACATTACTTTCTTTTTTTGAAGAACAAGAAAGAAAAAAGATGAAGGCTACAAACGAGAGAAACTTAATATTCATGATTAAATTAATTTAGATTATAAAAACTAGGGCAAAATTAATTATTATTTCAATCTGATTTCTATTAGTTTTGCCATTATTTCCAATTCTAAAACCAGTGAAATGCATAAGTGTTTGATTTTCTTACTATTTATGATGATATTTTGTGGTGTGTCTAAAGCACAATCAGCAGAACCAACAGATCCGAAAGCTACTGAAGATTGGTCACGACGGCCTACTATCGTTCAAAGCTTAAAATCATCATCGGATATACCTTCTGATGCTATTATTCTTTTAAATCAAGATCAGGTAAATTGGATTAAAAAAGACGGAACGCCCACAGATTGGACATTTGAGAAAGGCGTGCTTACAGTCAAGCCTGGTAGTGGTGATATAATTTCAAAAGCTTCATTTGAAGATTGTCACTTGCATCTCGAATGGCGAAGTCCGCTAATAGTTAAGGGCGAAGGACAGGGTAGAGGTAATAGTGGTATTTTTCTACAATCTAGATATGAAATCCAAATCTTAGATAATTATAACAATGAGACTTACTATAATGGACAAGCTGGCGCAGTTTATAAACAACATCCACCTTTGGCAAATGCTTGCGCAAAAACGGGAGATTGGAATACTTATGATATAATATATAAGGCACCGGTTTTTGATTTAAATGGTTATAAAGTATCAGCCGGCTATGTGACTGTCATCCATAATGGTATTGTGATCCAAAATAATACTGAGATAGTGGGTACTACAGAATATATTGGTTTTCCCAAACAAGTACTTCATGGTGGCGCTCCATTTATTTTACAAGATCATGGTGATTTAGTAAGCTTTAGAAATATTTGGGTAAGAAGGTTATGATAGATACAATAGTATTTGATTTAGGTGGCGTATTGGTAGATTGGAATCCACGATACGTATATAAAGATGTGTTTGTTTCCGAAGATACAATGGAATATTTTTTATCGAATATATGTACGAATCATTGGAACGAACAACAGGATGCTGGCAGAAGTTTTGAAGAAGCTACAAATTTGTTAATAGCTGAATATCCACATTATGAAACTGAAATAAAAATGTATTATGGATGTTGGGGCACTATGTTGAAAGGTTCTATAGAAGAAACAGTCGAACTATTGCGACAGTTAAAATCATCAGAAAAGTTTCGTTTACTTGCATTGACCAATTGGGCGGCAGAATCATTTCCTGTTGCCTTAGATAGATTTGAATTTTTGCATTGGTTTGAAGGAATATTGGTTTCCGGTGAAGAAAAGCTTAAAAAACCTGATCCAGCGATATTTAAACTTATGATTTCAAGATACGATCTAGATGTAAATAAAACTTTATTTATTGATGATAACGCAGCAAATATACAAGCTGCAGAAAAGCTTGGGTTTAATGTGGTACATTTTGTCAATATTCAAATGTCTATTGAAGAAATTTATAAAATAATTGGTGTTTGATAATATTTTTTTGTATTGTTGAAAAACATATTATTAAGAAATTATAAGTATTCATTTTTTAATAGTCAATAACAGTTATATATATTATTGATATACAATTATATATAATATTATAAAAATTTAGATTTGTTTTATCTTTGCACTCGAATGTAGATATTCAAAGTATTTTGAGTATTTTACAAATTTGAACAATTTTTTTACCAAAACTCAATCTCATGAATTATTTTAAAATTATTCTGTTTTTATTGATTAGTACATTTTGGTCTATTTCTGGTTTTGCACAAAATAGTAATCCAGTTGTAGTCAATATGATTCCCCAAGCAGTTGATATTTCTTATAGGAATATTGATGTTGTTTCGTTAATTAAAGAAAGTAAAGACGCTGGTGTTGTTTCTTATTCCATTCATATTTATTATATGAACGGTTCTAAAGAAATTTCCTTGGTTGATTTAACTGAGCCAAGGTTCAATCAGTACAAGTATGCACAAAGAGCTGCTGAGACCATCATCAAAAAAATAAAATACGATGAATCTTTAGTGCTTGCAGGAACAGATTTAACCTATATTTTTCAATAACAAAAACATGTAATAATGCAACAAAATAATATACTTACTTTAATTATTGCCATTTTTTGTAGCATATCAACATATGCGCAGCCCTACATTAATGGGCCAATAAAAACTGGCGTTACAAGTGCAAGCGGAGTGTCAAATCCTGTAGCTGGGTATCAGTGGTCAGAAGTTTCTTACGATGCGCCAAATTTAACCTATTCATCAACTTCTGCAGGCTACAATGGCTCAAAATTAGCAGGAACAACTGGATTTAGGTTAGCAGATGATTTTACTATTGCTGATTTACCTGTTGGTGTTAAATGGAACATTACTTCTTTAGAGTTTTTAGCATATCAAACAGGATATACTGGGGCAGTTTCCCCATTTAATGAAGTTTATGTTCAAATTTGGAATGGAGATCCACGTGTAGCTGGTTCTACTGTAGTTTTTGGTGACTTGACAACAAATAGGTTTGCGAGTTCATCTGAAATTCAGGCACATAGAACTTTTAATTCAGTTGCACCATCACCTGGTACTACGCCAGGTACAACTAGAAGAATTTGGAAAATCGTTGCCAATGC
>JADKGF010000025.1 GCA_016717105.1 Saprospiraceae bacterium | reverse complement strand
CTTGCATTTCTGCGCTTGTGGTATCAAGTGGTTGGCCATTTAGGCTGCGCTCAAAACAATCATTGACTCTTTTATAGATATTTTCTTCAGTGCCGCTTCTTGCTCTAAATTTAGGAAAAGTAGAAGCTACTGATCCATAATTATTGCCATAAATTTTTGTACCAGCATCAAGGTGACAATTTTGACAATTCATACCATTAGATATTTGTGCCACAGAGCCTTTAGGTCCTAGATATTTAGCTGTATTTTGGATTAATTCCTTACCGTAAAGTATTTGGGATTCTAAAGCAGAGCCTTTAAGACTTATTATGTCTGGTGCAATCCAAAAATTTTCGCTCGACTTAGAATACTTGCTAGGTGCTTTTGATTGAATGCTATCAACTTCAAAGGCTTGAAATTTTGGTAATGGAATAATGCTTCCTGACGTATTAAAAGATTTGAAAATAAAAAATATTACAGCTATTATAGCAATGACTATAAAATACAATACGGATTTAATATTGAGTACTGACTCGTCGAATGAAGGTTCATTTTTTTGCTTCATGACTAGATATTAATGAGGTAAACGATCTCGCAACCAACCGTAAGTCCATGTACCCAATAAAGCACTTAAGATGGTGATGATGACAACGCTGGCACCTGATCCAATCTGAGCAAATAGCGGCCCTGGACAAGCACCTGTTATCGCCCAACCCATACCAAATAGTAGGCCACCATAAATAATTCCTTTATTAAATGGCTTGTTTACTATCACGATTGGTTCGCCATAGATGGTTTGATTTGAAATCTTCGTATCATCAAACTGATAATGCACCTACCATGATGGCACTGCCTATGATGCCGTACATATGGAATGATTGAAGTCTAAACATTTCTTGGATTCTAAACCATGATACTATTTCGGCTTTGACAAAAACTATCCCAAAATAATTCCTATTAATAGGTACTTGATATTGTAATACCAAGGATGACTTAGCTGGCTTTCATTAACACACATGGCATCCAACTCTCTTTTTTGCAGATCTTTTGATTTTGATTTGACATGATAATAATTGAAGATGTTATGGTTAATTAATGTGAAAGTATAAAGCCAAAACCAATTGGCGAGTAAAGAAACCACCAATCATGGAAACATATCATGGCAAGCAATGATGCCCAGTTCATCGCAGAAATACCCATGATCGAATGTCCACTCGTACATCCACTGCATATCTTGTCCCAAATCGAACTAAAAATCCACCTATTACTAAAACAATAAAAGCCTTTAAAAGTGAAAACTGATCCCAATTTACTATATCCGTTGGAATAAGCGCATTAGAATAATCTTGGATACCATACGTCTGCAATTCGGCTTTTAATGACTGCGACACTATAATATCTGATTGGTTATGAAAGTAGTATGCGGCTAAAAAACCACTATCATTATACCTAAGACAAAAAAATAGATTCCAGATTTCTTTTTTCCAATCATATTTGAAATATTCGATGTTGCTGGGATACATGCAGCACAAACATGTCTAAGCGAAGATGAGATTCCGAAGTTTTTATTTCCTAAAATGAGCAATGCGGGTACGGTAAGCCCAATAAGAGGACCAGCTATATACCAAGGCCAAGGTTGTTGTAATATTTGAAGCATTGTATTGTTGTTGGTTTGATTTTGAAAATTTTATTTTACCACTAAGGTGCACTAAGGGTTCACTGAGATACACTAAGGGTAAATTTTTAACCACTAAGATGCACTTAGGATTCACTGAGATACACTAAGGGGATATTTTTACCACTAAGGTGCACAAAGAATTCACTAAGATATACAAAGAACACTTTTTTTTACCACTAAGATGCACTAAGGATTCACTGAGATATACAAAGAACACTTTTTTTTACCACTAAGATGCACTTAGGATTCACTGAGATACACTAAGGGCACATTTTTTACCACTAAGGTGCACAAAGAATTCACTGAGATATACAAAGAACACTTTTTTTTACCACTAAGAACGCAAAGAATTCACTTAGATACATTAAGGGCACATTTTTTACCACTAAGGTGCACAAAGGATTCACTAAGATATACAAAGAACACTTTTTTTTACCACTAAGATGCACTTAGGATTCACTAAGGTACACTAAGGGCACATTATTATTTATAAAGAACACGTATTAGAAATGTTGACATTCTACAAAGTATTCTTAGCCAGTGAATTGTGCTACATTTTCCCATGGGCCTGCATCTACCACATTTTCAAAGCCATTTGATTTTAATATAGATTTGGCTTGACTACTTCTATTGCCGCTTCGACAGAAAACAACAATATCTTTTTGTCTTTGAATTTATCAAAACTGCCGATTCTATCTAATGGTATATTTACAGCACCTTTTGGGTGTGCTTGTGCAAACTCTCGGTGTGCGAACATCTACTAGGAATGGCTTTTTGATAGCACTTCAGATAAGTCAGGAGCAGGTGTAGAAGCAAATAAGGTTTTAGAAATGCAAACATGTTGTGAAATTTAATTGTTTATTTTGCAAAGGTACATTCATATTATAAAAATAAAGTAACACATGTTACAGGAAGTGATTAATGCGGGAGCTTGCTACGCAACACACCATAAAGATAGGTTCCTAAAATAGAAAAAAGGAATACGATACCCATACTTAAGAATCCATAACCAATATTGACGACCATCGGTCCAGGACAAAGCACCACTTAAAGCCCAACCCATTCCAAATATAGTACCACCAACAATATAACGAATTAGTGATTTTTCTTTAGGGTGGAAAACTATCGGATTGCCATTGAAATCTTTGATGTTAAATTTTTTGATAACCATTACACCAATAATTCCAGAAATCACTGCAATTCCTATGATGCCAAACATGTGAAATGATTGAAATCTGAACATTTCTTGGATGCGATACCATGAAATAATTTCCGACTTTGCCATCATGATTCCAAATAAAATACCGATTACTAAAAATTTTAGAAATTTCATTGCATTAACGATTTGCCAATTTGTAAATTAAAATATTACCTAATGTATAATATTGGATTTGATTCAATTAAAAAATTAAAGAAATAGGATATGTGTCATCAGCAATCCACCAATAAAAAAGCCAATAACAGCAATTAATGATGGGATCTGTAGGGAAGATAACCCACTTATAGCATGACCAGAAGTACAACCACCAGCATATCTACTACCGAATCCGATAAATAAACCACCGATTGCTAATATCAAAAATCCTTTTAAAGTGGCCACACTTTCCCAAGCAAATAGCTCATCAGGTTGCAAGCCTGTAGGTAATGAAAATCCCAATTCCTGTAAATCGGAAACCGTAGAAGGAGAGATAACAATTGGTTCGTTTGAGTTTAAAACCGTTCCAGCCAAGGTTCCTCCTATGATAGCACCAGCAAGGAAAACAATATTCCATAACTGACTTTTCCAATTGAAATTAAAAAAACTAACATTCTTGCCTGCACCGCGGCAACTGGAAATAGTGCGGAGATTTGCCGAGAAACCAAACGATTGGCCAAAAAACAATAATATAAACATAATGGAAGATATTACTAAACCAGTAAACCACCACGACCAGCTTTGAGTGAAAAATTCAGTCATATTATTATAAAATGAAATACTTATAAATGAAAAGCAATGATAGGTTTGTATAGATGTTTTATTAAGGATTCTGCTGCGCTCTTATGAAAAAAGCCACCTTTGCCATGAGTTCCGATAAATACAATGTCAGCATCTTGTGATTTTAAGAATGATTTTACACCATTTTCAATATCACTGGTCTTTAAAGCATGCTTTTCGAACTTGGAAATACCATGAGATTGTGCATATTCATCCATATTTTTCAATAATACATCGTTATCAACTGTAGATGATTCAGCTTGAATGTAAAGAAAGTGAAAGTTTGCATCAAAAAATTCTGAAAACTTGTGCATAAGTGGCAGATCAGTTTTATCATCCTCCATAAAATCATGTACAAATAATATATCTCTAATTATTAAATCTGATCTATCGCACATAAGTGAAAGTAAAGGTACTTCTGAAATCCTAGCGATCAATTGCGCTTGAGTTGATGACAATTTTTCTTGAATACCCCAAATCCCTTTTGTACCCATTACAATCAAATCGAAATGGTGTTCATCAGCAAATGATACTATGGTATTCGTTATTTTACCAAATTTTATGTGTGTATTTATGTGAGAGCCATATTGTTCTTTTAGTTGACTTAATTTCTGATCTGCGATCTTTATTTGGTCTTTGATATACATGACATCTATTTCACCACAAGTTTCTATGAGTCCATTTTCATCCATGGTTACAGTCTCTGGAACGTCCATTATGTGCAGGAAATGAATTTCTACATTCAGCTGTTCTTCCAATTTTTTAACCATTAAATAAGAATAGTCCGCTTGAACAGAAAAGTCAGTTGGGATTAGTACTTTCATCAGCGACTTATCTTTTCTCAAATTTTTTGGTTGTGATAAAGGATGTACTTCATCTTTTACAATCTTAGCATCCTGTTTGCCAGATGCGTCGAGTAATATTTGGGCATCATTGATAGAACCAGCATCGATAACATTGTTCAGCCCACTCTGCATTAAGTATCTACATGCTTGTCCACTTCTATTACCACTTCTACAATAAACAACAACTTGCGGGTATTTTTTTAAATCATCTGCCTTGCTTTCTACAATTTCCAATGGAATATTTAGGGCACCTTTGATGTGGCCTGTTGCAAACTCACCTGCACTACGGACATCTATTATTACTGCGCCTTGTTCTATTACTTTGGTATCAGTATTTAAACCTAAAATGCTTTTGATATATGAAATCATTATTATTAAAATTATTCTATTACAGTTTCATTGCCCAAGGATATCCATTCATTCATACCTGGAGAATAATTGGTTATATTGGTAAAACCTTCTTTTGCCAATAATGAATAAGCAATTGATGATCTATCTCCACCTTGGCAGTGAATGATTACTTCTTTTTCTTTACTTATTTTGCCTAAATTATTAAGAATGGTACCAACAAATACATTGTCAGCATTTTTTATGTGGCCAGCATTGTATTCGGCTATTCCTCTTAGGTCTATTATTTGGATATTATCATCATTTAATTTGGTTATAAAATCATCATAACCAATGACTTTTGCGACTTGCAACTCACCATTATACACGTCAGTAGATGGTATATATCCCAAAATATTTTCCAAACCAATTCGCATCAGTTTTCTTGTCAAATCATCCAACTGTGCAGGTGCTGCCAAAAGAATAAATGGTTCTTCATAATTCAAAAACCATCCCGCCCATGTAGTAAAAGCATTGTTGCCTTGTATATTTATACTATTGGGAATGAATCCCTTCGCAAAATCTGTTTTATTTCTCGCATCAATCACCTTTATGCCTTTATCCATAGCCGATTGTAAATCAGCAGTAGATAATTCATTTAATTTGGGTACTGCAGTTAAGAGATTTCGATCGACTTTATTAAGTTTTTTCATCATGGCAAAATACTTTGGTGGTTCAGGTTGGTCAGCTAATAAATAATCCACAAATCCACCTTTATTTTCTTTGTATTGAAGTGCCCAGTTTCTTATTTTTTCATAGCCAACTGTAGTACTTGGTACTGCACCCAATGCCTTACCACAAGCTGATCCTGCACCATGACCAGGCCATACTTGAATATAATCGGGAAGTGCATCAAATTTTCTAATAGAATCATACATTTGGAGTGCACCTATGTCTTGGGTACCTTGGATGCCAGCTGCTTTTTCTAATAAATCAGGTCGTCCTATATCACCAACAAAAACAAAATCCCCAGTAAACATCATAACTGGCTCTTTACTGGCTGGTGTGTCCGTAAGGAGAAAACTAATACTCTCAGGTGTATGTCCCGGTGTGTGAATAACTTCAAAAATCAAATTTCCCAATTTTATAACATCGCCATCTTTTAAGCCTTTGTGCTCAAATTCGTATTGCCAATCAGGGCCACCTTCATTTGAAAGGTACATGTCCGCTCCTGTCAAAGCCGCCAATTCTCTAGAACCAGACAAGAAATCCGCATGGATATGTGTTTCGAAAAAATATGGGTAATTTTCATATTGTTTTGGATTGCAATTTCAATGTATGTATCCACATCACGTTTTGGATCTATCACTGCTGCTACGCCCAATTTTTGGCAACCTATCAAATAACTGGCTTGCGCCAAACTTTTGTCATAAATGTGTTGAAATAACATGTTGATTTATTTTGATGGGACAAAAGTAGATTCTATTGATTCGTCATGGTGTAACTATTGTTACCAAAAGATGATTTAGATCATATATGAAGTAAAAAATAAAGTTTAAAAGTTTCGATTCGATGAATCATCGTTGTAGTAACTTACAGTGTAATAATTATTATGTAACCATTGTTGCATTAGTTCTCATTATGTATCAACTATCTTTGCGCCAACATTGATTGCAGTCAATGTTACTTTCAAAATCAATACAATTAGAAAACAATGAAGTATTTGCCTTCCATAGAATGGATCAAAAATTATAAACGAGAATGGTTGAGTGGTGATGTTTCAGCCGGATTGACGGTCGGTGTGATGCTCATCCCTCAAGGTATGGCTTATTCGATGTTGGCTGGTCTTCCACCTATACATGGGTTATATGCCGTGACTATCCCACTGATTATCTATGCATTGATGGGAACATCTAGGCAGCTAGCTGTTGGTCCAGTTGCAATGGTTAGTTTGTTGATATCTAGTGGTATCGGTACATTGGCAACCCAAGGCAGCGAACAATATATTGGTCTCGCGATTTTGCTAGCTTTTATGGTAGGTGTTTTCCAATTGTCAATGGGTATCTTCAGGTTAGGCTTTTTAGTCAATTTTCTTTCACATCCAGTCATCGCAGGTTTCACTTCTGCTGCAGCCATCATCATTGGCTTAAGCCAATTTAAGCATTTGCTGGGTATCAAAGTCAATGGCGAAAAATTTTTGGAAATAGGCCATCAGATTGTAACTCAATTGGGGCAAATTCATGTGCTTTCTTTGGTGATAGGATTGGTAGCCATCTTTCTACTTTTGATGGTGAAGAAAATACATAAATTGATGCCCGGCCCATTGATTGTAGTATTGATCGGTATCTTGGTAGTTTATTTGGGTGGGCTGACAGATCAAGGTGTAAAGATTGTCGGAGATATACCCGGAGGATTGCCCACTTTCAGTTTGTTTTCTATAGATCTTACCACAGTAAAAGCATTAATTCCTACGGCTCTGACTATAGGATTTGTAGGTTTTATGGAGTCTATAGCTGTGGCCAAGGCTATCCAGCAAAAACACAAGAATTATAAACTAGACGCAAACCAAGAACTGATAGCCCTTGGAGCAGCCAATATCGGTGGATCATTTTTTAGGTCCTTTCCAGTGACTGGTGGTTTCTCTAGAACTGCAGTCAATGATCAAGCTGGTGCCAATACGGGCCTAGCCTCTATTATAAGTGCCTTGCTCATTGTATTGACATTATTGTTTTTTACTTCGTATTTTTATTTCCTTCCCAATGCAGTTTTGGCAGCAATTATCCTTGTTGCTGTGTATGGATTGATAGATTTTAAAGAAGCAAAGCATTTGTTTCACACTGATAAGACCGATTTTTATTTATTCGTTGCAGCAGCCATTGGCACACTGATTTTAGGTATTGAAGAAGGAATTATTTTAGGTGTGATTCTATCTTTGGCGGTCTTAATTTATCGGGTTTCTTATCCACATTTTGCAGAATTGGGGATATTAGAAAGCGGTAAGGACTTCAAAAATGTGTTGAGATACAAAACTGCGCATATCGTAGATGAGATCGTAATTTTACGCTTTGATGCACAATTGTATTTCGCAAACAGCAGCTATTTTGCAGATCATGCTTTTAGTATCATTAGGAAAAGGAAAAATCCAAAATATTTTATCTTCGATGCGTCTCCTGTTAGTGCCATGGACTCCACAGCAGTGCACATGCTGAGTGATTTTATAAAGGATTTGGAGAAGGATGGAGTAACATTTTTATTGGCCAACGCGATAGGTCCAGTACGCGATATCATAATGAAAAGCGGATTGGATAAGGCAATCCCTTTGGATCACCAATTTACATCATTGGCTGATGCTTATAAATTTGCGCAAGCTGGATTGAAGTCATCATGATCTGATATCCTCGAGCAAAAGATTGCAACCACGAATATCAGATGCATCCAATCTGCCCATTATCTCAAAAGAGCCATCAGGATAAAGAATGCCCGTATCTTCAGTTTGTATGAAGGAACAGCTATCAATATTGGCAAGATCAGTCACACAAATGATGCCTGTTTTCCATGTTTTTCTTCAGTAAGCGGATCATTGATTTGGTGTGTTTTGACTTGTAGTAAAGCATTTGGTTCTGAAAAGTATCGAGTCAGTAGCATAAGATTGACTCATTAATTCTGTCATACCATACTCAGAATGTATATGCTTACTACCAAATCGTACAGCAAGCAAGGTATGCAATTCACTTTTGGTTATTTCTGGTAAATGACCTTTCATACCACCTGTTTCCATAATCATCAGATCAGGGTAGGAGAGTGGATACTTTTCTGAAAAGTCCAATAATGCGTGCGAAACACCAAAAAGTACTGTTGGGATCTCATTTTGTTGGCATTCTGATAACTTTTCAAAAAGCTCATCATGATTTCTGAGGTAAAAACCACTTTGTTTGTGCTTAGAAATTTTGATAAAATGGGTGATCATGCTGATCAGAGATGATCCTTCACGCTCTAGATATCCGGGAAGTAACGCAAGGAAACAATATTGTTCTACGGAATCAAAATAATGCTGCCAAAGTTGCACCGTATTGTCAATATAGTGCTGTATATCTCTGACAAAATGGAATGAACGATTTGTGCCTGTGGTGCCACTACTCCCAAACACCATGGTTTCGTCAAAGTCTCCGGTTTTTACATCATGAAACTTGAATGCTGTTATGGGTAAAATGGGATATCGCGACTTTCTTTCACTAAATCGGGGGAAATTCTCAACGATTTGCAGTAGTTTTGATAAATACTGTTATATTTGTATTGGAATCGAAACATCTGCAATTTGAGCGCATCGGCTGATTGAAAATCATTGGTATTCAGATTTTTTAAATGATCGAGCAACAGATTTCTTTGCGATTCGAAGGATGTATCCATTCATTTATGATATTGACAAAGCACAAGATACAGGCATTTTTTTAAATTTAAGAAGTCATCAAATGAGATATTATTTTTATCTTTTTGTAATATTAATTTTGGGTTGTGTAAAACCGAATGATTATTCGGATGTGCCTTCGTTAGAGTTTAAGGGTTTTTCAAAAAACACCATGAATCAAGGTAATTTTCCTCAACAAGACTCCGTCATTCTGAATTTATTTTTTACTGATGGTGATGGTGATTTTGGGACCGCAACTACAGATTCTGATTTAAATATTTTTGTCAAAGATCTCCGAACAAATCAGATATTCAGCCAATAAAGCGCCTTTTGTTCCATTAGAAGGTGCTGGAAATGACATTTTCAGGTACAATTTATATAAAAATTGTACACTACTTGCTGTATCTTTCCACCAGAATCTCAACTAAATCCTTGTGAATCGTCTTTGGACTATCCAACAAACGCGCTTTCATTTGAAATATACATCAAAGATCGCGCTGGAAATAAGTCAAATGTGGTGAAGTCGGATGTAATCACCTTAAATTGTCATTAAAGACTGTCCTGGATTTTATCTTATAAAATTGTCTATCAGTAAGGCTGCGAAGAAAAGCTTCAAGATCATCTTTTTTCGTTTTGTGTGAGATTGAGCGGCTTCAGTAAATCGTGTCCATATTGATAGGTTTTTCACAAATTTGTACGGATCACTGTAGTATTCTATGACATCTTTTAATGTCTTGAAGCTACCATCGTGCATATATGGCGCAGTCACAGCTACATTGCGCAAGCCAGGAACTTTAAATTTTCCAAGGTCTGATTTGTTGCCAGTCACTTCAAAGCGGCCTTTATCTTTATAGTTTTTTTCGTCATACAATCCAATGTTTTTGAACTCATCTCCTGTAAAATCAGGACTAAAATGACAATCAAAACACTTGGCCCTACTACTCATGAAAAATTCTCGCCCACGAATAGCAGCTTCACTCATTTTGTTTGGCTTGTCTATCATCCATGCGTCAAATTCTGTATCCGCCGTTTCTAAGGATTCTTCAAAACTTGCAATGGCGTCAGCTACATTCTCGGCATTTGGGGCTTCGTTATATAATTGATTGAAGGCTTCATTGTAAATTTTATGTCGGCTAATCTTTCGACAGCAGTCGTATAACTCAGATCCATCTCCTTATTATCTTCTATCGGAAAATGTATTTGGTCTCTTAGAGATTTAGCCCTACCATCATAAAAAAACTCACTTCGATAAGCCATGTTCATTACAGATGGCGCATTTCTTCTTCCTAATTTTCCTTCTACACCGACACTGATAGCTACTGTATCTGCAAATGCAAATTTTGGGTTGTGGCAGTTACCGCAACTGATGGTGCTATCCTTTGATAAGATGGGATCAAAAATAATTTTTTTCGCCAAGTTTTATTTTGGAAGTAGGAATATCGAAGCTGACCAAACAGACATCAGACTTAAATAAACGAGGCCAAGCCCAAAAATCTTAACTAAAATCTTCATATCGGCTGCAAAATTAATCATTCAACCCATATTTTTAGGTAACAGAAGTCACATTTCAGAATGATTTGATGTTGATGCTTAGATATATGAAGACATGTCTGAAAGATTGCTTAATTTCCGAACAACTTCACACATGTATCCAATGATCTTTCAAGAAATGACAATCATCTTAAATTTTATAAACGAACCAATTTTAATGCCTGTTGCGGTTGCCCTGAGACGTACAATTGAATAAAATAGATTCCACTTTTTTCCAAATGAATTTCTTGTTTTGGTGATGGATTAATGATCTTTTGGACTATTTTTCCATTGTTGTCAAAGATTGTAATATTGGAGACATCCTGATTGTAATTAGTGAGCGAGATTTCTACGATTTCACTATTTGTTGGATTTGGTGCGATTGTCAGATGAGGTTTTTCGACATCAATTGCACCAGAAAATTTATTCGCATCACTGAAAACATTATTTTTCAAATTTTCATCACGGCAATTACTACTTTTGATGATCCATGTATGACAATCACATTATCCAGATTAATATCGTCGAAAGATGCTGATAGTCTGCATTGAGTTCTATGGTAAGTTTGTCGCCATTATTCGTGTTATTGATGGGCACTACTACTCTTGTCAATAATGGATCGCCAAAGGCGTGCATTTCAAAATCGTAAAAGAGATCTGGCCCATTTTTTCCTTCTAAAACTACAAATTTATATCCTGCAGCCCAGCCCCAGTGCATATCTGGATCTTTGGGTGAAAGTGGATGACTTGCCGGCCACAGTGTAGGATCATCATGATTGTAGAACGTATCTATTCCTATATCGAATGCGATAGAATCTACTTTGTTTATAAATTGTGACCCTAAATAATGGTTGATTTCATTAATATTTCGAATAAGCAAAAAGGTATCTTTGGCAAGAAATGTTTTATCGTTGTCATGATACAAAGTAATATTTGATATGTAATAATCTAATCTTTTGAGCGTAAATTCCTGTCCTGCATTATTCTTAATTGATTTACCAAAAGCAAAATCTTCATTGCCTGTTTTATGATTTATCTTGAAGTAAATAGCTTGTTGGGCAGATAGTAATATAGTGCTTATCATAATTACAAACAATATGAATGCATATTTCACTCATGATAACTTGCGTTTAAAGTTGTGAACTATTAGATGCAAAGTTAATATATTTTTAGAAAACAGGTATGAATTCCTAAGAAAATCTACACTACAACATCGAGTTCCGCATCGTCTAGTCCAAGCGTGCACACTAAGCTTTATCTCCAAATTGCAAGTGTTCTATTTTGAAGCTGAAAAACTTGGAATGAGTGAAATTCTGTTATTGTAGAGTTGGATCTGCGGTATCTTGGTCATGTATCCCTTGAAATGTGGTAGTGGGTCGAATGGTATCAATTTGATAATCTGATTGCGCAAGATCTTCTCGATGATCGGAGAAGAAAGTTTGTAAATAAAATTATTTGCATCAATATCGATATCTAGATTGTCCAAGTAAATTTTTTGTTCTGCTTGTGCTAAATACGGCATCCCTGTGAAGGTAATAATGCCGGCGATAGGCTCGATCACATGGGCTTTTATTTCTAGTTGGCTTGTATTTCTGATGTGAATACTGTTGAGTTCGAAGGTTTTACCGCCTATTTCCTGACCATTGATTTCAGTCATTAGTAACTTAGCGAGTCCAACATATGAAAGCTCGATGTCAATTTTCTGAGAATTTTTGATCTTTTTTTCTTCAGCCCAGAAAAACACCGGTGTCGATTGCACATCAAATGCAATAGGTTCGTCAGAAATTTTTGCACTCATCTCAAGCCATAGATCTAGATGAATATCTGTTTCGTCTTCTCTGAATAAACTGGATTGCACTTCCGTAAGTTGCCCATTAAAATAAAGATCTGGTTTTCTGTTTACCAGATAATTTGTAGCATATAACCGGCTGTTCATTGATCATCTTTTTGATATCTGCTGTCTCTTCCAATCTTTTATCCAATTTCTCCAATAGACTTTCCTTCATATAAGCGATCACAAATTGCTGATGGTTTCTGCAGGAATGGACAATTCACCTAAGTGCAAAACTGGTCCCTTCATACCATGAATGATTGTGCATGATGGACTTGGTCTTAAATCCGAACGTTTCGTCAATTTCGCATTGTATTTCTAAGTTAATTTTAATACTGCCTTCGCCTTCGATCGAAAACAGACCAGCACTTTTGGCAAAAGTAAATGCAATAGGTACTTCAGCGAAGATTGACTTCATTCTAGCGTTGATACTTAAGCTTTTATCATTAGATTTTTTAAGTGTAATGACAAAATCGCCCGCATTGATTTTATGATGGTGATAATCTTCAAATGCTTCTTGCAGATATTGATTAAGTTTCGATTTTGAAAGTAGAAAATCTATTAAAACACTATTGTCCAACATGGGTTTTATATTAATATTTAATTGTAATTTAGCTACAAACATATTAAATATTAATTTAATGTAAAAACTTTTGCTAAAATAAAAATCATGGACTACAAAAGTTGTATCGTTTTACTATCTTTATCTCCTTATTTGTAAAAAGAGATATGAAATATCGGGTACTTACTGAAGATGAGTTTGAAGCTTTGAAAGACGAATTTGTAAAGTTTCTGATTGTGCAGGGCATAGATGCTGCATCATGGCAGAAAATGAAGGATTTAGAGCCTGATTTTGCACAAAAGTACTTGCATGATTTTAGTGATTTTGTATTTGAAAATACACTACAAAAAATAGGATATATTGACTTTTTTAATGGGAATAGCCTCAAATTATTCAAATGCAATAATGAAGATATTCATTTGATCAACATCGAATCTGTATCTAAATTTGAAACAATTCAAGATTTTTTGAAAGCTATGGTAAGTGATTTGACAGGTTTTACTTTACAACGTCATGCTAAAAAATATCATCCAAATCGAGCAGTTGAGCTATTCCGAATGATAAGTTCAGGTGGTTTGGTGAGTGATGGTTATTGGTACGAAAAGATGGTTAAATCAATAGAATTATAAGCCTATTGGTTTGGTTTTGTAAGTTGTTTTTTAAGATTATTCGTAAAATTTATGATCCAAATCATGTTTGCGAACAAGTTTAATATAATACCTTTGCATCATGAAAAACATCATGGTTTATGTTTTAGTGGTATTAATGAGCTTACCGGCATTTACTGGTGTGGCTACATATATATCATGGAGGATAAATCAAGATTATATCGCAAAATATCTGTGTGAGAACAAAGATAAGAGGAACTCAAGTGTAAAGGCAAGTGCCATTTGATGAAAAACCTGAAAAATCAGAGCAACAGGAAAATATACCTTTACCACTAAAATTAAAGAACTAAATTTACAACCATATATTTATTCTGAATTACAATTCTTGTCTGTCTTAGTTGACATGCCAGTGATTGATTATAAAGGCATTAGCTATCAAAAGCGGTTTAAAATTTCTACTTACTGCAAAAATATATTTACGCCTCCTGATTTTGTAGTGTAATCCATGATTTTTCCAATAAGGAACACAAAAATAATCTTGTTTAATATTTACCACAAAGAAGGTAGATATGTATGTGTAATTCCATTAGCGAATTATTCAATGTTTATTTATAAGTGTAACTATTACAAGTTGGTCATTATTTGAAAGTATGCAAATCATAACGGTTCATTTATTTATTAATATCTTAGAAATCCTTTCAATATGAGCAAGAGATGGATATTAGCACTTTGTACTTTTATTATTTTCTTCTATTTCATTGCAAATTTCAGCATGTGATGTATGTGGCTTGCAGTTTCTGGACATCAATTCGAATCTTGCCTCCAGTTTCAGAAGCATTTTGTTGACTTTGCGATATAGTTATAGAAATTTTAAATCTGTTCATCCACCATTATTTTCTACAGATGTCGAAAAGTAAGTCGAGAGTATTTCCACACAACCGATCTTTGGGGACGATTTAAATAGGAAAAGGATTCAACTTTTTGGGTTTATACCATATCAAGCATTACAAAAAATGAAAATGAGATATCGATAGCACAAAGAGGACTGGGTGATATAACTGTAATGGCCATGCTTGCTATAATCAATCAAAAAGATCTGAAGATGGCAAATGGACACAGCATTTAAGTTGCATGGTGGTATCAAATTGCCGACAGGTGCATCTGATTTTCTCGATGCAGAAAATGAATGGATTCCAGGTATTCAACTTGGTACGGGCACAACCGACTTTATGTTAAATGCAAATTATTTAGTAAGACAAAACAACATTGGTTTGTCAGCCGAGTACAGCTGGCGTGTGAATGGTCATAATGATAAGCAGGATTTTCGATATGGGCAAAGGCAAACCGCAAGTATTCGTGGATTTTACATCCTTGATATTGGCAAAAATAGTTTGATGCCTTATTTGGGAGCAACAATGGAGCATTCATCTCTAGATTATCACCAAGGTGCTGATGTAGATTTGTCTGGCGGAAATGTTGTTTACGGACAAATAGGGCTGGATTTTTTTAGTAATCAGTTTTCTTCTGGTATATCTATTCAGCCAGTGATAACACAAAACGTCGCAAATGGCAATTTGACATCAGGTACAAGAATAAGTGCACAATTTGCAGTGTTATTCTAACCATTTGTGACAAATAATTATTTTTTTCAATTAAAATTAAATACAAAAATCATGAAATTTTTAAATAGTATTCTTATAGTTTTTACATTAATATTTTTGACTTT
>JADKGF010000024.1 GCA_016717105.1 Saprospiraceae bacterium | reverse complement strand
GTTTATTGAAGCAATTGACTTTAACAACTTGAATTCTGTAATGGATAATCAAGATTTTGTCGGTGTAAAAATCGGAGATGTAAACAGAAGTGTTAGTTCTGACGTAAATTCACCAGAAGTAGAAAGGAGAAGCAACGCAATGTAGAAATGAGCGCAGAAGCTTCAATCGGCAGGTGAAGTGGTAGAAATACCAGTAACAGCAGCAAACTTCAGTGAAGTGACGGGCTTCAATACACAATGAATCCTGAACGGAGCAAGCTTCGTAGGTGTTCAAAGTGGAGTATTAGAAGTACATGCAAACAACATCGGAGTTATCTCTGACAAAGTAATAACAATGAGTTATGCATCAACAGAAGCAATCAATGCTAATGAAGGAGCAGTATTATTCACACTTACAGTAAAAGCAGACAAAGCGATGAAAGTAAGTGAAATGATCAGCTTGAACTCAGAAGTAACGAGAGCAGAGTCATATAACAGCGACCTTAAAGTAGGAAGAGTTAGTTTAGGAGTAAGAACAGCACCAGTAGCAGGTATCGAATTGTTCCAAAACGAACCAAACCCATTCAAAGGAATGACAACAGTGAGCTTCGAAATGCCTGAGGCAGCGACAGCAACATTGAGTGTACATGATGTAACAGGAAAAGTAGTAACAGTAAGAAACATCAATGCGATCAAAGGATTGAACAGTGAGATCTTCACTAAAGATCAATTGGGCGTAAGTGGCGTATTGTACTACACATTGGTAAGCGGTGACTACACAGCTACTAAGAAAATGATCATCGTTGAGTAAATTTAATTATCAGGATGTTGTTGAATTATTTTCAATAACATCCTGATCCAAAATATAATAAACATGAAATATTTAAGATTTATATTTATTCTCACTTTTGCTTTATTAACGCAAATGGCATTTAGTCAAAATTTCCTTCCTAAAGAAAAAGCTTTGGAGCAGCTTGAAATCAAACAAGCATCTCTGAAGACTGAATATGAGGAAGGAAGCGTGAATCAACTCAAAATGGATATTTACGCACATTTTTTTGAAATTCTTATCATTTATATAAAAGAGGATAATGATATTCCTGAAAGTTTATCTGTAACATACGAAAAATGCCTGAGTAAATTTGAAGACAATCAGGAAGATGTTGTAATAGTTAAGGATGAAATATCAGCCATATTGACAATTAATTAATTTCATATACAATTGAAATTTACACAAATTAAAAAAATAAAGGAATGAAAAACCTTAAGTATATTTTAGCATTAGCTTTCTGTTCACTGTATGGCTATAATAACCTTAGTGCGCAGTACATTACCCCAACAGCTGGAGCTACGCAAACAATTAATGTAACGACCAATGGGCAAATATTCACAGACCCATCTGATGGAACTAATGGTGGACCTGGTGGAGATTGCAGCTCAACTTGTAGTAGCGGTTGTCCATCGGGTAATTTTCCCAATTGTGGTTGTACTACAGTAACTACACTTTGTTCTACCAATGGTAATCCCATCAGTGTAAATTTCACTGCATTCAGAACATTTGCAACTTGGGATATTTTAAAAATATATAATGGAACAACTGTAGCTTCGCCATTAATGTTTGATGGTACAAATGTTGAAACTTTAGCGGGTATGTCAACAGCAAATGGTGGCTCAACCACATTTACAAGTACTGGTACATGTCTTACCTTCTCATTTGTTGCTACTACTGTTGTAAATGCATGTGGTTGGGAAGCAGGTGTTACAGTAAGTGGTGCAGGTGGTCCACCTCCTTCAAGTTCAACATATCCTTGTGCACAGAATGCATTGGATTTTGATGGAGCAATGGATTATGTGACAGTCCCTAATGGTACAAGTGCAGTTCTAGGAAACACCTTCTCGATAAGTGGATGGGTTTATCCTAAAACTTCTACTGCAAGATATCAAGGTTTGTTTGGTTGGAGAAATGAATCGAACGCAGACTTTTACTTATTACAATTACAAAATTCAACTACAGTTGAAGCTAGATTTAGGAATAGTGCAGGTACTGCATTTACTATGACTCCTACGACAGTTACATTAAATACATGGCAACATTTTGCATTCACATATGATGGCTCAACAATTAGAGCTTATAAAAATGGTGTTTTAGTTGGTTCAATGGCTGCTTCTGGTTCACTAACAAATGGGAATGTTCCATTTGACATGGGAGAATTTAGAATCCCTGCCGATAGATTTCCTTTTAATGGTGCTTTAGATGAAGTTAGTTATTGGAATATTGCACTTTCTCAAGCACAAATCCAATCAAATTTGACACAATCATTTGCAGCACCTCAAGCTGGTTTAGTAGCTTATTACAAATTTAACCAAGGTATAGCTAGTGGTAATAATACTGGTTTAATCTCTGCCTTTGATTCATCAGGTAATAACCGTACTGGTACTTTGAATAATATGACTTTAATGGGCAGTACATCCAATTGGGTGCAAAGTGGAACATTCTTTGGCTCAATATCTGCTGGTGTAGGTATTACTGAAAATTCTGGCAATCCAAATGATGGAATCGTTACAGCGGGCACACCTGTTACATTGACAGCAACTGGCGGAGGCACTTATTTATGGAATACGGGTGCTACGACTGCATCAATTAATGTTTCCCCATCTGTCACAACTACTTACACAGTCACTGTGACAAATGCTGGATGTTCTGCGGTTATTTCTTCGACTATAAGCATTGGCACTGTCAACCCTTGTATTTTGGTTTGTGCTGGTGATCAAGCTATTAGCTTGCCAGGAGGAATTTGTACTTATATGATACCTAATTTGGTGACGGCTGCAGGTGATTGCGAGGACATTATGATTGTCAAGACATCTGCACTAGGAGCTGGTGATATTGTTGGCCCTGGAACTTACGTTCTTACTTATGAATTGCGATCTACTATGGGGCAAGTGATTGATGATTGCACAATAACGATTACGGTTACTCCTTTTGCACCGACTAATTCAACTTTGACATGTAATGACCATGTCAATATATCAGTTGATGATAACTGTAGTATAGTTTTGAGTGCTGATATGTTTTTGGAAGGAAATAATTATTCATGTTATACCGATTATCAAATTAATATATGGCCATTTAACAGCAAGGAAAATGCAATAAATGATGTGGCTCAAGGTACACCTTTGAATATTCCTTCGGGCACTCATACATTTGAAATTACAGAACCAAATGGTAATACTTGTTGGGGTACATTTACGGTAGAAGATAAGTTACCTCCTCTAATTACATGTAGTTGTGTAGATGATCCTACACAAATCTTGTATGTTACAAGTCTTGTAAGTCCAGATGGGAACTTTTTAGATACCAATTCACCAAGATACAATAGACCTACGGGTGCAACTCCAGCAGCTTGCGCACCGACTACAGGAGGTAGATATTACAAAACAATAGAATTTGAGGTAAATGTTTCAGGTACTTATACTTTTAATTCAAACCCATCTGTAGGTGATACATATGGAAACATTTATCAAATTGCCTTTGATCCAAATTTTCCTTGTCAAAACTACTTAACTGGTAATGATGATGGAGCTGGTGCTTTGGATCCATTGATTACAATAAACCTTACGGCTGGAGTGAAATACATTTATGTAATGTCTGGCTTTGGTACTGCCACAGTGAGTTCAAATTTTGTGATAAATGTAACATCAACACCTGCGGGCGGATCAGTGATTATCAATAATAATCCTGCCAATGAGCCTGAATGTAAATTCTTGTGCTACGATATTGAAGTAGTGAAAAGAGAAACAGTGGGTATGTTATATAATATACCTGGTCAAAACCAAAATAAGGCTAAATTGACAGCGCCGCCTGTTGTTGCTGATGCTTGTGGTAATGTGACTAGAAAGTTTGAAGATCATATAGTTCCATCTATGTGTGGCGCAACCAAACTTATAAGAGACTGGACATTTACAGATGCTTCAGGTAATCAGGCTACTTGTTCGCAGACCTTTACTTTTAATAAGGTTGAGATAAAAGAATTGGTTCCACCTGCAGCAGAAGTAAATTTCACATGTGGTTTAGAAACAACGCCACAGGCAATTGTCGGATATACGGATTTGGATAGTAGAACGGGTACTTTGTCTGCTGCAAATATTGGGGCATTTGCCGATGATTATTCTGCTACACCAACAGTTGTTGAGCTTAATGAAGGTTTTACAAATGCCTATTTCACTTACCCACAGATTGGTTTTGATGGAAAAATGCATGCTCAAAAAGTGGATATTGATGTATGTAATATTTATGTTTCTTATACTGATGAGTTCTTTGCAGCTTGTGGTTTAGGTTGTGGTGGAAACATGAAAGTAGTTAGAACATGGAAACTACTTGATTGGTGTACACAAGAAATATATGAATATGCACAAATTATTAAAGCAGTAGATCAAAAGGCCCCTTCATTTGATGTTAAAGATGTAACCATAAGTGTTACACCTTGGAATTGTAGTGCTGATTGGGTTGTAGAGAAACCATGGGAACTTCAAGATAATTGTGCAAAACCTGAAGAACTTAAATGGGGTATCAAAGTAGAAGAAGGTGTAACATTTACTGGAACACAACCAAATTATAAAATTACCGGTTTGACCAAGGGCGTACATAATATTGTCTATTGGGCAGAAGATTGTTGCGGTAATTTTGTCGAAAAAGTAGCAAAAGTTACTGTTTTGGATGCATCAGGTCCTATAGCTACAGCAAAACAAAATATCGTTTTGAGTTTGTCTGGCTCAGGTACTGGCGCTGATGGTGGTGCTAAAATATATGGATGGCAAATAAATGAAGGATCATATGACCAATGTACAGATGTGAGATATGAAGTACGTCGTGTAAGCGGTGGCTCTTGTAGTAATGTAGGTGCAAATGGTACACACAACAACAATAGTACATTCAATGATAACAATAGCTATCCAAGTGAGGGTACCGGGCGTGGTTTGGTTCCACCCTGAAGATAATGTACAAGACACAGATGGTGGAGCTTTTGTTAAATTCTGTTGTGATGATATTCCAGCTGGATCAGACCACGGATTACATGATGTGGAGTTGAGAGTATGGGATGATGGCAATATGAACGGTATCTATGGCGACAATGATATCATCGATGGTATGAAGGACAATTATAACACTACATGGGTTACCATCCGTGTGGAAAACAAATTGGCGCCGACATTGATTTGTCCTTCAGATGTGACCGTTACATGCGATATGGAATTGAACCTTAGCTTGGAATCAGAAACAAATGTAAATGATGTAAATCTTACAATGACTGGATATCCTCAAGCATATGATTTGTGTTCAAACCTACAAGTGACATACAAAGACCAATGGGTGGGAACGCATGATCCTGTTTGTAAATCTGGAACAGTAAGAAGAACCTTCAAAGTGACAAAAGGTGCTGTGGTTGTTACTTGTGCGCAATTTATAACAATAAGCACGCTTACATTACCATTCACAGTAACTTTCCCTAATCAGAACCAAACTACTGAATGGGATAAATGTAGTTTATCACTAGAAGAAGTGAAAAACACAGCAAATGCATCCATCAAACGCCCGATTGTAAACTTTGGTCAGTGTGATATTGTGGGAGAAAACATCACGATAGATACCTTCTTGTTCGAAGACGGAGCATGTAAGAAGTGGAGAGTAAAATATAGCTATAAGAACTGGTGTACAGGTGAGGAGATCAACACGATCTCAGGCGCACCAATCGTACATTGGTATGCATTCAAAGATGTAACTGCACCAGTATTGAGTTGTACAAACCAAATGTTTGCAGCGAATCCAAATCCACAGAATCCAAATGGCGGATGTGAGGCAGCAGTAGCGTTGGAAGCATCAGCTAGCGACAAATTGATCTGTGCAGAGGAGAGCTGGATCAAGTGGCAGATGTTCTTTGATGGCTGGAATGATGGAACAGTAGACAGATTAGGATCAAGTTTTGTGAACAAATCATGGAACGGAATCTGGGTACCACAGGCTAAGTATATCTCAGGCGTGTTGAATCCAACATGGGTAGCATTACAGAATCAACATCCAAACTTACCATTGGCAGACTTAGTGTATGTAACGTACATCAAGCCAACAGCAGCAAGTGGAGGCACAGCGAAATTACCAGTAGGAACAGGCGCAACAGCATTTATCTTGAATGCAGAGAATATCAGCCACAAAGTAACTTGGAAGGTAACAGATGGTTGTGGAAACGTAGATCAGTGTGAAAGTACTGTGATGATAGTAGATAAGAAAGCACCAACACCTTACTGTGTAAGTGTAAGTACAGCATTGATGCAGACCAATACGCCAATGGTAGAATTATGGGCAAGAGACTTCGACAAAGGCGCATTTGACAACTGTAAACCACAAAGCAAGTTGTATTTCTCATTTGATGGAGCAGCACCAATTTACTCAAGAGTAAATGAGGAGCACTTCTACAAAGTAGTAAACGGTGAAAGTGTAAATGCAACAGCAGCGGAATATACACAAGGGAAAGCATACAAATGGTTGCCTGCGTCTAGAACTGCAGGAAAAGTATGGACATCTTCGAGTGATTTTAATGTAAAAATAAGTGTGTGGGACGAAGCTTGGAATACAGATTATTGTACAGTAGTTTTAAGCGTAAGAGCAGCAGAAAATGGATCTAGAATAGCAGGAACAGTAGCAACTACTAATAGTCAATATGTTCAAGGTGTAAATGTGACGTTTGAGACAAATATGCCTGAATATCCTAAAACAGTTCAAACAAGTGCTAATGGAACATTTGAAATGTCAAATTACAACGGTTTGACTTACAAAATCACTGCTGATAAAGGTGGCGATTATTTGAATGGTGTAAGTACTTTAGACTTAGTATTGATTCAGAGACATATTTTAGGCTTACAAGTGTTAGATAGCAATTACAAGTTGATAGCAGCAGATGCTAACAATGACGGTAAAGTAACAGCAAGTGACCTTACAGATCTAAGAAAATTGATCTTGGGTGAAACAACAACCTTACCAAACAACGCAAGTTGGAGATTCCCTGTAGCAGGAACACCAGTACAAACATCACCAATTGTTCAATTTACAGAAGCGATCAATATTACAAACTTGAGTTCAGAAATGGACAATCAAAACTTTGTAGCAGTTAAGATCGGAGATGTAAACGGTAATGTAAGCACAAGTGTAAATTCACCAGAAGTAGAAAGCAGAAGCAACGCAAATGTAGAAATGAGCGTAGCAGAAGCATCAATTGCAGCAGGTGAAGTGGTAGAAATACCAGTAACAGCAGCAAACTTCAGTGAAGTATCAGGCTTCCAATACACAATGAACTTGAACGGAGCAAGCTTCGTAGGTGTTCAAAGTGGTGTGTTAGAAGTAAATGCAAACAACGTAGGAGTTATCTCTGACAATGTAGTAACAATGAGTTATGCATCAAGTGAAGCAGTAAATGCAAATGAAGGCGCAGTATTATTCACACTTACAGTAAAAGCAGACAAAGCGATGAAAGTAAGTGAAATGATCAGCTTGAACTCAGAAGTAACGAGAGCAGAGTCATATAACAGTGACCTTAAAGTAGGAAAGTAAGTTTAGGGTAAGAACAGCACCAGTAGCAGGTATCGAATTGTTCCAAAACGAACCAAACCCATTCAAGGGAATGACAACAGTGAGCTTCGAAATGCCTGAGGCAGCGACAGCAACATTGAGTGTATATGACGTAACAGGAAAAGTAGTAACAGTAAGAAACATCAATGCAATCAAAGGATTGAACAGTGAGATCTTCACTAAAGATCAATTGGGCGTAAGTGGAGTATTGTACTACACATTAGTAAGCGGTGACTTCACAGCTACTAAGAAAATGATTATCGTTGAGTAAGGTGGATTAGACATCGAAGACTAGCCCATCAATATTTTATAAAAATCCACTTCCTGAGTCAAATTGGGAAGTGGATTTTTTTATTAAGTAAAACTACAATGGTATTAGCTGATATCACAACCCAATTATGTGATAGTGCGTTTTAAACTATCTATATCTAATTCCGTACTTACTGACAGGAGTTTTATTCTTGCTAATGTTAATTCCAAACTTGCTAACAGAAGTTTTATACTCGCTAACGCTAATTCCGAACTCGCTAACAGAAGTTTTATACTCGCTAACGTTAATTCCATACTTACTAACAGAAGATTTATACATGCTAACGTTAATTCCGAACTTGCTAACAGGAGTTTTATACTCGCTAACGTAAATTCCATGCTTGCTAACAGAAGATTTATACTTGCTAAGGCTAATTCTTGTACTTACTGACAGGAGTTTTATTGTTGTTGACGGTTATTTCATGTTACATCATGGTTTATGTACACAAGATGATTTGGATTTAGTGGTAGTCTTTTGAACCTGAAATATGCATTAGAAAATCTATTACGAATCATAACACAATTCAGGTTAAGGTAAAATTGAGATATTGTTAGATCAAAATATAGTACCGAAATATGAACTTGATGGCAAATCATGTTTAGAGAACATTAGTCTTAACATTGTAGTAGATATTCTTTAATGTAAAATCAAAATTGAGCCACTATATCGTACAATCTCGCCATCGATATAACTTACTTCTGCCAGATAAGTATATTCACCTGTGGATAATAAATTATGCTTAAATAATCCATTGAAACCCGTGGACATAGCCCCAACTGGTAAATTCTCTGAGAAATACACCATGTTTCCCCATCGATCATAGACTTCATATTTTACAACTGATAATACATCATCTCCAGCGTAATAAGTGATTTCCTTATTGCCTACTTGACTTACTACATTGATCACATTAGAAATTATAAAACTTCTCGTCTTATTGACTATGACATTGACCAATACTTCGGTAACACATCCTGCGGGAGAGGTTGCAATTACCATAGCTGCTGATGATTGAAAAGGTCGATATTTAGTGATCGAGCAAGTATCGCAGGTAAATGGATAGTCTGATGTCCAAAGAATTTTAGAATCCGCAGGATCAACCACAACCGTTAGTTGCAAAGTATCACCAAGATTGATTGTATAATCTTTGGTTAATGTAACCTTAGGTATCAATTTTTCTATGATCTTCCCATTAAATTCATGTTGGCATCCATTAGTATCTTGGGTGATAATGGTATAATCTCCAGGAATTAAACCAATCATTGGCGTATTAAGAAGATCTACAACTTTGTTCTGAAATTTATAGGTATATGCTGGTGTACCGCCGGTGGTCGATATTAAACGAATTTTCCCAGTCTGTATGTGATCACAAACCGTAGAATCAAAAGCAAAACTGGATTCCAAAGAATCAGGTTCCTTTAATACTATTGTGGTTTCTTGTTGGCATCCATTTTTATCTACTATCGTGATCGTATATTTTCCCGCTGCTAGGCCTGAAATTGGGCTGGTAACAGGAGTCGTACCTATTTTATAGATAAATGGTGCTGAGCCACTGGTAACATCAATGGTTATTATTCCATTCTTATCTCCGCGACATTTTATATTATAACCATTATAAGTACTTGCTACAGCCGTAGTAACCAACGGTGTAGGTTGCTTTACGGGATATACATTTGCCCAATCATTTCCAAAATTATCTTTAATTTTAATCTGATAATCACCTTCATTTAGATTGCTAAATTTTACAACTTGCGTTGTGGATGTTATCATCCCGTCAACTTAAAATTCGAATTTTGCACATGCGTAAGTTCGTATGTCAATGGTGGCGTTGCTTGATTTACCTGTATTGTGATTTCGCCATTTTTTGCATCAAAACAAGTAATATTTTTACAGTCACAGTGGGTAAAATCTCACATTCTATTGTTTTTGAGATTAAGATCAACGAAGTTAAAGCAGCCATTTACATTTTTTATTTTTATTTTGTAAGATCCAGCAATAGTTATAGATGTATCGCCAATCATAAGCGATTCGCCCTCGCAGATAGTTAAATCCACCGCTTGTGTTATTTGATCCAATATTGTCAAGTTGAATCGCACGATGCTATCACAGCCATTTGCTGCGGTTAGTAGGCGTTCATAAGACCCAGAATTACAGTAATTTTCATTTTCATAAGTGAAACACTCGCCAAAACATACTTGAGTATTAAATTCATACATCGCATCTGGCAATACTTTGATGGTTTTGCAGGCTTGTGGTGCCTTATCACATAAATTAAACGCCTCGAGACACACCAAGTATTCTCCACTTGTCGGAAATGAATAGATGAGATCAAGGCCGGATCCGATTAATGTACCATTTACCGACCAATAATATTCTGATGCACCAGTTAAACCTGGTGATGTAAAGTGAATCTTGGTGTTAATGCAAATTTCTGAAGGGACAACTATGTCAGGAGCAGTGGTGAGTGGAAGGATTTTTGTGGTGCCACTTTTTACGGTGATAGTGTAATCACAAACATCATTAGAGCTACCATCCATTACTAAATAATAATATTGCCAAATGACAAGTGGAACTGTGTTTTTGAATCTTCGCCTGTCACCATCAGACACGTCCGTATCACACTCTGATATTTTTTGAAAATGAATACAATTATCACTATAATACAAGCCAATCTCTAGCCCATTATCAAACTGGCAATTATGTACATATACTTCCAAATCTAAATCTACAGAGCCTGCAATAAAGCCTATCCATTGCATGTGGTTTACTGCGGAAGTACAGAAATCAGATGGCGCTTGACCAACAACATTACTATTATTACGACCTGTAAATCCATCAATGTCGCATATAATACAAGCATCCTTACAAAAAGAAGTCATTGCAGGATTACTGCCACAAATTTTAGGCTGAGCGGTCGTTGCCCAGTAAAATGTTAGTAGCAAAAATGTAATTAAAATACGAATCATATATTCATCGATTTGTTTTGCAATAATGACTTTTTACAATAAAATGGAACATTAAATATCAATTAAAAAACAATAATAAATGAAGAAACCATCAAACTACCGATACATCCAAATACCAATCAGCTCGGTAATAGTAAAATGCAGGTTTTGTATTCAAGAAAAATTAATTATCTACAAAAACCTAGACCTAACATGTAGTCTTTTAAAGAATACCTATGCTGGTGCAGTCATGCTAAAGTGTGATAAATATTTAACTCGTGCTACTACGCATCATTTATCATATCAAAACGAGTTTGCAAGTAAAAATAGAAGTTCAACTTAAAATTTCTGTATCAGGTAGGAATATATTTTGTTTACTTTTGTTCTTTAAGAAAGATAAGTAAATTTTTCATGTATATCTGTTACCATTATAAGTTGGATTTATCTGGCTTGGCAAAGACTGAAACTTGTTATAAAGGTGGTAAAGGCACAAGTTGCAAACTTGCGCCAGCAAAGGTCAAGGTCGTAAAGCAAATTGCTGTTAAAAACATAGAAACTAGTGACAAGGATAAATACAAATTCAATACTCTAAGCTTTAGGATTTATTAAAGTAAAATAATAGCATTTAGGAAATTTGTTTTTTAATTGGACAGCATCTAAATTATAAATATTGCTTATAATTTGATTTATTTCTATGTCTGATTTTAATAAATTTATTTCTATTTCGGTAAAAACATTATGTGTGTTTGGAAGATTCACATCATGGATAGCAAACATGAACGTTTTAGCAAATTTACAAGCGTCTTTTAAAAATAAATCATAAAGTCTTTCATTATTGATTGATATATAGAAAAGAAAATTTAATAAATTATTATCATTAATCTTATTATAAATTAATAATCTAGAAACTAAAACATTGTCATTAACGGATAACATTTTAATTTTTAATAAAATTTCTGATTTTATAATAGGATTAATGTCATAACACATATTATTCTCTGTTATTGTTTCTAACAATAAATTTGCTGACTTCCAATAATTCATATATTATTTTTTATTTGAAAATTTGAGTAAGATATAATTTTATATTCCTTCGCTAGGCTTAGGCTGCGCCTAAGTCTAAGTGTTGCCAAATTTCTAATTTGTACATGAAATGGTACATCCATCATATATCTGCTATATCTATTTCTATCAAATTTCAATCATCGAAGTAACGCCACAGCGACACAAATTCTCCGTCACCCGATGGTCGAAGTCTCCGTCTTCGATCCAATATTTTACGAATCCTGCTAAAGGTAGAAAAGTTTTACATTTCATCATCTACTCATATTGCAAATGTAAATAATTTTCTTATCTTTTTGACAGTTTTAGTTACTGAATGCTTGTCCATTCTGAACAGACATGAATATTCCAAGATCATTTTATGTTTAATTACAATGCTAGAAATCTTTTATTTTCACTATCTTTGCAATTCCTAAAATTGGGGTGCTTGAGTTCGCTCAGGCTGAGATCATACCCATCGAACCTGTTCAGGTAATGCTGAAAAGGGACCTTGCAGACGAATTTTAGTATCTCATTAGGAAATTTATTAATATATAAATTAATTTAAATGAGATATTTAAATGTTTTACTTCTTATTCTATTTATTCCTATTTATGCAAATGCCCAATTTGTCATTGAAGGGCACGTTCGTAATGAAAAGGGTGAAAGTCTTTCGTTTACAACAGTATTTCTAGAAGAAACAAGCCTAGCTGCATCCACAGATGATAAAGGCAACTTTAATATTTCAAATGTTCCTGCTGGTACGTACAAACTTAAGGCTACATTTATCGGATATCAAGCATATACAGAAACAATTATAGTTGCTAGTGATTTGAACCTAGATATTGTACTAAAAGGTGAGATATATTTGTTGGATCGTATTGAAATTCAAGGAAATAGGGTAGGAGATGCAGGCCCTTTTACCAAACAGGATCTGAATAAAAAAGAATTACAAAAAGAAAACCTTGGGCAAGATGTTCCTGTAATTTTGCAATGGACGCCTTCGATGGTGGTCACATCAGACGCAGGTGCAGGTATTGGTTATACGGGCTTGAGATTAAGAGGATCAGATCAGACACGTATCAATGTAACTATCAATGGTGTCCCACTCAACGACGCTGAGTCCCAAAACGTTTTTTGGGTAGATTTGCCAGATATGGTGTCTTCTGTAAATAATATCCAAATCCAGCGTGGAGTAGGCACTTCTACCAATGGCGCAGGTGCATTTGGCGGAACAGTGAGCATCAATACTGCTGATGTTAGGGTCAATCCTTATATAGATTTAGCAACATCATTAGGATCATTTAATACCAAGAAAATAGGTGTCAATCTGGGTACTGGCCTTATAAATAACCGATATTGCTTGGATGCGAGATATAGCTTGATAAAATCTGATGGTTATGTGGATCGAGCTACATCTGAACTGAGTTCATATTTCTTTTCAGCAAGTAGGTGACTGGAAAATCTTCATTAAGGCTCAATGTAATGAGTGGAAAGGAACGTACTTATCAATCATGGTATGGTGTTCCCGAAGCAAAAATAAATGATGATGGCGAGAAATTATTGACACATTATTATAATAATCTGGGTAGCATTTATAAAAATAGTCAAGATTCGGTCAATCTTTTTTCGTCTGACAGGAGATACAATTTTTATACATATCCAGATCAAGTCGATAAATACAGACAGACACATATTCAGCTTATTCATGCACTTGCGCCTACAAATTATTTAAAAACCAAACTGACATTTTACTACACAAAAGGCAATGGCTACTACGAAGAATTTAAGGTGAATGATAAATTTGAAAATTACAGTCTTCCCGAAATTATTGACTCATCTGGGACAGCAATTCGTCGGTCAGATATCGTGCGAAGAAGGTGGCTAGACAATGATTTGTTAGGGCTGATGGGTGATGTAGAATATGCTTGGAAGCCAAATTTAACGCTTCAAGCTGGCTTTTCAGCCAATACTTACACTGGTGACCATTTTGGGAATGTGATTCGATCTTCTGTGGTACTAACTGACCTTGATAAGGAAAGAAGATATTATGATAACACGGGTCAAAAACAAGATATTTCTATGTATAGTAGAGCCATCTTCGAATTGAATGATAATATGACCTTGCATGGTGATCTACAATGGAGAAAAGTGCATTATCAGATACAAGGTAAAGACAATGATTTGCGGGTTGTGGATGTTTCTGAATCGTATAATTTTATCAATCCGAAATTTGGTATTCATTACAAATGGAAGAAAAATCATGAGTCATTTTTGTCTTTTGCTGTGGCAAATAAAGAGCCTGGTCGCGGTGATTTTATTGATTACGCATACAGTAATTTACCACTTCATGAGCAACTAAAAAATTGGGAATTGGGTTATAAATATGCAAATAAAAGGCTACAACTTGAATCAAATTTGTATTACATGTTGTACAAAAATCAATTGGTTTTGACGGGAGAGCTCAATGATGTAGGCGCATCTGTCAGGGTAAATGTACCGGAAAGTTATAGGGCTGGAATCGAACAAAGTATCGCTTTTCAAATGACAAAAAAATGGAGTCTTAATGCTAATGCAACATGGAGTTTAAATAAAATTAAAGCTTTTGATGAGGTAATAGCTGACTACACGATAGATTTCACTAAAGAAATTATTCACCACCAAAATACAGATATTTCATTTTCACCAAACTGGATTGGCGCTTTACAATGTCAATATACACCACACAAGAATATCGAAATTGGATGGTCCGTTAAGTTTGTCGGATCACAGTTTTGGACAATACAAGCAACGCAGAAAGGTCATTGCCAGCTTATAACTACCACAATTTCAGACTAATGTATAAAATAAAATCTAAGTACGTAAAAGACGCATCTTGTACGCTTTTGGTCAATAATGTGCTCAATCAATTGTATGCTTCTAATGGCTATACGTACAGTTATAAATATGAAAGTCTGATCACCGAAAACTTTTTGTATCCACAAGCAGGAAGAAACTGGCTTCTTGGATTAAAAATCGGATTATAATGCCGTTATTTTGACATGATGTAAACAAGACCTGCTTTTCCTTGCAAGCCTCCGGTGTGAATGTGCATAATCTTCGTACCTTTTGGAAAATAATCATTGGCAATCAAATCCATGAGCCCATAGAGTGCCTTTCCATTATACACATGATCCAGAGGTACGCTGGTTTCTTTTTCAAAGTCAGTAATAAAATCTAACAAAGTTTGGTCCCATTTTGCATATCCGCCAAAGTGATAATCGGTATTTACAATCAGTTTATCTTCGTTTTTGCAACTGCTCAAAGCCTTGATTTCATGAATCAGGTGATCACTTTTTAGTGCAGAAAATGCGATGACCTTTGCCCGCAAACGATTAGAAGTCAATAGGCCCGCAGTGGTTCCACCAGTTCCGCAAGCCAAAGTTATGTAATCAACGTCTTCGCAACGTGTTCCTTGCAATTCATCTATCAATTCTGAAACGCCTAGTAACGCAGCCTGATTTGTGCCACCTTCTGGTACAATAATCGGATTATTATATGTAGAAATTATTTTTGCAACTTCAGGGGCAATTTCTTTTAATCTATAATCGGAACGACTCATCGGAATCAATTCCATTCCTGCTGAAATACAGTATTTTAGTGTGGGATTTTCAATGTCTATTTCTCCTCTTACAAATCCGACACAAGCAAATTTCATGGCTTGACAAGCTGCCGCTGTAGCGTGCAAATGATTAGAAAATGCACCACCAAATGTGACAATGGTCGGATGATCATCAGGATTTAATTTGGACAGATTGTATTTAAGTTTTCTATGTTTATTGCCCGATACTAATGGATGAATAAGATCGTCTCTTTTTATGTAAAGTTCTATTTCCTTTAGGGTTAGTAGCTGAGTTTCGATCCTTACAATTGGGCTATGCAAATTCATATCATTGGTTATTTGCTATTGGTATTTTATACGAATCATGACTGCCATACCCATTGCATTTTCGCTTTCTATAGAGATCGATCCGTGCATATAATTTACCCTTGAGCGTATATTTTCCAAACCCATACCTTTTCGTTTCAGATTTGATTGATCAAAACCAATTCCATCATCTTCGTACTGTATGACCAATTCATCTTCTTCTGTATTTATCTGGATAAGTATTTCTGTTGCTTGTGCGTGTTTTAGGCTATTTGTCAGCAGCTCTTGGACGATACGATATACCGACAGTGAAATCATCTTTGTCGATTTTGTCTGGCATTTCATAATATTGGAAATCAATATCCGGATAGTTTTCTGCTTCAAATCGGTTTATCAAGTCTTTAATAGCAGGCACAAGACCTAAATTTTGTAAGGATCGGGCTGCAAATCCCTAGAAATTGTTCTCACTTCATCTACCGCTGTATCTAAAAGTTGATAAGCTTGATTGTATTCTTTTTGATGTTGCAATTCAGAATTTTTAGAACTCACGTGGTCAAAATGCAATTTTATGGTGCTCAATAATCCACCTAAACTATCATGTAAGTCTTTGGCGATTCTTTCTCTTTCGGTTTCTTGACCTTCGATGACGGATCGCATACTATTCATTTTCATATTATCTTCCAGCTCCCGTATTTTTGCTGATTGATTTCTTCTTTCTGTTCTGTAATTATCTTGGTGGTACTTATTCTTTGGTCATAAAATTTGATAATAAAATATAACGACAAGAGGACAATGAAAAGCCCAAATGCTAAGATATATAGCGTCCTTCTTTGTGCATTGTTTTTTGAAATCTCATATTCTTTTTCTATTTTTAATAGTTCGATGCTGGTTTGTTTTTCTTTTGTACCATATTTCAATGCCAAGTTGGTAAATGATGCTAATCGATTTTTATTAAGGATGCTGTCATTGAGCATTGTATAATCTCTAAGGTATTTATATGCTTTATCTGGATTTCCCGAAAGCGAATATACATCAGCAAGCTCTTTATTAATAGACTTTCTCAATTCGCTGAAAGGTTGAAACGGCAAGATATCTCTCGCTTTATTTAAATATTTAAGGATTTGGGATAGTCTTTTTTAGCTTATTGATATATCCGATGTGATAAAGACTTTTTAGGCGGCATCTCTCGGTCATCAAGGATGGTACTGATGTCAAATACTCGATAAGCCGTGACTAATGCACTATCCAGTTCCAAGTTTACCTCATAGGATTGTATTTTGTCAAACAAGATTAAAATTTGAAGGCTAGTATCTTTCAAAATATGATTAACATCCAATGCTTTTTTGAGATATTCGATAGAGCTATCGTGGTCACCTTGGGCTTTGAAGGTTTGGTTCAAATCAAAATATACCTTTGCCAGTTTTTTAAGCTTATTTTTTTGCTGATAAATTTGAGCAAGAGTCAGCAAGATCTGAATGGATTCGTTGTATAATCCAGCATCTTTATAGCGCCGTGCTATGGACTGATTGGTCTCGCTGATACCTATACTATCTTTAGTGGCTTTGAAATGGTCGAGAGCCCAGTTGTAATACTTTAGTGATTTTTCATATTCCGCAAATAAATCACCTTCGTAGTCACCTAGTTTGAGATATACTTCGGCCATCGTCTTATTATCGTTATTATTTCTGGCGAGCTCTAGCAGTTTATTGAGTTCCTGATAGGAATAAACAGAGTCCCTGCTATATTGTGAAAATATAGGAAGTGAAATAAAAAGATAAAACAATATGATGGTAAATGTACGCAAGACTACCTGAGATTCAAATGTGCAAATTTAGTGTTAAATTCGGGAAATCACTATCTTAGCCAACTTGTATTTTAAACATAAGCAGTTGTTTTATGTAAAAAGAAAAGCTCCCAACTTTTTGAGAGCTTTTCTTTTAATGCAACAGTCAAATCCCAATGAGTATTTACTTCTTTATAATGTAGGCTTAATGCCCGTTTTAATTGCTAATTTTTGGTGACCAATATTTGAGTTGGGCTGGATTTTTGGGGTATAACTTTATCAAAGGAACACAAAAAAAATCTACCAAAAAACCAAAACCCAACTCGCCTATTGCTCATTCCGTAAACCTAAAAAAAGAGAAAATTTATCAGTGACCTATTCTTTAACACATCACACTATATTTTTTTAGAAGAAGTGTGTTCTCATTTCATATGACATGATTACACACTTCCTGACCAAGACTTCATTTTTCAACAAATACTATCATTATATATTTGTTTTGTCTTTTTGAGAAGTTGAGATTTTGGGCATCAGATCCAAGCTTAATCTTTTGACAAAAAAAGCCAAAACACTGACATCCAAAATCTCCTTCTTCATCTTTTATTTCTTTATTAAATCCCCGATTTGAATCAGGATATTTTATCAACTTTTGATATTACAAAGGTGCGATGATCTGCTCGGGTAAACATCATTGGAAACACCGATTTTTATTTTTCGGGGTAAACCCGAAGTTTTATAGGTAAAAACACAGTAACTTTGTATTCTGAAACGTTTAATAATCAAACCGTTTAATATATCAATTATGATAAATATATTGATTGCCGATGATCACACAATGTTTGTAGATGGAATGGAATCCATCCTGAAGACCGAGGCTGATCTATTTGTGTCCGGACGAAGCTATGATGGTCCGTCTGTTATTGTTTTCTGAAAAGTCACAAGGTAGATCTCGTCCTGCTGGATGTCAATCTACCTGGTATGAGCGGTATTGAAGTTTGTAAAGAAATCAATGCAAGTTTTCCTGACGTCAAGGTATTAGCTATCTCTATGTTTAACGAAGAGTTTTTGTATCTGAGATTTTAAATCACGGTGCCAAAGGTTATATTCTTAAAAATACGGGAAGAGAAGAATTACTCAAAGCTATTCGTACAGTTGCTGGTGGTGAGTCTTACTTTTCGAAGGATGTCACAGAGACCATCATGAAAGGTCTGATGAACCAACGCAAGGCTTCTGCCAAAAGTGCAGCTTTTTTCCCAAAACTTTCAAGGCGCGAGAAAGAAGTGTTGAAACTTATTGCTCAGGAATTTACAACCCAAGAAATTGCAGACAATTTATATATAAGCCTCAAAACCGTCGAATCTCATCGTAGCAGCCTTCTATCTAAGTTAAATGCTAGAAATAGTGTGGGCTTGGTACGAATTGCTATGGAGAATCACCTGCTTGAGTAACTTTCTATTTTCTTACTATCACTGCTAGGCAAATATTATATGCCGTTATCTGAAGTATTTTCATCTTCTACATATAGTACAAGACCTTTTAAATAATGGCCTTCTGGATGGAAAAGATTTATAGGATGATCAGGGCCTTGGCTTAATGAATGCAAAACGCGGATTTTTTTTCCAGCTTCTATTCCGGCTGCTACTATGGTATCATAAAACAATTGAGTATTTACTACTTGAGAACAAGAAAATGTAAATAACAATCCACCATTCGACACTTTTTGTAAAGCAAGAGCATTTTAGGCGTTTATAAGCCTGCACTGCATTATGTCTTTTATGATGACTTTTGGCAAATGCCGGTGGGTCTACAATTACAACATCATATTCGGGTAGCGTCTTATCCGTAAGATAATGCATGACATTGGCACAATGTGACGTGTGGCTATCTGCAGAATTATTGAGGTACATTTTTCATCCATCAGGTCCACAGCTTTTTGAGAAATATCAACTGGAACAACCTGTGATGCGCCACCAGCCAAAGCATAAAGTGAGAATCCACCTGTGTAACAAAAAGCAATTTAGTACTTTCTTGTTTTTTGCATATTAGATACTAAGTTTCGATTTTCACGTTGATCGAGAAAGAAACCAGTCTTCTGTCCAGTGACAACATTTATTTTGAATTGTATATCATATTCCTTCACGAGAGTCTCTTCACTATTGCCCATGATAAATTTATCGGATTCTGAGATTGAAGTTTGATCTGGGCGTGTATCCTTAGATCGCATATATATCGTATCTACGTCATTAGGAAAATTATGTTTTAATGCATTGGCAATATGACTTGCATCTTTTAGTACACCAAGGGTATGACATTGGATTACTGCTATATTATTATATATATCTATGATCAGTCCTGGTATGCCATCTCCTTCACCATGAATCAATCGGTAGGTATTGGTGGCCGATGAAGGCAAACCCAAAGCTTGTCGGTATTTTTTTGCATTGGCTATTTTTCATTCCAGCTCATTAATTTCTACTGCTCAAATGTTATCATCCTGATGGCAATAGATCACCACTTTGATAATGTCCACGTCCAAGATAACTTTTATCCGACGCACATACTTCTACTATGTCACCATCTTTAAGACCTTTTGGTAATGAATGGATGGCTCCTGAAAAAACCCATGGATGTTTCCTAATTAGCGAAACTTCCTTTCCTTTTTTTAATTGGACAACAAAATATTGCATACTTAAATTTAATATTTTGCAAAAGTAATATAATTATAGTCATAAGGTATATCAATCTCTGAGAATAACATATTAAAAAAAAATTTTTAATTTTTATTTAAAATTAACACCACATATTATTAATAATTTATATATTTGCCCCATCGTGTGGATATACATCACTTATTTTAGTAATTTATATACACATGTCCCGCAATAAACAGTAATAATTTTTGGAGGATTTTCTTTGCGTTTCGGTCATGCAAAAGATTAAATTTCTCAACCAAAAGATCAGCAATGCCATAAAACTGGTAGTTGAGCGATTATTTTAATTATTAGGATTTTTCAAACTAGGTCAAAAAATGAAAAAACAGTTTTCACCACCCGTGCCATACTTTGGCAAAACGCTATTATATATATATAGTAGCTTATTTTTATCCACATGTTTTCTGGGAGTCTATCGGCTCAGTGCATTCCTGTCTGGGTAGTCTTGAAGGAGAAGTGTACACAGATACAGACAATAATGGTATCCGCAACGCGACGGAGACCGGTATTCAAGGGGTATTCTAGTTCAGGCATTCAGGGCAGATGGCTCTTTATGCGAACTGCTACAACGGATGTCACTGGTTTGTAGGCGTTATCGGATTGAAAGATGGCGAACGAATCCGCCTTGTATTCAATTTTGGAGGAGGATATTATCCATCAATTATGGGCACCAATAATGGCTCATCTGTTCAATTTGTTCAGGTACCTGCTTGTAATACTGGTTTGGTCTTGAGTCTGATAGTGACTTGTAATGCAGCCACAGAAATTCTCACTACTTGTTTTGTTCAGGGCGCCACAACACTTAGGCCTAATGAACCTACAATAGTAGGAGTTGAATATGGTTTCAATAGTGCATCTCCAGTTAGAAAGTTTAAATGCATGGCGAAACAGGGTCTATTTGGGGCCTTGCGTGGAAAAGTAAAACACAGGAGATATTTTCTTCTGCTTTCGTAAAACAATATTCAGGTTTGAAAGCAGGCCATGATGCAATTTTCCGAACGGTATTTAACGGTACAAGTTATACCACATCTGTTTTTGCTAATTTATCAGCACTCGGTCAGAATGTAGGTACACTTACAACAACTGATGTTACAGATTGTAATTATGGTGCACAGGTAGGCAATATTGGTCTAGGAAGCATAGTACTTTCACCTGACGAAAAATACTTGTATGTAGTTAATATATATAATAATACGTTGGTCAAGATACCAACAAGCAATCCGACAGTGGCAAATACGGTTTCCTATCAGATACCTGGTAGTGGAATTCATGCTTTTGCACTTAAGTATTATAATAATAAGATATATGTAGGTGTCACATTACCAGGTGATGTGATGTCTGTTTTGGCATTTGATCCAGTTGGTGGTTCTTTTAGTGACACAGGATTAAGCATTGATGCAGGAAGTGACTGGACATCGTCGCCTGTAGTAGGAGGTGCACCAGCTTTTTGGCTCACAGATATCGACTTTACAGACAATGGAGATATGTTGCTTTCATTATCTGATAGGATAGGGCATATGTATTGTAATAGTGCCACCAACAGATTGGATGAGCAAAAAGGTGACTTGATGATCGCTTATAAAAATGGATCTTCTTGGACCTTGGAGGATAGATCAACTAATCCTGAATTTTTCGGTGATGACCATTGGATAACAAATCCAACATATCACCCTGAAATCACAATAGGTAGTATCTATGCGATGCCTGGATTAGGTTCCGTAGTTGCTACAGTCTTTGACCCTGAATTAAATTCTTATTCTGGTGGATTACACAGATATAATACTGCTACTGGGAAAAAAGAAGGATCCAAAGAGCTTTATACCAGAGAAACGGTAACTTTGTTTGGTAAAGCAACAGGTTTCGGCGAAATTATAGCAACATGCGGTCTTCCTGATATTGAAATTGGAAATTTTGTGTGGTTTGACAAAATAATAATGGTATCCAAGATGCTGATGAAACTGGTTTAGGTGGAGTAGAGATTACCTTGTTGGACAAAGATTGTAATATTATTGCAGCTACAACCACAGACAGCAGAGGCAATTACCTATTTAATAAAACTAATGTATCAGGAGTGCATAGATGCTGACGCTACTTATTTTATAGGAATTAGTAAAGTAAATATTGACACTGAAACTGGAAATTATCTTATAAATGGTGAATATTATTCACGCACAGTGTCTCTAGTTGATTTTACAAATATCAATAGTGATGCAAAAGTAACAGCCTGCAAATCAGGACTTATAGAAGTAAGTGTTAAAAATACTTCACATAATTTTGATATTGGATTGAGACCTGAAGGCGACTGTGGTCTTAAAATTTCAAAGGTTGTTCTTAATCCAGGTGTGGTATCAAAGACTGACCTTATAAGATTTCAAATTTCTGTTTTAAATAGCGGAAGTAGTGCTTTGTCTGAAGTGAATATTTCGACAAATTGCCTACAGGCTACGTTTTCGATAGTAGTTTAAATCCTGGTTGGATTAATGAAAGTGGTGTTTTAAAGTATTCTTATACTTCTAAACTCATTCCTGGTCAAAGTGCTTCTACGATTCTGAGCCTAAATTTTGACCTAAAAGCAAATTATATTCAATATGTAAATGAGTTCATGTTATAAGTGCAAGGATGCAACAGGCAAAATATTGAGAATATTTCTTCTTGTTTCTTGATTGCTGAAGATGGCGTTAGTGCTGATGCTCCTATCGTTTGTGACTTGGCGCTTATGCATAAAGCAGAGCAATCACAACTTAACTATCCTAATAGAAGTGTAAATTTTGTAACCACCATCTGTAACCAAGGTACTGAAGAAGCTGCATCTTTCCAAATAACGGATTATCTTAATCCCTGATTGGATTTCGATCCTTCAAAAAATCAGGTTGGGTGATTAGTCAAGATCTTACTCAATTGACTTACGATGAATTGGAGACCATTTTCTGGTGAATGCAGAAATTATGCTTTGCATCTGAGCATAAAAGATAGCTATATCAGTGCAAATATTATAAATTATGCGGAGATTTCAAATGGGGCTTGTACCAATGTAAAGGCAAATGCGGATATTGATTCAACACCAGATACAAATAAAGAGAATGACAAAGGAGGCCAGCCCAATACCGCCAATGACAACAAAATCGACGATAATGGCACAGATGATGAAGATGACCATGATCCGGCTACCGTTAGTCTGAATTTATATGACCTTTCACTATCGAAAACAGTTAAAACTAGACGTGCGTCAGCAGGTGATGTTATTGTTTTCGATTTGACAATTAGAAATAACGGTCAGGCTCCTGTTTCTGGAGTTACATTAGTAGATTATGTCCCTAAAACGACAGACCTAGTGGATACTACTTGGAATTCTGTCAATGGCAATGCTGTAAAGGAATTTCCTTCCCCGGAAATCTTTTGCCTGGGCAATCTTATACCATAACATGTTCTTTTGAAGATATACTAATGTAAAACATCCAGCTGCAATCACAATACGGCAGAAATAACAGAAATATTCGATCCAAGCGGAAATGATGTTTCTGAAATACCTGCTGGCCTTCCAGAAGGAAAATGAAGGTGCTGCCCTACAATTAGCGAAATTACAGCGGACGATAAATCTACAGTGTATGTAGTCTTGATTTGTCCTGCAGAATATGAGCCGTGTAGTGATTGTAGAGCAGCTACTACTCCGACAAATGGTCAGTTTATAGTTCAATTGAAAATAGCAAGTAAAGCAGACGAACACTGGTATGTAGAGTCATCTGTTGGATTATATGATACATTAAGTCCTTTCCCACCTGTTGCACCTACACCATTGGCTAATGGGTTTGGCTTAGCAGAAGTAGCCCATGAACACGATGGTGCGAGTTATTATTTGCTCAAAGCGGTTCACCTGATAGAAAAGGGTTTTCAGTAAGATTACGCAATGAATTTGGTGATTTGGAGACAGTAACTGCCGCACCTCCCAACGCTTTTTTGAACGATTGGATTTGACAGGCCCGCAATCTGTATGTGTTTAGGAGGCGTGGCTACCTACACTGCAGATTCTAATGTGCCTGGTGTCAATTATACATGGTCGATTGATGGTGTTGTTGTGCCAGGTATCACCGGAGATGAATTAGTTCAAGATTGGACTGGTTTCGCGATCGGTGCACATACAGTTACTGTAGCAGCGACACCTCGTTGTATAGCGCCTTCCAGAATTGACAGTTGCAATAGGTGAACCTGATAATAGTGCATCGCTTGTATTGGAGACTTTAATGTATCCTTGGATGGCAATTGTTCAGTAGTAATTACACCATCTATGATGGCAGCAGGTAGCCTGAATCCATTATCTCCATATGTAGTGATGCTTACAGATGCACACGGTAATCCAATACCAAATGCAACACTTACGGCAGAACATGGAGGAACTAAGGTTATGGCAAAATTGATTGAAAGTTGTGGTGGTAATTCATGTTAATTACCATCACTGTTGAAGATAAAATGGCTCCGGTTTCTATTTGTGGAGACATTGTTCTTCCTTGTTACAAATTGAATGAATATGAAGACCTTTTGAAGGAGACAATTGTAACGACCAGTAACAAATGTAATTGTTAGCGAAAATATTACCGTTTTGTCTTGCAATGAAGAATATGTAAAATATAGATAGAGTATATCAGACAACAGATCAGTTTGGTAATAAGTCAGCACTCTGCAATATGAGAATTTCTCTTGAAAGACCTGATTTGATTTGAGCAAGATGCCACCAAATTATTTGATGTCCAGGATTCTGCATTAATTGTATTGCATTTGCAAAGGATGAATTCGGTCATCAGTCACCTTCCAGTTACAGGTGTACCTAAAATGGCCAGTATTCCTTTGTATCCTTCATTTTCAGAAATATGTAATCTTACAGCTTGGTACAAGATGTACAGACACGGTCTTATCAATTGTACAAGAAAGATTACCAGATTGACTATATGAACAATGGTGTTCTGATGGTCAAATCAGTCATTTTAAGCAACTTATAGAAATTACGGGTACTTGGCTCCAGTAATGAAAGCGGTTGCTTATTTTACTGTTACGACTAATGTTCATATATGTGAAGGCACTGTAATTTTACCTGCTGCTATTGTAAAAGATTCATGTTCTAATTACATCCAAGTAGATGTGGCTTATCCTAATGGATTTATTGATGACTTCAAAAATAATAGTACCATTACTTTGCCTTCAGGTGAACATACTATTACTTATACGGCATAAGGTGCTTGTAGGAAATTTTCTTCAGCAACATCATTTGAAGTTACAGTAGAAGATAAACAGCGCGCTACAGTTATATGTAAAGGTGAAGTTAACATTTGTGGTTTAAACTCAAATGGAAGCTTACTTATTACCATCACTTTTAAATGATGGAAGCTTTGATGGTTGTGGAATTGACGGCATGAAAGTGGCAAGAATGGTTGTTGGTGGATTGATACCAGATTCAAATTTTGTTTCTTCCATTGACTTTAATTGCGCCGATGCAGGTCGGACTATTATGGTTGCCCTGAGAGTTTGGGATACAAATGGCAATAGTAATTCTTGTATGGTAAATGTAATTCCCCAAGATAAACATGCCAAAAATTTCATGTCCTGCTGATGTTACAATTGATTGTAGTGTCGTTCATTCGGATTGGGACCTTTCCGCATATGGCAATGCAGTAGCAATAGATGCTTGTGGTGCTTCCAGTACGTGAACTTACTCCTTCTTATGCATTAAATTCTTGGGCAGAGTTGGGACGATAGTACGAAACATTTGAGCCACTGATGGGTTAGGTACTGCTACGTGTACACAAACTATCACAGTAAAATACGATTATTTTGACCCAGAAACTGATGTGGTTTTCCATTGGATTATACTGTTACTGATAGATGTTCAGCTGACGGTTGAAACCAGAAAGCGCACCTAGCGAATATGGTTATCCGCCAAATCACACAATCAGCTTGTGGATTGGCAGAGCAACTTGTAAAGATGAAGTATATAATTTTGTTACAGGTGCTTGCTACAAAATGGTGAGAAATGGACTGTAATAGACTGGTGTGGAATGGAGCGATTAGGTTCTGATTATACACCTATACTTACCAGCAAATAATTAAAGTAAATAATACAGTACCACCGTTTTTTGTGGGTGCTACACCAAAAGACACCACATTCTATACTTTGAAAGGTGTGTGTGATGAAGGTGAAGTAAAATTATCTTTTGTAGGTGGTGACGCTTGTACACCAAATTCAAAATTGAAGTGGACCTATAAAATTGATTTAATAAATACTGATTTACTTACGGGTACACATAAGATACTTTGGTCATTTGAAGACCAATGTAATGTGACTACAAGATCACATATTGTTACTGTAAGAAACAATGACAAACCTACAGCAGCAAGGTCTAGAAAGTATAGCAGTATCTATAAATCCAATGGATCTTACAGGTATTTTGGCATTCCTGATATTGAATGGGTTGTATTACTGCTTCATCGCATGCTAGCAGTAACAGTTTGGTGTTGTGATGAACTTCTGAAATTTAGCTTTTCAGCTGATGTAAATGATACTATTAGATGTTTTGATTGTCTCGTATGTTGGTCTGGATAACATTGTTGAGCTTTGGGTTCATGATTGTAATGGCAATACTGACTACATTGAAGTTCATGTCGATGTACAAGACAATAGCGACTCTGATGTGTGTGAGAAAATTTGGTGAAATGAGATCCAGCAGTAGCTGCAATCACTGGCGATCTCAATATTTGTAGAGGTGAGACAACGGTATTGACAGCGCAACAGGAGGTATTTTATCTTTGGAATACAGGTGCTACCACAGCATCGATTTCTGTTAATCCTAATGTTGGTTCAACTTATACTGTCACTGTCACTAATAGATTTAGATGTACAGATGATGCGACTGCAACTGTCAATGTAAGTCCATTGCCAAACGCTTCAATTTCAGGCAATAATATATGTGTGTTAGTGGACCTACCACGCTTACCGCATCAGGTGGAAGTTCATATGTTTGGAACAATGGTCAAACAACTGCAGCTATTTCTGTAAGTCCTTCTGTTAATACCACATACACCGTCACTGTGACCAATGCGAGTGGTTGTTCTGCCGTAGCAAGTAGGTTAGTACAAGTAAGTGCACTTCTATAAGCCGATTTCTGGTGGAACATCGATTTTGTATGGAAAGTAATACCACCTTACGGCTTCTGGTGGTAGTTCATATTTAGCATGGAACAATAGTGCAACAACAGCGTCTATTACAGTAAGCCCTGTGGTAAATACAACCTATACGGTTACAGTTACAAATACAGCAGGATGTACAGATACTGAAAGTATAACCGTAACGGTTAATGGTTTGAGTATTAATGCACTTATCACTGGTTTAGACACACTTTGTTCTGGTCAATCAGCAACACTTACAGCCAGCTTGTCTGGAGGTAATGCTACAAATTATATTTGGAGTAATAATGCGACTACCAGTTCTATTAATGTAACACCAGCTGCGACAACGACATACTCTGTTACTGTCACTGATATCAATGGTTGTGGAATGCCGCTTCTAAAGTCAATATCAAGCCGTGACCTGTTGTTACGGTTACAGGGCCTAATGCATGTCAGGGTGGATCTACCATGTTGACCGCTACAGGTGGTGGAACTTATCTTTGGTTCAATGGAGCGACATCTGCTTCTATTACGGTAGCACCAGCTATTCAACAACATATTCAGTTACCGTTGCTGGTACAAATGGTTGTACTGCAGTTGGATCTAAATTA
>JADKGF010000023.1 GCA_016717105.1 Saprospiraceae bacterium | reverse complement strand
TTTGCTTTTCCATTTACTAGCAAGAATAGTCGACTTTATAGTATCATAACTTCCTACTTCTAAAACTTCTTGAAATTCTTTATGTGTAAATTTTGATAAGAACTGTATCATTGTATTAATAAAACCCGAAACATCTTTTGCTTTTATTCCAATATCTTTATTGGCTAATTTACCAATGGGTTTATTTTCAAATGTTGATTGCCAACCAGGCTTGACCATAGATCGTAAACCTTCTTTTAAATCAACTTTATTACTTAATTCATCTGTGAACGTATCAAATACTTTTAATTTCGAAACATCAAATGCATTTGTATTTACTTTCTTTAATGTTTCTACTGCTTTTTTTCTCAATGTTTTATTTGAGAGTACAAACTTAATTACTCTTTGGATCATATTTTGATATTTTATAAATCGATTCTATCAAATGCATCAATAAATGAAAGTTTTGTGGCATTGTAAATAATGGCATTTTTCCTATTAGCATATTCTTTAATTTGATAATAGGACCTGAAAGTAAAAATAAATTTCTCTAGCACTTCAGCAAGATTTCTTGTCTTTTCTCTTCCGACTTTATTCATAGGAGCAGGTTTTACATTTCCGTCATCATAAAAATGGTATTGACCTACAAGTACATTATTATCTGCATCAACACTTATTTCTTTTAGCCATGAATGATCTACACCAGTAAGATAAATTTGTTTGAAATTTTGTCTTAATGCTAATATCAAAGAAGGAATAACCACATTATGAGGTCTAGGCAAACCTAAGCCCAAATTAAAAAACAATGCATTGGTGAAATTAAAACCTTCAATAGGTGTATCATTATAAAATGTTATTGAAATATATTTATTTGATAAAATATTATTTACAAGTTTTGTACTATATTTGGCTTTTATCGGTGCGTAAATTAACAAATTCCAACTAGTTTTTTCAATCAAAGCCGCGAATAATTTTTCCCTTCCTGTTTTGTATTCTTCTTTTACGCATTCTATCCAAAATTCTGGTGCATGAAGTACAATGGAATTAGGTTTTATTTTTAGAAATTCATCACTTAGTGGAAAATAATTTACGCATATACTAGTAACACCTTCAAAAAATATTCGATTATCTTCTAACTCATTTTTCAAACTTGGACCATTCCCAATTATCAAACACTTTTCTTTTGAATTATTTTTCAAAGTCATCTGACCTAGCTTAGTTGGTCTAGATAAGAACACAACTTTTAATGCAGAAAATAAGGTGTCCCAAACATTAATAAAAAAAGACTTAATATTTCCAACATTCATGTTTTAATTCTCATTTCTTATCAAATCCAAACTAAATCTATTCCCTGCTGCAACTTTAACATTCGATACTTCCCCTATAATCTCCCTAAAATACTTAGGATGCAACCCAAATCCAGGCCTCACAGACCGTACATTCTTCTCAGTAAAAACTTCACCTTCTGCTATATCTTCTGCCACATAGAGACTTCTCGCAAAATCACGTCCTTTCTTCTGCTTAGGAGTAAGGTTGTAATCTACTGTACCAATAGCTTTTTCGGCATCTCTCACTGCATTTACCATTGCTGTAAATTCAAGCTCATCCATAGAAAACTCTGCATCAGGTCCACCAATGTCATGATTGAGAATAAAATGTTTTTCAATGATCTTGGCACCCAAAACAGTTGCTACAATTGGAACAGTGCTCCCCAAAGTATGATCTGATAAACCTGCTACAACACCAAAGCTCTCTGCCAAATCTTTGACCATGATCATATTTGCTTCATCTACCGGAGCTGGATAACTCGAAGTACATTTTAGTAATGCGATATCGGAGTTTCCCATTCTTTTACAAGCATCTAGTGCCAAATGTATATCATCCAACTCCGCAATACCTGTAGATATGATAATAGGTTTGCCTTTGGAAGCGACATATTCTATAAGCGGAATATCTGTGATTTCGAACGAAGCAATTTTGTAAGCTGGTACACCCAAATTCTCCAAAAAATCAACGGCTGTTTTATCAAATGGTGAAGAAAAACAGATCAATCCATCTTCCTTTGCTACATCGAATAATGCTTGGTGCCATTCCCAAGGTGTATATGCTTCTTTATACAAATCATACAAATATCTATCGTCCCAAAGGGTACCACCAGATATTTTAAAATCATCATTTCGAACATTAAGTGTCAATGTATCAGCCGTATAAGTTTGCAATTTTATAGCATTAGCACCAGCTCTTTTTGCCGCACGAATTGTTTCGATGGCAACATCCAAACTCCCATTATGATTTGCGGATAGCTCTGCTATTATAAAAACCGGAGATGTTTGATCTATTTTATAATTTCCTATGGTCATACAATTATTGGATATTTAATAAGAGCTTCACCACCTATTATTAGACAATTTTCATTATCATAAATTTCAGTACTGACTAAAGCTTTATTTTTTATACTATCAATTTCGATTACTTTAAATTTTGCGACATATCCTTGGTCTACGAACATCGGTTTATAGAATGTCATGCTTTGTTTTATGTAAATGGTACCACTCCCTGGAAATAATGTGCCAAATACCTTAGAGAAAACACTCCCTCCTAGAAAACCATGTACTATTTTCTTTTTAAATATTGTTGTTTTAGCAAATTCGTCATCCAAATGAATAGGATTAAAATCACCTGAAGCATTCGCAAAGGTTAATACGTCATCTTGCGAAAAACTAAAGCTGTAAGAAAATTCAGAACCAACTTTAAATTCAGATAGGTCCATATATTTTATTTTTCATGATTTCTTTAATTTGCAACCATTCAGATTTCAAAATTGCTAGCCCAACCACGTCCAATTTTAGATTGTCCTTAATACAATGTTCTCGATAATAAGCTTCTCTCCTAAATCCAAATTTTTCATGCATTTTAATGACTTTATCATTAGTGACAAAAACTTCACATCGCAATTTATTTAAATTCAATTCATTAAAAACATATTCAAGAACCAAATATTCAACTTTTGCACCTATTCCTGCACCTCGTATAGACGAGTCGCCCAAGTAGAAAGCCCAATAACAACTTTGGAGAGATGGGTCAATTCCTGTGACATTAGCAACTCCAATTTTTTTTCCACCAAACTCAATTATCCAATAAATTGAATTTGTCGATTGGCCTATTTTATTGAACCAGTTTTGCTGATCTGATGCTGAAATAATATTTTCAGTGTACATATATTGAGAAACATCCTTGCTATTCCTCCAATGACGAACCATTTCTAAATCATCCACAACTAATTTTACGAGCCTTACATCATTCATTTTTATTTATTTTGGCATGAATTAAAACATCAATATATTCTCCGTTAAAGTAACAATGTTCTTTTAACCTTGCTTCTAATTTAAAATTAAAGCCTTCGAGAACAGGATATAAATGTGGCCGAATATCAAATGCAAAAGTTTGTATTTTATGCAAGGCTAAACTATTAAATGCAACTTTCTCTATGAGACGAAGGTAGTTCTGCCAATGAAATGCAAAATGATTTGATTCAAGCTTTGTATCCATGATAAATGAAAGCTCCGCATTTTTGTCGATCCAATTGATATGTACCAATCCTCCATAACCAATACAAACATCACCTTCTATATAGGAAAACAATATCTGATCAGGTTGTTCTTTGTCAAACAAATGAGCTACCACATTCGTGAAATATCTTCTTGATCATCTACGGTCAATAGTTTGGATTGACGAAGATGATACATTTGCTCGTTGCGCTATTTTCATTATATTAAATCTATCTTCAAATCTAATAGGTAAAATTTTATATTGCCCATCAGATACTTCTGAAAGATTTAGTACTTTATATTTGGAAGGAAACATCATTTGCAAAACATTTTATATTTCAACTCTGCCAATGTCCAATCCGTTTCAATGTCGATATCTTGCACTTCAAGTTCAGAAAATACAATGGAACCCGTATTATTGGTTATTAAGCTTTTTTGCTCTAATAATGATGAGACTTTTGCCCAATAAAACTGTCCTGCATCATGATAAGATTTCTCCAAGTCTTGGGATCTTGTTAAAGCGTATTCAGGAGAAAAAAAAGAAATTTTTTGATTGCTTAATCTCAATGCCCTTTGTATTGGAAAACCAAATCCTACCGTTGGAAATAAACTATCAAAATCACCTCCTAACATCGTGTCAAAAGCCAATTTTAGTTTTTCTCCATTCACAAATGGTGCACATGGATAAATGCAACAAATATAGTCAAACGTCATTCCATTTTTTTGGTATTCTAGCAAAACTTCTTCTAAAACTTGATATGTAGTAGCATAGTCATTTGATGTTTCACTACTTCTCAAAAAAGGTACTTTTGCACCATAGTTATTTGAGATTTCAGCAATTTCGTCATCATCTGTAGAAACCATCACCTCATTAAACAATCCTGAACCCAAAGCCGACAATATGGAATAAGCAATGATAGGTTTCTAAGAAAATCTTTGATATTTTTTCTTGGAATACGCTTACTTCCGCCTCGAGCAGGTATGATACAGAGATTAGCCATTGTAATAGCTGTTAATCGTCTCTATCACAAAATCCTGCTCATCATCAGTCAAGGTAGGATACATCGGCAAACTGATGCAATGTTTATAATATGCCTCAGCATTCGGAAGGTCTCCTTCTTTCCATCCAAATGACCTATAATAAGGCATCAAATGCGTAGGAATATAATGAATCTGACCATAAATATTGTGCTTTCGCAAATGGATATAAAGTCCCAAACGATCATCAGCTTCTATGACATATAAATGGTATGCGTGATCGGGATGATAACCTGAATGGCTCAAGATATAACTTTTACCTTCGAATGTTTCGGCATATTTTTGCGCAATTTGTCTTCTTCTTGCTAAACCTTCAGTTGCTCTATTCAGCTGCGATAAGCCAAGCGCACTTTGATATCTGTGATCCTATAATTATATCCTAATTGTTGCATTTCCATGTACCATCCTGGATAAGTCGTTTCACCGTCAACACCATTTGCAAAGTCAATGTCATTTAGGAACTGGTCGTCACCTTTATTGATACCATGTGATCTCAATCTGAGCAACTGCTTATAATGCTCTTCATTATTAGTAGTAATCATGCCTCCTTCACCACATGCTATATGTTTAACTGGATGAAATGAGAATATGGCCAAGTCTGCATAATTTCCGTTACCACATTGTTGGGTTATACCTTTACTATCTGTAAAATAACCACCTGGTGCGTGACAAGCATCTTCAATAATCCATAATCCATACTCATCTGCCAATGCTCTGAATGCTTCGAGATTTACGGCTCTTCCTGCAAAATCTACAGGAATGATACCTTGGTAAGTGCCTTTTGGTGATGATGTTAGCAACTGTCTTACCTTCTCGATATCCAATAAATAGGTATCAGGATCAATATCAGAAAAAACCACGTCGCCTCCACAATATCGGACACAATTGGCACTAGCTGCAAAGGTGATAGGCGTTGTGATCACTTTTTGCCCTTCCTTAACACCGAGTGTCATGGTACAAAGGTGAAGTGCCGCAGTACCATTGGCCACAGCCACGGCATATGTACATCCTATATATTGTGCAAAAGCATCTTCAAATTCCTTAATTTTAGACCTTGGGTTAGGTAAATAGAATGAAGTGATTCGACCACAGCATCTATATCATCTTGAGTTATATTTTGTTTGCCGTAAGGTATCATATTTTAAAATCGGGATACAAGTGTTCGGTAATTAATGCTCTCAAACTATCAACTGTTTCCCACTCAGGATTATTGTCTGACGTGTAATGAAATCCTTTGGGCACCAAGGTAGCATTAAAGTAACTGATATATTTCTCAAGATCCCAAACTGGTACTTGTGGCAGTATTACATAATACTTCCCTAGGTCATATGTGGAATAAGAATCAGAAGCAGTGATCATCTCTTCATGGATTTTTTCTCCTGGTCGAATACCTACTTCTCTATGTTCGCATTCTGGGCCTATGGCTTGTGCAACGTCAGTTATCTTATAAGAAGGGATTTTGGGTACAAATAATTCGCCGCCCCAAGCAGTCTCTAATGCATGAAGCACCATATCCACTCCTGCTTGCAAGGAAATATTGAATCTTGTCATATTTTTTATCAGTAATCGGCAATACACCTTCTTTTTTCTTTTGCATAAAGAAGGGAATGACTGACCCATTTGATCCCATGACGTTTCCGTACCGTACCACAGAGAATTTTATATCTTGTTTGCCACGAATATTATTAGCCGCAACGAATAATTTGTCTGAAGTCAATTTGGTTGCACCATACAGATTTATGGGAGCACAAGCCTTGTCTGTAGATAGTGCGACTACCTTACTAACTCCTGAAGATAATGCAGCTTTGATGACATTTTCTGCACCACCGATATTGGTTTTGACACATTCGTCTGGATTATATTCTGCTATGTGGACGTGCTTCATGGCTGCTGCGTGTATCACATAATCAATACCATTAAAAGCACGTTTTAGTCTATCGAGATCACGCACATCGCCTATGAAATACCGAATGGCTTTATAATGCTTTTCTGATATTCTAGCGCCATCTGATATTGCTTCTGCTCATCTCGAGAGAATATCACTAAACGCTGTATATCAGGCCATTTAGCTAAAATCGTTTTTGTCAATTCCTTGCCCAACGAACCTGTCCCTCCTCCTGATTAAAAACCGATTTACCATTCATTTTCCTGTATTTAATTGTTTTAACTTGTCTGTGTTAAGTATTACGCTTTTACGACAGAATCTTTGCTAGGGCGAACTTGTGTATAAATATAAAAAATCAACAATCCTATCAGTATCAACGAACTTATCAAACTAATGGTTTCTCCAAGGAAATATGCTTGGGGCTTAAATTCAAATATAACCTCATGTTTTCCTGATGGAATCTTAAGTCCTCTCAATAAATAATTAGTACGAATATGATCTACAGGTTTACCATCTATGGATGCTTGCCAACCTTTATTGGGACCATACCAAACTTCCGAAAATACAGCAAATTGCTCACCCTCAGTATTTGATTCGTATACCAATTTATTTGGATGGTAAGATTTTAAAGTAATAGCTCCATTTTTTGAAGGAGTCAAATTGGCTATATAATCTTTAAACTCATTATGAACAACGGCATCACCAGCTGGGTCAAAACTCGTGAGTGAATCTATCTCTGCATTTGCATCCGGAACTTGGATGATGTTATTTACAAACCAAGCATTTCCAAGTGCAGCAGGATTTCGCTGAACAGTAGGACTTCCATCTGCTCCTTGTAATATAAAGTACTTTGTATTGAGCATATTCAATACTCCTTGGTTGTTTTTGCTGATATGTCTATCAATGATGTCTTGGTATCTTTGCAGTTTTGCAGCATGGTAACCACCTATTGTCTTATGAAAATAAGAAGTACTTGCTGAATTAAATGTGTTGATAGTAGCGTCATACACTCTGAAATTAGGATCGTTGTCTTGCAAAATTTGCGTATCCACGGGTCTAGCTTCAAAATTTTGTTTGTATGTATTTTTAGTAACAAAATCTTTTTTTAAAATTGTACTATTTATTTTATCTTTAGAAAAGCCCATATTACTGCCGATACAAGAACTATATATGCAAAACTACGAAACGCAGACGATGCTAACATTGATTGTCGTTGTTTTAGTAATTCATCAATGATTTCTTGATAATTGGCATCTCCTTGGCTACTAAAATCAAACAAACTGCTTCCGCCTATCCACAGCATTGCACACAGACCTCCTAAAATTCCAGCTGATATGTACAAGGGTTTTAGGAACGTTTCTTTATTGGTAGATTTAAGAATTTCTGAAATACCTAATATTCCCAAAATTGGTATAAAAATAGCTGTGACACTAAGAATCGAACTAGGGGCTCTAAACTTATTCAATAGTGGTAAGGTATCGAAAAGTAATTTGTTAAATCCTTCCATATTCTTACCTAAAGACATTACGAAGGTTAATAATACTGCTCCCAACAACCACCACTTTACTGGCCCTTTTACAGCAAAAAGCCCAAATACAAATAGGAAAAAAGCAACAATTCCAAAATAAGCAGGACCACTCGTAAATGGAAGCGATCCCCAATAGGTAGGCGCTTGAAATTCTCTTCTCTGACCGACTGCTTTGCCTAAATCTGAATTTCCGTCTAACCATTCACCAGAACCACCACCTACTGCTTTAGGGATAAATGTGGCCAATAAATCTCCATATCCATTACTCCATTGGGTAGCATATGTCCATTCTAGTCCGTCAGTTTCACTTGATGATGCTGGTGTATCTCCAGTAGATTTCAATATTGGTGCGCCACGCATAGTATCCTTGCCATATTCGTATGTTGTCCACAATTTTGAAGCTGACGAACCAAGCGCCAAAATGGCTACAATAAGCAAAACACCTATAGATTTTGCGAAATTTAAAACGTCCCTTTCTTTTATTTTATTAATAAATTCGATTACAACTAAAATCCCTAATGATAACCCAAGATAATAGGTCATTTGTGGGTGATTAGACTGTAAGTTAAGTCCTAAACCTATGCCAAACAATGCAGAACTGAGCAAAAACGCTGTTTAAATAGCAAGATGACACCTGCAATCACAAGTGGGCTGGTCAATATTGCCGCTGTCTTCGTATTATGACCTGCTTCAAATAAGATGAAATTGTTTGTACTAAACCCAAATAAAATTGCCCCGACTAAACTCAGCCAACCATTAATACCCAGACTCAACATTAATATGTAAAAGGATATCATCCCTAAGATATATAATCCAGCTGGATAATTCATAAACATCGATCCTACCTTTCTTATATAACTAAGTTTATTACCTGCATTTGGGGCAGATATTTGATAAGTTGGCATACCTCCAAACATTGAGTTGGCCCAGAGCGCTACTTCACCTGTTTTCTCTGATAATCAAATGCCTCCTTTGACATCGCCTTTATACTGTATAATATCTCCTTGATTCACCACCTTACCTTCAAATTGCGGCATAAAGTACATAACATTTACAATCACTATTACCAAAATATGTAGAATATACGGATAAATGGTTTTGAATTCAATATTCATAAGCTAAAAGGGTATTAAATTTATGGCGTAATATTACGAATTTTTTTATACTTTGAGTCAATTAAAGATTACAATTACCACAAAAAAACGAAGATACTATTCAACAAAGTGTCTGCCAACTACCATCATAATGATATAATTGATGGCAAAAAGCAGTTTTTAACCTATAAATACGATTAAAAACAGCATTTTTGAAAAAAAATATTATAAATTACATGGGATACCATTAATTTATCAACCAAAATTGTTGGATTTCATAAAATAATGTTAAATTTCTGCGATATTTTATTTACATATTAAACCAACATTTTATATGAGATCATTTTTAATAGCATTTTTAATGTTACTTTGGCTCATATTAGGCTGGCTTTTTTACCGAGATAAGCATACTTGTTGCACTGGAGAGATGGATGTTTCTGCTATACCTGTCACCACTCAAAAAACAGGTCCCATCCTTTTTAGTTATAACAATTCAAATCCTATCATAGGTGAAGGTTGGCTTAAAATGAGAGACTCCTTGACCCAGTTTGCCAATGATACATCTTCATTGGAAATTACTGGCTGGTATTGTACAAATCTTACACCGCCAGAAAATGAAGCTATCGGATTGTCGAGAGCTGCTGAAGTACGCAAACAGTTTTCAAACGTGCCCGATGACCATATTATTTTGATATCCAAGGCTGTAGATTGCGACAATGGTCGTGTCAATATCAATGAAGAAGCAGTTTCTTTTGCAGCACGTATCCGTACTGCAAATATCAAGGAGACTGCAGATGGCACATTGATATATTTCCCATTCAATTCTACACAAAAACTCAATAATGCCGAGGTAGAATCCTATCTAAATGATGTAGCTGAAAGGGTCAATAAATCAGGTGAATCTATCTCTCTGACTGGACATACAGATGATGTCGGTTCTGATGTTTCTAATCTTTCATTAGGAAGAAAAAGGGCTGAGATCGTAAAATCATACTTGTTAGGCCAAGGCGTAAATGCATCTAAAATCCAAATCGATTCTAAAGGCGAATCTGTGCCTGTTGCAGAAAATACATCTGAGGATGGTAGAGCAAAAAATCGTAGAACGGAATTGAAAATCATTAAATAACCTTTAAAATAAAATATAAATCATGATAGTATTATTTTCATTTTGTGATATTCCTTGGTGGTTGACTTGGTTACTCCCATTTTTATTGGGTCTTGGATTAGGTTATTTATTATGGAGTAGATTCAAAGATATGGTGGCATCCTTGGAAGCTAAAATAAACGAATTGAATATGAAGATTGGTGGTCTCGAAGCAGATTTGGAAACTTGCCGCAAAAACCGAATAGAAGCTGAAGGAAATGTCTCGATGCTAAGAGGTAGATTGAGAGAACTTGAATTGGAAGCAGCTAAAGCATCAAGTACCACTAATGTAGGTATCGCAGCTACCACAGGCCATGAAACTAAGCAATCATCGGAATCTGTTTCTTTTGCAGCCGCAGGAAGTGATGATAAATGGTTTGCTGCCATCGGTCAAGATAAGTTGCAAATAATAGAAGGCATAGGCCCAAAAATGGAAGAAGTTCTCCATGAAAATGGCGTTAAACACTTCAGTGCGCTTGCTGGTATGAATGGGGAATCTCTAAGAAGCATCTTATCTAAATACGGAGATAAATATAGAATCATAGATCCTAATACATGGCCGCAACAAGCATCACTAGCTGACCAACGCAAGTGGAATGACCTCATTGCTTTGCAAAAAACATTGGATACAGGCAGAAGTGATACCGCTACCAATGGTGAAACGGACTCCAAACTCGAAAAATGGTTGATCAAAGCTGGTGTCCTTCGCAGATGGGCACAAGATGATTTGAAAGCTGTTGAAGGCATTGGACCAAAAATAGAAGAACTGATGCATGCTGCTGGTATAAAAACTTGGCGAGCTTTATCTGAAACTTCGGTATCTAGAATTCAAGAAATTCTGACTGCTGCTGGTCCAAGATTTGCCTTGGCCGATCCTGGTACTTGGCCAGAACAATCAGGCATGGCGGCAGATGGCAAATGGGATGAATTGCAAAAGTATCAAGATTTCCTTAATGCTGGTAAAGTCAAGAAATAGTAGCTTTTAGTTGCATTTTTAATAATTTATAGTTTTAATTAAATGTTGGAGAACTCAATTTGGGTTCTCCTTTTTTTTGGAAATAAACGAAAATTATTTCCTACTCAACCATTGATCAAATGCTTCTTTATTCATTGTATTCAAACACAATTCTTTAGTCAATCCACCTTTTCGAGCAGCAGCAACACCATATTTAATATAATGAATTGACTCCTTGGAATGCGCGTCTGGATTAATTGCGACTTTTACATGCTTCTCTAATGCATAAGGAATCCATGTCCAATCCAGATCCAGTCTTTGTGGATTTGCATTGAGTTCGATAACTACATTATTTGCGGCACAGGCATCGATGACTTTTTTATAATCTACAGGATATCCACGTCTTGCCAGCAACAATCTACCTGTTGGATGACCCAAAATGCGTGTATATGGATTTTCGATAGCTGTGATCAAACGTCGAGTTGCCTTCTCTTCATCCATATTGAGCACAGAATGTACTGAAGCAATTACTATATCAAATCCTGCTAAAATATCATCTGAATAATCTAGCGAGCCATCGGCCAAAATATCGCTTTCTATACCTTTATAAATTTTAAATCCATACGCAAATTGGTTATTCAAGTTTTCAATTTCATTCCATTGCATTAAAACAGTCTCCTCATTAAGACCAGAAGCATAGCCTGCTGATTTGCTATGATCTGAAATAACGAAATACTTAAAACCTGAATCTCGCACATAATCAGCCATTTCTTTCAATGTGTGCAGGCCATCACTATACGTAGAATGATTGTGCACAATACCTTGAATATCTTCAACTTCTATCAGATTTTGGATGTATGATTCATTTTTGGAAAGTGCATCCGTATGTTCCCTAAATTCAGCAGGTATAAATGGCAGTCCTTTATTTTTAAATATCATTTGATCGTCTCCAGCTGAAAGTTCTTCATTAGAAAAAGCAGCATAAAATGATTCGCTACAGTTCAATCTGAATAATTCCTGATCAAATCTTGCACTTTCAGTAACATAGATAAAAATTGGTATCGCCATATAGTACCATTGGTCATCTATATATTCCATAGACTCGATTTCGGGAAAGATATCTACTAGCGCGGCATCGCTCAACAATTCAATGCCTTTGACTTCAGGCATCATTCTGCGTACGTCACCACATATCTCAATTTTAGTAGAAGTTTGTTTTGTCTGAATTAATTCAAGACATTTTTCAGCCTGTTTATGGACATGCGCATACAAAAACTTGCCTTGAGAAGCTTGGAAATATTCCAATTTTTCGATGATATCTGCTTGAATTTTGGGACCAAAACCCGAATATGCGACCAATCGATTTTCATTACAAGCATATAAAAGTTCGCCAATCGTTTCGATTTCCATTTCTTTCCATATCTGCTTGACCTTTTTAGGTCCGAGTCCCTTTATGGAGAGCATTTGCTGGATGCCTTCAGGCGTCATCTCTCTGAATTTTTCAAGCGCTTTCATCTCTCCAGTCTCAACTAATTCCTTGATTTTGTCAGCAACTGTAGATCCCACACCTTTGATGGATGCAAGTTCTGCTTTGGACATTTCAGCCAGATTGCCTTCCAGTTTGCGCAAGCTCAGATAAGCATTTGCATAGGTTTTGATTTTGAATGGATTGTCATCATGCAGTTCCATCAGTTTTGCTAAAAGATCAAACTTACCGGCTATTTGCTTATTGTTTAACATACGCTTGTCATTAATTTTATGGGTTTATTGAAAATAGAAAACGATGATTCAACGCTATTTAAAATAAAATTACAAAATTTATCGTTTTATTTTTGGTACAATATTAAGTCATTAAGACAGAAGGTAGTACTTTTGTCACATTAAAAAATTATATGAAAATTTTTATACTAAGCATTTTTACGGTGTTTGTCACAATATTTACCATTGGGTGCACCAAAGAAAGTGTCAATACCTTGGTATATCCGACGACCTTTACATTCAATACACCAATATTGGAAAATCGCACTGTTTACCGAATAGACAGCACTATCGTATTAAATACAGCAACACAAAAAAAAGATACCCTATGGAAATTTAAATTATTGACAGAAGAAAAATTGGGAACTTTCGATCGTCCAAATGCTGAGATCACTGATACCATCAATAAAATGCTTTTAGCAGGTTTTCAAAACGGTTTTTTATCAAAAATAACTTTATTAAGTTCAAAACAAGCGGAACTTGAATATTCTTATTTAGATACTATGAAACAAAACTTGGTTTATTATAAGACTGACACAGTACAATATGACCAGAATGGAAATTATATTTTCGGAAATGCATATCTCAATAATGATTCACGAGAAATTTTTGTTTGCCGTGAGTTTATCTTAGCCAAAAAGGCAGACATGAATACTTCTTTTTCAAAATATTTTACGAATTCATGTTCTGGAAGTAGTCTTAGTTCCATCAAAAATTTTGTTATCGAAAGCCCTACTTTGAAGTATGACACGGCTTCAGTGGAATTGGTTAGCCTCATATATTCTAATTATAAATAGAATTTCTTCAAGGAAAATGCAATTTTCATAAGCTGTATTTTTGCTATGATTTTCTTTTTTCTATTCAAACTTTCTGTTGCTCCTACCCTATTTTTTAAAAATTGGATAATAAAAATATTATTCCATAAAAACATTTTGTCTATCTTTCAGCCTCAATGACAAAAGGATAGTGAACAAATATTATTTATTTATTTTATTTTCAATTTTCTGTGGTAATCTTGTTGGTCAGGCTGAGTCCCAAACCAACAATATTATAGCAAATATCATTGAAGATTTCCTTGAGTCCACAGATGCTGAAAACTTTGATTACAACACTATCTTCGAAAATCTAAACTACTACTACGAACATCCAATCAATGTAAATGTAGCTACTGACCAAGAGCTAAGAGACCTTTTTTTGTTGAATGAAATCCAGATTACCGATTTTATTAATCACAGACAGCGTTGTGGCAATTTTCTAAGTATATATGAGTTGCAGGTGATTCCTTCGTGGGATATCAATACGATCAGAAACGTGACGCCTTTTTTGACCTGCGAAGTAGCGCCCGCCGATTTTAACCTTGACTTCAAAGATGCCTTAAAAAACGGTACATCACAACTATTTATTAAAGCCAAAAGAATCCTAGAACGACGCAAAGGTTTTCTAGAAGATGCTGATGGAAATACGCCTTTTATTGGCGATCCGAATCACCTATATGTGCGATATAGATATGAATACGGTCAATCCTTCAAAACTGGCTTTACCATGGAAAAAGACCCAGGTGAAAAGCTTTTTGGTGATGGATCGAAATATGGATTTGATTTTTATTCCTTTTTTGCTTACGCCAAAGACATCAATAAGACATTCAGTATTGTATCACTTGGAGATTTTGCGGTAAGTATGGGTCAAGGTTTGATCTTACATAATGATTTCGGTACTGGCAAGTCTTCATTTGTCATGAATGTCAAAAAAGCCGGTAGAAGCCTTCGTCCTTACAGCTCGGTCAATGAAGTAAACTTTTTCAGAGGTGGCGGCACAGTCATCAATGTCACCAAAAACATTCAGACCACGGTTTTTGCTTCTTACAAACCAATAGATGCAACTGTGGACAGAGACACGATCGAAAATTCTGATTTTGACTCGTTCGGGTCTATTAGATTTGATGGATATCATCGCACCACTTCAGAAATAGCCAATAAAAACACCATACATCAATCCAATGTAGGAGCCAAACTACAGTACAAAGTTCGTGATTTCAAACTTGCGTTTAATGGACTTTACACAGGATTTGATGCGCCACTCATTCGTGATGAAGCATTGTATAGAAAATTTCTTTTTGCTGGCACAAAGCTCTTAAATGGTAGTTTTGATTATAGTTGGCGGATGAGAAATCTTACCTTCTTTGGTGAAAGCGCAATCAGTGACAATGGTGGAACGGCCAATGTACACGGCTTGCTCATGGGTTTGGACAAGAGTCTGGATGTATCTGTAGTTTATCGCAATTACACACCAGACTATCAAGTACTTAACGCCAATGCTTTTGCCGAAGGTAGCCAACCGATAAACGAAAAAGGCTTTTATGTAGGTTTAGAAATGCGGCCATTCAAAAATATAACTTTCAGCACCTATGCAGATGTGTGGAGCAATCCTTGGGTCAGCTATAGGAAAGATGGTCCTACTGATGGCAATGAGTTTTTCATCAAAATGGCCTATACCCAAAAGCGCAAAATGGACTTCTACATTCAATATCGCTACGAGAAAAAACAAGTCAACAGCAGCAACGAAAATATCATCGACTATCCTGAAAATCAAACGCTGCAAAGGCTCAGATTGCACCTTGGATACAAGATCAATAAGGAATGGGAAATACGCGACAGAGCTGAGTTTTCCTTTTTCAAAAAATCTACGTCATCCAAAGGTTTCTTGATGTATCAGGATGTCATTTACAAACCTATAGCTAGTCCACTTTCGTTTACAGCAAGGTATGCCATCTTCGACATTAATAGTTTTGATGCCCGAATCTATGCTTATGAAAATGATATCTTGTACGAATTTTATATCCCTTTTTTCCCAAACCGAGGATCGAGATTTTATATCAATACAAGATACAGAATAGGCAGAAATTATACTTGGGAATTGAGATTGGGCCGCACATTTTATGAAAATATTGATGGTATTAGTTCAGGAAATAATTATATAGCAGGCCAAACCATGACTGAAATCAAAACACAGCTCAAAATAAGATTTTAATAATTCGAAATACACCTGAATGAATATCAAAGATCTATGGATTGGCGAATCCGTGCGCATAAAGACAAGTGGTAAAACTGGTCGCTTTGAAGGTATAAACCATCAAGGGAAAGCCCGAATTTCTGTGGATCAAAAAATCTTACTTGTAGCGGCTGAAAACTTGGAAGTATTGCCTGAAAAAGAATACTTCCCCGATATAAATGATTATCTAAAAGAGCAAGTTAGACAAGAGAAAATAGAAAGTGTAAAACCAAAAATAAAATTAAACCATACACTTGATCTGCATATAGAAAAATTGGCTCCTGCTATGCAACATGAAGGAAATGGGAGAATTCTCGACTTCCAGTTAGAAAAGAGCGAAGCCTTCATCCGACAAGCGATAGACCACAAGTTTCCACATATTACGATCATTCATGGCAAAGGCCAAGGTATTTTAAAACAAGCCATCGAGCACCAACTCACATTATTTCATCAAGTCAAAATCACTTTTTCTAAAAATGGTGGTGGCGCTATTGAAGTTTGGTTGTGAAAAAATGAAATAAAGTCCTACTTTCACTATGTAAAACAGTCAATCTAACCCAAAAAAATGCGTATATATTTTTGTAAATCAAACTATTGACTTACCTTTGCAGCCCGAAAAGAAATTTTCGATCATTTAATTTATTTTTTAATCATTTACTTCAAATAAAATATGAATCATTATGAAGTTACTTTCATCATCGATCCCGTACTGTCAGGTGATGAAATAAAATCGACAGCAAGCACATACGAAACGCTCTTAAAAGATCAGGGCTGCGCTATTGTGCATGTAAATGCAATGGGACTTAAGCAACTTGCTTATCCTATCAACAAAAAATCATCCGGTGTCTATTATTGCATCGAATTTACTTCTCCTACAGGAGCTGCCATTGGTAAAACTGAACTTTCACTTCGCAGGGACGAAAGAATCATGCGTTTCCTTACCATCAAATTGGACAAATATGGTGTGAAATACAACGAAGACAGAAGAGCTGGTGTAATCAGTGCTTACAAGAAAAAAGAAAGCAAGAAGAAGCCATTTGATGGTCCAGTCGCTACACCTCCGGTAGAAGCCGTAGTTGTGAAGGAAGAGCCGAAACCTGTTGTTCAGGAAGTGATCGCACCAGTCATCGCAACTGAAGAAGAATAAATCATTGATCAATCCAATTAAATAAAATAAAATGGCATCTAGAGACGATATAAAATTCCTTAGTAATCCTACTATTGGACAACAAAGAAAGAAGTACTGCCGATTTAAAAATATGGCATCAAGTACATCGATTATAAAGATTCTGAATTTTTACTTCAGTTTATCAATGAGCAAGGTAAGCTTCTACCAAGAAGAATCACTGGTAACTCACTGAAGTATCAAAAACTGGTCGCTGTAGCAGTGAAGAGATCAAGACACCTTGCTATCCTTCCTTACGTAGCTGACTTATTAAAATAATCTTTAAAAAAATTGTAAGAAATGGAAATCATCCTTTTAAAAGATATGGAGAAGCTGGGTGACAAACACGATATCGTGAAAGTAAAACCTGGTTACGGTAGAAATTACCTAATCCCTCAGGGACTTGCAGTCAATGCAAATGCTGTAAATAGAAAGAAACGTGATGTGATCATCGCGGAAGACGATGCTAAAGAAGCAGCAAGACTTGACGAATACAGAGAAATGGCCGCTAAAATTGAAGGCAAAACACTACGTATTGGTGTTAAAGCTGGAACAACCGGTAAAATCTTCGGTAGTGTGACAAGTGTTCAAATAGCTAATGCGCTGAAAGAGCAATTTGATCTGGAATTGGAACGTAAAAAAATCCATTTGCCAGAAGAAGTAAAAGAAGTTGGAACTTATACTGCTGAGCTTCATTTACACAAAGAATTGCACACTAAAGTTCAATTTGAATTGGTACAGGAATAAGATTATTCCCAAATCAAATATATTTTACAAAAGGTTTTATCTGATCAAAAGGATAAAGCCTTTTTTATTTTTCCCACGAAGGGATCTCATTAAAAAACCTATACTGTTTCACTTCATGATTCATTTGAGCCAAGTAGTTAGAAATACCATTTGAGACCATAAGATAAGGTGCATTTAAGGCCATTTGGTAAGAAGCTATCTGGTCAAAGGTAGTTTGGTCAATCCGCACATCTGGCGCCTTGCATTCTACTAGGATGTATGGCCTGACTTGTTTGTCGTAAACGACTATATCAAACCTACGGGTCAGTCCATTAATCTTGATTAGCTTTTCTACCTGTAGGCGATTGCGACTAAATCCCTGATCAATCATCCATAAAATACACGTTTGCCTGACCAACTCTTCCGGCTGTAATACAAGATACTTTTTGCGTATAGGGTCAAAGATATATTTACGGTCATTTTGCACTTTTGTAGAAATGTTGCCGATGTAATCAGACAAGTGCAATTCTATGTGATGGTCAGATAAATTCAATTTGTGCTTGTTTGTTTTCTAAGTATCCTGACGATTGCCTTGCCTTAATCAATGAAAGCATAGGTGTCAAAGCCTCGAGTCCCTGTTGCAATAATTGTGTGGAATCAATATTCAATATTTCACAGCCGGTTTGTTGCAGTTTATCTATTATATAAGACTGAAATTCAAGATTGTCAGGCCGCAGCGGATCCATGACCATATCCTCTGTGATGATGTAAATGTGTTTTTCGCTGTTCAACAAAGATCCCAAGATAGTATCATAAGCAGAATTATTGGTTTGTAAATGTTTGATTCCCAGCTCATAAAGATCATTAAGAACTACCTGATTTATAAATTTAGATGCGAAAGAAAATATGACCGACTCACGCATCTGAAAGACTTCCGGAAGCGTACCGATCGCTGTAAGCATATGAGTAATAGAACGCATCCACGGCAATCTTTCGCTACTAGAAAGCTGACTTATTTGTATGTTACCGCCCAATCGACTGGTTGTAAGCAAAAAATCTGCAGAACCATCAAAATTATTTTCATCTATAAATGTTGTCACAGAAACAAAAAAATGAAGTATCTCTACATTGCAATTCTTCACATCGAACAAGATCAAGTGCTGATCATTTTGTTTGCTTGTTTGTTCCAACTCATCACATTCAGCGACGATCACAGGATATATTTTGCTGATCCATTCATTATTTTCTGCTAAAAAATATTTCCACAATATCGGTTGTTCTATTTTCTTATTTTTAAATATTGTCTTGTACAGATCGGGCTTATTTTTTTTTATTGATTCTATGACAGCATTCAAAGTCCTATTGTGATTTGCCACGAGTTTATTAGTTTCATATGCGGCACTATATTCACATAATTTGTGCATTGTATTGATATGCAAGTCATTACAAGATAGCACCTGATGCCCATCTTTTATCAACCATGAATAAAAATACCAACGATCAAAAATTGTAGCCCATTCATTTGAATCCGATTTTCGAAGATACTTTATTATCTCTTTTTCATTTGATTCCAAGGATTCAATAAAAGATTGCCATTGAAAATAATGTATGTTTTTTTCTGTTTTTAGCAGGATTAATTGCAACTGATAGATAAGATCATCTATAAAGTCTATTTGTTTAGATATACTTAATGTATTGACTTCCAGCGCATTGCTTAATATTCTTGATTCATTTATTCTATTTATCAATAATTCAAGATCGTTTTCGAGATGTGTAAGGGTATCATCATGTAGATTAAACCTGTTGATAGATTTTAGGAAGTCACCTTTAAGGTTTAATGAATTATCCTTCCAGATCGCCAATTTATTGCTGATATCTGATAGTACATCATTACAGTCTTTTGGAACTGATTTAACTGGTTGGTATGGAAGTTGCAAGGTTTTGGTGCAAGCAAGGATCAACTCATTCCACGATTCTACCAATTGCTTTTGTAGAATAATTTGTTGCTTTTGTCCACCGGTAAAGACGTCGAACATTGACGATTTTATATGGACAGATTCAATATTCGACAAGCGATCACGCATCAAAGTGATTTTATCCATCAAAGATGAATAAGTCAAGTTGGCATTCTGTAAATACTTATAATCCTGTTGGTTATAAAATCGATGATACTTATTTCTTAAATTAGTTGCTACTTCTTTGAATGTAAATATCTGATAAGTTACTGCATCTAATTGATCCGGTATTTTGATCGCCTTGTTCAGAAAATGATTGGCATGTTGAGATTCAGTAATTTCAAAATCAGTCTGATACATAGCTGCAGCCCGGACGACTACTTCCCTACTACTTTTATATTCCAAATTGGAAAATTCAAAATCCGAAATCGATATGTTCCTGATTAAATTGGATGCATCACATCTCGCATCGATAGACAAATATGTATCTAATATCTGTCTCCATGATCTATTTTCGACCAAATCATATCTTTGGTTTAGAAAATTAAGGACATTCTTTTTAAATAATGTATATTTTATTTCAGCATCGTCATAAGGCGCGACATGGTTTGCGTTATTTCCTATATCGCTTTTGATACGTTCCAATTCAGTTTGTTTTACCGAGTCCAACAAGTGTAATGACAAAACAATATTCTGTAAACCCAACTCGTCAATCCATGTTAAAAACAACTCTCTGTCTTCCGGCGTGGGCATGATCACAACTATTTTTTGACCTTTTTCCCACAGACTTTTTACTTTAAGAACTAAGGTATGTAGCGCTTCTCTCCTGTTCGAATAAGCAATATTAATCAAACTACGATCGCTGTTTAAAATAGCTTTTTGGTCATCTGAAGCTAAATACACACTCATTTTCTACGCTCTATATATAAAAGAAACAAAGATATAGAAAAAATGTATATATATTCAAATTTTTATAGGCATCATCTCAAATGTGCTGCCTAATTTTTACATTTTGGAGCCAATGGTGCAGTAATTATGTATGAATATCCTCACCTTCCATCCTGCTGACAGCAACAGTTGCAACTGCATTACCGACTACATTTGTTGCTGTCCTTCCCATATCCAAAAACTGATCAACAGGCAGAAGAATGGCTAGGCCTATTTCAGGTATTCCGAAACCCGCAATTGTTGCTGCTATGACGACTAGTGAAGCCCTTGGTACAGCTGCTATTCCTTTACTTGTGACCATCAAGACCAACAACATGGTTATCTGCTGAGATATCGTCAAATCAACGCCATAAGCTTGTGCAATAAGCAATGACCCAAATGTCATATACATCATGCTACCATCCAGATTGAATGAATATCCCAAAGGAAGAACAAAGCTGGTGATTTTTTCATTTACGCCAAATCGCTCCAGTTGATTGAGCAATTTAGGGTATGCTGATTCACTACTCGCAGTAGCAAAAGCCAAGACTATTGGTTCCTTGATGTGTGAAAGCAAGGTCCATACCCTTTTGCCCACAAAAAGATAGCCCAAAGTCAAAAGGATAGCCCACAGCAATAACAATGAAAAGTAAAAAAGCATGATCAGTTTACCATATTGTACCATTATTCCAAGGCCTTTTTCAGCTATTACTATCGAAATAGCGCTAAATACTGCCAATGGTGCGAGCCACATAATCATATTGGTCAACTTTAGCATAACGTGAGCTAGCGAATCCATAGCCTTAATTATCGGCTCTCCTTTCTCCCCTATCGCCGCTGTCGCCAAACCAAACAACACAGAAAACACTACGATTTGAAGCACCATTTTGTGACTAGAAAGCGCCACAAATATATTCTCAGGTATGAGTTGTTCTATAAAATGATCAAGCGTAAAACTATCTGTTTTGGGCAAATTGCTAGCCACAGCATCTGAAATTTGATTTTGGAAATCGAGACCGGGCTGAAAAAGATTTACAATGATCAAGCCTAATGTAAGCGACATCAGACTAGCAAATATAAACCATCCGATTGTCTTCACACCCATACGCCCTACTGTACCTGCATCACCTATACCTGCTACACCTACGACCAAGGTACTCAATACCAATGGTCCGATGATAAGTTTGATAAATTTTAGGAATATAATACTGCCATATTTGGCAATAGCTACATATTGAGCTATAAAGGTTGTGTCAGCCATTAGATTAATAATAGTGCCAGCTATTACTCCAGCTATCAACCCAATAAAAATCCATAGGGCCAACATATTTTTCTTTTGCTCCTTTTGTTCCATATCCAATTATATTTTAAAATCGTAAAATAACGAACAAAGAAACAATAATTTAATTCAATTTTTATCAAAAAAATAATTTAAGCCATTGTAGATTTTAAACAAATAATTTTATCTTTGCGAACAAATGTTCGTTTTTATGAATAAAAATAAATTTTACAGTCTCAAAATCAATGATATCGCACGTATTACATCAGATAGTGTGATGCTTACATTTGAAATACCTAATGCACTCACATCAACATTTTCGTATAAAGCAGGCCAATATCTCACACTTAAGACTACTATAAATGGTGAAGAAATCCGCCGTTCATATTCTCTGTGTACGGCGCCTTCCGAAAATAAGTGGTCTGTATTGATCAAAAAAGTAAATGGCGGACTGTTTTCAACTTTCGCTAATGAACAATTAAAACCAGGTGACTTCATAGATGTAATGCCTCCTTCAGGCAATTTCACTTTAGATAAATACAACGATTCGAAACATTTTTTATTTTTTGCAGCTGGTAGTGGCATCACACCGATAATTGCGCAGATCAAAGACTTGTTGATGCATCATGCACAAAGCAATATCACCTTGTTTTTCGGCAATAAAAACTTCAGCTCCATTATATTTAGAGAAGAAATAGAAGCGTTAAAAAATAAATATTTGGGTAGATTTTCTGTTCACCATATATTTACTAAAGAGAAAATAGGTATTGATCTTTTATATGGTAGGATCGATAAAGCTAAATGCGTAGCACTTGGCCAATCACTATTCAATCCTAATGACATGGATGCTTGTATGATTTGCGGTCCTAATGAAATGATTTTTGATATAAAGGACGGGCTAGTTTCACTTGGTTTTGACCCAAAAATATCCATTTTGAATTATTCAACACAGATGGATTAAAAAAATTGAGTAATGCCACTGAAACAAATGCAACTATTAATGAAGATTTGGAAAGTGAAATAACGATTCAAATGGATGGTGACATATTTGAGTTCACCTTGGGTTACGGCGGCCAAAATTTGCTTGATGCAGCTATCGAAAATGGCGCTGACCTACCCTATTCGTGCAAAGGTGGCGTATGTAGTACCTGTAAAGCCAAGCTGACAAAAGGAGAAGTGAAGATGGATTTGAATTATTCCCTTGAGCCATATGAAGTGGATGCTGGATATATTTTGATGTGCCAATCACACCCGCGCACACCCAAAATTTACGTTGATTTTGATCAAAAATAAAGAAATTATGGACGTTGCCATTACAAAAAAACAGCATATTATAAACACAGCAGCTGATCTCTTCAAAGAGAAAGGATATACTGCCACATCCATACGAGATCTGGCTTCGAAAGTAGGCCTAGAACCATCGAGTATCTATAGCCATATAAAATCTAAGGAAGATTTGCTGACCGAGATTTGCCAATCATGTGCGATAAGATTTTCTAACGGTATGAACGAAATTTATTTTCAGGATATTACCGAAAGAAAAAAAAATCAAAGCCTTGATTCACTTGCATTTAGAAATAGCTTATGATAGCGCAGTTTCCATTACTGTATTTAATCATGAATGGAAATTTCTTCATGATGATGCAAAAGCTGATTTTTTGGAATCTAGAAAGGATTATGAGAAAAAATTCAAAAAAATCTTGACAGATGGCAAAAAAAATGGCAAATTTAGTTTTGAAAATGAAGATATTGCGTTTAATATTATCATCAAAATGTTAAGTTGGTCCTATGTTGCCGTTAAAAAATATCATAAAGAATCATTAGAATCAGAATTAACAAAATTCATTATAAAAGCGCTTAGCGAATAGTGATATTTAATAATAAAGCAAAATATAAAGAAAATGGAGCATTCATTAGAAGAAATTTTCCAAACAAAGATAGATAATGAAGAGAAAATAGAAGCACGAGACTGGATGCCTGATGCTTATAGAAAAACATTGATTAGGCAAATTTCACAGCATGCACATTCAGAAATTGTAGGCATGTTGCCAGAAGGAAACTGGATCACACGTGCTCCGAGCCTCAAGCGTAAACTTGCGCTCCTTGCAAAGGTACAAGATGAAGGTGGCCATGGTTTATATCTGTATTCTGCTACAGAGACCTTGGGAATTGGTAGAGATGAACTCATTGACCAACTCCATTCCGGTAAGGCGAAATATTCAAGTATTTTCAATTATCCATCACTAACCTGGGCAGATATGGGCGCTATAGGATGGCTTGTAGATGGTGCAGCTATAATGAATCAGGTGGCACTTTGCAGGACATCATATGGTCCATATGCAAGGGCAATGGTCAGAATTTGCAAAGAAGAATCTTTCCACCAAAGACAAGGATATGATATCTTATATACCATGAGTCAAGGCAGTGCAGAGCAAAAAGAAATGGTGCAGGATTCAGTCAATAGATGGTGGTGGCCTTCCTTAATGATGTTTGGTCCAAATGATGATGCATCGCCCAACAGTGCCCAATCATTGAAGTGGAAGATCAAAAGATTGTCAAATGATGAGCTTCGCCAACGATTTGTGGATATGACCGTACCTCAAGCAGAAATATTGGGAATTAAACTTCCCGATCCTGATTTGAAATATAATGAATCAAGGGGCCATTACGACTTTGGTGCTATCAATTGGGATGAATTTTATCAAGTAGTAGCAGGTAATGGACCATGTAATAAAGAACGGCTGGCAGCAAGAATAAAAGCCCATGAAGAAGGTGCTTGGGTAAGAGAAGCGGCCTCCGCGTATGCAGAAAAACAACAAATCAAAAACAATTCAAAATCAGTAGCTTAATTCTTGTAGAATGTCAAAATGGGTTCATATTTTCATTTTATTGATTTCCAGCTTAATATGCTCATCACAGGTAGTAAATAAGATAGATATCAGACTTCAAAATAAGCCTGAGAATGATAAGCAGAAAGTAGTTATTGTCTTCAAAGATCAGGCAGATATTTCGGCTGTTAAAAATATAAAAGGTAAAGATGCCAAAGCCACCTTTGTGTATAATACACTGACATCAAAAGCAAATAAAACACAAGGACAATTGATTCAATGGTTAAAATCTAATCAAATCACCTATCGCAGTTTTTATATTGTCAATATGATATCGGCGGAGGCAAATCTTAATCAAATAAAAGAAATATCACTTTTTGACGAAGTCAGTGAAGTAATCGAAGACAGCAATTTTAAAAAATTGGATCAACCAGAAAGAGATAAATCTGAAGGTAATGCTCGATCTGCCATTTGGAATATCAGTCAAATCGGTGCGCCGTCAGTCTGGGCACTAGGATTTACTGGTCAGAATGTAGTCATCGGTGGTCAAGACACTGGCTATGCATGGGAAGTACCCACTATAAAGAGCAAGTATCGAGGTTGGAATGGTACATCTGCAAACCACGATTACAACTGGCATGATGCAATCCATGGAGACAATCCACAAAGCACTGGTACAAATAGTTGTGGTTTCAATAGTTCGATACCATGTGATGACAACAATCACGGTACACACTATGGGTACAATGGTCGGCGGCGTTGATAATAATAACAACGAAATCGGTGTAGCGCCTGGTGCTAAGTGGATAGGCTGTAGAAATATGGAAAATGGATATGGCACCTTGACAACTTATGTTGAATGTTTTGAATGGTTTTTAGCACCTTATCCTGTAAGTGGCGGATCAGGCGATCCTACAAAAATGCCACATGTGATTAACAATTCATGGGGCTGCCCTACAATAGAAGGATGTAATTCTACCAACTTTGCGACAATGGAAGCTGCCCTCAATAATCTAAGGAACGCAGGATGTGTGATTGTAGTATCAGCAGGAAACGGCGGCCCCAATTGCTCAACAGTAGATGATCCAGCTGCAATATTTGATGGTAGTTTTTCTGTTGGTGCAACAGATAGTGCGAATGGGATTGCCAATTTTAGTAGTAGAGGCGCAGTAACAGTAGATGGATCGAACAGACCGAAACCCAATATTTCTGCACCTGGTGTCAATATTAGGTCATGTATAAAAGATGGTACTTTTGCAAACTACAACGGCACAAGTATGGCTGGGCCTCACGTAGCAGGCTTAGTCGCATTGCTTATTTCCGCGAATCCACAACTGGCTGGAGAAGTAGATAAAATAGAAGATATCATAGAGCAGACAGCCTTGCACCTTACATCTACCCAAAGTTGTAACGGCACTTCTGGAAGTAGTATTCCAAATAATACCTTCGGCTACGGACGTATCCATGCCCTCGCTGCTGTAAATATGGCCAATCCAGCAAACTATCCACCATATGCAAATTTGGAAAACCATGTATTGATCTCGAATCCCCAAAATGGTATTGTTTTGGTCAGTCCAAATAATTCTAACTTCAGAATACAAGTCAATAATAGCGGACAATTGGTTATAACTAATATAACGAACCACGCTGCTGGAAGTATTCTAATCGAAGAAGGAAGTCTAAATATTATATATAGCACAGCGCTACCTATATTAAAATCACCAAATAATTCGTATTGGAAAATAAATATTGAAAATGATGGTACTTTGAGTCCAGAGCTTATGAATATTCTACCTCCAAATATGGAAATTCAAAATGGAGACTTGAAAGTATCATCTGGATCCAAAGGATTGTTATTGAGAAGTCCGGATGGAACTTGTTTTTTAAATCATATTAGCAATCTGGGGAAAATCCTTTGTATGCCTGCAACTTGTTTGAATTAATTTTATCAATAAAGAATATATAATGAAAGATTGGCCACTTTTTGAAATTTTTATCCGTTCTAAAAACGGACTCAACCACAAACATGTAGGTAGTTTGCACGCCGCTGATGCACAAATGGCAATACAAAATGCGCGCGATGTTTATACCCGAAGAAATGAAGGTGTTAGTATTTGGGTTGCGGAAGCCAAAAATATTACTGCTTCCAATCCAGATGAAAATGAAGCACTTTTTGATCCTGCATCCGACAAAATTTACCGACATCCTACTTTTTATGTTCTGCCTGACGCATTAAAACATATGTAATCATGCAAAAAGAAATTAAAGATTTTATGCTCATGTGGGCTGATAATTCTATGATCTTGGGTCAGAGACTTGGCGAATGGTGTGGCCATGGGCCTGTTTTAGAACAAGACATTGCATTGACGAATATTGCACTTGACCTGATAGGTGAAGCAAGAAATTTATACCAATATCTTGCTGAAAATGAAGGTAAACAAGAAGACGATTATCCAATGCTTCGCGATGTACGTGCCTTCAAAAATGTACTCCTAGTAGAGCAACCAAATGGAGACTGGGCAGAAACCATGATGCGCCAATTTATGTTTGATTGTTGGCATTACTATTTTGTTGAAGAATTAACCAAAAGCAATGAGGCACGACTTGCTGCTGTCGCAAAAAAAACCCTAAAAGAAGTAAGTTACCATCTAGATTTTTCGTCAGAATGGATACTCAGACTTGGCGATGGTACCGAAGTCAGCCACCAGAAAGCACAGGATGCACTAGACAAACTAATACCATTTTTTGATGAAATGCTGAAGCCAGTGGATTACGAGCAGTATAGCTTCGATGCGGGTATTGGCCCTGATTCTGATGTCGTAAAAATGGGTGCCACTGAAAAATTTCATCAGGTGATCGAAAAATCTACATTAAAAGTGCCAGAAAAATATTTTCATAAATATGGTGGGAAAACCGGCGCACACAGCGAACATTTAGGATTCATCATCGCTGATATGCAATTTATGCAACGAGCTTATCCAAGCGTTACTTGGTAAGCATTGACCATTTAGTCTATTCTACTAAACCAATAATTGCTAAGTTATGACCTAATTTAGCAATTATTTTTTCTTTACTAATATAAAACCAGTAAAGTCGTCTAATCTTGCTGACGAATTACTAAAAGATCCACTGGCACTGTTTACAACAACTTTGAATAAATAATCATCATTTTCTAATTCAAAATCCAAGTTTTCTGCGTCTTTTTGGCTTTGGTCCCATAATATTTTTGCAATATCACCTTCGTACACCAGCTTCTTATCTACACGAATTACCAAAATATTTCTATCTCTCAGTCCATAAGAATCAGAAAGCCCTACTTCACCAGTTTGATGAATATGAAGCATTTGTTGATAGTCATTGATATCCAACGCAGGATGTTTGCTTTTATAGAAAGATAATATTTTTTCAGATTCCATTCCTTGTGATCCATTCACCCGCTGCATCAAAGAATTTGCCAGATCGTTTTCATTTAAAAGATGGTTTTTATCCATCGTCTTTACAAAATCCAAAGCGCCACGTGAAGATAAAAAGTAAACCATTCTTGAAAAATCAGGTTCGTCATCAGCTTTTATTCGAATAGAATCTGATACCAAATTTCCATCCTTTATCATCCCTGCCTCCGACATCATATTGATAAGTCGATGCTTTTGGTTGGTGATCGGAAGATTGCAAATCGAAATTGGTCCTGACCAAAAAGTAATTACGGTAATCAAAATTAAAAATAATGGAAAAGCACGTAAATCACTTTTGACAGGTAAGCATTTTAACAAGATTATTAATAAAACAAATGATGCTATTGATGCCGAAATATAGAACTCTTCCAGTATGCCTTTGTCAGAAATATGTCGAAACAAGGCAATTAAAAGCAATAATAATATTGGAACAGAAAGGATAAAAAACCATTTTCGAAACCACACCATCCATGGATTATCGTCTAGATTTTCAAAATATAATGAAAATAACCACGTCAAAATCCCGATAACAAAATACCAAATACATAAAACAAATACCCATTCCACCATTTCATAACCCAAAAAGATACGAACTATGTATGCTAAAAGTATTAAGCCATAAATCAAAGTAACTGGTATTGCTATGTAGCTCGTAAATACTCGAAATATAGGTGACGCTGTAAATTTTAAGCGATAATATTCGTCTGGGAAATCTGATAGAAAAAACGCAACTTGAAAAATTCCTGTCATTACAATAAACAGTCTTAAATAATGAATTGAAGGAATATTTATATCGAAGAGTTGATCCATAGCAACCAATGCAAGGCACAAGGCTAAATATGTTACCAAGGCATAAAACGCCGACTTTATCCAAGAAAGAAATACTTGTATGTTGTAATTCACAAATGCTTTTTGGGTATAATTTTTGAAAAAAGGAATTACCGCACACATGAAATGCAAGACTACATTTAATCCGATGGTAAAATACCAGAAACAAGATATTTCTTCTTGAAAAGACGCAGGTATAAAATAATAATATACAAAAAGCAATATTGATAAAATGCCTACGCCTACCCAATATTTATGAGAAGACAATTGGAAAGCCTCTTTGAAGATAGCCCAATCGAGCATAACCAAAAACCCAATATAGCCAATCAATGACCATCGAAGAAAATTATCTTCATAGGTGTCGATAAATAGTAAACTGATGGTAGTCAAGACCGCAAATATCATTACTACGGGAAATCTCTTGATCACCTCAGCAAACCTATCTGACATATTAAAAACTGAAAACAGTGACATCTTGAACACTTTAGGACATAAAGTTACTATTTTTTTTATTATTGGATAATTTTACTTTTTTTGGAACTTATTGCACGATTTTGTTTGTTATAGACATACAAAATACATCAGTATGCAAACAGAAAATTATGTTACCATACGCACTTACCATGACCACATCATGGGCGAGATAATGATTGCGGCACTATCAAATGCAGGGATAAAAATCTTTAGATTTGATGAAATAAATAATGTCATTCCAACTGAAGACAATATCGAAATCAAGGTGCATGAGTCAGATGTAGAAGCAGCCCTTGAAATTATCGAAAGTCAGGAAGCCCTTTAAGATAGGCGAAAAAGATCATAAAACTTTATTCCATTCGACATAGAGCGAGTGTTGGTCGTTGATTTGATATAATCATGTTTGAAATAATCTATTGTTATTAAATTACGAATGGAAAAATATATATCAGGTGGCATTAAGATAAAAATTATGTATACCAATGTTGTAGGGGCTGAATAAAAGCTAAATAAGAACGCAATTTGTTTGAAAACTTCTTAGAACTGAGAAATTTACCCTAAATTTATTTAAAAATTTCAAAATTCCGCTATATTTGTCATCTTTGATACAAATGAACTCATAAGAAATATGCCTGTAGGTGTTGCGATAAACGAAGATGAACTAAAGCAAGTCAGAGCCAAATTTGATGTGTTGCTGAAATTAATGGAGCAAAGTCTTCAAGACGAGGATCGGATTTTGGTCGAAAAAGCATTTGATATGGCTGTTGATGCCCATAAGTACCAAAGAAGAAAATCAGGTGAGCCCTATATTTTTCATCCAATTGAGGTAGCGAGAATCTGTTTTGAAGAAATTGGTCTCGGGCCTACTGCTGTGGTATGCGCTTTGTTACATGATGTGGTAGAAGATACACCAGTGACACTTCAAGAAATAACCGAAACATTTGGACCTAAAGTTTCTGTAATCGTAGATGGACTTACAAAGCTAGATGGTACTTACAATACGGATGATGTAGAGAGTCCACAGGCTGAAAATTTCAAAAAAGTACTCAGTACACTTGTAGTTGATGTTAGAGTAGTTTTGATTAAAATGGCTGACCGATTGCACAATCTAAGGACAATCGATGCACAACCCAAGCATAAACAACTGAAGATCGCGGCTGAAACCGAATATATTTATACACCTTTGGCCCACAGATTAGGTCTATATAACATCAAGACCGAGTTTCAAGACATATGTCTAAAAATCACAGATCCTGAAATGTATCAAGAGATCAGCCATAAACTGAGTGATTCGGATCAGGCTAGGAATGAATATATTGCGGAGTTTATTAAACCTTTGAAGGAAGAATTACAGCACTTGGGTGCGCCGTTTAGGGTATTGGGTCGTAGCAAGGCCATATCTTCTATTTACAGCAAAATAAAAAACAACAATGTAACCTTTGAGGAGATATTCGACATTTTTGCGGTAAGAATTATCATAGATGTACCGATAGAAAAAGAAAAAAGTTATTGTTGGCAAATATATTCCATCATCACAGATGTGTACAAACCTATTCCCGAAAGGCTTAAAGATTGGGTCACCACACCAAAAGGAAATGGTTATGAATCCTTGCATACGACCGTAGTTGGTCCAAAAGGAAGATACGTCGAAGTACAGATTCGTACGGATAGAATGGACGAAATTGCCGAAAAAGGATTTGCAGCCCATTGGAAATATAAGGGTATCAAAAAACAAGAAAATGTTTATGACAATTGGTTGGACAATATCAGAGAGATCTTGGAGGCGAAACATGCCAATGCCATGGATTTTGTCAATGATTTTAAAACCAACCTTTTTAGTGAAGAAGTGTATGTTTACACACCAAAAGGCGATATGCGTATCGTACCTAAAGGTGCAACAGCCTTGGATTTTGCCTTCGAAATACATACCGATGTCGGATATCATGCAGCGGCTATTAAGGTAAATAACAAATTGGTCCCGATGGGTTATAAGCTCAATAACGGAGACCAAGTACAAGTCATCACCAATAAAAACCAAAAACCTAACGAAGATTGGTTGAAAATGGTCGTTACAGGCAAAGCAAGATCAAAAATACGATCTGCAATGAAGGAAGAACGGCGTAAAATCGGAGAGTACGGCAAGGAAGCCTTAGAGCGAAAACTTAAAAATCTTAAATTGGATTTTGAAGAAAATGTGGATATCATCGCAAAACAATTGGGCTTTCGCAATAGGGTTGACTTTTATTATGCATTGACACAAGAAGATGTCAGAATAAGTGATATCAAAAATTATACGATTGAAAACGGCAAGATCGTATTTAAAAAAGATGAAGATGAAGAAGTTAAAATCGCACCAATCGATGAAGAATTAAAGAAAATCCAGCGCCCAGCGAAAGCAAATCGCTCCAATATTCTTGTAAATGGTGAGCCTGCAGATATGTATCAATTTTCGCTCGCAACATGTTGCAATCCGGTGCAAGGAGATGAAATATTTGCCTATTTGACAACAAAAGAAGGGTTAAAAATCCATCGAACATCGTGCTCAAATGCTACCCATATTTTGGCCAATTATGGATATAGAGTTTTGAAGGCTGATTGGGAAGGCAGCGTCAGTAATAATTTTGTAGTAGAATTATTAGTCACAGGTGTTGATTCAGGGCCAGGCGTCATACAAATGCTTACAAATGAACTTTCCAACAAACTGGGAATCAATATAAAATCATTTAGTATCGAAGGTAGAGAAGGATTTTTTGAAGGTAGAATAGGTATCGTGGTATTGAACAAAGACCAGCTCAATCTCGTTGTACAGTCATTGGAGAGGCTTCCTGGCATTTCTTCGGTAATAAGAACAGACAGAATCGTAAATTGAAAAAGCAAATATGACCAGTTCACCAGACAAGTTGGAAGAAATAGTTTCAGAAGTAAAAACCATCTTTTCTACTCATCTCGAAAAATTTGCTTTGCGCAAAACTCCTGAGAGATACGCAATCCTAGAAGAAATTTATCGCCGAACCGATCATTTTGATGCCGAGGCGCTGTATATCCACATGAAAAATCAAAACTATCGTGTGAGCCGAGCTACTGTGTACAATACCTTGGAACTCCTAGTCAGCTGCGATCTCATCACCAAACACCAATTCGGTAAAAATCTCGCTCAATACGAAAAATCATACGGATTCAAGCAGCACGACCATCTAATCTGCCTCGAATGTAGTGAAGTCCTTGAGTTTTGTGATCCACGTATCCAACAAATAAAAGCCATGATGGGCGATATATTGGAATTCGAAGTGACGCACCACTCACTAAACCTATACGGCAAATGCAATAAGGTAGTATGTGAGCATAGGAAGGCGTGAGTTAGGTAGTTTTAATTTGAAATAGAGTTGACAGGATTACATATAGAAACTTTGGTAAAATATAGGATCGAAGTTGCAAACTTCGATTATCGTGGACCTAGAAGCTTATGTGTTTAGTTATTAATGGCTGCAGAAGTAGTAAAGGCACAAGTTGCATATTTATTAAGCTTTAGCATGACTTGCGTCTGCAGGAGTATTTCTATTTTACCACCTAATTCGTTGGAAAGAGCAACGTATTCTTTTTACAAATCTGAAATTTCGAAATTGATATTAAATACAAACTTATGAAAGAAACGTTCCCATTTAAGTATGTAATTTATAAATTAGGAAAATAGATATAATTATTATTTAATAGTTATCTCAACAGGCACTTCAATCATATTTTTAACTGTTGTGTAGAGTTCTACATCCTGTGCAGGAGTTTCAAGCGAAATAATCAATGAATAACGTGTTTGTAGTTCTACTTTTCTTAAATGGTTGCGTTCACGCCACCAACCAATAACAGGATAAACTGCAATGTGATTGCATTTAGAAAGTTCTGCTGCTGTCATTTCCATATAATCTGAATGTATTGAACCATTACTGCGATTATCTTTTCCAACTTTCCAACGTTCAGCACCTGAATTTCCTTTGAAATCTTCATCTTCATCTCTTGCCGCAATGTTTATTCTTTTCCTGAAAACTTCTTCACTTTCATCTACATTATTGACCTCAAAACGTAAACCATGTGACTGATAACGATATTTGTCTTTCCATCCGATTTCACCTGCACCTGGTTCAATGAAATAAGATAGTGTAATTTTAAATTTCACGGGTATTTCACCCATTTGCAGAAGCAATTCGCTTGCCCAGGGTAAATTGAAAAAGTGTATTTCATTGGTTTCTCCCTCACTCGTTATTTTACCTTCCTTAATTTTGAAATTAAACGGCTGAATAGTTTCTTGTGCAATGTAGGTCAAGGCACTTTCCTGACTATACAAAGCACGGTCTAAATCGGGCACTCCGTAACCGAATGTTCTTAATAGATTAATATAGTCTCCTTTTTTTGTTTTTCGCACATTTAACTGTTTAAACATTGCTTCATTCCAATTAGCGGAATGAACTATCAAACCCCTTATAGTTTCTGCCCAAGCATTGGGATATTCATAAGCAATTTTTGCAGCAAACCAAGATGCTTGTGCAGCCGCAGCGCTTGTTGCGTTTATCGTTTCAAATGGTTTTTGGTTAAAATTGGCTGCGGTGGATAATAAATCTAAATCATCGTGATTTGTAACGTTTTTACCATCCGGAGCAACTAACATGTTACCTCCTTCAAAAACTATATCAGGTTTAATTGGCCACTTTTTCTCCCAAAAATTAGAAGTTGTGCTATGCGGAGATAGTTCACCTTCTTGTGCAAGAAGTTTATAATCTTGATAATTGCCAATACCATTTTTAATCTGACTTTTTTTTGTATAGCCACCTGCAACAAGCGCATTCCAAGACTGTGCTGGATTTTGAATCGAAGTTTCATAGTTTATAGTAGGATAATCCATTAAATCTATTAACATTAAATGCTCATTATTTGTTATATTCCCAGCGGAAATAACTATTAATCTTTGATTTTCTCCATCGTTATATGCCAAATTGTCAATCTCACCAGACCAAGAAGATGGTCGTCCCTTATCGGTTCCTCGAATTGCAGTAATAGATAAACAATAAATCAATGTATGATTTCCATTCTCAATTTCTGCCCTTGAAATCGCTTGATTTGTTATTGGACCCCAGTGTTCTTCTTTGGTTCTTTCATGATTTGGTCGAGGCAAAACTTTAACTGAGCACAATTTATGAGTAAGACTTACTATGCTTTGCGAAACAAGTAGCTGTTCCATTTGCCCATAAGCTGCAAGCCCTGCCATTAATGTTCCGTGTCCTCCACCGTCGGCATGGTCGTTTGTTCCCCAAGCATTATCAACGGTGAGTGTGTTTGCATCATCAATTAAAGGTTGTAATAATTGATGGTTGTTATTTACACCACTATCCAATAAACACACCTTAATATTGCTTTCAACAAGTTCAATTCTTTCTAGTAAATTATTAACCCAATTTTGCTGCTCAATCTTGCTTTCGTTTATCCAAAAACCTGCTGGTTCTTGCCCTGCACGAAATTCTGCCAATAAATCACTTTGCAGCATCAATTCAATTAACTGTTCACGGTTAGCATTGATCAATAAAACAGCTCTTTCAGGAAAAATTACAACTTGTATTTGATCTTTGTTTTGTTTGGCTTCAATTCCAATGCTTTCAAGAGTTTTAAGAAATTGTGCAATTTGTATTTGTTCCTGATTTTCTTTTGTGTTTACATTCAGCCACGCTTCGCACCATTTGACAGCATCTGTTGGAAGTAGTTGTGGATTATCTGTCCACAAACCTTCCAAAAAAGCTAGACTAACGTCTTCAATACTATTAACCAAATCAGAATTAGCAGGCGTAATTTTTATTTCCGTGTTTGGGAAAAGTTTGGAAATTTCACTAATAAAATAATCTTCTTGTTCAACTGGTAACTGGATATTTGCTTTAGTTTTTGTTACACCATCAACCACAACATCTTTTACACTTTTACGCTGATACTATTCCCAAGTTGATTAATTGTCTCATTAACCAGATTATGGTCTAACTGATTTTTGAAAATAATAGCAGTGTTATTTTTTAGTGCAATAAGAATTGATTTTGCTAATAAACAAACCTTCTTTTCCATTGGGAACGTAAACAGTTGCTCTTACTTGCGTTTGATTTTCTCCTATCGGAATTTCTTTGATGTTTAGCAACCGAATACCTTTTCTAAAATCTTCTAAACTTTTAGTAATCAAATCGTGGTCTGCTGTACTTGTAAACTGAATATATGTTCCATCTCTTGTGGCGATTTTCTCGGCACTGCGTTGTTTTTGCAGTTGTTCTTTTTGTTGCCAAATTTCTGCAAACTGATTTAAAAGTTTTTGACTTTGAACTACCCTATCACGAGCAGGTATAAGAAATTTAGATCCACCTCCTGCGGGTTTTACTTTGTATTTTTCACTGTTTAAATTTCCCTCTAGAAAGATATGTTTATATGATGCCATTCAGTAAACTTATTTATAATATGCAGCATTGCGGTCTTTGATTGCTTTTAAAATTAAATCATTGTTCATCTGCTGTTTTATCATTAAGGATCGTTTCTTTAATGGCATCAATGCAGGCAAGAGATATTTCAGCGTGGCTCAGTCCGTTTATGTTTGGTAATAAATCTTTAAACTTAATTTTCTTTGTAAACTGCGAAAGCCTGTTTTTCAATAATTCTTCTTTTTCTTCCAAACTAGGCAAGTGGTATAAAATAACATCGTCAAATCTGCGGAAGAGAGCTTGGTCTAACAATTGTTTGTTGTTAGTAATGGCAATAATCAAACTGTCGGAATGATCGCGTTCTATGAATTGAAGAAAAGAATTTAAAACCCGTCGCATTTCTCCCACATCGTTTTCTCGACTTCGTTCGCCACCAATGGCATCAAATTCATCAAACAAATAAACGCCTTGACGTTGCTCAATTAAATCAAATATTTGACGCAATTTTGCACTTGTCTCGCCCATAAATTTAGTTACCATTTTATCCATTAAAATAGTATAAAGTGGCAAGTTTAATTCATTGGCAATAATAGAAGATGTAAGAGTTTTTCCAGTGCCTGGTGGACCTGAAAGCAAAATTTTTCTGCGGTTTTCCAAATCGTGCTTTCTGAGTTTATCCCTTTGTACAAACTCAGAAATTATACGGTTTACTTTGGATTTAATGTCTTCGGTAGAAATCATGTCTGACAGCCTCACAGCTGGTACATTTTCCTGAATCAATCCCTGTAGGTCGGGCGCAAAAGATTTGCTTTTATGCTTTACTTCCTTTGCCTTGTCTATGATGGTTTTGATATCGTTGGCAACAATAGTATGCCCCAACTTCGCTTCGTATGCAGCAATTTGCAAAGCTACTGTTGTAAATCTTTCTGGCTCATTATTGTAATGAGATTTTATTAAAGATATTATATAATCTGCTTTGGCCATCGTGGTGTAAAGATACGTTTTTTAATTAAAATTAAATTGATGTTACGTCTTTTTAGATAGTCTTTGATTAAATCTATCCAACAAACTCAACACTCTCTACCCAATGAACTGCCTTTTTTCCAGCAAAATCATGGATCTGATGTCGGCAGGAGAAGCCATTGGCCACCACCAAAGTTTCATTTCCTGCTGCTTTGATGGCTGGAATTAAGACCAATTCAGAAATCTTTTTGGAGACGTCGTAGTGTTCGACTTCGTATCCGAAAGAGCCAGCCATGCCACAGCAACCACTATCAGGCTCATTACACTTGGCTGTACCAGTCTGATAAATGTCCTTCATGCCACTAGTACCGAAAGACGCCTTTTGATGACAATGTCCATGCAATAGGATATGGTCAGCTTTGCTACAAATTTTCCCTTTAGTTGTCCGGAAGCCAATGCATTAGCAAGGAAAACATCGATGGCCATCACATTCGATTTGAGTGCATTGGATAGATTTATATCTTCGATAAGGTCAGGCAGATCATCTATTAGTGCCGATGTACATGCAGGCTCACAAACGACTATTTTCATACCTTCCTTGATATAAGGCAAAAGTTTTTCGGCTACATCCGTACCTTCTGCTTTGGCTTCTTTTAGAAATCCATTGGAAATCCTGGGACGCTGACAGCAACCTACCGAAGCTAAAATAACTTCATATCCACAATCTGTAAGCAATTTGAGAGCGGCTTTTCCTACTTGTGGTTCGTGATAATTGATGTAGGTATCAGCAAAGAGCGCTACTTTTTGGGTATTGCCTTGGGATTTATAGTGTTTTTTGTACCAAGATTCCAAGGTTTCAGTTGTATATGATGGTAAAGTACGTCGACGATCTACTTTCAGGATTTTTTCTGCTAAATATTTGAAAATAGAAGTTCCTTGTACAAAATTGACAAATGGCGCCTTCCAACCTGCTATTTTTGAAACCATATCTACATTGGCATTGATGGCTTTTTTCACGTAAAGTGATCTTGCCTTCGTCATATTTTTTTTTGAAGAACTTCACTTTTGAGTTTGGCCATATCTACATTCGAAGGACACTCAGATTTACAAGCTTTACAAGATAAACACAAGTCAAGGGTATCCAATACTTTTGGGTCTGTCAATCCATCAAATCCCAATTGACCTGAAATAGCCAATCTCAACGCATTGGCACGACCACGTGTGCTGTCTGCTTCATTGCTGGTAGCTTTAAAACTTGGACACATAGTACCACCTACATGATTGCGGCAAGCGCCTACGCCTGAACAATTGTGCACCAAGGCACCAAACGAATGGTCTTTTCTGTATTTATATACAAAATCGTAGGTATTATCACTATAGTCGGCGCCATATCTTAGATGCTGATCCATAGGTGGAACATCGATAATTACGCCCGGATTAAGTAGATATTTTGGATCAAATATGGCCTTCACATCTTTAAGACATTGGTACACTTCATCGCCAAAAAATCTTTTAGTCTTGGTCCTCTGTTACGTCCGTCACCATGTTCACCAGACCATGCGCCCTTGTATTTTTTGACTAAGTGAAAAACGTCATCGGATATTATTTTCATGAGTTCAATGTCGGATTGCGACGTCATATCCAATGATGGTCTTACGTGCAGTACACCTACGCTCGCATGTGCGTATAAGATGGTTTCGACACCGTATTTCTTACAAAGATCCAGTACTTCTTGTATATAATCGGCCAAATGTTCGAGTGGGATCGCCTGATCTTCGATAAATGGAATTGGTTTACGGCCAGCAGGATCACCCATGAGAAGTCCCAATCCATTTTTGCGCAAAGCCCATGAATCATCCAATTCTGCAGCTGTCCTTAGAATGGGATATGCATAAGCAGCACTATTGTTTTTGAGCCAATTAGCGAAGTCCGCAATTCTTTGGTCTAATTCGTCTTGTGACAAACAAAAAAACTCTACCGAAAGCGTAGCCTGTGGCGTTCCAGTGATGAGTCTTTGATGCAGACTTTTGGTCATATTGTTTTTGACACTTTGCTCGAATACATTGAAGTCCAGCATCTCTATAGCCGCAGGATCAAAGGCAATCATTTTATTTACTTCTCTAATTGCAGCCATTCGATCATCATAATGAACAGTGAAAGCTGCTTTGTATTTTGGGATAGGCTCGAGATTGACTTTAGCTTGCAAGATGATACCAAGACTTCCTTCAGATCCTGCAAATATTTTGGCTAAATTCCATCTATTTGTATGGACAAACTCATCTAGTGGATATCCATTGACGCGGCGCATGACCTTTGGATAAGCGGCTTCTATGGCTATAGAATGTTCAAAAATAATCTTTCTAAACGAACGATAAATCTCACCTTCACGATCTGTTTGTTGACATTTGGCTTCGTATTGATCTGGTGACAATTCACCCAATTCGAGGATAGTACCATCCATCAACAATACTTTCAAACCTAGCACATGGTCTATAGTCTTGCCATACTTGATACTTTTGGTCCCTGATGAATTATTGGCTATCATGCCACCAATAGTTGCTCTGCTTGTAGTTGCAGGATCTGGTGCAAAATGTAGTCCAATATCTTTGACAGCAGCATTGAGTTGATCTCGCACTACACCAGGATGAACGATGGCATATTGTTCTTTTGCATTGATATCCAATATCTTATCAAAATATTTTGTAAAATCTATGATCAGTGCTTGATTGGTTGTTTGGCCGGCAAGACTCGTCGCACTGCCACGAGGAAGCACTGGAACATTGTATTTATTGGCAATCTGAATGATGTTGATCAAGTCAGCTTCACATGATGGAATGGCTACAGCCAAAGGATGGATTTGGTACAAGGATGCATCCGTCGCATATAATCCAAGCGATAGGTCATCAGATTTTATTTCTGATGTAGAGATTGTATTTAATTCCCTAATACATTCTTGGACATTTTTGGCAGTGATAATGGTCGCCATGATATTGTTATTGAGTTTACAAAGGTATTAAATTGGGTGGATTGTACGTATTGTTTTAATTGTCCATCTTTCTACCTAATTCATACATGGTTAAAAAGAATTTTCTTTCGATTTGATTACTAGTTTCATGGCTTACAACATGCTCCACATTACTATATTTTACTAAAAGATAAGTCATTAAATCAATTTTAACTTTATATTTTTTCAAATCAGTATTGTTCTGAATATTAAAAGTTAGGCGAAATATATCCCATTATCACCATTTTCTTCAAATTCAAAATTATCACGATTCACAGGAAATCCTAAATTTATCACATCAATAGAGACTTCACCATTAATTATAATTGTTGCAAAATCTTCTTCATCAAATTCAATAATTATTTGATCGTCAAAATTTATAATGTCATTTTTTATAGCTTCCCAATCAAATTCAATAGGTGAAGTGCACAATATACTATACTCGGTATCAAATGTGACATCGGTCTCATCGCTTTTACTCCTTCAAATTATAAGTTGACACAGCATTTGACTTGATTTGATCTTTTATGATTGCTTTTTCTTGTTCAAATGACGGTGGTAAATTGGACAAAACAATAAACCTTAAATCTTGATAGCTATCCCTAAAATATTCATAAATATAAGGCATATTTCTTAAAAATATTTTTAGTTCTAATTCAGATGCAATTGGCGAGATTTTCGGTTCCAACCCAATATTTAGGTTTAATATTGATGATTAGTTATCCTAAAATAAGATTAAAACTATTTTATTATTATCATTTTAAAGGGTTCTAGGCTTAAATTATTAATAACTTTTTTCTAATTCTTGATACAAAAGTTTGATAATAGTGTTTTTGCGTCAAAGTCAAAAGTCCTTGGATTATTAAATCTAATGTTTTGCACTCAATGAACAATTGCGCAAAAATCTTAAATTTGCAAAAAGGTATTTATTTCCCCCATCGCACGAGGTCAATGGATTGGATACCAATAACTCAAAACCGTTAGAAGTGCAAAAGAAGCTCCACACCTCCCTGATGGATGATATCCACTGGATTATAATCCATGGACTAGATGCAAAGAAAAATCCAATGAATCGCTAAAGGTACTATTGCCCTTTTGGCTTTTCATCTTTTTCAACTACCCCCCGAAATCAAAATCTACCTTACAAAAAATTTGAAGTGAATTGCAAAATAAAAATATGAAATATTATTAACTATATTTGGTAGCTGAAAATCAATTGATATCCAAGGATTTAAGATATAGCTACGATATGTCGCCTGTCTCATCTCAAGAAGAATGGGATACCATGCGGCAAAATATCTATAGAAACGCGGAGTATTTTGTATAACTTGTAGAACAAATGCCTAGCATCACAACTTAACGATCCTTTTACTGACGAAAAGTATGGTACATATCTTACGAAATTTGATGGGCCTACTAGAACATAGCTATTACCACTTGGGACAAATTGTAATCATAAAAAAGCTACTAAGTGCCAAAAAGTAAAATAGCTGGATTTCAAATACAAACTTTTATATATTATAAAAAGAAAAGGGGCTTTCGCCCCTTTCCATTATTTAATTATTACAAATTTTTTGATGATGTGTGCTTTATCCGTTTTAAAACGCATAAAATACATGCCATCTACCAAATGTCTTACATCTATTGATTGTCCTTGGATTATTCCTTGTTTCAATAATCGACCATCTTCAGATATTATCTCATAAGCAGTGCCGATGAGGCCTATTTCACTACTTTTTACAAAGATCACGTCGTCAGCCGGCACCGGATAAATGGTGATAAATTGACCATCATTGAAATCTTCGGTCTTAACTGTATTGATCTCGATCGTATGTTTTACAGAACAATTATTGGCATCAAAGATGATGATGGAATAAACACCTGGTTCTGTTACCTGAAATTCTTCTGCAATAACCAGATTATCTTGGTAGAATGTATATGGCGCTGTACCACCTTTCACATCTAGGACGATGGTATATCCACCATTGTTGTCATTGGTAATCGAATGAGTCACTTCTAATGGAAGAGGTTGCTTGATTGTGACACTATCAATTACTTCAATAGACGCCAAAACATCTGTGATCGTGTATTTGTACTGACCTTCACTCAGCTGAGTCTGACTGTAACCACTCAAATTTGCATCTGACCACAAAATCTGATATTGTCCAGTGCCACCTTTGACATTTAAAGCTATAGATCCATCATTGCTATTCGAACACAATGGTTGTTGTACATTACTCAACACTTCCATAGGTGCAATAACTTTTACATCGGCATTTACTGCATCTACATAGACTAATTCGAGACTAGCATTTGCAGCAAACATAGGTAATGGTTGTTGCATAAATGTTATACTTGCAGTTTGACCTTCATCAACCAATGAATTGAAATACAAATTGAAAATAACAGCATCTTCATCTTTCGAAATACCAGTAAGACTTCCTGTCGTCCAACTGAAGGTAAGAATATCTTTACCTAGTTGCGTTGGTGTAGCAAAATTGTCTTCATCCAATCCGAAAAGTGCAAAATCACCTGCTTTTACAAACTGTAATTGTGTTGTATCCCAATGAATGGTACCTTCCAGCGCTGCCATATTTTTGAAATTCCTAACAGTAACAGGCACTTTAACAATACTATTTTTGAGCGAATAGACCCGATTTAGCATTACAGATACCGTGTCACTTGATGTTAGCTTATTGCCAATATTTGTGGATGGCTGGTAACTGTCATCCAAATCCCCAATTTTGATACCATAAAAGTCGGCATTTGTGATATCGCTGTTAAGATTTGGAATCGTAATCTCTTCAGGAAAATTACTGACCAATGGATCACCTGTGAAAACATGACTCATAGGTACAAATCGATGTGACGTATTATTGGGAAACTCACTTATAAGTTGGAGTTGCATACGCTGCATAGACACTACATCCAAGGCATTGACTACCTTATCATTATTTACATCTGCCGCAATAATTTTATATGGCGAAGTCAGTAAATCAATGAATAAAAGATGTCTTTGCAATCTTACGATATCCAATGCATTGACACCTGCATTATGCGGTACATTGGAAGTAGGATTGATAACGACACTACTACCTGCATTTACGCGACCAAATGAATAATTTCCAGTACTATTAGTCATGGTCGTCGTATTGGCTGGAGCGTTAAGAATCACATTGGTATTTGCCATTGGTCTTAAAACGGTATGTGTCATCACTTGACCCAAAACAGAATAAGTTAAAGGATTTGTATTCAAGCATGCAGAACCATTGATAAGTTCAAGGTTGAGTTTCTGGAGATTGCCGCCATAGGCTTCTGCTTTGACAGGATCATTAGAAAAATGGATATCCACATTGCTCGTCACAGTTTGGCTAAATTTACATCTGATATAAAAAAGCACTGTGTTATCAGGAAGTGTTTTGGCATTGGCATTAGACCAGAAGAATCTCACATGGTCAGCAGCAAGATAATGATTTGATCCGTTTTCGATTACAGGATTATATTGTTCTATATTCAAGAACTCCAAACTACCCGGATTGGTGGATCTGATAGTAAAATTGAAAGTCAAGACATCATTAAACTTTTGGACGCGAACAGGAATCAACAACTCATCTCCAGCACGACCACAGATATCACTTGGTATCTGGAATGAGCAATCATATCCCGTATGAATGACCACATTCTTACAAAGTGTATTACTTCCACAACTGTTGGTAGCAGTAAGGCAAATTTCATGTGTTCCTGAAGTAAAAATAACCGTTGGATGAGTAGTGCCATTGTTGCAATCGGGTGTAAAAGTACCATTGCTAATATACCAGCTATATGAAGTTGCACCTATCGAAGTATTTGTCAATGTCACTTGGTTTCCTGCAACATCTGCGTTGAATGCTGCAGTAGGCAAAGGACAAGAGACTACTACATTTTTGTAACATGCATCATACGCACCAATGGCTGGATTGTAGAATTGCACACCAACCAGAGTATTGATTTGTTGATTGACCAAAGGAATGTTTAATACATTTCCAGAACCAATTTGTGTATTGGTATTTGGTGCAAACCAGATGACATTTTGCAAATTTGTTGATACCGAAGCTTGAACACTTGATGCGTTATTGCTTAGAGAAATAGTTGAACTACAAGAATTAGGATTACAAACATTGATTTTTTTGCAACACATCTTCCACACTCCATTTTCTTTGTATTGGATGCTGAATGTTTTAGTATGACAGGATGTTCCTATTGGATAGCTTATACTTTGTGCAGCGCCCAAAGTTTGACCTGATTCTTCTACCAACCATTGCAATATCTGAGATGCATTTCCATTATAATTTAAATAAAGTGTATTTCCATCTGGCGAATAATGATGGGAAATCGCATTTTGGCATGATGTAGGTGGGCAGAGACTTACTTTTTTGCAACAAGCCCTATAACATTGAGTAACAGGATCTAAATAATACACAGAAATGACTCTATCTTGACAGCCCCAACCTGCAGGTATTGTAAATATTCCATTAGGAATGTATTGACCAGTATCATCAAATTTCCAAATCGCATTACTATATCCCGACAAAGTAAAATGGAAACTATTTGTGACTCCATTATAGGTGTATTGGATATTGTCTTCGCATGATGTAGGTGGACAAAGTAAGATGTTTTTACTACAAATTCTCCAAGCAGATATCGCTGGATCATAATAGTAAGCAGATACTGATCGCTCTTGACATGTCCATCCTGAAGGAATAGTGAATAAACCATTTGGAATAATTGTACCAGTAGCATCAAATTTCCAAACTACGTTTTGGGCATTTGCAGAATTCAAGGTAAACTTAAATTGACCGGCAGGTAGATACACAAATTCGATATTTCCAGTACATTGTTGCGGTGGACAGATGACCACTTTTTTGCAACACACCCGATAACATTGGATCTGTGGATCAAAATAGTATGCTGACACTGTCCTTTCTTGACAAGTCCATCCGGATGGTAACACAAATAATCCATTAGGCAAATACGTATTTGTTTCTTCTATTTTCCAGAAAAGACTTGGATTTCCAGGGAGATTCATTGAAAACTGGAAGGCATTCTGCGAAGGCGAATAAGCCATACTGATGGATTGATCGCAACTTACTGGAGGACATATATATACTTTTTTGCAACATACTCTCCAACATCTCGATACTGTATCAAAATAGTAAACCGAGATATTTTTATCACCACATTGGAATCCTTGCGGAAGCGAATAAATACCATAAGGTAGAGTCGTATTGGTATCATCAATTTTCCAAGTTACATTTGTAGCATAAGGCGCATTAAATGTGAACTGAAAACTATTAGTTGTAGAGCTATATTGATAGCTTATATTGTCTTGACAGCTCGACGGTGGACAGAAATTTATATAACGACAACATAATGACCAACAATTTGTAGAAGTATTGAAGTAAGTGACTGTCACCCAGATATTGCGGCAACTGGCTGGAACATTGTTCGGATCCAAAGCCGTTCCATCGGTATCATTTCTCCAATTTATATTTTGGTAATTAGATGCAACACCTGCCAGTGACAACTTAAAAACACCATTTACATAAGCGTATTGAATGGTATTTTCACAACTGGTAGGTAAAGTGATACAGGCTAATTTACAACAAGATTTTACCTGACCTGTAGCTACTTCTAGGTATTCAGCACAAATATTATAATTACCTGATGCATTAAATAGCAGATGCACATTAGATGATGTGGATAAGATTGTGGTGTTGTACTTCCATCTTAAAAATGTGTATCCTTGTGGAGCTGTAAAGATATAATTGAACCGCAAATTACTTCCATCTCCAGAATAATTGGTCACAATGGCATCATTACAGTTCAAAGGTGTAGTATTCTGTTGACAAGTATATGTTATCGAATAAGTTGATGCACTATTTACATATCCATCTAGGACGATATAATAAGTGCCTTGATTCAAGGTTACACTTATATTTTCACTATTGACTCCTGATTTTCCACTATATGCAATACAAGCATTTCTGTCACAAGCACTTAGTAAAAACATATCTAAATCAGCAACCAAACCTGTTGCTGATAAATTTACGATTGTCTTAAATGGAACCTCAATTTTAAATATTTTTTCATTCCCACCATAATTACAAAATTGATTGCAATATGGCCCTTGTATTTGGTTGATACCAGATTTTGTATCTCCAGTAAGGGTTTGTCCACATGATAGATTTTCAGCAAAATTACACAGTGGTATTCCAGTACTCGGTGCACAATTCAATGCAAGTTTATAATCTGAGACAGCATTGCTCCAACCATCGATAACAAGATAATAGGTACCTGCTTCCAGATATGCGCCAATGTATTCATATCCTGAAGTAAGTGGCAAGGAACTCTCAGCAATACAATCAGCTGGCGATGTGGATCGAAGCAAAAACATATCTAGATCTGCTGTCATACCAGCCATTTTGATGCTAACGTTCTGCGGTGTTGTAATCGTAAACTTGTACAGTTTTTCAGGGCCAGTATATTGGTTATAATTAGAGCCACAATACCCAGCCGATACAACATTGTAGCAACCCACAGATGTTGTGCTAAATAATTCCGTACCACATTGGATAGGTGTGGCCGTCAATGGATCAAACTGACCATAGACTTGCAAACTAACATACCATAATAGAAATGTAAAAAAATGTTTCATTTTCAGAAAATTTGAGTTAATAAAATAATGGTTACACTAACGAGCAATAAGGGAAACCTAAAAAGGGAATGTGGGGCTACAAAACAATCAGCTTCTTGACGAGCAGAATTTGTTAATGTTTCGTAAATATATGGAATTTAACCATATTTTAACTTAAAAAAATGATTTTTTTGCAAAAATTATACCTTTTCATAAGCAAATAATTGAAAAATTTAGGGGAAACCACGAGAAATTCAGGTATAAATAATTTTTGTTTTTATTTTTCTCACCAAAAAATCGACTGATCAAAAGATTGTTTTCATCTTATTTTGTGAGGATCAATGTAATTATAGTTTTCTCTTGATTTGTTTGAATACTGAAAATTCCATTTAATAATTTGGCTCTATTGGCCATATTTTTTAAGCCATTTCCCCTAGTAATAAGCAGTGGGTCGAATCCTATACCATTGTCATCAAAAACAATTGTCATCTTATTTTTTTCATTGTAAAATGTGAAATTTACATTTTTGGCTTTACTATATTTTGCGGCATTATTTATGGCTTCTTTGAAAATCAGAAATAAATGACGTCTTTCTTCCAGATTCATTTTAATATTTTCTGGTACACTATCGATTTCGAAGTTCACTTCAATACCCAACGGCTCCAATGTATCTATAGCAAACTCTTGAATTCTACCTAGAATATTTTTCAAGTTGTCATTTTTAGGATTGATACTCCATATAATTTCTGTCATATTGTTCATCACCTCAGCAGTTTTATCCGCTATAGTCTTGAATGATTGGTTTGCATCTTTTCTCATTGATTCTCTTTCGCTCATCATTCTGATGTGTGATAATGTACTTCCCATATCGTCATGCAAATCTCTTGCGATGGTATGTCTGAGTTTTTCCAGTTTCTCCCTTTGTAAATCTCTGAATTTGAAAAAGCCATAAATTATGAAAGAAATACACGTCATGATCAAACCATTGAACCACCAAGTACGCCAAAAAGGTGGTGCGATGATAATCTGCAATACAAATTCTTGTGGGCTCATGATACCAAAACAATTTTCGGCACGCACTTTAAGTTGATAACTGCCATATCCCATATTATCGAACCTAAGAATATTACTTGACATAGAAGTCCAACCGGCTTTAGAACTGCTTATATAATACTGATATTCATTATTTTGTGAATTCGTAAAGCTAAGATTTGTAAATCGCAACTCGATGTTGTTTTGTTCATGACCCAATCGAATGGTCTGACCTGAGTGTGGCAGCGTGTCAATATTATAATTCAGTATTTTCATTTCTGACAACATAATATTTCCTGACTTGGATACCAAAAATTCTTCAACCTCTATTGTATTTAACCCTTGAAACTGTGAAATGTACAATGTCTTTGTCTTGTCTGAAAATGCCAACTCTGGTACTGCATTCATGCCCAAATACGAATTGGTGTAGTTAAAACTGGTGATAGTCTTGGATTTGGGATCAAATCTTGTCACACCATTATCACCTGAAAGCCATACATTTCCTTTATTGTCATTGATGATATATTTGAATATACCAAGCGGCGTTCCATAATAGGTCTCAAAAAGTTCGAATTTGGGTACTTCACCTTCGGTATTAACCACACAAAAGCCATTATATGATGTGATGAGCAATTTATCTTTTCCAATAGACTCAATTGCCTCCAAGCTTTTAAAATTTTTAAAACGGGATATTTATCACCAGAAAATAGATTCAGCATCTTATTCTTCGGATTGAAGTTGTAGATAGCATCAATTTCGCCTCTTTGTTGTGTGGAAAATATCCAAACCAAGCCTTTGGGATCTATGGTAAATCTGAATGCAAAATTTGACAATTTATTTTGTTCCAGAAAAGATCGGATTTCTGCTTGTTCTATAATTTCATTGCGGCTCCGATGATACATGTACATACCTACAGTGGTGCCGAGCCATAAATTCTTTTCTTCATCTTCTTTTATTTTTAGGATTTTGGGCATAGGATTTCGCTTGGATTTCCATTTGGGAATAATGAGTTTCTTATTTTTAAATTATATCCCGTCAACCCTTTAGCTTCTGACGAAAACCACAAGGTTTCTTCAGAATCCTGATATAAGGTATGAGGTCCGGTATTTTCACAATAAGGCTTTAAAATAACTGGAATTGGCGCTTCAGTTTTATGAATAAGGTCATATCTGAAAAATGAATTGTAAGGCACATTAAACCAAATAATGCTATCTCTTTTGCTTCCTGATTCAAAACAAATATCACTAAATGCCCAGTCTTTCTGACCCTTTACCAATGGTGTTTCTGTAAATTTTATATTTTGCTTATATTTATCATACCGATGCAGACCTTTATTTGTCCCGATCCACAAGCCTTCTGTTACTGTCCTTTCGAAACAATATCCTACTCCAGGTATACCTTTTATGTCGTTATAATCATTTGTTATAAAATTAGAAAATCGTTTCTGCTTTATGTCAAATGACTTCACACCATCCGTAGTACCCAGCCATAATAAATCTTCTTCATCTTTGAACCCTGATTTTTGGATTGCCAATATTCCATTTTGTAATTTAATGCTATCTGCAAAAAAATACTTATTCATTTCATGGGTCTGCATATCAAATTGCAATAAGCCATTGAGCCAACTACCGATCCAAATAGTTTGATTCTTTTCATCCATAAATGAATTTAAAAATCCATCATTAAAATTTGAGTTTATACAATGAAAATTCCTTACTGTGCATTGTTCTGGATTATATCTCCAAAGTCCATCTGATGCGGTCAGCCAAATAATCCCACTTTTTTCGATCTCGATACTTCGAATGCCAGTATTTACATTTTTTTCGGGTATTATTACTTTTTGAAAACTTATCTCCTTGCCTTGCGAATAAAATAATCCAAGATTTGTGCCTATCCACATCACATCTCTACTAAAGTCGTACTTTAATGTCAATACAACCATTTTGATACTATCCGATTCTGATTGAATTTTATTTATTCTCTGGAAGCTACCGGTTTTTGAATTAAATATATCTAAATTAGGCAATGGTGTCAACCAAAGCCTACCATGTTTGTCTTCTTCAATTTTTTTCAAATAATTTGAAGATATTGTAGTAGTATCAAAAGGATTTGATCGGTAAGTTTTGAAATTGTGACCATCATATCGTACCAATCCCTGTTCTGTTCCGATCCATAATAATCCGTTGCTAGCTTTCTTAAGACATAAAACTTGCGATGCAGAAAAACCTTGTGTCACGCCATAATGATCGAAAATGATCTGTTTTGTCACATCTTGCCCTAATGCAGTTTTGATAAACAAAAAAACAACACACTGTAAAACCAAAATAATATGAAGGTTTTTATTTATCAAAATAAATATTATATGGCTTTTGATTAAATCAAGGGTTAAATTTATTGTTTATTCTCAATAAACACTTTATGGACGGCTTCTGTTACAGAATGCACATGTAATTTTTCATAAATGCGCTTTACATATGTACGGACAGTATCCAAACTAATATTCATGTCTCTAGCTACCATTTTATAGCTTAATCCTTTAGAAAGAAGTTTTAAAATTTCGATCTCTCGTTCAGTCAAATTATAATTCTCATCTGTTCCTTTGCCTGATGCAAAAGGCAATTGCAAAACCTTGCGCGCTATAGATGGACTTATGGGCGCACCACCGTTTTTCACATCCTTGATGGAGGTTAGGAGATTGGCTAATGAATTTTTTTTCAATAAGTATCCTGTGGCTCCAGCTTTTAGTGCGCTGAATATCCTGTCGTCATCATCGAAAACTGTATTCATTATAACTTCAACTTCAGGGTAAACAGCTTTTAAGTCCTTGACGCCATCGATCCCACTTCGACCTGGCATATCTATATCCATAATGATCACATCGGGTGAAAAAGCCTTGGTATTTCGTACTACATCCAAACAGTGAGCAAACTCACCTGACAGCTCAAATTCATCTGAATCTCTGATGATAGAAGCCAAAATTTCACGCAAGCCTGCATTGTCTTCATAGATTGCTACTCTGATCAAGTCACCCATTATCGTTGTATTAGTTGCTGCAAAAATAACATTTTATAGACGAACACCTTCAATGAGCTTGTCACATGATGATGTGATATTTTTTTAAAAAATTGTACAATATCCTTACATTAGTCATTTTTAACTCAAATTTAGCTTTATGAATTCAAGCGAAATGATATTTATCAAACTGTGTGATGCTTTGGATTAGAACTAACAAAATTTGATTGAAGGCCTTTCGGAATACATCGAAAGAAAATTGATGCTAATTCAAAGTCAAATTCCGTCGTATCAAATGAGCTCTTTCTTAATTTGGTTTAAACTAACAATATCCTATTTTCAAACCCGTTACTTTCTCTCGTACAATGTCATAAACACACCAAATCGTTCATATTGATTCAAAACCTTAAATTTTTCGCCTAAAATGTGGATATCTTCGTCAGTATAATCATTAAAAACATTAGAATAAAGTACATACTTGGTCGTAATGTGATCAAATGATGTATGCTTTAATTTTGATTCAGTCAAATCCATGTAACGCATTTCACTTTGATTGGGAAATACGCATGCTACTTCTTCTATACCTATATTCTGGGCCATCATATCTTGTAAGATTTTATCTCTTAGTCCATAGTAAGGTAAATGTGCCAAACTCGCATCCCAACCTTGTGCAATGTGTGGCGGATAAATCCATAGATGTCCACTCAACAATCCCAAACACAAGATGGTGTATATTCGATACTTTATTACCATCGGTGTATTAAATAAAATATAAATTACAAGCAGTGAAAGTGTTAAATATACTGGCAAGATATATCGATGGGCATTCAAACCATTATAACATAAAAAACTAACTGACAAACAACCCAAAATGACCACAAAAAACGATTACAAGATTTATAAATCTTTTATCTTTAATCAACACTGAGAAATGCCTATAAAGCAACCATAATCCAGTTATCCACAAGAAAATATTTCCAAAATCCAACAATCGCCAACCTAAAATTATGATATTTCTCAAAAAACCAAAAATATCAACATGTTGGAACGATTCAGCCCAAGGCGAGCCCTCATGATAACCAATCCAGCCTTTCTGCACATAATGAAAATAGTTATATAATCCGAAAAGGATAAATCCAGGTAGATATGACAAAGACATTTTACATAACGTAATAAAGTAACTACTTTTATATTGCTTAAAATTAAAATACAAGTCAAGGAGTAATATTCCAAAAGATAGCATTGCCCCACGCATGCTGATGAGAAACAAACCTGCAATACCCATCAGAAGTAAAACCCGTCGATTACACAATACACCATTTAATGCCAATAAAAAGAAAAATACCAACGGAATATCTGGAGATACTAAAACTGATTGCCCAAGTAAAGTAGGTTGAATAAGAAAAAGAACCAACGCATATGGGACATCATGATCGGGTACAAATCTTTTTATCAGAAAGTATGCCTGAAAAATAATGCCAATTAAAAAAGGGAGCATGACAAAATGGCTAACAAAAAGACTTTTATCAAAAAATATCCACATCAAAGCCAGATACATACCGAAAATGGGTACATGACCACTATCAAAAGTATCAGGAAGCAAAATCTCTGCAAATCTGGTTTCATAAAAATGTATGCCATGTTTTGCACCAAGCTGTACCGTATCCCAAAAGAAAATATGACTAGAGACATGCCAAGTCATGATACTTGCAATTGAAATAAAAGTAGCAATTATAAATAAATGGTGTTGCCTATTTTTGAAGTCCATATTCTAGAAACATTTTCCGTATCCAAATTGAGGAACGAACATACACCTATTTTCAGCCAATTCAAAATATGATCAGTAAATAACTATTAAGCATGAGATTTCAGGCATATACATAGCACAATATACAGTACTGTAAAATGTAATTTATAAATAGGTAATTCTAAGCAAATTATGATTTATAAAAAAACATATTTGAAGTTTTTGCTATGATTTTTTATAAATCTACCGATTTTATTATATATTTTTATAATTCTTATAACTCTATTTATCAATACATTATATGTTATGTATAAAAATATATGTATTTTTTTTCTATAATATTTTTTTTAATGTGTAATCCGTTTTATCTTTGCCGTAGAATAGCGTGAGAAACTGTTCTGAACCTACCATTTTTATTCAACCTGAATTTTATAATAGTTTAACCTTAAGCTGACAACAAATCAGAAGCATAAATATATGTTTTTCTGATCACTATGTGCATATTTTAAATTATGCATTACTATTATTTATATATTTTTTTTTCCAACCTTAGATTAGTATAATAGATCCAAAAGATTAAAAGGGGCATTTGCATCCTTTTAGTATTTATTTCTTAACCAATAAGTTACTGGGGCTTAGGCGTGTATTCTTATACATCTAAATCTCATAACAGTAAAATTTTTTATTTCTTAAAACTCAAAATTTGGATCTCATGAATGAATCAAATTCAACACGTTTTAGCACTTTAATCAGGAATTTCTTTCTGATTACGGTACTATTTGTTGGCATCATGAACAGTACGATGGCCCAGACACCATCTTGTGCTTGTAAGGGTGCTATTCAGGTTTCTGTCGATGACAATTGTGAAGCTGTCATCACCGCAGAACAAATACTAGCCAATGGCTCGACCTGTGGTGGTTATTCCACGGCAGTAGTTACTTTAATGAAAACTCCGACCGGTGGCATTATCGATTCCGGTACTGGAGAAGCTGAACTTATTGACGGTCAACTCTACATAGGCAAAACGATCTATGGTAAAGTTGCAACTGCAAATGGTACCAACTCTTGTTGGACTACCATCAATGTAGAAGATAAATTCAAACCTACATGGGAAAGTATCGAGCCAGATACTTGTGTAGTAACATGTCCTAGCTTGGGCAGTTTCATTCCAGTAGCGTTTGATAATTGTCACACACCTAGAGTATTCCAGGTAAACGAAGAAATTGTTGTAAATGAATGTGATAGGCCTGATTTATTTGCAGGACCTGATACATTAAAAATGATCAAAAGAACGTATCGTGCAATTGATGAATCAGGCAATGTTTCATTAACTGACTGTAGCGTTGTATTTTATGTTGTATCATTGGATTTTGATGATATCGTAGGATTGGAAAATGTCCAGTTAGAGTGCGATGCACCATATGCAAAACTTCCAAATGGTAACCCATCTCCTACTTCAATTGTAGTTAATGGCGTTACATTCCCTGGAACAGGATATCCTGGTTTGACACCTTGGATGCGTTCTACATCGGGTGAAGGAACCACAGATGTTGTGCTTAGTAACAATAGTTTGGTATTGGCTGGAGGTACTACTGGAGCTGGTGGTGGCGCAGTCACTGGAGCACAGGTATGTATCAATATAGAAAAAGATGGCGATCTAAAATTTGACTGGTACGCAGAAATGATGGGCACTATACCGCCTCTTGGCAATTACAATAGTGACCATGCACAATACTCATTGAATGGCCTTGTTACTACACTTACTGTTGGTGGTGTAGGATCAGGAGCAACACCACAAACAAGAACTAACGTTGTGGTCCCGGTATCAAAAGGTGATGTATTCTGTTTCAGAGTAAGAACCAATAATATTGAAAGATGGACACAACTTACTGTAACTAATATCAGCGGGCCGATTCCATCAAATGTGGAATTGACACCAGATAGCGAACATTGTAATATTTATGTTACATACGAAGACACTAACTTCCCTACTATAAAGTGTGTTAAAAAAATAATGCGTAAGTGGCAAATTCTTGAATGGTCTTGCGAATCAAGTGTCAATGAATTTTACCAGATAATAGAAATTAAAGACGCAAAAGGACCTGTAATCACAAACCTTAAACCTGCTGATTTTGCTTCTACAAACGGCCATACATGCGAAGGTATTTACAAATTGCAAAAACCTACGCTGAAAGACAATTGTGCAACCAATTTGACATATGATGTAACATACAGTGGTGGATTTATCAAAGGCTTAAAAACATCAGATGCAGACAGATATATACCGCTTCCTGTGGGATGTAGTGAAATCACATATACAGCCTTCGACGAATGTCACAACCAGACTTCTCAGACTGTTTCCATTTTTGTAGAAGACAATACTCCGCCTGTGGCAATTTGCGATCAAAATACAACCATAGGTTTGACACTTGATGGCAAAGCATGGGTACCAGCTACATCTTTTGATGATGGTAGTTATGATGATTGTGACCTTGCAAAAATGTTGGTAAGAAGAATGGACCCATTAGCATGTACACCATGCAAGACTCCTGAATTCCCTGGCTTTACACACTTAGGTGAGTTTGTAAATGTTGGAAAAGTAAAACCTCATTACTATTATATATCCAAGCATAAGGCAACGCCTGCTGTAGCTGTCAAAACTGCTGCTGCGATGGGTGGATATGTTGTTGCACTCAATAGCGATACTGAAGACCAATGGTTATACGGTAAAGTTGGTGAATGGAATTTGGAAGCTGATTACCTTATTGGATTAAGAGATATCAAACAAAAAGGACTTTTCGCATGGTTGAGTGGTGAGTCATCTACTTACAGAAACTGGAACACAGCTAATCCAAAAGATGTAGTTGATGGTCATAATGATTACGATTATGTTCGAGTTCTTGATGCCAATGGCAAATGGGAAGATTTCGGTTATGAAACATGTGAGGCTGAAGAATTCTTATATGTAGTAGAAATCACAGATCCATGTGGATTCAGCACTTATGCACAGTTTTGTTGTTCAGATGTCTCAGCTACACACATGGTACAATTCAGAGTAATCGACAAAGCAGGTAACTGGAATGACTGTATGGTAAATGCTGTTGTTCAAGACAAATTGCCACCAGCTATCACTTGTCCACCGCATATGACTGTTACTTGTAATGATTATTTTGATCTTGCAAAACTTACAGCATCATTCGGATGGCCTACATCTTATGACAATTGTCAACCTACTAGAATTACAACCGATTCACTTATCGAATTGAATAGTTGTAGAATTGGTAAAATAACAAGAAACTTTACCGCAACTGACGCTGGTGGACGTACCGCAAAATGTACACAAATCATCGTAGTGACTGGAAATAAATATCCATTTGTAATGGAAGCTCACAGATGGCCTAAAGATACACTCATTCAGGGTTGTGAAGATCCTAATGATACAGCTTTCGATCCTGAATTCTTAGGAAGACCAGATCTTATTGCAGACAATATCTGTAGCTTGGTTGGTGCAGATTATGAAGACCAAATCTTTACTTTCAACAACCTTAATGGTGAAGCTTGTTTCAAAATCTTGAGACATTGGACAGTTATCGACTGGTGTCAGCAATACGAAACAGTAGGAGGAGGATATGAATATGCAACTTGGACACATACTCAAGTGATCAAAGTTTATGATCCAGAGAAACCAAGAATCATTTCTGGTTGTACGCCTAAATCTGTATGTACATATGATCCAAATTGTGCAGCTGGATATATCGAATTGATAGCGACAGCAGATGACGTATGTACAGATCAATTGAGATACACATACAAAATTGATTTAAATAATGACAAAGTATTTGAATATCTTCCAAGTGGCTCTTTAGACTCAAGGTTCTCAAAATCAGGTTTAGCTACAATAGTGGGTACGAGTAGAGTGAATACAGTAGATGCTAGTGGTACCTATCCAATAGGATCTCATAGAATCGAATGGTCTTTTGAAGACAGATGTGGTAATGTAACTAAATGTGATCAGTTATTTACTATCGCAAATTGTAAGGCACCGACTCCTTATTGTATTAATGGATTGGCTTCTAGCTTGATGCCAATTGATACAGATAATGATGGAACAGCTGATGCAGGTATGGTAGAGATTTGGGCTAAAGACTTTGATAATGGTAGCTCACATCCATGTGGTTATACAGTTTATCATTCTTTTGCACCGATTTCTTTGGACGCGAATAAGCAACCTATCTTAGTAAGAGGAAGAACTTTCACTTGCGATGATTTAGGTAGAAACGACCTCAACATCTATGTTGGTGTAGTGACGCCTACTGGAGAATTAGTTCAAGATTTCTGTTCGACATTCATCACAATCCAGGATAATAATGACGTATGTGATGAAGATAATGCAAGATTGGTAGTACAAGGAGACGTCATGACTGAATCCAATATCGGTATCAAAGATGTTAATGTAGCACTCCAAGGAGCTGAAATGAATGTACTTACTGCGAATAACGGTATCTATACTTTCAATAATGTACCTTTCGGAAGCACTTATACAGTAGCTCCTACTAAAAATGATGACCACTTGAATGGTATTTCTACGCTCGACTTAGTTATGATCCAGCGTCATATTCTTGGTGTAGAAAAGCTGAATTCACCATACAAACTTATCGCAGCAGATGTAAATAATGATAAAAAAATCACTGCATCTGACCTTACTGAATTGCGTAAACTTATCCTTGGTGTAGTCACTAAATTTTCAGCAAATGATTCTTGGAAATTCTTTGATAAGTCTTACCAATTTACTGATCCATTGGAAGCTCAAACAGCATCATTACCTTTAGTTTACAATATCGAAAATATCAAAACTGATATGATCATCAACTTCATAGGTGTAAAAATCGGTGATGTTAACGGGAATGTAGTAGCAAATGCAGACAATAATGTAACTGAATCACGTACTAGTCAATCTTTAGCACTAAGCACTGACAATCAAACATTTGAATCAGGTCAAACTATTGATGTACCTGTAGTGGTTTCACAAAACAGTGAGGTTGCAGGCTTCCAGTTTACTGTAAACTTTGACACCGAATTGTTTAGCCTTGTTGCAATCAACAGTAATCTTCCAGGAGTAACCGACAATAACTTCGGATTTACAAAGTTGGCAAATGGAATGGTAGCTGTAAGTTACAATAAAGAAAATCCAATGACTATAAATGAAGGTGAAAATGTATTCACATTGACACTGAAAGCAAAAGCCAATGGATCACTAGAAAATGCTTTATGGATAGATTCAGCAGTGACATCTGCAGAAGCTTATGCACAGGATTTCAGTTTGATGAATGTCAAATTGACTTTGAACAACAGAACAACTGAAAGTGCTAATCTGTATCAGAATACACCAAATCCATTCAAAGGATCAACAACGATTGGATTTGACCTTCCTGAATCATCAGAAGCAAGCATTACAATCTATGACGTTACCGGTAAGAAAGTTAAGGTTATCACCAATACTTTCAGAAAAGGATACAACAGCATAGAATTAAACAAAAATGAACTGGGCAGCACAGGTGTATTGTATTACACTCTTGAAGCAGGAAGCTTCAAAGCTACCAGAAAAATGGTCGTAATAGAATAAGTTTTCTATAAAGAATTTACTGTTTTTGGGATGGGACCCCGCTTCGAAAAGTCGAAGGGGGTCTTTTTTTTTACACAAAATTATTTTTGAACAATTTACTAAAAAAGATACTTTACAATTTTTAAATAATAAAAGATGAAATACCGAAATCTGGGTAAGAGTGAAAATAAGGTAAGCGCAATTTGTCTTGGGACCATGACATTTGGGCAACAAAACACGGAAGCTGAAGGTCATGAACAGCTTGATTTTGCAATAAGTAAGGGTATAAACTTTATAGACACAGCTGAAATGTATTCGGTACCTGGACGACCTGAAACACAAGGCTCCACCGAACGGATCATAGGAACATGGCTAAAAAAATCCAACAAAAGAAATGACGTCATCCTTGCATCAAAGGTGACAGGTCCTTCTGTTGCGATGAAACATATTAGTGACTATCTTGGATTTAGCAGTCAAAGACTCAAAGAAGCAATAGAAGGTAGTTTATCTAGATTACAAACCGACTATATAGATCTGTATCAGCTGCATTGGCCTGAGAGAAAAACCAATTTCTTTGGTCAACTGGGCTATACGAACCATGATACTTTATGGCAAGATAATTTTGAGGAAGCAATCGAAACATTAAATATTTTTGTACAACAAGGTAAGATCAGGCATTGGGGATTGTCTAATGAAAACCCTTGGGGCGTAATGAGGACTTGTGCTATTGCAGACAAAAATAATTTACCTAGGCCATTGACCATCCAAAATCCTTATAATCTGCTAAATAGAACTTTTGAAGTAGGCTTATCAGAAATCTCTTTGAGAGAAAATATAGGACTACTGGCATATTCACCAATGGGATTCGGATTGCTTTCTGGCAAATTTCACAAAGGCATGGACACGCCACAAGATAGAATCAACCAATTTAAAAATTTAGCCAGATATAATGGTAAAAGAAGCTATGAAGCGACAACGCAATATATAAAAATCGCTGAAGATGCTGGTATTTCTCCTGCAAAACTCGCATTAGCTTTTGTAAATCAAAGGTCATTTATTACCAGTACCATCATTGGTGCCACCAATATGGACCAGCTCAAAGAGAATATTTCAAGCATAGATATTACCTTGTCTTTGGACATTATAGAGGCAATAGATAAGGTTCATAATGATAATTCCAATCCAGCACCTTAACTTTTGTAATAATTTTATGTAGTTTTGCCATATTAATCAAGGTAGCAATGATTTCAAAAAAAGTTAAAAATGTAGAAGAAGCGCTCACAGGGCTGCAAGACGGTATGACCATCATGGTCGGCGGATTTGGCTTATGTGGTATTCCCGAAAATTCCATCAGCCAATTGGTTGCTTTAGGGGTTAAAAATCTGACCTGTATATCTAATAATGCAGGTGTGGATGATTTTGGATTAGGTCTCTTACTTCAAGGCAAACAAATAAAGAAAATGATCTCATCTTATGTCGGAGAAAATGAAGAATTCGAGAGACAAATGTTGAGCGGAGAATTGGAAGTAGAATTAGTTCCGCAAGGCACTCTTGCTGAGAGATGTAGGGCTGCACAATCTGGGTTTCCAGCATTTTTTACACCAGCAGGTTATGGCACTGAAGTCGCAGAAGGAAAAGAGACGAGAGAATTTAATGGTAAAATGTATGTGATGGAACATGCCTTCAATGCAGATTTTGCGATAATCAAAGCCTGGAAAGGTGACGAAGCCGGCAACTTGATCTTCAAGGGCACAGCGCGAAACTTCAATCCATGCATGTGTGGTGCAGCAAAAATCACCATTGTTGAAGTAGAAGAGCTAGTATCTGCGGGTAGCCTTGATCCCAATACGATCCATATACCTGGTATATTTGTTCAGCGTATATTCCAAGGTGATAAATACGAAAAACGCATCGAACAAAAGACCGTAAGACCTAGACCGCAATAAAGTTTACCCTATAAGTCGATTATAGAGTTTCACACATTCTACTGCTTCCTTCACGTCATGTACCCGAAGGATATTCGCACCTTTCTGCAAGAGAATCATATTTAAGGCTGTCGTACCATTAAGTGCATTTTCAGGGTCTGAGTCAAGTGTTTTCCATATCATGGATTTTCTCGATATACCAGCCAATAATGGAAAATCAAATATCTTGAAAACTTCAAATTGTCGTAAAATATCAAAATTGTGGTCTAATGACTTTCCAAATCCAAATCCAGGATCCAAAATTATATCTGTAATTCCTGCATCTTTAGCCTTCTTTATGTTAGATACAAAGTATTTCGAAATATCCATTACTACATCGTCATAAATCGGATTGTCCTGCATATTAGAAGGCAGCCCTTGGATATGCATCATTACGTAAGGAGATTTTGCGGCAGCAACAATACCGTACATGTTCGAATCGAAAGTGCCACCGGTGATATCATTTATAATCGATGCGCCTTCATTCAAGACCACCTCAGCCACTTTGCTGTGAATAGTATCTACGGAGATAACGATATCGGAAAAGGAAGTTTTTATAATTTTAAGTATGGGTAATATTGTTTCAAGTTCTTGGTTAGGATCTGACAATTGGGCACCAGGTTTACTCGTCATGACACCCAAATCAATTATATCAGCACCTTCGATTATCATTTGGGCAGTCTTTTGCAATATTTGATCACGGTCTGTGACACGGGATCCTTTATAAAAGGAGTTATCATTGGTATTTATAACACCCATAACAAGTGGTTTTCCCAATGTCAAAAGTTTGCCTTTACAATTTATGGATAATTCTTGCGACATTTATATAAAATTACAATGCAAAATTAACTTTATTACCAACGTTGTGTTTGATATTCATTAAAAATAAAATAGATGAGTATACTTGATGAACAATACTGGAATGAACGTCACGAAAAAGCAGACACACCTTGGAAGATAGATGTAGCATCACCAGCTCTGACCCAATATATCGATCAAATTGAAGACAGAACCAAATCAATCCTTATTCCAGGTGCTGGTCACTATTTTGAAGCAGCATATTTGCTAGAAAAAGGATTTACAGATATTACGATATGTGATATTTCTCACTTTGCAATTGAGAAAATAAAATCTGCATTACCAGAATCGCCCGCCATAAAATATTATACAGGTGACTTTTTCGAATTGGAAGGTAGCTTTGATTTAATCTTAGAGCAAACTTTCTTCTGCGCCTTAAATCCTGACCTAAGAAGTCAATATTTAGATAAAATGGTCGAACTTTTGTCTCAAAATGGCACATTGGCTGGTTTACTATTTGCTAGTCATTTTAAGAAGGATGGACCACCATTTGGTGGAGATATAGAAGAATACAAAACCTTGTTTGGTAAAAAACTATATATATTATCCATTGATATGTGTTACAATTCTATAGTACCAAGACAAGGCAATGAACTGTTTTTTATTTGTAAAAAAATATAAATAATAATAAACATTAACACATTTTTTTTGGCTGTTTAAAACATCAGAGCCTATCTTGCGCAGTCTTTAGGACAAAAAAGAGAATTTTAGTTTTTTTTTATAGCCGTAAACCAGTAGTATTTTGAAACTTACACCATTAAAAATGAGTAAGCTTAGAAAACGTTATATTGATATCTTCGCTTCTTTAGTTATTGCTTCAGTTATTATTTTCAGCTACCATGCTGATAACCCAAACAAGGACAACCTGAACAGTTTGGTAAATAATAATTCATTGATCAAAAATCAATTGTTTGGTTTTAATCTTGATTCATTCTATCTTCAATCCAACGTCATTAAGAAAAATGATGTATTTGGCACTATCCTAAGCGAAAATGGTCTGACTAATAATATGATCATGTTACTCGAGCATGAAGCCAAAAAAATATTTAACATTAGAAATATTCAAGTTGGTGCCAAATATCATATTATTAAAAGAAGTGCTTGTGATGATCGACCAGTGGCATTGGTTTACGAACCTGACAAATATAAATATGTGGTATGTGATCTTCGCGATTCTGTCACAGTCAATCTTGTAGAAAAAAATGTTGAAGTTTGTGAACAAGTAGCATCTGGTAGAATCGAATCATCGCTTTTGGAGTGCATTAGAAGAACTCGGTGTCAATCCTTCAATAATTGATTTAATGGAAGATGCCCTTTCAAGTTCTGTCGATTTTTACCACACCAGAAAAGGAGATGAATTCAAATTAATCTACGAAAACAAATATATAGATGGTGAGTTAATAGGCATTGGTCGTCTGATAGCTGCTTGTTATATCAACGAAAATGGTGCAAACTACTCAATGCTATACAAAACTAAAGATTACGAAGGCTATTTCGATGCAGAAGGCAGACCAGCCAGAAAAACATTTCTCAAAGCACCAGTCAAGTTTTCTCGTATATCTTCCAATTACAACTTAAGGAGATTCCACCCGATCAAAGGCCGCACTATCCCACATTTGGGAACAGATTACGCAGCACCTTATGGAACAGAAATCAGAGCCGTAGCTGATGGTGTTGTGACTAATGCTACCTATGCAGGCGGCAATGGCAAATTTGTAAAGATCAAACACGACAATACTTACGAAACACAATACCTCCACATGTCCAGATTTGCCAAAGGTATCCGTCAGGGTGTCAGAGTTCGTCAGGGCGAAACAATAGGCTATGTAGGTTCTACTGGTCTTTCTACTGGTCCACATGTGTGTTTCAGATTCTGGAAAAATGGCAGGCAAGTAAATCATTTAAAAGAAAAATTGCCATTAGCACAACCAATGAATATGACAGAATTGCCTGCATATTTCGAATACAGAGATAAAATGTTGCTCAAACTCAACGATATACCGCAGAGCAGCAATTTACTTGCTTCGTACAATACATAATTTTAGAATAGAATTTCCTGCTAATCCATTCATGTTTTCAGACATTTTATATGCTTGAAGATTGATAAAATTAATGTGGTAAAGTCAATACTTAATTTCTTACTTATTTGTCATATTAAACAACGCTGTAATATATTTATCTTTGTAAGCCAGATTCAACGCAAATAAATTGAGAATCAAGTTTCTAATTGCAAAATATTATTTAAAATTATTGTAAAAACCTGTCCAAAAAAATTTGTTTAGCGTATAACTTTTGACTATTTTTACACTGTTTTTAATTCCACTTCATATCCGTATTTTCTGACAAATCTTTAATCAACCGGATTTGTTCAAGGTAAACCTAAGTAAAAATGAAGAATGTAAAATACGTATATAATGAGCACACTTTGCAATACGAAGAGCATAAACTCTCTCGTAAAGACAAGTTGAGTCGCAGTATATATTTCACATCCGCAGTGTTATTAACAGCTGTTATACTTTTTGTAGTTGCTTATCAGTATTTTCCTACTCCCAAAGAAAGAGTGATGGAAGAAGATAAAAAAAGAGCAGAATTCTATCTAGCACAGCTGCAGGATGAGTTCGCCTTACTTACAGAAAAAATTGAAGCCCTACACGAAAAGGATAATCAAATCAATAGGATGATTTTGGGTGTAAAACCAATCGATGACGGTTTGTGGAATGGTGGTATTGGAGGACATGACAAGTACAAAATGCTAGAAAATTATAAAGAAACTGGAAAACTTATCAAAGAAAATCTGAAAAAAGTTGATGCCCTCAAAATCAAGATAGAGATCCAAAAAAAGTCACTTGATAGTCTTTATAGAGTGGCTGTAATAAAAGAGAAAAATTAGCATCGATACCTTCTATCAAACCAGTCAGAGAAACCGCATTAAAAAAAGATGTGAAGTTCCTGTCTGGATTTGGAATGAGGATTCATCCTATTCACAAATTGAGAAGATTTCATAAAGGTATAGATTTTACTGCCGCTAAAGGTACAGATATCCAAGCAACTGGTGATGGTCGTGTTGTCTCTATTAATAAAACAGGTAGCGGCTATGGCAAGCATTTGATGATAGATCACGGATATGGATACAAGACATTGTACGCACATATGAATTCCATATTGATAAAAGAAGGTGCCATAGTTAAAAAAGGCCAGACCATAGGCAAAGTGGGCAACACTGGTTCATCCACAGGTGATCACTTGCATTATGAAGTATGGCTCAATGGTGTTGCTATCAATCCTATAGACTTTTGCTTAGATGGCTTGACGCCGAGAGAATATCAGGAACTAGTCAAAAGAGCAGCCACCGATAATCAATCGTTGGATTAATTCCATTTGGATTCAAAATTAAAACAAAACGTTTTTTGCTCCGACTCACTTTAAAACTGAATTGGGGCAATTTTATTTCCTTTTCCAATGTGCTTTTGTGGTTAAAATTTAGTTAAGATATATAAACTTTGCTACAAAAAAACCAATTTTGTAGTCTTAAAAATAAAAAAAGACCATTATATTCGTAAAAAAATGATTTTTAGTTTTGTTCTGCTGCTTAATTCTATTGTCTTTTATGCAGGTAACAACCCATTTCCTAGTATAAATATCAAATCTTTGGATGGTAAAACAGTCAGTACGGACGACTATACCAAACAAGGCAAAATTACAGTAGTTTCATTTTGGGCAACATGGTGTACACCTTGTAAGGCGGAGCTGGATGTTATCAATGATTTGTATAGTGAATGGGCAGAAAAATACAATATGCAATTATTGGCTATCACAATAGATGATGCGAGAGGCTTGACCAAGGTACCTGCAATGGTACAAAGTAAAGGTTGGGAGTTTATAGTACTTGCTGATAGCAAACAAGATCTCATGCAAGCCTTAAATTTCCAGACTGTACCGCAAACTTTTCTACTCAACGAAAAAGGCGAAATTGTGTATTCACACAATGGATTCAAAGCAGGAGATGAGATAGAATTGGAACATAAAATTGCGGAATTAAGCGGTAAAAAATAAATTACGCTTAAGGTCTATTGCCACATTTTTCACATATTCCATTGACAATCATGTCAGTTTGATTTATTTTAAATCCCGTAGGTAAGGTAACTTTGGGTACATAAACGCCTTCGAGACAAAACGTATTTTCGCAAAGCTGACAATGAAAATGTACATGTTCGTCATGGTGATGATGCTCGTCACAATGCGGAGCACAAAGTGCATATTTTTGTGTAAGTGTACCATCTATAGCTCTGTGTATAACACCTTTATCTTCAAAACTTTTCAATGTTCGGTATAGCGTAATTCTATCCGGTTTTTCGAGCATTATTTCTAGTTCTGCTGATGACATGGCATGGCCAGCCTTTATAAATATGTCGATCACATCCAATCTGAAAGGTGTAATCCGAAGGCTATGCTTTTTTAATATGTTCGTTGATGTGGACATCACTTGATACATTGTCCATTTTGCCAGTCTGCTGCAGGACTCACAAAACTTAATTTACCTTCTCCATTTTCTGCCATTAGGATCATACCTTGAGATTCTACACCTCGCATCTTCCTTGGGGCAAGATTTGCTAAGAGGCTTACGCGCTGGCCGATCACTTGCTCTGGTGTATAAAACGCTGCGATGCCCGAGACTACCGTTCGCTTTTCAAAACCAAGATCAAGGGTAAGTTTTAGTAACTTGTCTGCTTTTTCTATTTTTTCAGCATGGATTATGGTAGCTGTTCGAATGTCCAATTTTGCAAAATCATCATAAGTGATTTCTTCTCTGATGGGTTGATATTGCACCTCAGTTACCTTTTCTGATTCGACACTTTGTTGCACCTGATCCGCAGCTTGAAGTTTTGCTATTTGATTACTGATGACTTCATCATCTATTCTAGTAAAGAGATGGACTGGTTCGCCAATTTTATGATTTTTCTTCAAGATGACTTCGCCTTCTGCCATTTTATCTAGCAGTGATTCAAGCTCTCCTTTCTCCAATATTGGCTTTTGACCCAGTAAATTTCTGATTTTATCCGATGTGAATGGCATAAATGGCCGACATATCACACCAATAGCAGCCACATATTGAATACATAAGTTCATTACAACACGGACAGTATCTGGATCTTCTTTGATGGCTTTCCATGGTTCATTGAACTGCAAAATCTGGTTGCCCTGAGTAGAAATATCCATCAATATCTTCAATGCCGACCTGAAATCAAACGACCGAAGACAATCACACATTTCATGGATATTATCAAAAAGTCTCAACATTTCAGAATCATGGTATGTGGCATCCATTTGACCTTCAGGTCCATAAATATCCAATGACTCATCGAATGCAGGTACCTTACCGTCATAATATTTATTGACCAGGACTACTACCCTATTTACAAAGTTAGCAATATTATTTACCAACTCGTTATTGACCGCATCTTGATATCCTTTCCAAGTAAATTCACTATCTTTTTGCTCAGGCATATTTTTTATCATGACATAGCGCAATTCATCTTGTCTATTCGGTATTTCGTCAAGATATTCATGTACCCACACTGCCCAATTTCTCGATGTAGATATCTTTCTACCTTCAAGATTCATAAATTGATTTGCAGGAACATTGACAGGCAAGATATAATCACCATGTGCTTTCAATATCGCTGGAAATATCAAGCAGTGAAAAACAATATTGTCCTTTCCTATGAAATGAATAAGTGCAGTTTCGTCGTCTTGCCAATATTTTTTCCAATTCTTTTTATTGTTTGCTGCCCATTGCTTGGTTGATGAAATATATCCGATAGGCGCATCCATCCAAACATACAATTTTTTACCTTCATGGCCTTTGATATGGTGAGGTACATCTACGCCCCAATCCAAATCCCGTGTCATTGCCCTTGGTTGTAGGCCTCCGTCCAACCATGATTTACACTGACCAAGAACGTGGTTTTTCCAATCATCTGGATCATGCGTGGTTTTACCATCGAGTACACCAGTTTCTATCCAAGTTCTAAGCCAAGTTTCGTATTTATCTAATGGTAAGTACCAGTGAACCGTTTTCTTTAATACTGGCTTTGCACCTGAAAGTTTCGAAACTGGATTGATAAGTTCTGTCGGGCTAAGTGCAGTACCACATTTTTCACATTGGTCACCATAGGCTTCTTCATTACCACATTTAGGGCAAGTACCCATGATATATCTATCTGCTAGAAACTGTTGCGCTTCTTCGTCAAAATATTGTTCGGATTCTTTCTCTTCAAATTCACCTTTACGATATAATGTACTGAAAAACTCTTGAGAAGTTTCGTGATGTAAGGCAGCTGATGTTCTATGGTACATGTCAAAAGAAACGCCCATACGAGCAAATGTCTCTTCAAACATTGTATGATAGAGATCCACGACTTCTTGCGGAGATTTGCCTTCTTTCATTGCCTTAATGGTGATGGCAGCACCATGTTCATCAGATCCACAAATAAATACGATGTCTTTCCCCATCAGTCGCTGAAAACGGACATATACATCTGCGGAAAGATAAGCACCTGCAAGGTGACCTATGTGCAAAGGGCCATTAGCATAAGGTAAAGCTGATGTTACCGTATAGCGTTTGAATTGTCTCATAATACCGGAGATGTTCAGGGTGCAAAGATAGCTAAAATTTCAGGATTGTTATTTTTAATAGAAAAATTAAAGAAACTCAAATTTTCGGATTATCGAAACATGCATCAATAATCTCAAGGGTACAAGATAATTAATAACCCATAGCTATAATTTCATGACTATCGAAAAGATCAGAAGATGTCCTTCACAATGTGTTCTAATTCGCTGATCATCATTGCTGTAGCACCCCAAATTTTGTGACCATTGACATCATAATATGGTGTATCGTGCAAGACAACATCGCGAACTTTGATCTCAGTAGTAGATTTGTTGCGTGATTTTAGAAAGTGGCCAAGTGGAATTTCTAAAATTGTTTTGACTTCAGATTCTTGTTTGATAAATCTTGGATATTCCGTAGAGAAGCCTACATACGGATGTACCAAAAAGTTAGAAACGTAAACGTACAAAGGCGTCAATCCACCCAAGATTCCAATGCTTTCAGGGGCAACTCCGATCTCTTCATATGTTTCCCGAAGAGCACAATCTTCGTAAGAATAATCATCTTCATTCATCTTACCACCGGGAAACGATATTTGCCCTGCGTGTTTGTCATCTGGATGTTCACTAGTGCGCTCTATGAGACATAAATGCCATTCGTGAACTTTTGGGAAGATGAGTGCTAGGACACAAGCAACTTTGTGATCCTGAGGAACCAAACGATACTTCTCAGAGCCAATAGGTGCCATTAAATTTTGAACATCTTCGCCAGGTAAATCCTGGTTCAGTTTAGATTCGAGGTCATGAATAAATTGGACGTTCATTCACGATTCAATTTACAGGTTGTAAAATTTTATTTGCTGCCATTGGCTTTCACGATGTAATTTTCTAATGCCTTTGTCATAGAAGGCGCCTCAGGTGTAGGTGCTTTTATATTGACAAAAAGGCCTCTGTCCTCGGCTGCTTTACAAGTTGCATTACCAAATACAGCAATTCTTGTATTGTTCTGTTTGAAGTCTGGAAAATTTTCGAATAATGACTCGATGCCCTGTGGACTAAAAAACGCCAAAACATCGTAAAATACTTCACTCAAGTCAGACAAATCTGCAGAAACTGTTTTATACATAACTACCTGCATATGATTAATACTGAGTTTGTCGAGATATCCTACTATTTCAGTTGACCCTAGGTTGGAGCATGGCAACAAAAATTTTTCAGCCTTATATTTATTAAAGTAGTGTGCCAAATCTTCAGCTGTCCTCTTCCCAACAAATACTTTTCTTTTTCTATAAAGTATAAACTTTTGAAGGTAGTTGGCTATCGCTTCAGTAAGACAAAAATATCTGGTATCTTGCGATATACGGGCCCTTGTCTCTTCGGCTAGACGGAAAAAATTATCAACGGCACCTTTACTATTGAGAATCACACATGGAAAATCCCCTAGATTGATGCGATTTTTCCTGAATTCTTTTTCAGAAACATTATCCACCTGAATAAATGGCCTCCAATCGATCTTGAGATTCCATTTTTGCTCCAGCTCATAGTAAGGAGATTTTTCTTCTGGTTTGGGTTGAGAAATTAATAGAGATTTAACAGGGTTGTACTTTTCGGTGTATTGAGGTCCATCCTGTGTTGCCGTGCTTTTGCTTGCCATTTACTCAATTAGTTTGATACAAAATCTTTCACTCATAAGATAATTAGGTGTTGATAAAACTGAACCCATTTGCACGATTATTCTACTTATCTATCAGATTGTCAACAATTTATTATACCCTTTCGAAATTTTACTTACCTGCAATATTCATAATGGTCTTAATGAGAATCATAACAGGTGCTATTTCGAAGGCACAAAGGTAAACAAAAATTTGAAATATTCTATCTGTAAAGTAGTCTGAAACAATAAAAATACCTCTGAATGTCCGTAGCATTAATAAAATCCCGATAAAAATCCCCGCAATCCAAAGAATAGATTCCTGGATTCCATTTGGACCAAATGCCAAAAATAAATTGATAGGGATCAAGATAATTCCTGTAAAATGATTAAAAATCATTACAGTGAAACTGTATAATTCTGTATTTTTGGTAAGTGAAAACACTATGCCTAATGCCTTCAATCCTAGATGACGTAAAACATACACTCCGATCACACCCAAAATAATATAGATCAATATGAGAATGCCTCTAGGCCCACCAAACCATGCGGAAACCAAATATAAAAACACAGAAATATTAATCACATAAATAAGATAGAGTATGATCAGATATGCTGATATCTTGGTACTTTCTTCTCGTTGAAAGAGTTTTAGCATATTTTCATTGTCGATAGACTTCGTAATAAAACCCAATGCTTTTGACTTAATATTGATCACAATTGCAAGTAAAGCACATGAAAACAACAAAAACCAAAACAAAAATCCATTTGATGTCTGCGTGGTTTCGGTTTGTGTCCGCAATTTTTCTGTACGTGTAGCGATAGATGATTTTATAATGGGTACATGATCCACTTCAAAAGGATTGGCAATCTGATTATTTTTATTCGCGCTAAGCGTATCTCCAGATATAGGTGTGCCTTCAGTGACGGTATCTTGTAGCAGAGTGTCAGATGTCGTTTGTATGACAGTGGATTCTACAGGTAGAGCTTGTAATCGCTGTTTTACTTCGAAGGGATTGACTCTAGATTGTCCAAATGACAAGACAGTACACAAGATAAATACATACCCTGGTAAAATAAACTTTCTAGATAAAAAATTAAAACTCATCATTCGTGGCTCAAAATTATGAAAAAAAATAAGAATTGATAATATTGTCTATATCTTCTTATCTTTGGGCTCGACAATACAAAGGATTTTATGCCAAACAATTTGATCAGAAGACTTATCATCCTTGGAGGCCTATCTATAATCGGAATCATCTTCGTTCAGTCATATTGGCTACTGAAGACTTGGGATATCAAAGATAAAGAATTTGACCAAACTGTCAATATCGTGCTGCACAATGTCGCAGAGAGAATGGCAAAATACAATAAGACAATTTTGCCAAAATCAGGATTAGTACAGCGAAAGTCTTCAAACTATTATGCTGTAAATATCAATAGTGAAATAGATGCTGGATTGCTCGAACAATATTTGAGTCAAGAGATGATAAAGCAGTCGCTCAATATAGCATTCGAATATGCTGTCTATCATTGTGCTACGGATGAATTGGTTTATGGAAATTATTGTAGTCCAAATAATATTGATGAAAAAAGCATAAAGAAAAATAAAAAACTGCCCAAGTTTAAAAATTTGATCTATTATTTTGTAGTCAGATTTCCTGAAAGAGAGAGCTTCCTATTGGCCAATAGAAATATGACATTGACACTAACAATTTTGTCCATATTGGCAATAGTGTTTTTCCTATACAGCATGTGGGTCATCATGGAGCAAAAGAGGCTTTCAGAATTGCAAAAAGATTTTATAAATAATATGACCCATGAGTTTAAGACGCCGATCTCTTCGATAAAGATCGCTTCAGATTTTCTTGCCAACAATGACAATGTAAAAGAAGACATTAGGCTCAACCGATATATTCAGATCATTCGCGAGCAAAATCAAAGGCTGAATGAACAAGTAGAAAAGGTTCTCAATGTCGCTAGGTTAGAAAAAGATAGTATTGAGCTGAAAAAAGAAATATTTGAGCTCAATAAGACGTTAGAAGATATAATCAAGAATGAATCTTTAAAACTAAAACAAGGAAATATCAGTTTTAAAAATAGTAAAGAAAAGATTAATATCAATGCAGACAAATTGCATTTTGTAAACGTAGTGGCCAACATGATAGATAATGCCATCAAATACAGTAACGAAAAACCCATCGTCGAACTCTCTGTAGTCGATGCTGGAAAGGATGTATTATTGGGCATAAAAGATCATGGCATCGGCATAGATAAAGAAAGCCAGAAGAAACTTTTTGACAAATTCTACAGAGTCTCCACGGGCAATGTACACAATGTCAAAGGCTTCGGATTGGGTTTATTTTATGTCAAAAATATCTGTAAGGCGCACGGGTGGACATTGCAGTTAGAATCCGAACCCGGTGTCGGCACAGAATTTATTATCACCATACCAAAATCATTAACAGCATGAGCGAAAAATCAAGAATCCTGTATGTAGAAGATGACGAAACACTGAGTTTTGTCACTAAAGATAATCTGGAATTGAATGGATATAAGGTAGATCATTGTATGGATGGCGAAAGTGCCGTCGAAACATTTTTTCATAATAGCTATGACCTATGTATTCTTGATGTCATGTTGCCCAAAATGGATGGATTTGCCGTAGCTGAAAAAAATAAGGGCCACTGATCCAAATGTTCCTATTCTCTTCCTTACGGCAAAGTCTATGAAAGAAGATAGAATCCACGGACTAAAACTCGGTGCCGATGATTATATCACAAAACCATTCAGTATAGAAGAATTGATACTGAAAATAGAAGTCTTCCTGAGACGAAAATACGTCACAGTTTCGGTCAATGATCAATACAAAATCGGCCTTTACAACTTTGATTATCGCAATCTGACACTAAGCCTACAAAGCGACCACAGAAGCCTCACACAAAAAGAGGCAGATCTGCTGAAAATGTTGCTTGATCACAAAAATAATGTAGTCAAACGCAGTCTCATATTAGAAAAACTATGGGGCGAAGATGATTACTTTTTGGGTAGAAGTATGGATGTGTTTATCAGTAGGCTCCGCAAGTACTTATCCGGCGATGACAAAATCAAGCTCGACAATATCCATGGTGTAGGATTTAAACTGATTATAGAAAATTAAATATTTTGCATAAATTTGCATCGGATTTTTAAAAATTCAAAATTAATATGGAAGTTTGGGAAAAGGAATTTGAATGGTTGAAAGTAAGGCACATCGTCAGAGATGCCATGAAGAAGGACACATTACCAGACCTACAGACGATCCTTTTTCTGATCGGAGTACAGGAACTCGGCAGAATTCCCAAGGAGAAATTTACCAAAGAAGAAAAGAGAGATTTAATGCATGTAGCGGTGTGTACTTTGCTAGAAAAAGATGGATATTTCGAATTTGAAGGCAGAGATCAGGATGGATGGCCACATTGGAAGGAAGTTAAATCTTTTACACTGAAAGGTGTCAATGAACAAGAAGAATTTTTAATGTTAAAAATCATCGATTATTTCTATAAATATAATGAAATAACGCCATTTTCTTTAAACTAATTTATTGATAATATAAAAAGTACATGAGAATCGTCATTTTAGGTTTGATCATTATATTCAGCTTCTTTTCATGCAAGGACCATGACTATGTCACCATAGAAACAGATATGGGCAAGATGGAGGTAATGCTTCTAAATACAGCTCCACAACACAAAGCTAATTTCAGAAAACTCGTGAATGAAGGATACTATAATGACCTACTTTTTCATCGAGTAATATCAGGCTTCATGATACAAGGTGGAGATCCAGAGTCAAGAGGTGCAGCAACCAGTGCGCCTCTAGGAACTGGTGGCCCTGGATATACGATACCTGCCGAAATCGGTACGCCACATTTTAAAGGTATGCTATCAGCCGCGCGTCTAGGCAATGCCGTCAACCCTAAAAAAGAATCCTCAGGCTCACAGTTTTTTATTGTCCATGGTCAGCCCGTAACTGATGCTGAGCTAGATGCAAGTGAAAGATCTAAGGGTTTCAAATATACTCCAGCTCAGCGAGAAAAGTACAAAAAAGTGGGCGGAACACCAATGCTCGACGGTGATTATACCGTATTTGGCGAAGTGGTAAAAGGAATGGATGTCATAGATAAGATCGCCGCAACAGAGCGTGACAATCGGGACAGACCATTAAAAGATATCAAAATGAAAATTTATTAAAACACAATTCCCTACCGAAGTTACCCAAATATTGATGAGATTTTCCTGTTTATTACTTATATTCCTGATTACAGCATGTAGTTCGCCGAGATCGGTATTTACCATCGAATCTAAAGAAAATGTAGCACCAGCTACGGTGACATTCCACAATTTATCGACAAAAGCAAATGATTATCTTTGGGATTTTGGTGATGGCAACACATCAAAAGACAAAGATCCAGTGCATAAATATGTATTGTCTGGCAAATACCAAGTGAGTTTAAAAGCCATCAATGAGAATAAGGTAAACATGTCACATCAGGAGATCATCGTGGATGCTCCACATCATTGCTTGGTAGAATTGACAACTACGGCCGGGCATATGACGATCCAGTTATATGATGAAACGCCTTTGCATAGGGATAATTTTATAAAACTGGCAGAAGAAGGATTTTATGAAGACATCACTTTTCACAGAGTGATAGAAGGCTTCATGATACAGGCTGGAGATCCAGAGTCCAAAGGTAATTCTAAAAATAAAAAATTGGGTTCTGGTGGTAATTCATACACTATACCCGCTGAGTTCAACCCTAAACTAATACACACCAAAGGCGCACTTGCAGCTGCTCGAACTGGTGACAATGTCAATCCTAAAAAAGAATCATCTGGCTCACAATTCTATATCGTACATGGCAAATCACAGACTGATAAGCAATTAGAAAATTACGAACTACAAAAAGGCATAAAATATAGCGTTGAAGATGCCAATATCCTAAAAACCTTAGGTGGCGCACCTGCATTGGATATGGAATATACGGTCTTCGGTAGAGTAATAAAAGGTCTTGAAGTAATAGATAAAATTGCTGAATCTCAAACTGATAAAACAGACAGACCTGTTGAAGATATTAGAATTTTGAGTCTTAAAATAATCAAATAAAATCCCATAAAAAAATAACAGCATCATGGAAATCCTAGGTATAGATGTAGGCGGTACTGGCATCAAGTCTAACATTGTAAATATTGAATCTGGTACACTGACAGGCGAAAAATTCAAATTAAAGACGCCCGCTCCATCCACACCAGAAGCTATAATAGATTGTCTAAAGTCCACGGTAGAAAATTTCAACTGGACTGGGAAACGCATAGGAATTGGGTTTCCAGCTGTCATAAAAAATGGAATATCTCTTACAGCCAGTAATATCGATGCTAAGTTTATAAATTATAATATCGATGCTGAATTTAGCACTGCACTGGACTGTGATGTCACTGTCGTAAATGATGCAGATGCTGCTGGCATAGCTGAGATGACCTACGGAAAAGGAAAAGGTGTACAAGGAATGGTTATTTTTATCACGCTCGGTACAGGCATAGGCTCAGCAGTCTTTTATAATGGTCAGTTGTTAAGCAATACCGAGCTAGGCCACCTGAAATATAAAAAGTCTATTTTCGAAAAATATGCATCCAACTATGCCCGTGAATTCCATCATCTGAGTTGGAAAAAATGGGCCAAAGAACTTGATATTTATCTAAATCACCTCAATCTAATCCTTAGCCCGGACTTAATATTGATCGGTGGTGGCGTCAGCAAAAATTTTGACTTGTACAAGAATTATCTCAATGTACCCGTCAAAGTGGATACCGCATCTTTGCTCAACGACGCTGGAATCGTAGGTGCCGCTATGGCTGCAAAATGATTAATGGTTTGAATTTGGCACAAGTTGCAAAACTTGCGCCAGCAAGGATTAATTATATTAACAAAGAAGAATAATAATCTTCCCATTCTGCAAATTTTATTTTAAATGTCTTAAGTAAATTCAACGCTCTTTCATTAAATTTTACAATTTAAAGTTTGGTCATTAATTACTTCTGAAAATCATCTGTATGGTTTCCGATGATGCTCATCATATAATAATCTTCTTGTCAATTCCTCATTAGGTGAAATAATTTCTTGTATTGTCTACTCATTTGATACGTAATCAACCTTGGGTTATTTAACCCAGTAAGTTCTATATCTATAATCTTGTCAAATAATTTCCTAGAGACAACAAAGACTCTTCCTGAGCCAAAAATATCATCTGGGTTTCTATCAAAAATAAATTCTAGGTGGTATATTTTACTAGGATAAAACCTATCATCTAGAATAGTTCCATCTCCATACTGACTATAATACCTCTTGTCTAAAAATTAAATCTGCTTGCATTTTTTATTTAATATTTATGATTATCTAATTGGTGGCAAAATAAATAGCCAAACCCTCAGCTGGGCGAATGCTGTGCCTACGTCCGAGTGTCGCCAAATTTTTTAATTTGAAAACGAAGTGCTAATGTTATCAT
>JADKGF010000022.1 GCA_016717105.1 Saprospiraceae bacterium | reverse complement strand
AGCCATAACTATAATATTATTAACTTATGGCTGTCATTCATTTGCAAATATAAAAGACTATTGTATATTTGTCGCAAAATATTCAACCATGGATTTTGTAGGTCGAAAAGAAGAGTTAATTCAGATAAATAAGCTAAAATAGCATTAAGTCGAGTTATGTGCTGTATTAGGTAGAAGAAGAATTGGCAAGACTTTCTTCATCGAACACGCCATAAAGAGTCATTTATTTTTCAAATTTACAGGGAAGTATGAAGCTCCAGTATCTATTCAATTAGAGCGATTTTCAGCAGAAATAAAAACACAATTAGATTTAGGATATTTACCCGTATTGGAGTCATGGTTCGATGCCTTTAATTTATTGAAAAATGAGTTGAATTCATCTCGTAAGAGAAAGAAAAAAGCAATCTTCTTGGATGAATTTCCGTGGATGTCCACCAAAAATTCCTATTTCATAGCTGCATTTGCAGATTTCTGGGCATGGGCTGTAACTAAAAAAGATATTTTAGTAATAATTTGTGGATCAGCAGGCTCATGGATGATTAAAAACATATTTAAAAATCGAGGCTCACTCTACAACAGAGTCACGAGTAGAATGGAATTAAGTCCATTTACATTGGAAGAAGTTGCACAGTTCTTGAAGGCAAAACAAATCAATTACAATACGGACGCCATTATAAAACTATATATGGTCATGGGTGGTATTCCTTTTTACTTGGATCAGTTGGATCCGTCCGAAAGCCTAGACCAAGCTATAGATCGCCTATTTTTCAGGAAAAAAGCAGTGCTGAAATTGGAGTTTGATGAACTATTTGTCTCGCTATTTGGCAGCAGCCGTACCTATGAGCACATTGTCAAAATACTCAGCGAACATGCGTATGGACTTGACAGAAATACACTATCAAAATTAAGTAAAATATCTTCAGGTGGGACTTTGAGTAATAATATAGACGAGACTAGAAGCGGCTGGATTTATAACGCCATACATACCACATGGTAAAACAAAACGAGACATCATCTACAAACTAACGGATCCATATATCTTGTTCTATCTGAAATATGTCCATAAAACCGAAGTAAAAACCAAAAACATCTGGCATTACCTTACAAATACACCTTCGTGGCACGCCTGGAGTGGACTTGCTTTCGAAAATTTATGTATGCTCCACATATCGGAGATAAAGCATCAACTTGGGATTTCTGGTGTGTTTAGTACAGAATCGGCATGGAGACACAAAGGCGATGATACGATGGATGGCGCACAAATAGACTTGCTTATCGATCGGTCTGATAGGATCATCAATATATGTGAAATAAAATATGCCCCTGAAAGCTATGTTATAGATAAAGCGTATTATGCAAAATTACAAAACAAAATAGCATCATTTAAGCACTTTACAAAGACACGTAAAGGTATCTTTATAACTTTCATCACGCCATCAGGCCTTTTGAAAATAAGTATTCCATTGAGCACATCAGAAACCAGGTCATCATAGGCAAGACTTTATAGTCTAGAATGACAGCCATAACTTGTTAAAACATGAGTTATGGCTGTTATTCATCAGTTACAATAGCAGCCATAACTCAAAATAAATCATAGTTATGGCTGCTATTAAAAATAGGAAGTGGTGATTTCTGCATGGGTAGAACACTAAAATAATTTTATAGTTTCACTATTTCTCACGCTATATTTTCACCACCTTTATACTTTCCATATGCCGATTTGCTTGTGAAATTTGGAGAAAATATATGCCATTACGCACGTTGCTAAGATCAATAGTGGCCGTATTGGCTGATATATCTGACAATCGATAGTAGATTTCTTGTCCAAAGATATTTACCAATTTCAAGTCATAAAGTCCTTCTGCTGGAAAATTGATCTTACACAAATCTGTGACCGGATTTGGATAAACCATTGACGTAGCCGAAAGTTCAGTTTGGTCGCCAATAGATGACAATTTTCCATTTTGATCCAATTTGTAAACAAATGCATCAGTATAATTACCATTATCATACGGTTCTCCATATCCAGACAGCAAAATAGAATTGTCCTTTGTAGGTGAGATACTTAGTCCTAAGAGTTCGTGCTCTTCGCCAATTATTTCTTCTTCAAAAATAATATTCAGATCACTATCTACCTTGTATAATTTTATAAAATATTCGAAAGAAAATTCATCAATAAAATTATTCCCTATAACAAAATTACCGTCATTATCTAAAAACATTGAAGTATGAAAAAACCTTTCTCCAAACGCTTCTGATGCCAGTTCTTTTTGTTTAACTACTTCTAATGCACTATTAAGCTTTATCAATTGTAAATAGCCCTCATCATCTGTATATGAAAATATATAATCATCTCCTACTCTAATGGCATCTACACCATCGAACTCGCTAAATTGAAACTCGTTAAGTACTTTAGTCACATTAAATTTATCATCCATTTCAAATACATTTTCTCCAAAACAAACATAACCATTATTGTCCCTTTTGGGAATAAATATGGTTGGTATTTGTGTATTTACTATCTTCGTATAGAGAAATTTGCCTTCAGGTGTAATTTCGCAAATTATTGATTGAGTCTCATCATAAGTAATAAAAACAGAAAATACTATATTTCCGTTGTCTCTCTTTTTATTAAAAAAAATAAAAGATTCGATACCCACATTATTGTTCGATTTAATACTGTCTATTTGAATCCTATTGCCATGATAATCGAAATGAGATATATACCAAATGCTTGTAAAAAGGTCAAACCCAACGCAAAAAAATCTTTGTTGATCAGGAATATCTTGAACGTAAATCAACCCAGAATCTTCACCACCTTGTGCTACAAAATCGAGAATTGGATTACCTTTCTGATCGAAAATTGTCATTACATCATCAATATTATCTTCTTCATCAGCATTAAAACCTACACTGACCGTATTCCCATTAGACAAATCCGTACTGTGAGTATATGCCAAAGTTGAATATATGCCAGGAATCATGTTGTATTTTATGTGCTTCCATGTCCCTTGTGCATTAAAATTAAAGAAGCCTAACATCATCAAAAAAGTACATGAATATTTCATTTTGATAGATTGAAGTTTTGAAACAAAATTTTTCATTATTATTAGAATTTATGTTAAAAAAAGAATTCGTTTTTATCTTATTACTGTGACGTCTCCGTGAAGAACTAATTCATATTGGTCAATAAATCGCACCATAGCAGTCCATGTAAATACACCTTGCACAACAGGTTTGTTCAAAAATGTTCCGTCCCATCCATATTCACTATCGTTTAGGGCAAATTGATTTCTTTCAAAAACCAGATTTCCCCATCGGTCATAAATGCGCAAATACACACCTTCAGCGCTTTGATTTGCAGCAAAAAGATAAAATTTATCATTTTGACCATCGCTATTAGCAGAAATAATATTGGGTGTAAAGACCGACCTATCTTTTTTCACTCGAACCCAAACCGTATCAGAATCATAACAATCTTGGGCATTTTTCACTAAAAATACATAATACCCATCATGAATAGGTTGGCCTTCAGATGTCAAACACTGCTGACATGAAAGTGCCGAATTTCCTTCAGATGATATCCAAGAAAGTGTTACATTTTCATCAATATTTTTGTATTCACCATGTAAGGTAATATAGTCGCCCAATTCAATATACAAGGTATCTTCCAATATATCAGCTATAACCTGATCACCTTTGACATCAATTTGTACTTGTTTGACATCACATTTTGTCCTTGCTATAAGTGTATATTTACCAGGACTTACCAACCATTTTCTGCTGCTTACATCGCCATCAGACCATAGGATATTCACACCATGCAAGCTTGCATCTATGAAAACCGAATCTCCCTTGCATGTGGTAAATTCTTCTTCGATAAATGAAATATCCAATGGCTCAACCATCAAAGTTGTACTATCTTTTTCCAGAAAACTATAAGGATAATCAGACAATGTAAATGATCCTAATGCCAATGGCAATCCAGACAAATGTGCTTGATTTTTATAAATTCCCAAGGCATTTTCATCTATGGAGACTAGCAATTTTATGGTATCAATGCCTGGTTTTACTACCATTTCTGTTATACTTACCACTTGATCTGCTACATTTTCATTCCCACCAAAAGGATTGTAAATGATCGATTTTGCAGTAAGACCATCAGGAAGTGTATCATGTAAATTTATCCCCGATCTTGTAATTCCTGATCCATTGCTGACTATAAATGAATATACTACATCCGTACATGGAAAAGCCACTTCTGGTGTTACGATTTTTTGCAACTCAAGCGTATATGGACATGCACATCCATCTTGACCTACTGATAGTTGGGCCTGATGCTAATAACCTGATGTCACCGGTTTTTTTATCGATGGAAACAAATTTGTCTTGTGCTCCAGAGCCATAAGCACCGTAGCCATAAAGGTTGCCAAAAGAATCGAAAAACAAAGCACCTAATTGATCAACCTGTGACTGAACTTTAAAATTTATATTTACACTACCATCATCAGGATTGATTGTTACTATTCGGCTATTTCTAAGATCATGTCCATACATTATACCTGTAAATGGATCAAAAGCTATATCTACAATGCCTACTGCATTGTTTTTAAGACCGACGAATGTACAAGCATATTCAGGATCATCAAGGTCTATTTTGACTATTTGTTGTGGAAATCCACCTAAACCTATCAAAAGCAAAAATTTACCATCTGGTGTGACGTCTCCTGCATAATACAACCGATCAGTCGGAATGCCTTTGGGAAGTCCAAGATCGATGGCTACTCCATCACTTCCTATCTTACGCAAATGTGCTGTATTGGGATCAATCCCATAAATAAGATTATCCGTGATTCTATATCCCATACCATTGAGTACCAATCCTATAGATGTGGAAATTGTATCCAAATAAATTTGTGCTCCTGATGTAGGAATTTTCACTTCGTATAATCCCGAACTTTGACTACCGTTTTTTGTAAGAGATAAATAGTATTGACCTTTACACGTAAAAGGTGTTTGTCCATTTGCGATTTTCCAGGTCGCCAGCAACAAAATAATATAAAAAATACTTCCTTTCAATGTAAAATTTGTTTACATAATGCAAGATAAGCAATATTCTCAAATTCAATAATATTTTATACATTTGTCACTTTATTCTAAACGAAATAGGTACAATTTACGTTTCTACCTATAATCAATTCAGCAGATATCCATGAATTTATTCATAATTAATAGAAAAAAATACGGTTTCTATATCATTATCTTTTTGATACCACTTTTGATGTCATTTATGGCACCTTCGCTCAAAATTGGCCTTTTAAAGTATGGTGGTGGTGATTGGTACGCAAATCCTACTTCTTTAGTCAATTTGGCTGCCTTTTGCAATAAATATTTGGGTACCAATATTGATCCCGAATATGGTGTTGTAGATGCTGGAAGTGTGGAACTTTTCAATTATCCTTTAGTGCATATGACAGGACATGGCAATGTAGTTTTTACCAATGCTGACGCCGAAAACGTACGAAACTATCTCATTGCAGGTGGCTTTCTTCATATTGACGACAACTATGGTATGGATCCATATGTCAGAGTAGCCATGAAAAAAGTATTTCCAGAACTTTCATTTGTCGAATTGCCACCAAATCATCCGATTTACCATCAAAAATACAATTTTGACAATGGTGTGCCAAAAATCCATAAGCACGACGATAAACCAGCTAGAGGTTACGGACTTATATGGGAAGGCAGGCTAATTTGTTATTATTCCTACGAAACTGACCTCGGCGATGGATGGGAAGACCCTGAAGTACACAAAGATCCTGAAGAAGTCAGAATTAAAGCCCTAAAAATGGGTGCAAATATTATTCAATTCGTTTTTGGCCAATAAACCATTTATTTATGCAGTCATTTTCATTGGTTCCAGCTATCAAAAATATCAGCAACAGGACATCAAATAATTTTTTCTTAATAGCAGGTCCTTGCGCCATCGAGTCCGAAAAGATGGCACTAGACATTGCGGAAGTTGTCAAAAGAATCACCACTGATTTGAAAATTCCTTATATTTTCAAAGGATCATATAGAAAGGCTAACCGTTCTTCTATACATTCCTATACTGGAATTGGAGATGAAAAAGCCTTAAAAATACTTAGAAAAGTAGCTGAGACTTTTGATCTACCGGTTACCACAGATATTCACACTGACGAAGAAGCTGAAATGGCTGCAGAATATGTTGATATCCTACAAATACCTGCATTTTTGTGCAGACAAACCTCATTGATTGCAGCAGCAGCAAAAACAGGTAAAATAGTCAACATCAAAAAGGACAGTTTATGAGCCCTGAATCTATGGCACACGCAGTATTGAAAGTCAAAGAATGCAATAATGACAAGGTAATGTTGACAGAGCGTGGTACGACATTCGGTTACCAAGATCTAGTGGTAGATTATCGAGGCATCCCGATTATGCAATCATTTGGTGTACCAGTTATCATGGATTGTACGCATTCACTTCAACAACCAAATCAACCATCAGGTGTCACGGGTGGAAAACCTGGACTTATTTCTACAATTGCCAAAGCCGCCATTGCTGTCGGTGCGACGGAATTTTTCTCGAAACACATCCTAATCCTGCAGAAGCAAAATCTGACGCTGCCAATATGTTGCCTTTAGATCAGTTGGAGACATTGCTTGTAAAATTGGTAAATATCCGTCAGGCAATTCTCGTTTAACAATTATCTGATTAAAATACATATTACAAAATATTTTAATTTTTAAAATATAAGAATTACCTTTGCCTTTCAATGAGATTTATTTAGGAAATTTAAATAATAATTTTAAAATGAAACACCTTTTATTTGCTGTCCTTTTAATGGGAATATTCGCTTGCAAAAATGATACATCTGGCAATAAATTATCATCAGTCGATCCATCCGATGCTAAAGGTGGCGCTACGGTTGATCCGAAGAATTTGACAGTGCCGAGCGCATGTTCTATGATTACTGCTGCCGAAGTTCAAGACATCGTGAATGCTAAAAACGCTGTGGTTGTAAAAGAATCAAATGATCCAAAAAACCAGCAAGTAAAATCCTGTTTTTTTAAATGGGATGATCCATCTACACCAAATGCAGGAATTCTTGTGCAAATAATGACCAATCCAGTGTATGACGAATTCCCACAATATGTCTCTATGTATGTAGAATCGAAATTGAAAGAAGGAGAAATGGCAATGGGTCAGGAAACTCCATTTAAATATAAAAAATTTGAAGCCGCTGGTATAGATGGAGCTTATTCTTTCGAACAAGGTAGATTTTACTGGGCAGGAGATGCCAATTATATGTTTATGCTAGCTTTTAATGTGTCCGCGTTCGACGAAGACGACATGGTAGATGCTGCGGAAGATATCATAGAGTCGATACACAAAAACTTCAAGGATAAGGTAAAATATTAATAATTATACACCGCTATCAAGTTTAATCAACATTTTGGCTTTTCGTTTTTGCTAAATCAGCACACTTGATTAAGGATTTGGCCATCCATAAACATTCTTATATTTTTTGCTACTGAAGTAATCAGTGTTTGTCGGGCATTTTGGCTCGCCCAAGCGATATGCGGTGTGATAATAGCTTTTGGATGCAGTACCAAAGGATGATGATGATACGGCGGCTCTTGAATCAAAACATCTAACGCTGCGCCTGCTATCACACCATGATCCAAAGCATAAAAAAGTGCTTGTTCGTTGATCAAGCCGCACTCGACCAGTATTGATTAAAATCGCACTTGGCTTCATCAAACTCAAGTTGTGCTTATTTACAATTTCCTTGGTGTCATCCGTAAGTGGACAATGTAATGTCAGCACGTCAGCATTTGAAAATAAGGTTTCAAGATCACAAAACTCCAAATTTGCTTGCTTAGTTTGATTAGTATTCCTAGTAAAAACGAGGACTTTCATACCAAAAGCAAGGGCTACCTCGCCTACTCTCTTTCCAATAGCTCCGTATCCAATAATTCCTAATGTTGAGCCTGACAATTCAAAAATCGGTTGATCAAAAAAACAAAAATCAGGGCAATTAGACCACCGACCTTCTTTTACTGCATTATTGTAATATTCGACTTTGTTGTTTATAGCCAAAATAGATGCAAACACATGCTGAGTGACAGATTCTGTACTATAACCTTTCACATTAGAAACTAGGATTTTCTTTTCCCTTAACCAATTGAATATCAATATTATTATACCCAGTAGCCGCTACCACAATGTACTTCACAAGTGGCATTTTATCCAGTGTTTGGCTATTAATGGGAAATTTATTGACGATAATAATTTCAGCATGTCCCGCTCTATACTCTAATTGGGCCAAATCTGTTCTATCATACGCTGTAAACACACCTAATTCTACAAGTTCATCAAAAGAAATATCACCTGGATTACTGGTAAAAGAATCTAAAAAAACAATATTAGGCGTCATGAGCTTTGATTTAAAAATAAATTCAAAATTAGTAAAATATCTGGAATCTTGGCTATTGGATCTTTGTTACACAAAAAAAGAGAGAACGTCGAATTGAATAGACATTCCTTTTTGATACGAGCAAGATGGCAAATTAGAAATAAGAGAGTATAATTTTAAGAGGTGAAAGATTTTATGTACCTTTGCGCACTTTTACAAAATTTACCAGTCAAAAACACTTAAAATTTATGGGTCTTCAGTGTGGAATCGTAGGACTTCCGAATGTAGGGAAATCTACTCTCTTTAATGCATTAACATCCGCCAAAGCTTTGGCTGCCAATTATCCATTTGCAACCAAAGAACCAAACCTTGGCGTCATTGTAGTTCCGGATGAAAGACTCAATAAGCTGGAAGAATTGGTAAATCCACAAAGAGTCCTACCTACAAGTGTAGAAATCCTAGACATTGCAGGACTGATCAAAGGTGCCAGCAAAGGCGAAGGATTGGGTAATCAATTTTTGGCAAATATCAGAGAAGTGGATGCCATCATTCATGTGGTTCGTTGCTTTGAAGACGATAATGTCATCCATGTTGATGGAAGTGTGGATCCTGTGAGAGATAAAGAAATCATAGACCTAGAACTGATCTTCAAAGACATGGATACTATGGAAAAACGTATCGATAAGCTCAAAAAACAAGCAAAATCTGGTTCAAAAGACGATGCAGCAAATGTAGAATGGGCCGAAAAATTGCTCAAACATCTAGAAAGTGAAAAGCCTGCCCGTAGCTTTGAAGTAGATGAGCATTATGAAGAATTGTACAAAGATTTGTATCTGCTTACCAGCAAACCTATCCTTTATGTATGCAATGTAGATGAAGCTTCTGTTGCAAATTGCAATGTACACACCCAAAGGTTTGCTGAGTCTGTAAAAGCTGAAAATGCTGAAATTTTATTGATTTGCGCAGGCATCGAAGCGGAAATTGCCGAACTGGAAAGCAAAGAAGAGCGTATGGAATTTATCGAAGCAATGGGTCTTAGCGAGCCTGGTGTTAATAAAATCATACGTGCATCCTATAAATTGCTCAATCTTTACACCTATTTTACAGCTGGCGTCAAGGAAGTAAGAGCTTGGACAATCAAAAAAGGTTGGAAAGCACCTCAAGCAGCCGGCGTTATTCACACTGATTTTGAAAAAGGTTTTATTCGGGCAGAAGTCATCAAGTATGAAGATTTTGTAAAATACGGATCAGAATCTGCTGTAAAAGAAGCCGGTAAAATGGGTGTCGAAGGTAAAGAATATGTTGTGGCTGATGGCGATGTCATGCACTTTAGATTTAATGTATAAACGTTTTGATCATGCTATTTACCATTGTTGGTTTGAAAATTGAAAATATATCCCATTGAATACAGATAATTGTAAATATTTCATTTTTTATAAGCCATACAATGTATTAAATCAATTCTCAAAAGAAAGGGCAGAACACATTACACTGGCTGATTTCATGGATGTTGAGAAAGATGTGTATCCTGTTGGACGACTGGACAAAGATTCGGAAGGATTATTGATCTTGACAAATGACACATCACTAAACGCAGCCCTGTTGTCTCCTTCCAAAAAGCATAGTCGCAGTTATTTTGTACAAGTAGATGATGAGATCACCGATACTGCCATTCGCAAGGTTAGCGAAGGCGTCACGATCAAATTGGATGCAGGAGAATACCTCACCAAGGCATGTAGAGTAAAAAAACTGATAAAACCACCAGTACTCCCAGAGAGAAATCCACCTGTCAGGTTTCGTCAAAATATACCTACATCTTGGGCATTAATCGAGCTTACAGAAGGCAAAAACCGACAAATTAGGAAGATGTTTGCTTCTGTAGGATTTCCTGTACTTAGGTTAGTAAGAATTCAGATTGAAGATTTGAAAATAGGTAAATTAGAACCAGGAAAGTATATCGAAATAACAGGAGAAGAACTCTTCAAACTACTAAAAATAGATCCTTCATCCAAGTCCGCTGGGTCAAAAAGGAGTCCATCTCCAGGAGTCAAAAAATCAACATCCAAAGAACAAAATAATAGTTCTAAACCAGCTTCTAAATTCTGGAGTAACAAATCGTCTAGTAAGACTTTTAAAAATAAACCTACGACAAAACCTTCAAAAAAATCAGATAATAAACGCTAATTATCCAGGCAGTACAAAAACCACTTTGGTCTTAAATTGCTTATCGATGTAAGGTGAGTTTTTGGATTTAGACACAATATCAGACATTGCCATCGACCAAGGTGCATTTGTGTCGAAAACCGCGATATTTACTTTAGCGCCTTCCTTTATCTCTGGAATTTCTAAACCTAATAATTGCCGCGGTCCTACGGTCATCTTTGTTATTATTTCAGAAAGATTTAAGTCATTGCTCAAACCATCAACGACGGCGGCCAAACATGTTTCCAAGCCGATAGCGCCCGGTGTTGCATAAGGAAATTCAAGGTTTTTTGCTTCTTCGTCCAGTGGCGTATGATTGCTCACTATGGCGTCTATTGTACCATCTTTTAGGCCATTGACAAGGGCTAGTCTATCAGATTCAGACCTCAACACAGGTTGGACCTTGAGATTAGAATCGAAATCTACCAAATCTTCATCTGTATGCAACAAGTTCATGTAAGCAACTGTAGCAGTAATATTTTGGTTTTGTTTTTTGGCAGTTCGGATTGCTTCTACAGATTCAGAAGCTGATATTGCGTGTTCAATAATTGTACCACCATTATATGATTGCAATAGTGTGTCCCTTTGTACCATATTCAATTCGGCAATAGAAGGTATGCCACGCATTCCCATAGAAGTACTCATAACGCCTTCGTGCATTTCTCCACCGGCACTGAGATGATGGTCACAAGGATGATGAATCACAGGCAATGCGAGTGTGGATGCGTATTGGAGCGCTCGAGACATCAAACTTGTATCATCTATCCCATTCATTCCATCACTGACAGCTATGATACCAGCCTGTTTCATATCCATGTATTCAGCTATATCTACACCTTTGACATCTTTACTAAGTGCTCCAATAAGATATAAATCGACACCATGTCGCTCTCGATGATTTTTGATAAAACCAATGGATGCTTTGGTTTGCATGACAGGCTTTGTATCTGGGAAGACAGCCAAGGCCGTATATCCACCTGACAAAGCCGCTTGAGTAACTGAGCTTATTGTTTCTCTGTGTTCGTTGCCAGGCTCTCCAGTATGAACACCGATATCGCATAATCCGATACAACAGTATAATCGTGAGCCTTTTATTATTTTATCAGCGTTTATATTAAGATTTTTACCAATTTTTTTAATGTTTCCATTGGAAATATGAATATCAACTTCCTGCTGATGATGATCGGAAGTAGGATGCAAAACAATCACTTCTTTTATTAGAATATCCATATTGGTATCAAGGTTTATAATATCTCAATAAAAGGGCTTCAATAGCTAAAAATACTAAGGCTGCAATCAAAAACCATTTCCACAAAACAACGCCTCTATCCTTCTCTGCTATGGATGTTGAAATATTGGCCTGCAAGGCTTCGTTCATGATTTTCAACTTGGTGTTGTGGCTCACTAAAGGCGCTAAAGCGGATTCATCATACAAACTCATGTCTGATTCCCGTCGGTTATAATTGAAAGCTAGTTTGCCTGTTACCTGGTCATTGAGCATCAGATCATAAAATCCTGCTGACTTAACTTGATCATCCACTTCCAAAGTAATTTTATTGCCAGATGGGATTTGTCCAGGGATAAACTCCAGTTTTTCATTTTTAATTTTGTACACATAATCTCCCGATTGCCTTAAATTATCGGTTTCTATCGCAAGATTATTACTGATGGTATAGGACAAGTTTTTATGTTTTGTAGTGGTGATGGCCATTTTATAAATCAATGGCACAAATACTTCTGCGTTATACACCAAGTCATTGGATTCTTTGTCTAAAGGTGCAGCACAAACAAACAATTGTCCATCTCCTACTTTATATTTGCTCAGATAACTTGTCCCATCTCTATATACCAACAACTTTTCTTGCAATCCTGATGCTGAATTATTGATGTCAAAAGATAGCGTAGTTTTGGGCAGTTTGAGATTTTTGGAAGTATTTATATATACATCTGAAAAAATGAATTCTTCGGTATTGATTGAAGCCACTTCTTTTACGCTCTTATTGGTACCGATGATTGTACCAGCGCCATTTATTGCCATAAAATTATTATAACTAGGAATGTCCGAAGTTTTGCCTGGAAAAATCAAGACTTTGCCACCACTTTTTAGATATTGTGACAATTCGTTATTGAGACCCGAAGAAATATTTTTTAAGTCATTGAGAATGATCAAGTCAAAATTTACAAATTGCTGATATTGAAGTTGATTTACATTCTGATTGGCCAATGAAAAATATGGTACACCGTCAAATAACGCATCCATAAATCTATTGGATCCGGATTCATTGATAAACAATGCTTTGATCGTATCTGGTACTGGAAAAGCAATGTAATATTCATCATCAAACTGGATCGGATAATCTGTCACCGAAACAATACCTTCATGCCATCCAGCTTTGTCCACATTGACAGATACTGTATCCGTAATGACGCTGTTTGCCGGAATATCTACTATGCCAATAGGTTTGTCCTGTCCATCTTTTTTAAACGAAAGTTTGACTTGTTCAGAATCTTCACCACTGTTGTTTCGGACTCTTACGACCAGCTTGTTGTTCTGATTGAAAAATGGAATCGGCCCATCAAACCAAACGCTATCTACAGAAATGTTTTTTTGATTTACGGATTGCAGTGGCAATAGATTTACTTCCATCGTCGTATCTGTGATGGTCGAAAAATCACTAATAGACTTCTGAAAATCTGAAATGATGTAGCTAATTTTATTTCCCGAAACGGTTTCCATCAGTTGATGTTGACGTTTTACAATCTTATCCACCATCTGGACTGTAGGCGTGATCTGAATCTCATCTACAAAAGCCAATGCATCTTCTTTACTTACAAATCGTTGGTGTTTGCCTTCAAAATCATGGGACAAAACTTGAAATTTATCTTCTTCGCTGTAGGAATTTATAATTAATCTTGCCTTATCCTTTGCAAAATCCAACAGTGGAATATCTTGTCTCGCAGCAGTCATAGAAAAGGAATTGTCCACAAAAACTGAAATGTGGTTTATACCTGATTTTATGCGATCACCTGTCGGTAAATATGGTTGTGCAAATGCAAATACCAAGCCTGCAACAGCCAAGCAACGACTTAGCAATACCAAGAGATTTTTTAACCTATTTCTATTTGATGTCTCTTCCTTTATTTCTTTTAGATACTTAACATTAGTAAAAAGTACCCGCTTGAAACGGCGAAAATAAAACAAATGAATAATAATAGGAATGGCCAAAGCCATGAGTGCCCAAAGAAACGAAGGGTATAAAAACTGCATAAGTTATGCCATTGTGGTTGCAAAAATATAATTAGTAATGGAAAAAGCCGGCTTTTGTTGTAATTTTTAAAGTTTGTTAACTAATTTAATTCCCATTTTTGAATTTTAGCTTGCTGCTCTTAGTGAAATTGGTCTTAGATGGCAGTTTTTTATCTTCATTTTACGGAAATAATTTTAAAAATAATAATTGATTTTATTTTTAAAAAATAACATCAACACTTTCATTTATAAAATTATTCATCATCAAATCATTCAAAAATAAAAAACAAAATGCAAGAGAATCATATCAAACACTTATTAAATGTACTAACATTTATTCTCTCGCATTTTATTTTACTATACTTTTTAGCAGGCTATTCTTAATAAAGAACGATTAACCACCAATAAGTTGGAACTCAGTTCTTCGGTTTTTAGCTTTACAACTTTCATCCGCATTAGATTCGCATCCAGCAACAGGTTTATTAGGGCCATTACCGACAATGATAAATCTGTTGGCATCCATGCCATATTGTGATTTCAGATAATCAGCAACAGATTTTGCTCTTTTTTCGGACAGTGCTTTATTAGCTGCTGCGCTACCTACATTATCTGTATTACCTTCTACCCTAACTTTCACGTTAGCAAAGGTTTTTGCCAATTCAGCAAATTGTAGGTCGATGATGGTTTTTGCATTTTCATCCAATAAAAATTTACCAGACGGAAAGTTTATACTAACTGGCTTAGAAGCAATAGCAGGAGCATTTACCTCTGCTTTTGTAGCTGGCGCAAAAGTCTTTGATTTTTCTGCTTCATACATAGCACCTTGCAGATTAGCTTGGGCAGATGTGACAGCGCCAGTATATATTACGGATCTCCACGCAGGTGCCGCATTAGGTGAATCTCCAGTTTCTACAAATTTCTTTGCCATTTTTTCGTAAAGATCCTGACCTCTCTGGCCTTTGTATGCAGAATTCAATCCGAAGAAATTGACATTGTCTCCCTGACCAGTCCAGTACACAGTGCTCATCATACCTAAACCATCTTCTTGCGTCAGTCCATTTAGTTCACCAAGATATTTTCCTGCTTTCGCATGATTTGCTGTACTTGAGTTAAGCTCTGCAACGCCTTTCATCCAGCCTTCATAAAATCCGTGGATCATATTTCGTTTTTCCTGAATCGTCTTCTCACTCGCAAACATGATATCTGCAATGATGTGAGACTGCTGCTGTGTAGTAACCAAGATTTTTGAGCCTGCCACATCAGCTGTTGCCAATTGGTCATCTGGACTCCATACTACAGCTGCATCTACGTCTTTTGTTCTAAATAATTCGGCAGCTTTCAAGTTATCCGTCGTTTTGATAATGGTAACATCCGAATATTTCAATCCAGCTGCTTCGAGTGTATTGTTTAGTAATGTCTGTGCCGGTGAAGGTACAGCAACGGCAATTCTTTTACCTTTAAGGTCATTTGCCGTATTGATACCACGTTTTACGATGACTGCATCGCCACCACGAGACCAGTCCACTTGCATAAAAGCTTTCGGATTAAAGGCATTGATATCTTTTGGCGCTGTATAAAGTGAAAATGCGTCAGCGGTTTGTACAAGTACATCATACTCTCCAGCCATCCAAGCTTCCATTGCTTTCAGCAAATCATTTTCTACACGGAATTCCACTTTGAAGCCATAATCTTTGAAAAATCTAGATTGCTCATTGGCATTTGGCCCTTCATTAAAATATAATCCCGGTGCATATCCGCCCCAAGTCACCAGTTGGACACGAAGTGTGTTCGCATCTCTTGGGCCAGATGTAGAAGTAGGAGTTGTAGTACTACTAGTTCCACTTTCTCCTGTTGATGTCTGGGCAGCAGCTTCATCGGCCTGCTTCTTTATGTCTTGACCAAACTTAGTACTGTTTAGCAAATATCTTCCTCCAAAAAATACTGCTGCTAAAATAAGTAAAGTTATAACTAATTTTGAAAATCCTGTCAATCTTGTTGCCATGTTGTAATGTGATTTTAATATAAATTATTCAAATAAATTGTCATACTGATTAGTACGTCCTACTTTTTCGGGTTGTTTTATTGGCGCATTGATATCCAATACGTCCGTATCGTCGTTTGATTTAAGGATGAGATTTTCTTTCTCTCCACCAAGCAATAATGAAACGCTTTCATTTTCCCACTTTTCGAGCATTTTTAGGCCTTCTTCTTCAAAAACACCATTCTGAAGGTCAATAGACTGCATAAATCCTTGAGAAACTTCCATGAATCGCTCCATCTCTCCCACTTTCTGACTCACATCGTCGGCGATAGATTCTAATGCTGCGTCAAACATGGCTTTTTTGTCAGGATCACCTTTGATGACAGACATTGCTGATTTCATAGCTGAGTTACTTGCCAAAATCGCCTTTCTCTCTTGCTCTTTGACCATCACCTGATCCTGAACATCTTCTACCAAGATTTCAGAATTTTCGTACATCTTCGCTAATACCCTGTATAAGACTTCCATTTTTTTGTACAGATCTTCCAGCTTCACATTAGAATCCTGCAATCGTCCTGCTTTTCTACTTTTCAGAAGAACATGTGCTTGTTTATTTGCTTGAGCTGCTTCAGATGCCATCGAAAGATTGGTGTCTATCTCCTTCTTATTATTAATAATAATTTCCTGCAACTTATGCATTTGCCCTCTAAGTTGTGCTATCTGTCGGTTCATTTTTGTCAGATTTGACTTAAGGTCTTCTACATAAGATTTTAAGATACCGATCGGATCTATCTGAACAAACAAGCCAGTAATCCACCGCATAGCACTCTTGTACATATAGCTTACCAATGTTCTGGTTTTGCTATCCAATGCCATAAATACAATCGTACCCAAGACCATCAAAGAGATGAATGCGCCCATGGTAGTCGTGGCAAAAGCGATTATCGCAGCAAGGCTTGTGACAGCCAGATAACCTACACCAAAGATCATCGCTGCTAGAAATAAAGCACCTGTGACGCCTTCAGGTCTGGACCAAAATGATTTTGTTTTTTGTTCTGTCATTTATAAAAAATTAACTGCCAAATATACTGTAATTTCGGTAAGTTTTACAGATTTGTCTTGATTTTCTGTATATCTTGATAAATCTGATTGTACACGAGATTATATGAAGCTACAAATTGTTGGTTTGTAACATCGATGCGAACTACTGCATCATTTATCTCATTTCTTACCGATGATAGCTGGTTTTTGGAGGCTTCGATTTCTTTATTCAGGTTCTCAATCATTTTTTGCTTATCCAAAATCGACTTCTCAATACTAGCTAATTGATCTGATCTGCCTTGAATTTGTTTTGCTTTCTGATTTTCTAATGCATCTTTGAATTTTTTGTCTTCGGATACCAAAATATTTAAGTATCCTTCAGCACTCTGAATAAGTTTATCTTTTGAAAGACCCATTGTTTTGGCCATCTCAAAAGCGGATTTAAATCGCATACCTTCATCGGGAATTACAGCTTCGATGGATTTTAAAGAATTTTTGTATTCTAAATAGTCAAAACCGTCAAAATTATTGGATTCTATGGCTTTGAGTAGCAAATCTGTGAATTTCTGATCCGGCTTTCCTGATTCCCCACTTATAGTTGGTGAAGGTGCAGCAGGTGTAGCCGTCGTACCTGAAGTTACTTGTGTGCTGGACGAATCTTGTGCATCACTCATCTCAGCAGAAGCTTCAGGAGATTCATCTATTACAAAGATAGATTTTATTTTTTTAAACATATCTGATTTCTGAAACATATAAATGATTTTTTGAAATTTTAAGTTCCGTAATGCAATAAGTTATCGATCAATCATCAATAATCAAGGACAAATATACGTGGCTTGTGCCATTAATTGTGTTTTTGTATTCGGGATTTTAATTAGACGATACTTTCAGTAGATTTACCTTACAAATGCGTTGAAAACAACAATGTCTTCTGAAATAATTTCCAATAATAGAGTTCATTTACATGAATCCATCCGAAAATTGTATGTGTTTATCTAATCTTATTCATAAATTCGTAAATTTAAGTTTAATTTGCATGTGTTATTTAATTCAAAATGATTGTTCAATTTTTGCAAGAATGCATGTTATATTAAAATGAATACCAAAAAGTTCTATTTAGGCCAATCTTGAATTGTATTAAAAAACGGAAACCAATAAAATAGTACCAAACACATACTATGACTGTAATTTTAAAAATTATTTGGGAAAGCCTTCAACAAGCTTTAGGTGCACTTAAATCCAATAAGATGCGCACATTTCTTTCATTGTTGGGCATCACGATCGGGATTTTTGTATCATAACAGTAAAATCAGCCGTGGATTCTCTGCAAGCAAATATAGTGTCAGGATTTAATGAATTGGGAAGTGATGTCATATACTTGGATAAGATGCCATGGAACGAAGACCCTGGCCAAAACTACTGGAAATATGCCAAACGTCCGGATCCATCTTTTGAAGATTATCAAGCCATCCAAAAAAGATCAAAACTAGGTGCGAATGCTGCTTATACTATATTTACTGGTGGGCGTACTATAAAATACCGATCGAGTTCTGTAGCGAATGCCTTTATAATGGGTTGTACCTATGAATATGCAGCTATCCAAAATTTAAAACTTACCGAAGGCAGATATTTTTCTCAAAGTGAATATGAATCTGGAAGCAATAAAATCATTTTGGGTTTTAAATTATATAATGAACTCTTCAAAGGTATCAATGGAGTCGGCAAAGAAGTTAAACTTTTTGGTCAGAATTTCCAAGTGATAGGATACTTAGAATCAGAAGGCGATAATGTATTCAATTTCATGAATTTTGACGATGCTATGTGGGTAAGTTATAATTCATTAAAGAAATACATCAATGTAAAAGAAGAATCTGATGTAGGACGAATGCTTACAATCAAAGCAAAACCAGGTGTAGAAATGACAGAATTCAAAGGTGAAATCGCAAGTATCATCCGATCCGTCAGACGTCAAAGACCACTGGAGGCAGATAACTTTTCACTAAATGAATTGTCCATGCTTTCTCAGGTTTTGGATAGCGTATTTAAAGTACTCAACATTGCAGGCCTGATCATCGGCATTTTTGCCTTGATCGTAGGTATGGTAAGTGTGGCCAACATCATGTTTGTTTCCGTAAAGGAACGCACCGGCATCATAGGAATCAAAAAAGCACTTGGTGCCAAGCGATACATCATTTTGATGGAATTTCTCATCGAGTCTATCATCCTATGCATCTTGGGTGGACTTATAGGTTTAATCTTGGTTTTCGTGAGCCTTTGGGTCATTTCCATGCTCATTCCTTTCAAAATGTCTCTATCTGTACTCAACGTAGCAATAGGTGTAGGCACTTCTATAGTCGTAGGTATTATAGCTGGTATTATCCCTGCATCACAAGCCTCAGCCATGAATCCAGTCGAAGCAATACGATCCTAACCCGCATTCACATTAGGTATAAAATCTTTCTTAATTCAAATGTTTTAAATTGAATTGATGGTTATTTCAATTGCAATGGTTTGATTAGGTAATAAAATGCCTAAGATGTTGATTATAAAGGGAATACCTAAAACAACAAAAGCCCAAGATGGAAATTTGGGATAATCAATTTGAAAAGAAATAAAGGAGAATAATGTACCCGGAGCCGGAATCGAACCGGCACGACCGCAATGGTCACAGGATTTTAAGTCCTGCGTGTCTACCAGTTTCACCACCCGGGCATAGACTTATTTTTAATAAAAAAGTGGAGCGAAAGACGGGATTCGAACCCGCGACCCCGACCTTGGCAAGGTCGTGCTCTACCAGCTGAGCTACTTTCGCATGTGCTTTCTATACTGGACTTTTCCAAAAGCGACGCAAAGATACAATGCCTGACATTAATTGTCCAAATTTTTAAAGCATAAAATTTTCATTTTTTTTTAATATTGACCACCAAATACTTTTACCAGCGTACCTTTTTCTACCATTGCATTGAGTTCCAACCCATTAAGTAGAGCCAACTCACTATGGCGAGCTGAAGGCATATTTTGATTGGTAAAAATTTGTTGCAGTGTTGTATTTTGATTTGCCTCAATAATCTTGAGTGTCGTCGGTTTTTTATTGATTTTTGACTGATCTGTAAGTGTCTTAAAACTTTTCATCGTCGTCTGAAATTGCGAAAAATAGTTATTGAAGTCTGCCTTGGCACTCAATCCATGAAATTTGTAATACATATTGTTGTACTCGATGATGTAAGTTAGTACTTTTAATGGATCAGCAACTTGCCCTGTTTGCTGTTGTGCTTCTTGATTTGCCACTTCTGATAGTAACGCTATTGCATTCAAACCATTTACATTGACATTGGATGATTCCAATACATTCAATTTATTTTCATTAATAACTTGTGTTTTTGCTTCTTGCAGATTATTACCTGCAGCTAGGCTCATCATCATCATAGCCTTTCCATCGCTTGGAGCCATCTGTATCTGCGAAGGCGTATTGAGCAATTGCCACGAAGCAGGCACATTAAACTGAAACTTCAACTCTGGGTGATAAAAAACGCTGTTTTCAACATAACCTTGTTTAGGATCTTCACCATAAATGATGCCATCGATCATCTTGAGATAATTATTTCTATTGACCTTCAAGGTCGCCGGATCAAGCGTTTTCTGAACATCAGTCGCCATTTGATTGGTCTTATTGTATCGGTCTTCTGGATCAGGATGTGTGGACAAGAAGGTAGGAATTGCGCCATCTTTGGGACTGAGTTTTTTTAGGGTTTTGAAAAATCCCGCCATCTGATGAGCGTCATACCCTATTTTTGTACTGTATTCTACACCTAGTTTGTCAGATTCCGATTCGTGGTCCCTACTATTTTTCAAAAACAGCAAGCCAACGCCTTGTTGGGCAACATCGGCAAACTGTCTGAATTTTTCGGAAAAGATGATTCCACCCATCAACAAAATTTGCCCCAATAATTGATCTCTTTGCTGTCTGGCAGCATGCTTGGCAGTAACGTGGCCAATTTCATGACCCAATACGCCTGCAAACTCAGCTTCGTTATTGAAATGGCCCATGATGCCTCTTGTAAAATAAACATAGCCACCAGGTACAGCAAATGCATTCACAACAGGCGAATCTAGAATTTTGAATTCATAAGGCAAATTGGGCCTGTGTGAGATTGCTGCCATTTGCTTACCTTTTTCAGTGATAAAAGCCTGAAGAGAAGGATTTTCATATAAGCCATACTGAGCAACTACCGAAGGATCATATTCCTTTCCCATGGATATTTCCTGACTTTCAGACATAAAAGACACTTCCTTTTTGCCTGTAACTGGATTGCGCGAACACGATGATACGATCAGACCAATACCGACAAAAAGTACCATAAACTTGTTGGATGCATTCATATTATTACTTTTTACTTCAACTTTATTTTAATAAGACGAAATTTCTATAATATGTTGCGAAATTATGGAATAAAATTGATTCAGATGATGGAATTGTTTTTTTTTCAACATAGGTACGTTAATCAAAAAACCAGAATCATTTAAAAGTAAATCCACAATTAAAATTATTTTGGTATTTTTCCGAAGTCAAGTTAATACTTTAAGATAATTTTTAATATATCCCTACATATCCAAAATCTTCTTCAGTTCATGTAATTTGAGCATACATTCGATCGGCGTCATGGCGTTGATATCCAATGCTTTTATACTATTTTTTAGTGCAGCAGCTTCAGGATCTGCAGTTTGAAACAGACTAAGTTGAAAGTTATTGGGTGCGATATTTTTGGCTTTGTTTCTCATATCATTTCCTGCATCCATATCCTTATTGTCGATCGTTTTTGTTTCCAGATCTTGTAGGATTTCCATTGCCCGATTGATAATGTCTCTAGGCATTCCAGCCATCGCAGCTACGTGAATTCCGAAACTATGTTCGCAGCCACCTTCAGTTAGTTTACGAAGGAAGATGACCTTATTTCCAATTTCCTTTGTTGCCACATTGTAGTTTTTGATATGTGGATACTTCTCAGCCAGTTCATTCAATTCGTGATAATGCGTCGCAAACAAAGTTTTGGGTCTCACCTTGCCATTGTGCAGAAACTCTGCAAGCGACCAAGCTATAGAAATACCATCATAAGTCGATGTACCTCTGCCTATCTCGTCCAATAAAATAAGACTTCGCTTCGAAATATTATTCATGATGCTCGCCGTTTCGTTCATCTCGAGCATAAAAGTAGATTCGCCACTGCTGATATTGTCACTAGCGCCTACACGCGTAAAGATTTTGTCCACTATACCGATGCGCGCCGACGACGCTGGTACAAAAGAGCCCATTTGTGCCATCAATGTGATCAAAGCTGTCTGACGCAATACTGCAGATTTTCCCGACATATTTGGACCCGTGATCATCATGATTTGTGTATCATCATTGTCAAGGAGAATGTCATTGGGTACATAAGCTTGTCCTAAGGGCAATTGTCTTTCGATAACAGGATGTCTCGCTTCAGTGAATTCCAATGTAAATCCTTCGTCTACGATCGGCCTACAATAATTATACTTGCCAGCAATAAATGCAAATGACAAAATACAATCAAGGGTAGCAAGTGTTTTAGCATTATTCTGTAAAGCCTCCAAGTAATCAGCCGCTTTGACAACCAATTCTTCAAACAACTGAACTTCGATCTCACCTATTTTTCTTCTGCGGTCAGTATTTTAGTTTCCAAAATCTTAAGATCTTCAGATATATATCTTTCGGCATTGGCCAATGTCTGTTTTCTTATCCAAGTATCAGGGATGCGATCATGATCTTTGTATTTATTAGTCACTTCGAGGTAATAACCGAAAACATTATTAAATCCAATTTTCAAACTCGAAATACCAGTCTTTTCGGCTTCTTTTGTTTGGATTTCAAGTAATAATTCTTTGCTATTTCTGATAACATTGCGCAAGTCATCTAGTTCTGCATGACAGCCAGCTCTGATGACATTTCCTTTTGCAAGAATAACGGGTGGATCGTCAGCCAGCGTTTTTGGATTTCGGTTTTTAGCTTTTCGCAAAGCATGATTTTGTCACCTAAGGATTTCAATGCATCATTGTCACTTTCAGCCAAAATCATCAAAATATCGGGCAACAACTCAAGAGATTTTCTAAGCTGTTGCAATTCACGTGGAGAGATTTTTTCCATCGCCAATTTAGATGCAATCCGCTCGATATCACCGATTTGTTTGAGCAATCCTTCCAATGCTTCCCTATCAAAATATTTCTCTACAAAGTAGGCGACCATATCTTGTCTCGCGTGGATGCGCTCAGGAGATAGCAACGGCAATAAGATCCAGTTTCTCAGCAGCCTAGCACCCATAGGCGTCACGGTCTTGTCCATGATTTGTGCCAAGGAGCTTCCAGTATCATGGGACGACCGGATAAGTTCAAGATTTTTTACAGTAAATCTATCTAGCCATACATAGTGTTCAGATTGGATTCGGGTGATCCCGGAAATGTGGTTTGTCCTATCATTTTGAGTGGACATCAGATAATGAAGGATACTTCCAGCAGCCACTTGAGCTAACGGCATTTCTTCGATACCAAAACCTTTGAGATTGGTTACTGCGAACTTATCTAGTAGTTTTTCGCGGGTATAGTCAAACATGTACACCCATTCTTCGATACCATAATAATAATATCGCTCACCAAAAATCCGTTGGTAATCCTTAGTATAAGCCTTGGAATATATAATTTCAGATGGCGCAAATCCATCAATCAACTTCTCAATAGTGGCTGCATTTCCTTCAGAGACAACAAATTCTCCAGTAGAAATATCTAGAAAAGCGACACCATATTCATTTTTGGGTGTGAAATGAACGGAAGCAAGATAATTATTGGATTTACGATCAAGGATTGTATCATCGATAGTGACACCAGGTGTGACAACGTCTGTAACACCACGATCTACGATTTTCTTTTCTTTACTTGGCTTTTCTAATTGCTCACAAATAGCTACTCTATGACCGGCGCGCACAAGTCTGGGCAAATACACATCCAAAGAGTGATACGGAAATCCGGCAAGTTCGATGTCATTGCCACCATTATTTCTTTTGGTGAGGATGATACCCAAAATTTCTGCAACTTTAATAGCATCTTCTGCAAATGTCTCATAAAAATCTCCAACACGATACAACAAAATGGCATCAGGATGCTTGGCCTTCAATTTGAAGTACTGAGCCATGAGCGGCGTGACTTTGCTCATCTCATCTACGGATGTCACAGTTTTTTTACCAAAACGATTCTATCTCAGGATTTTAATAATGTGGACAAAAGTATAGGTTTCTCATCAAAATGTGAAATCATCTTTCTTTTTTTACCAAAATAGTCCATCACCTTTACAAAACGATGCGCTGCTAGTAATGTTAATTTTGGATTTAGAATAAAATACGTAATTAAAATTTATTTTTTTCTTAATAAAAGATACATCATATAAAAATAAAATTATACCTTTGTAGCGAAAGTTTTAACTTTCTCTTAGTGCTGTTATAGTTGAATTAAGTCCGACCCCAAAAAATCGTCGGACTTTTTTTATTTTAGACGTTTTGCAATCTTTCAAGACTACAGCCAATTGCTCCAAGGAATTCTCGATAAAAACAATAATAAGCCGATACCATAATAAATAAAAATGGTTTTGGGTGCATTAACAGTATCAAGTAGTTTTTTGGCTTTGATATAACCCATTGTAATCATTACAATACCCAAGATATTTACAAATGGATGCTCTACAGCCAATAATCTAGAGAACGAGTCCTTCATAGTCTCACCAGACAAATTGCTCATTCCAAAAGGTGATGTAAAATACAGTACCAAACCTAGTAAGAGTTGGATATGGCAAGATACAAATGTAAAGAAGGCGAGTTTGAATTCACTCACTTTCCATGATTTATTACCAAAAAAAGTAAGCGCTGCATATATGACTGTAATAACAAGTAATATTAATACAGCCCATGCAGCATAAGAGTGTGTGGTTTTAAATATTGAATACATATGAATTGTTTGATTTTAATTTTATAATTGAAATTGATAATCTTGGTTTTCTTACTCTTCAATATTTGCGGGATCATTATCTGGCAAGGTAAACTCCTTCTGCTTCTTACCGAAAACTGAAAAGTGGGCATATCTTTTGGGATTTAGTCGCAAATCTTGTAATAATAAATTTAGATTTCTAGTAGTCATTTCGATATTTGTGTAGAGTTTTTTATCATTCATAAGTTTAGACAAGGTTCCGTCACCTTTTTCTATTTTATTGAGGAGCCTACTTAAATCTTTCATGGAAGTACTCGCACTTGCCAATGTTGTTTTCATCTCTGTGATTGCGATTTTGGATGCATCCAAAGTTTCATTTGTTTTGCCTATAGTAGTTTGTAAATTGGATTTTGCAATATCACTCGTGATTTTGTCCACATTAGCCATGACACTTTCAATTTTTTGGTTGCTTTTGGCCAAGGCTGAGGAGATAGTCGCCAAATTGTCAATGGTCTTTTTTAGATTGGATGAAGATTGGGCCATTAATTGGTTAGTAGTTCCAGTGATGGCAGCTAGGTTTTTCGATATGATTTCGAGCTGACGAATGGTTTCGTTTATTGCGCCAGGCTCACCTTCTTTACCTATATTACTTATAATTTCACGAGCCGATTTTGTCATTTGGCTGCTATAATTCTCGACTTCACCTTCACCCAACATAGCGCCCAAAAGTCCAACAGTTTCTCCTTTAAGTTCATCACCATTTACAGCACAATCAGATCCATTACATTCCTTGTCAAATTCTAAAAATATACCTTTCCCATTGACAAATCCAAGGCTTTTTTGCTTAGCAATCGCATTTTTAGGTATTTTGTATTCGCTATCAATAAGATAATAAACATCCATCAATTTCACATTGCTTGGGTTGAGCTTGATTTTTGTAACAGTGCCAATTTTGTACCCATTAACCAGAACCGGTGATGAAACATTCAAATCTGTCACATCTCTGTAGGTTGTTTTCAATTCATTTGATGCAGTAAGAATATTTCTACCTTTCAGAAAGGTATATCCCCAAATCATAGTGACCAATACCAAAAAAGTTAGAATCCCAATTTTAATTTCACGTGACATACGATAAATTGAACGATAAAATTTATATAAATTAGCACAAAATTAGTATAATATTCCTAATACCCGAACATTTCACACGAAAGAACAAGGTATTTTGTGATTTGTTGTACTAAAGCTTGTTTTGCAATAATTAATAGATAAAAAATAGGATTCACAAGGTCATGTTGAAAATTATATCTACCTTTGTTCAAAGACATAATTAATATAAACCTTATTTATGGAAGTTTATTTTACATCATCTTAAAAATACATATATATTAACACTATATATAAATGAATTGTCTAATAATAGATTAACGTCATACTAGTAAACAAAAGAGTGAGTAAACCATTAAAATATCCAAAATTTGGTCTGACAACAGATATGCCTTAAAAGAATAAAATCAGTATAAAATGATTAAATAACTTAATATTTAAAATGAAATTGCTATTTTTGCGCAAATTTTTTTAAAAATCAGAATTATGGCACAACGAAAGGGCAACAAAGCCTCTGAAGCAGATGAAATAATTGACGTAGTAGAAGTCAAAGGCAGTCAGGTATCAGCAGGAAACTTTTTTGAACAAAATCAAAAGACCATTTCATACGTATTGATGGGATTGGCAATCTTAGCAGCATTGTATTATGGCTACAAGCACCTATACATGGGTCCAAGAGAAAAAGAAGCTGTCAATGCTATGTACAAAGCAGAAGAACAATTTGCAAAAGATTCATTTGCACTTGCATTAGAAAATCCAGGTGGTGGATTTGATGGATTTTTAGGCATTATCGACAATTTCAGCGGCACAAAGGCTGCAAATCTTGCACAATATTATGCAGGAATTTCTTATCTTAATTTGGGTAAGTATGAAGATGCAATCCAGTATCTTGATGATTACTCTGCCAATGATGATGTCACTGCTGTAATGAAAAATGGTGCATTGGGTGATGCGAATGCAGAACTTGGTGACAAAGTAAAGGCGATGGACTATTATCAAAAAGCAGCAAAAGCAGAAAATGAAATGCTTACACCATATTATCTGCATAAAGTTGCAATGATGTACTATGCTGATGGCAAAACTAAAGAAGCCGCTGAGCAATTGGAGATCATCAAAAACAAGTATCCTGATTCAAACGAATTTAAGGATGCTGAAAAGTTTCTATCGAGATTTAAGTAAGTATTCCTGATATTCAGATGATACTTCAATTAGTTAGCATTCATGAATTTATGAGATAATTTTAGCAGGATAGTGCGTTAATATTTCATACCAACTAAAAAACTAAAAAGGCAGAATTTTGTTGAAATTCTGCCTTTTTTTATAAATACTTACCATATGTCTAGCAGCCATCATAATCTTTCCCAAAGTCCAAATGACTCAATCCCACAATTGCAAAAAGCAAAAGTAGGCATCGTAGTCGCGACATGGAATCATGAAATAACTTTGCCATGCGAGATGCGTGCGTGGAGACGCTCAAAAATCATGGTCTCAATACAGCTGATTTGATAGTAGTCGATGTACCTGGTGCTTTTGAATTGCCATTAGGTGCCAAAATCCTATTGTCAAATCAAAACATGGATGCCGTCATCTGTATTGGATGTGTGATCAAGGGCGAGACAAAACACGACGAATATATCAGTAATTCGGTAGCAAATGGTATCATGGCATTGAGTGTAAGCTCTGGTAAACCTATAATCTTCGGCGTATTGACACCAAATGACCAACAACAGGCGCTGGATCGTGCAGGTGGCAAATATGGCAACAAAGGAATAGAAGCTGCGCACACTGCATTAAAAATGATACATTTGTCGAGATCTGTGCACGAAATGGATAAAAAGAAAATAGGATTTTAAAATATAAATGTCATGAAGTTACATGTATTAGAAACAGGAAAATTTAAATTGGATGGCGGTGCGATGTTTGGTGTCGTACCTAAAAGAATGTGGCAAAAAATGCATCCAGCTGATGATGATAATTTATGTACTTGGCAGATGCGCTGTTTGTTGGTAGAAGACGGAAACCGAAAAATATTGATCGACACTGGCGTAGGATCAAAGCAGGATGACCGATTTCGTTCTCATTTTTATCCACATGACGATATTGACTTTACAGAATCATTGGCTAAAATCGGGTTGACAACCGAAGATATTACGGATGTGTTTTTGACACATTTTCATTTTGACCATGTTGGTGGTGCATTAAAACGTGATGCCCAAGGTGCCATTGTGCCAGTATTTCCTAATGCCATTTATTGGTCCAATGAAGTGCATTATAACTGGGCACTAAATCCAAATGCAAGAGAAGCTGCTTCATTCCTTAAAGAAAATTTTGTACCCATGCGTGATCAAGGTATCTTGCAAATGATCGACGTACAAGAAGGTATCAAATTTTCAGACAATATCAGCCTGAGTTTTGTATATGGACACACAGAAGCAATGATGCTCCCCTATATATCGCTTCCGTCAGGCAATACGCTTATTTATTGCGCGGACCTTATTCCTTCTCATCATCACATACAAATGCCGTATGTAATGGCCTATGATCTCAGACCATTAGAGACCATGAAAGAAAAGAAAGTTCTACATGATGTGGCTACTGATGGCAAACATTTCTTATTCTTTGAGCACGATCTTGATGTAGCATGTGGCTTTCTCACAAAAAATGAAAACGGTAGAGTCGTATTCGGTGGTGAAGTAAATATCGCTGATATCATTTAATCCTACACATTCCTAAAATCGCTTAAAAAGTCCGTAAAAAAAACAAACCCGACAAGATGAACATCCGTCGGGTTTGAAATATTTTGTAACTATAGGAAGTTACTTTATCTAAAATCTATTAACCTTTTTAAGTTAAGATTGTCGATTACTTTGCAGTAACTCTAACAGAAATTCTTCTGTTTTGCTGACGACCTTCTTCAGTATTGTTATCTCCTACAGGGAATTTATCACCATAACCTTCAGGTGCTAATCTTCCTTTTTCAACACCTAATTTTTCCAATTCTGCCACTACATTAAATGCACGGTCAGTTGATAATTTAAGATTTGACTTAGGATCTCCAACATTGTCAGTGTATCCACCAACTTTAAGCTTAACTTTAGGGAAAGCCTTAAGAATTTCAGCAATATTCTTTAATTGCTCTTGGCTTGAAGGCTGTAAAGTTGCTTTACCAGTGTCAAAAAGAAGTCTGTCGAAATTGAACCATGCAGCAGGGTCATTTTTGTCTAAAACTGGACCAGCAGCTTCTATGGCAGTAACCAATTTGCTTTCGATACCGTCTTTAGCAGCACCAATCAATTCAAAACCAGAAGAAAGTTTGTAAGAAAATAATTTGTCCATGGCTGCACCCAATGAGTCTGCTGCTGCGCCTGCTGCATCTACTGCTTTGATAGCCGTAGAATCCACTGCTTCGATTGCATCTGTGGTAGCTTCTACTGCTTTGTTACCACATCCTTTTGTAGATAGCCAATAAAGTACTGCTGCTGCAAGAAGTAATGGCAATAACCATTTCATCCAGCTATTTCCACCACCAGTAGAACCAGTAGATGTGTTAATATTTGCATTAACTTTTGGTGCACCACCGAAGTCAGCAAAATTCATTACAGAACTCAATCCTGCTGGAAGTGCTGCTGCTACATTGCTTTTTTGACCCATGATCAAATCAGTAAAGAAAGAAAGACCTTTTCCTTTAATTTGTTTTCCGATGACACCCATCAAGAATGGAGCTGCAAGTTTCAACAAAGAAGATGCTGAACCACTTTTCATTCCGCTAAGGCTTGAAATAACGTCCACGATACCACCTGATTTATTTCCCAACAATGCATCTACAATGCCTCCTCCAGAGTTTAAAAGACCATTCACATTACTTGCTCCACCACCGAATAATCCAGCGATATTACCAAGATTGTCTAAGTCAAGTTTGCCGATCATATCCATGATTCCTGTAGCACCAGATGGTGTTGAAGATTTTTGAATAACTGATCCCAATAATGCAGGCATGATACCGCCTAGCGCTGAAGTCACTGAAGACTCAGATTCTCCAAGGAAACTGCTAGCTTGTTTTGCAAGTTGACCTGTTACCTGATCTTTCACTAAGTCCAATAAGTTGATTGACATTTTTAAAGAGTTTATTTGATTAAAAAAATAATATCTATTAAAATTTTAACAGAATGTTTTTTTGACTATAAATGATATAAAAGTCACATCAAATTACATCATTTATCTCCAAAAATATCACAATGTTTTGTTAATGAGAATATGACAGAATATTAATCTGATTATAAGATTGTTACATATTAACAACAATCATTACTTGTTTATAGTTTTTTCTGCAGCATCTTTAATTTTTTTCTCGAAATCCACCATTGAGCCAAACTCAGTTCTATAGGCAACTCCAAGGCCATATTTTTCTCTTAGACCGTACGTAGAAACATCGATATCATATTTGCCATACAGTCTGACTTTAAGCTTGCGATCATCTGTGAGTTTAAATTCAAGCGCAAAATCTGGCAAAACCTGATTTATCGTAGTACCTTGAAATTGAAATACATAATTTCCACCAATATCCAAAGACAAACGGTCATTCTTGAAATTTACAATATTTCTAACTGCAATTTCGTCAGGAATTATACCCGAAGGCGCAAGACCAAAGGTATTATTTCGAACATTGACATCAAAGTCGATACCCGATATAAAACTACCTTCACCTACTACTGAATTTAGCACATTGGTGATATACATAGACAATTGACTAGACAAAAACTCGCTCAGTGTATTTATGCTGGCTGACTGTATGCCTGAAGCACCAAAAATATCGGCTGCTCTATTGGACTGAATAAATGAATTGAAGACAATCAATCCTAAGACCTGACCATTCAATTCCTGATCATTTCCTTGCAAAATGCGCAGTTTGCTATCAGCAAAGTTGGCATAATCTCCCGTTAAATTTGGAAAAGCAAGACCCAATTTAATCTCCGGTTTATAGAGGCTTCCGCCCAATTTGAGAATGACATCTACTTCGGTATTTGACTGAACAGTACTTGTCCCAGTTTGTATATATTCGGAAATGAAAGGTTCTATGGATGTACGTGTACTATATTTAGTGGTGATATCCAAGGTGGCATTTACTGGGTCTCCTGTCCAAACAATTCGTCCGCCACGATCTACAATAAAAGGTTTGGCAACAGGCACTAGTGGTGCAGTAAAGAGGTACTGACCAGTTTCTATTTCATAATCTCCAAAAATTTCAAAATCCCCACGACGTGTAATGTTGATCTTGAGATTACCTCTTCCCCTACCCTGCATTATATCTCCCTTATTTTCGTCAAAAATCAAACTTACTTCAGCGTCGGGTGTAATAATCATGGTCATTTCTATATCTATACCACCAACACTATTATTTTTTACAAGCTGGGATTTGTCTTCTTTTTTGCTTACAAATCTGATAAAGCTCTGATCTATAGAAGTCTGACTATTATTCACTGGAATGAATAGTTTGGTGCCTGACCCAGTCACTGCGGTAATTTTCATATCGACATTGTCAAAGGAACCATTAAACTCGGCAGTAAGTTGGCCAATGCCATATCCGTAATAATCAGGATTGTCTGCTTTAGTGGTATTAAGTCCTACGATATTAGAACCAGTCAAGACTGCATTTACACCAAAATTTGCAAATAAATCATGCGTTAAGCCACCACGTATTGTTCCTTTATTGCCGTGTATATCTGTGATGATGTCACCATCCAAATTTATTTCTTTATTGGTCAGTTTCAGTTTTTGGTTATCAAAAAAGTATGTGGCTCCAGTATATTTAATGGTAGTTTTGCCTCTATTGATAGTTCCTGTACCGTCGATGACTAGATCACTTGTTTTGCCACCAAATGTAATGTCTGCCTTTATAAATCCTTTTGTGTCTTTGATACCATCTTTGAGCAGGTATTCGATGATTTCCATGGGTGCTTCGCGCAATTTGATGCGGGAATCTATTACTTTGGTATCTGGATCAAAACTACCGTTAACAGCCAAAAAATCGCCTATCGAGATATTGGCTTTGTATGGTGCCTTGTAATTTTTTGTAAGATCTATAAATACTGATCCATATTTATCTTCATTGATGGTAAAATTAGGAATATTGACATATCCTGAGATTTCTTTTTCTTGCGAAAATACGTCCATGACTTTGGCAGAAACATTGGTAATACCACCGAATTTCATTTTGTCATACTTTATAACACCATTGAGCAAATCAAGATCAAAATTTTCAATATCCAGACTCAATCCTTTGTTATTGTTGACATCATTAAACTCTATCGATCTAAAGCCATCAGTAAGCACCATATTCTCAAAATTGAGGTAGTTGGTACCAAAGATTATGTTGTTTTTTGTGTGAATATTCCATTTTGAACCCAACATGACAAGCAGGTTTTCAGCCAATGTAAGGTGATATCCCTTTTCATGCGGAATCAAACGGCCTCTGATATCAAAATTCTCTAAAGAATCGATAAGTTTTTCAGTAGTAAATTCAAAATTTACTGTGTCAGAAGTGATGCTAGTTTGTAAAAAAATGGGATTGAATTGGCGATTGAGTGCAAAGGTCGAATCTACATGAAGTGTAATATGTCCTGACTTCTTATCTGATGTGGCCACCAACTGTAGATTTAAAAGTGAGTCATTCTTTATCCTCAAATATGGTAAATCTGATGCTACCGAAAATTCATTTTTATATGTGTCAAGTTTACCTTTTATACTTAAATTTCTAAAGTAACTTTGGTGCAGCCCTGCAAGTGACAAAAAGTTGCTGCTCTTTACCAAATTGATATTAAAATCAAACTTTTGCTCACCATAAAACTTCGAGACATCAGCTTTCCAAGACTGCGTAACTTGCGGGTTATTAGTATGGATTACTTTTTTCACGGATCTGACCAGATTAGGAAGATCATAACGTCCTTTTAAGACAATACGTCCTAAATCACTTTCTACTCGAATTTCTTTTTCACCAGTGACCAACATTTTTGAAAGAATACCTATACTATCCATTGTATATGTAGAATCTTTAACCAACATATTCAGCTGCCGTATGCTAACATCACCCGTAAAATCGTTAATGCCTGTGCCTGAGAGATTGATATCCATATCAGCCTTGAATGCCATCGGTGAAGCTGATAAATTAAGTGCTTTGAGGTCGATTCGCGTAATTTTTGATTTAAAATTAAGAAAAGCTTGCTTATTTATATATTCAAATGTCCCATCAAAAAGTAAATTAAGATTCTGGTCATCGACTTTAAATACACCCTTAAAGGCATTTTTGTCTATTTCCCCATCGAGTATCAGGTCTTTGTACTGATAATTCTTAAAATACAAAGATTTTATCGTCGCATCAAGGTCTGCTTTTACTGTATTGAGTGTCAAACCTCTACCTTCAGCTACTTTTGATTTGAAATTTACCAGACCGAAGTCATTGTTATCACTCCATTTGCCGAGATTAAAGTTAAATAAATTTAGTGTTCCTGAATAATTGGCATTATTGCTACCTTTGGTGATATCGAGCCTCATATCCATCTCCGCCACTCCGAGATCAGATTGCAACTTACCATATGCTACAAAATCCTCCAAATATCCATCAAATCTTCCTGTAAAGTTGATAGATCCAAGCTTATTAAAGTTGGCTGGTGGATTGAATGAAGGCAAGATCATTTTTATTTTTCGCATACTGGTATTAAATCGATCAAGCTTGATATTGAGTACAGTATTATCAGCATCTAGCAATTCGCGTGTGTTAAATGAGCCAGCCAAGCTTAATTTGTCTCCTAGCTTAATATCTACTTCTCTTCCTCCTAGGTTATTGATCTTACCATAATATTTCCCATTTAGACGTATTGTTTCGTGTATATTATTTTTTACAAAGCCGACTTCACTGAGACTTTTTACAAAATGTACAAGATCTTCTATATAAACTACGGTATTCTTTAGTTCAGCATTGATGATAACATTCCGGGTAAAATCTTCAAAAGCAGAAAAATCTGCATAACTAAATTTGAGATGATCCTGAATAACCGTTTTGCCGATACCAATACTGAATGATTTTAATTCCGCAGAATTGGCATTAACCTGAATGGTATCTGCACTGATATCAGTAATATTAAAACCTGTATTGTCAATAGCATTGAGTGTTTCTAACCTACCGAAAAAATCCGAACCATTTTTGAAGCTGACATCTCGTAAATATAGATTAATTTTGTCGAAGTAAAAATTATTGTAGTCGAGGTATTGCTTAAATTTTGTTTCAGTAACCAATAACTCGTTTGCTTTGCTAAAATATCCGTCTTTTACAATCAATTCTCTTACTGTTAATTCTGGCAAGACGGCAATTTCTGGCTTTTGGTCAACTGTCGGAATAGCAAGCTTGTCTGTAGTTGTACAATCGTACTTGAATATTCGATTATTAAATGCTGGTCTATCTAATACGATTTCATTGATGTCAAAAACCAAACAATCAAGATCTAAAGCATTGATATCTATAGTCCCACCAGCCAGTTTGATTTCGTTCATTACACCTTTATTATCATCGGTGATTAGGATGTGAATATCCGACAAATCGATTTCTTTCACATCGAGAATTAACGGCTTGCCTGGTTTATTATCATTTGATTTTTTTATCAATTTGCCGAGAAATCGGTTTAAGTTTGATATAGACTCACCTTCATTTGTTTTAATATTCAAAATGAGCCCTTTTAATCCCAAATACTTAAATGACAACTCATTGGTAAATAGAAAAAACAGATTTTTTTGTAGCGAAATGTTTAATGCTGATGTGTGAATAATGGTATCGTGCTCATTTTCGATAATGTTGAAGTTTTGCAAAATTATCCCACTAAAAGGATTTATATCAATTCTTTCGGCGGTAACTTTTGTGTTGGTAACTTCAGAAATATACTTTGTAAGTTCGGATGTCAAGTATGTCTGTACTATAGGAAGACGGAGCAAAACGATACCGAACAATAATAACATGATTATCGACCAAATAAATCGCCTTATCCATTTGCCAATAGGCAGTTGGGATTTCTTATCCTCATTAAGATTATGGTCAGACGATGACAAAAGCGAATATTTTGGTAAATAAATGAAACGTCTTGCGAGGCAAATATACCCTATTTTGAAATATGTTTAACATATGATTAAGAGTAAGCCGCATAATCATGAAAATATCCATAAAAAAAGCAGGCTATTGACAGCTTCATCTTGGACTGATACGGAGCTCAAAACCATAATGAAGGTATGATGTCGCTTAATCTTCCACTACTATTAAAATTCAAAAGTTAAACATATCATATTTGTGTTAATTACTTGTTAATCGAAGGTATAAGCAAATCCTAAACCTTGTTGTTTACATTTATAGCTATATTTTTGCAATGTTTTTATCAAAATCATTTTTTAAACAAACTTAAAAAGTAAAGTATAATGAAAAGGTTTAATTTATTCGCAGTGATTGCACTTGTTACTGTATTTGCTTTTACATCATGTAAAGAAAAGGCAGAAGGTGATGCTGCTGCAACAACTGACACTGCGGCTGCAACTGCACCAGCTGCTGATCCTAATGCACCTGTAGCTGTAACACCAGGTACTGATCCTACTGCCGCTGTAGCACCAGCTACTCCAGTTCCAACTGGTCCAACAACCACTCTTAAGTTTGATCAAGAAACTTATGACTGGGGAAAAGTAATGGATGGAGATAAAGTAACTCACGTTTTTAAATTCAAAAACACAGGTAATGAGCCATTAATCATCAGTAACGCTAAAGGTAGCTGTGGTTGTACAGTACCTGAATGGCCAAAAGATGCAATTGCTCCTGGTAAATCAGGTGAGATCAAAGTTGTTTTTGACTCTAAAGGTAAAGGTGCTGTAGGTGGCAAAGAAGACAGTAAGAGAGTTACAATTACTGCTAATACTGATCCTGTAGAAACTTACCTTACTATCAAAGGTAAAATAGACAAAAAAGAAGAAGCGCCAGCTGGAAAATAATTCGGTTTGTTTCACAACCAATAAACAAAAGAGGCTGTTCATTACTGAGCAGCCTTTTTTTGTCCTATCAAACGGTACGACCATTGAAAAATTATTTAAGTCTTATCAAGTTCAGTCACACCATATTTGCAATGCCATTTGCACTTATGGGATTTACGTTGGGATATCTTACATCATCTCCTCCAGACTATATCAAACTTCTAATTTTGGTGATCCTGTGTATGGTTTTTGCAAGGAGCGCAGCCATGGCTTTCAATAGATGGCTGGATAGAGACATTGATGCCAAAAATCCAAGGACTGTCATTAGAGAGATTCCTGCTGGTACGATTTCTTCAAAAGCTGCTTTAGGATTTGTTGTGGCAAATGTAGCTTTATTTATCGCCACTACATTTTTTATAAATCCATTATGTTTCGCCCTTAGTCCAGTGGCGCTTATAGTAATATTGGGCTATTCATATACCAAAAGATTTACACCTTTATGCCATTTAGTACTTGGGCTAGGATTGGCCTTAGCTCCCGTAGGCGCTTATATTGCTGTTACCGGAATTTTTAATGTCCTTCCTATATTATTAGGTGTAGCAGTTTTGTTTTGCGTGGCTGGTTTTGATACACTATCTGCATTACAAGATCAGGATTTTGATAAAGCCAACCAACTCAATTCCATTCCTGTAATGTTTGGAACAAACGGGGCTTTGCGGATATCACAAATATTTCATTTGATTTCAGCTATCTCGGTGATAATGGTGACGTATCTTTTGTTCCAATCGTTTCCACAGGTGAGCTGGCTTACGCTACTTGGTCTTACTACATTTTTGGGATTGCTTATTTATCAACATTTGCTTGTATCACCCAATGATCTATCAAAGGTAAATCTTGCCTTTTTCACAACAAATGGTATTGCAAGTCTTATTTTTGGTAGTTTGGTGATGTTGGATTTGTATTTGTGAAGAATATATCCAAATTTCTTTATTAAAAGTAGAGATCAATTCTTTAAAAAATCAACCAATTCCTGTACAGCTCTCGCACGATGACTTATTTGATTTTTGATTTCACCACTTAAATCAGCGAACGTCCTATCGTAGCCATCTGGTATAAATACAGGATCGTAACCAAAGCCTTCTATTCCTGATTTTTGCAAAGCGATCTTACCTCTTACCAAGCCTTCAAAATACCGCACACCTGAATCATCTACCATGGCAATGACTGTCCTAAACTGCGCATACCTGTCTGATTTGTCAACTAATTCATGAAGCAGTTTTGCCATATTGTCTTGTGGATTTCTTTGCTCACCGGCGTATCTGGCGGTATGAACACCTGGTTGGCCACCAAGAATATCTACTTCGAGTCCCGTATCTTCAGAAAACGATGTCTGACCTGTACAGTCATAAAGATATTTTGCCTTTATCCAAGCATTTTCTTCCAATGTAGATCCTGTTTCAGGAATTTCTTCAATAATTCCAATATCTGACAATCCTTTTATATCAAAATCAGGCAAAATTGCCTTAAGTTCAGTTAGTTTATGTTTATTTGATGTAGCGAATACAAGTGTCTTCATTGGGTGATTATTTTAAAAACATTTCTTGTAGTCTTGCCCAAAGCAATTGCTTCTTTTGAACTACGGTTCTTATTTCTGTAATTGAATCACATACCAACATCCTATATTTTTCAAAATGCAAAATGTCATACGATTTAAACTCAATGTTTAGTCCTAATTGATCGGGTGTGATGCCAAAAACTAAAATATTTTTGAAGTCTCTCTGAAAATAACTTAGTATGATTGGTTGCCCTCGCTTCAAAATCAGCTTTGAGATATCTGATTTTGGATCAAACTTGATCGCTGTAATCATGTTGTTTAGCATGGTTTCTTCATCCGTTCCAAAAGCACCTTCATCAACGATAACCAGAAGTTTTCCTTCTTCGGCTCCAATCATCGAAAAAGTTTCGGGATTAAGTTCAGGAATATGAAAGACTTGATCTATAAGGGAAAGTGCCAAAATTATATTTCTAAAATAGTGAAATAATAAAATATTGTTTTTTATTCACAAAATTATTCTATCTAAAATAAAATAATAATAAATAAGTCATACTTTTGTAGGTGCAAAATAAGAAGATTTTACCTGACTGACAAATTTGATGTAAAAATTAGCAATTTTCTGCACCAAATCTTGCACTCAAAGGACAAAACCAAATTGTTTAATATTTTAAAATACAAATCTGATGAGTTACAAATTCAATGTTACACGAGTTCAGGAATCTTCGATTTCGAAAGTGGATTTTAATAATCTACCTTTCGGCAAGACTTTTTCTGACCACATGTTTGTTGCTGATTACATCAATGGGGCATGGACAAATTTGGAAATTAGGCCAGTAGCGCCTATTCCAACACATCCCGGCAATATGGCTTGGCATTACGGTCAGGCAATATTCGAAGGTATGAAGGCAACCAGAGATGCAGAAGGACATGCATTATTATTTCGTCCAGAATTGCACGCCGTACGTCTCAACAATTCTGCCAAAAGAATGAGTATGCCCGAAGTGCCCGAAGATCTATTTTTACAAGCGATTCATACCTTGGTTGACATGGAGAAAGCTTGGATACCACCTCAAACTGGATCAGCTTTATATATACGGCCATTCATGTATGCGACGGATGAGACTATAGGTGTCAAAGCTTCAGACACCTACAAGTTTATCATTTTTGTGATGCCAGTAGGACCATACTATACCAATCCAGTAAAACTTTTAGCGCAGGACAAATATGTTAGAGCTGTAGTAGGTGGTGTAGGTGAAGCCAAAACAGCAGGAAATTATGCAGCTTCATTATTGCCTTCCACTATGGCCCGCAAAGAAGGTTTTGACCAAGTGATGTGGCTTGATGGCGTACATAAAAAATACATACAGGAAGTCGGTACCATGAATATCTTTTTTGTGGTAAAAGATGAAATCATCACACCAAATCTTGATGGTGCTATTTTGGATGGGATCACACGTAAAAGCATGCTGGAACTATTCAAAGATCAAGGATATAAAGTCACCGAGAGACCGATAACTATTGACGAAATCATTGAAGCTGGTCAATCTGGAGATCTCGTTGAGATTTTTGGTACTGGTACTGCTGCTGTCATAGCGCCTGTCTCACACCTGAAATATAAGGATACCACCATTGAATTGGATATGGCAAAACGTCAAATCAGTAAGTGGGCTTATGACACTATCAATGGCATTCGCAATAGAACTGTGACTGATAAATTTGGTTGGATTGTAGAAGCAAAGCCATAATTTTTTACAAGCAAATCTGCAAAAGCATATATAAAAAAAGCCCGTCAAATTAAATCTGACGGGCTTTTTTATTGCTCAAAAATTATCTTTATTCAAATAAGACTTTTTTGCTTAAAATTCCTGATTCGAATTGTAATTTTATAATGTACAGTCCATTTTGTAAGGTTTGCCTATTGACCACAAAATTACTGCTATTTACATCTACAGTACTTCTAACTGTTCTACCAGTGATGTCATAAATAATGTAAGATTTAACTGGTTTATCTGAATCAACAGAAATTTGCAACTCTGTAGTGGCTGGATTTGGTGACATTTTAAGATTCACTTTAGAATCTGTAAGGTCTTGGGTACCTACTTTCCAGCAATCTAAACCTAAAGCTACACAAGCACGTGGAGCAAAATATCCAACGATTGTATCAATATATTTACGAGCTGAAACGGCATCTGTGTTACAATCTGTAGGTTGTTGATTTGGTTTAGGTTGTGATGCAAATGTCCATTCCCATGGTGAGCCAGAATCTGCAGGTGTGTTGTCAAATTGATAAAATCCTAAATAGCCACTTTTGTTGCTAGTATTAAAAGGATCTTTACCCGTTGGGATTGTTTTGAAAACATCATTATTTCCTAATCTATCCATGATGGCTGCAACATCACAAGATCCAGAAACTTCTACTACAGGTTCAGGTCCTCGCGCTGTAGGAACTCTTAGAATACCTGTCTTACAAGGTGCAAATGCATCACTGGTCACGTGAAATGAAATCAATGGTGTTTCACCTTTATTAACCCATGAAGAGTCACCCATTGCACCACCCATATTTACAGTTAGTGCATATTCAGAAGAATAACCAACGTGATTGGAAACGCATAATGTATCTGCATTTTTGAATCCCAAAACAGCTGTAGGAACATAAGCTGCGCTCGACAATGTTGTAGGGCCATCTGCATCAATTGTTCCATTTTGTGATTCGATAATCATCGGTACATTTCCTACACCTTGCACAGGTAAAATCCATTTACCACCAGGAGTATTAATAATTTCACTGTATTGATTTAAGTATCCAGATGCCAATGACAAATAACCACCTGTACCTTGTCCCCAAACTGTGATCTTATCTGGATCAATACCATGTGGGTTTCCTAATTTGTCCACACTCATTCTAAAATACCTAACATAAGTGTTTACATCTTGAACACCTCTGTAGGCTGCCTGAATCAAAGTGTATCTTTTTAATAATTCTTGCTCTATTGTAGGCAACCAACCCTGACGGTATTCTACAACTGCAACGACATAACCCATTTTTGCGAGTCTAGTGGCAATTTCAACATTTGAAGAATCTTTAACTGTTCCTCCGCATGAACCGTTAAAAGAAAAAGGAATGAAATTTCCTGTGTGTAGATAAATTACAAGAGGTCTCTTGGTTTCAGTATCTCCATCAGGTGAATAAAATTGTGCTCTCAATGGTTGTCTAGTAGAACCACCACCAGGCATACCGCCTAACAATCCTCCAACCCAAGGCATTACAGTAAAGTTACTTTGCAAAGGTATTTGTGTTGAAACGTTTACTTTTGAAAATACTTCACTGGTGTATCTCCCAGTTTGGGCATTTACCATGTTGCCCATGGCAAGTAAAAAAATAAGAATAAATAACTTAGTAAAAATTCGCATGTGAAAAAGATTTAAAGTTAATAATTAAATTTTTGATTTAAAATCATATGTAATGGATAAATATGCCATCCGTCCTATTCTAGGGCCACCGTATGTTTGAAACTGTTTATTGTTTAAAATATTGGAAGCCCCAAGTTTAAATGTAAGATTTTGTTTTGGTAACGTGTAATTTACTTGGGCATCTACCAGATTATAACTAGGTACCAAACCTGTAAATTGCGGTGAACCTTCGAATATAAATCCTTCAATCCATTTATAATTGACGTTAAATCCCAAGGTATTTTTTCCAGTACCAATGGGAATATCTCTACCTGATACACCAATATTATACTTATTTTTTGGTGTATTGAATGCAGGTACTATATCATCATTTACATTTGTTATAAGGTTATTATAGCTATAATTTCCGTTCAAAGCATAGTATTTACCATAGTAATAATTTAAACCTATTGCAAAACCTTGTGAATTAACAGTTTGGTCGGAATTAGCGGCGATACGATATGCTTGGATATTGGTAAATTGTCTAATGGTATCATACAATAAATCTGGAATTATCTCTACTCTAACTGTGGGTAATTTAACACCAATCTGATAACCAATAAAATCTGTGTAAACATTGTAATAATAACTAGCGTCCACAAATAGTTTTTCAAAAAGTGTTGTCCTATATCCTACCTCAAATGTTCTAACTTTTTCAGGTTTTATTGGTGCAATAAATTTATCGACTAATTGCGTATTGACTGGATCTTTTCTAAAATCAATAAAATTATCTAAAATAATAAGGCTATCAAAACCATTTAGATTTCCTAGTAATCTGGCAGGTCCGACTTCTAAGTCTAAATATTGATCTGAGAGCGTAGGATTTCTAATGGCTGATGAAAAAGATGCCCTGAGATAATTATTATCTGAAGGCTTCCACACTATAGACCCAGCTGGCGAAAATAAATAGTCGAAATTCTGGTTTTTATCTAATCTAGATGCTACTGATAAGGTAAAATCCCCAAATTGTTTGCTAGCACCGCCATAGATACCAAATTCATTATTTGTAATGCGATTTGTCTCATCTCTGAAGATAGTCCCAGCGGTATTTGGTCTGTACATTCTAGCGTTTGCGCCTATTGTCAACTCTTTAAAAAAGTTTGAGTTAAATTTATACTCTCCGTGCACATGAAATAATGCTGATCTATCAAAAAATCGCGTACCATTTTCTATGCTATTATTTTTTCTAGACGTAATAGCATTAAAAAGCGAATCAAATCTTGCAGTACCTGGTTGATAAAAGTCTTCAATTTTGAATAATCTGTTTTTTGAGCTGGCATGTGCTTGGGCTTGCTTGTGAAATTCTGCCAATTTATCTTTGTTATCTCGTTGCCACTGTACCATATTATCCTTATTCATACCCATAGCAATCAATTGATTGGTCACCTTATTTTGACTCCAATAGTCTTCATAAGCTCTTTGCCATGCATCATTTGCGCCACTAGCTTCAATCATTTTTTGTGCCGTAAAATAAGGATCATAAGAGTCTCCAGCATCTTCATGGGTAGCATAGGCGCGAATAAAAAACTTATCTCTTTTCTTATATTCAATTTTGTGCTGGAAAAACTGAATACCTCTTAAGCTGAATCTATTATCACCTTGATAAACCGTAGTACCATACCCAAAATTAGAACCAATAATCAATTCTGGTGAATCAAAATCTTTGGAAGGTTTTGTTCTTATATGTATCGCAGCGCCAGCTTTTATGTTTTTGGTATTGTAATCTACAAGGTCTTCTTCTTTATATCCTTTCCGGAAAAAAACATTTATCCCAGAAGATGAATTAAAGTCAGTTCCATTATTCACAATATTATATTCATCACCATAAATGTTTACTGCATTAAATCCTCCTGGGTTGTCTTTTGACAAAAAGATATTATTAGTAAGTGAGTCATTGACAGGATTATAATTATCTGCTACCCAGTCATTGGCTCTTAAATATGAAAAATTCAACTTGTACCCTATTACTGGTTTACCTGATTTACCATTTATTACATCAGCAAATCTGAATCCTGTTTCGACAAGGCTTCTCTCTCCTACTTTCACACTTGCAGAAAGTCCCTTATTAAAAAACGGATTTTTGGTCTCCATTGCTATGACACCATTGAAGGCATTCGGACCATAAAATGCGGAACTCGCACCAACTACCAAATCTACTTTCTGAATATCGAGCTCAGATGCTCCTAGAAAGTTACCCAATGAAAAGTTCAATCCTGGCGATTGATTATCGACTCCGTCAATAGTCTGCAAAGATCTTACAGGACTTGTACTATTAAATCCTCTCGTATTAATAACTGTAAAACCCAAACTAGCTGTGGTAAGATCTACACCTTTTAATGATCCCAAACCATTATAAAAGTCTGTGGAAGCCGTTTGTTTTATCGCAATTGCATCTAATGATTCAATGGTCAGCGGTGCGGCCTTTTGCTTGTCAGAAACTCTTTGCCCCTTGATCTCCACACCTAAATCAATTGTAACTGATTCTTCAGCCAACATAATTTTATTCTTTTGAGTGGCAGATGCTACATTGTAATCCATTCCAGAATAACCTATGTAAGAAACATATAAAACAACTGGAAAGCTTTCTGACCTAAGCTCAAAAGTACCATCAAAATCAGTAACTGTACCTTTAGTAGGATCGTCTTTCAAGATGACACTCGCTCCAATTAAAGGCTCACCAGATGTGGCATCTATTACATGTCCTTTAATCAATGATTGTCCTGCAATAAAATCACAAAAGGATATATTAATTAAATAAGTCAAAACAAAAATGCGTAAAACATTCCTCATATGATGTGTCCGTTGAGTATCTTGATTGTTAATAAATTGCAAAAATTGATGCAATGTATAACATTTTTCTGAATGGCAAAAATTTATGCTCTAAAAATATTTTTGCCGCCTAGTATGTCGAATAGAGAATTAAAACATGAAAAATCTTATTTGCAAAATTTTATTCCTTGACAATTACAGAGATAAGATTGATATCCATTTTTATTCTGGCATTTTTAGATTTAAACAATTTTATATTTTATTTTTAAGTTTTTATAATGTACATGGGATGGCGTTTTTAATTTGGGGTTTCAATTAAATTTAATATTCCAATTATTCGCACGCTTTTAGTACCAGAAATGATTATTTTTGCCGTTCAAAATGTCTCTCCAAATGAATAAATTTGTTTTACACCTACTCTTGATAACTTTGCCATGCATATACAGTTGTCACCAAAAATCAACAAATCCACCACCAACGGAGAATACCATTATCCACAAAAATGGTGAAGATGGCGAGTCATTTGAAGCTAGACTCAATTGGATAGAGTTGATGCATGGAGGTAAAGAAAGTGGATGGCGTCAAATAGAAGCTCAAAATCAATTGGAAAGTTATCAGCAATGGTTGAAAAACAATTATGATGTACGTTCTGAAAATGAATATGTTGCAGATGGGCTTATTTATGGAAAATGGTCAGAACGTGGCTCATCAAATAATGCGGGCAATATCATGGTCATGACTTATGACCCCGAAACTGATAATATTTATGCTACTGGTGGCGGCGGCCCTATTTTCAAAGGCAATTTATATGAAACATCCTGGACTTTAGTACATGACAAATTGCGTTTCTCTACAGATTTATTACAGTCCTACAGAATGCCACAAGGCGGATTGCGTCTTATTTCAGCAGTTTCTAATATTCCGCATTACTCTGATGATGACGGTAAGACTTGGGTTAGTTCTACAGGCGTAGATGCTACAAGCGGAGGCCAAATTTATCATGCGCAAATGACAAAAAATGGAACGATATTTTTTCTTGCAAAACGAGATTATTGGGCGAGTATTCATTTATATGTTTCTTTTGATTTTGGTGTAACGTATAAGTCATACAAGACTTTTTCTACATCAGATACTCGAAATATTGCGCTTACATATTGCGAAGGATCAGATGACATTTTTCTAATCGAGCAACTAGGTACTGATGAATCAAAAATTTTCAAATTTGATTTTACGAATAAAATTTTACAAGTGAGTGTACCTTCATCTCCTTTTGGTTTTGGAGAAAATGGACGGGCCAATTTACAAGCGGCAAAACTTGATGAATCTATCGTATTTTATGCTTATAATGATAAAAATCAAATTTTTACTTCAAAAAATGGTGGTCAATCATGGTCGTTTGTGGCACCAATCCCTGAAAGTCCTTGGGATATGGGTTTGTATGTATGTCCTTCAGATCCGTCGAAGATGTTTTTCGGTGAAGTAGACGCATTTAGATCAGAAAATAGCGGTGTAGGTTGGTCACGTATTAATAATTGGTGGGAATATTATGGTGATATTTACAACAAACTACATGCAGATATGATGTATATGCGAGAGTTTAAAGATAAAAGTGGTAAACCCTTTGTTTTAATTGGCAATCATGGCGGTTTAAATTACACAGATGATTATGGAGCAACGACTTCAAATTTAGGAATTACAGGTTTGAATGTTTCGCAATATTATGACGTCCGCACATATCCATCCGATCCATATTATATCTTTGCAGGCTCCCAAGACCAAGGTCAGCAACGTGGATTAATAGATGATGAAATCCCTTCAGAACTCCAACAAAATATTTCGGGAGATTATGGGCATATAGAGTTTACTGGAAATGGCAAAAGCTTGTGGTCTGTATATCCTGGTGGGTCGATAGGTTTTTATTCCGCACCAAAATCACAAAGTGGACCCATTGCTGGCTATGAAATAAATTCAGATAATGAAACTGTTTGGATTCCTCCTATCATGCCAGGGCCAGATCCAACAAAAAATATAATAATCGCCGCTGGTGGCAGTGTCACACCTTCATCCAAGGGATCGTATCTTTTACAATTGGAGTATAAAAATAATGAAATAAAAGCAACGGAATTACCTTTTGATTTCAGCATAAGTGGAGGTCAGATATCTGCTATGGCTATTGATCCGTTTGACTCCAATAAATGGTACGTTGCTGCGACTAACGGACAATTCTATAAATCCACAGATGGCGGACAAAGCTTTATCAAAACAGCTTCAATGTTATCAGAGTCACATTACCTTTATGGCTCATGTATTTTGCCATCCGCTACAAAAAAAGATGTCATTTATCTTTCAGGCAATGGTTATCAATACAAACCCGTGTACCAATCATTGGATGGCGGCATTACATTCAAGGCACTTGGGTCAGGTTTACCTTCTACGATGGTATTCAATCTTGCAGCTAACGAAGACGAATCATTAATTTTTGCCGCTACCGAAGCAGGTCCTTATGTTTATGTCGCAGATCGAAACAAGTGGTATCAGCTTAGTGGCAAACATACACCCAATCAAACTTACTGGAGTGTAGAATATGTAAAACAAACCAAAACCGCAAGATTTGCTACATATGGAAGAGGCGTATGGGATTTTAAAGTAGAAGAAATAAAAACCCAAACAAATGAAACATCATCGAATACCAACCACTTAAACATATATCCAAATCCAACATCAGACTATTTCAAAATCTCAGGTGAAGGCACTTTCAAGTTCTTACAAGTAGAAATTAGAGATATAAGTGGCAAAATGGTCATGAAAACTACTTCTGTACCAAATGAGCCGATAAATATAAGTTCACTAAGTGCAGGATCGTATCTAATTTCAATTGGCAATTCGTATCCCTTTGTCACTAAAAAACTCATAAAACAAAAGTAAAATGGCATACATAGGTTATATATTTTTTCGAATTATTGTTTTTATATTTTCAATTATTCCTTTTTGGTTGTTATATAAAATTGCAGATTTTCTTGCTTGGGTATTGAAGACAGTAGTTGGATATCGCAAAAAAGTAGTTCTCGCTCAGCTCAAATTGGCTTTTCCACATAAAAGTGATAAAGAAATTCAAAAAATAATGCATGATTCCTATAAAAATCTTGCCGACATAATCGTAGAGAGTATCAAAGGATTTACGATGTCAGAAACAGATTATAGGAAGAGATTTATTTTTGTAAATCCTGAAGTAGCTAATCAATTGCACAAACAAGGCAAAAGTTCTATCCATGTTGCAGCACACTATGGCAACTGGGAATGGGGCGCGATGACATATCCGCTTTGGGTTGAAAAACCTGTTTTGGGATTTTACAAACCACTTTCCAATCCATATATAGAAGCGTATGGAAAAATGAAAAGAGGAAGGTATGGTATGACACTTATTCCTATTGGTGAGACTTCAGCTGCATTTAAAAAATATGCAGACGAAGCTACCACTTATGTGTTTGTGAGTGACCAAAGCACTTGGTCCGACAAAGCACATTGGGTCACATTTCTTGGGCAAGATACTGCTTGTCCACCAGGTGTAGATAAGTATGCTCGTCAATTGAATGCAGCGGTATATTACATTGAATTAAATAGAGTAAAACGTGGTTTTTATGAAGTAAAGTTGGAATTGCTTGCCGAACCAAATCAAGAAACCCAAGAAGGAGAAATAACCGGACTTTTTATGTCAAAATTAGAAAAAATCCTGCATCAAAAACCTGAAAACTGGTTGTGGTCCCATAAAAGATGGAAAAAGAAACGCGAGCCTGTAGTCAATAATCCGTCTTGATATTTTTGTTAAATGGTAGCTTAAGTTGATATTCAAGCTCATCGGATTTATCGGCATCAGTGACATCGAGCCCGTATTGAATTTTGTGCGGATCACTATACACAAAGGTTCCAAATAACCGATCCCAGATAGAAAAAATATTGCCAAAGTTGGTGTCTGTCCAAGGACGTACAAAATGGTGGTGAAATTTATGTATATTGGGAGAAATAAAAACGGCACTTATAGCCTTGTCGATCCAAATTGGTAATTCCATATTGGCATGTGTCAAATAAGTGAAAAACACTGTCAGTATCCGATAAATCAGATAAAATGCAATAGGCATACCAAAAATCAAAATTGCAATCAAGGCAAATAACTCTCTGATTATGAAATCTCCAGGATGATGTCTCGTACCAGTAGTGACATCCACCGCTGTATCGCTATGATGCACCATATGAAAACGCCACATAAATTTGACCTTGTGCAACAAAACATGTACTAAATACTGCGCTATCAAATCCAACATCATCACTGCAAATATTAATTCTGCCCACACAGGTAAGTCCACCAAATAAAACAATCCAAATTCATTTGTTTTTGACCAAGCAAAAATACCAGCTGTTGCAATACCAAAAAGGACGTTGATCAGCATAGTCGTACCCAAGAGCACGAAATTCACCTTACTATGCTTCCATTTATTATATGAAAATTTGAACAATGGATAAATGCCTTCAGCAACCCAAAAAATAGTGAGGCAAGTCACGATCCAAATAAATTTGTCTAGTGAATTCAGGTTTTCAAAAAAAATAATGACATCATTTAACATGGCAAAGGCTTTGAATGGGTCAAATCTAACGGATATCTTCAAATTAACAAAAAAACATTTTTATGTATCGAAAAAAATGTCAGTTGTAACGGCTTTTTCTCAAAACATATATAATATTTTATAATATAAAAGTGTCAAATTCGGAAAAAATATTGATTTTTTTTCTTTAAATTTTTATCATTGAATTTTGTCATTTATTCTCTAAAAAAATGATTATATAGCGTTATTTTACAATATTTTATACATATTATAATTTTATTATATTATAAGTTTTTAACATATATCGTTTAATCACTAATTCAAATATTATATTTTTTTATAATATTTTATATAAAAAACCTAAATAGGCATAATTATTGGGGTAATACCATTAAAATGACTCAAGGGTTAACGACCATTTTTAACAGAAAGTGGGAAAATTACTTGTTTTGGAGTGAGATACAGTTTAACATTGCATTGCGATCAGTAATTCAACAGTCCTTTTATTGAGGTATTACTCACGTCTGACAAGTATTTACAACCAGAGATATTTTAATTTTTAACCTAATGGTAAATCTATCGTATTGCCATTCAAAAACCTTAATTAACATGAAGTTAAGATTTATTTTTTTATTGACAATTTTATGGACTGTTGTCAATCTACAAGCACAAAATTCTCAAAAACCAAATCAATTGGTCTCTGATGCAAAAGTATCACTAACTGCCATTGATGTTGATTTGTTTGCTCTTTCCCCAAATAACAAAAGAACAAGCATCCCTGCCGAAATCAAGACCTATTCTTTACTAAATCTCAACAAAACAGAACTCGAAAAAATCAACAAAAAGAAGGCGCCTTTTATTCACATTTCTATACCTCAACAAGGTAGAAACGACCTTCAACTCGAATTGGTAGAAGTTTTTCCATTCGCTCCCGGTTTTTCTATAAAAACAGCACCTTCAATGGAAACGATTAAACCAAATGTGGGTAAACACTATCGTGGTATTATAAAAGGGCAAGAAAGAAGTGTAGCAGCAATTTCAATTTTTGATGACCAAATCATGGGCTTCGTTTCACATCCTGCAGCCACTGGAAATCTTATAATAGGTAAAATGGAAACTTCGGGAGATCACATCCTCTATCAGGATGACCAATTGGCACATTTGAACAAATTTGAATGTGGAACTGAAGATAATGTTCTAGAATATACGGACAAAGAATTGAGAGGCCACGACGCAGACACAAGATCATTATCTGATTGTGTAAGACTGTATCTCGAGGTCAACTATGATATCTATGTAAATAAAGGCTCCAGTACTGCCAATGTCACCAATTATGTTACAGGTATTTTTAACCAAGTAAGTACTTTATATACTACGGAACAAATAAATACGGTAATCTCTGAAATTGTGATATGGACACAACCTAGTCCATACACCGCTACAACATCAAGTGGAATGCTCAATGCCTTTACAGCCCATAGACAGGGCTTCAATGGTGATCTAGCACAATTATTATCTTATCAAGCAAGTGGTGGAATTGCTTATGTGGACGGTATATGTCGCAGCAATCCAGATTACAGTATGAGCTATGCCGGAGTACAAAGTACATATCAAAATGTGCCCACTTACAGTTGGACAGTTGAAGTTTGTACACATGAATTTGGACATTTATTTGGTTCACAACATACACACGCTTGCGTTTGGAATGGTAATAATACAGCAATAGATGGATGTTATTCTGTAGAAGGAAATTGCAGTAACCCTGGATTGCCTACGGGTGGAGGCACGATTATGTCCTATTGTCATCTCACTAGTGCAGGCACAAACTTCAGTAATGGATTTGGCACGCAACCGGGTAATGTCATCAGATCAAAAGTCACTGCCGCAAATTGTTTGCAAGCGTGCTCTGGAAGTGGCGGCGGAGGCGGAGGCTCATCCTGTACTGATAACATTTTAAACCTAGAGGTCAGAACCGACAATTATCCAGGAGAAACAACTTGGGAAGTAAAGAACAGTGCTGGTGTGGTATTATATGCAGGTGGCCCATACGCTACACCTAATACATTAAATAACATTGAATTGTGTCTTCCTACAGGATGCTATACATTCACTATACATGATTCATATGGTGATGGTATTTGCTGTTCATATGGCAGCGGATACTATAATATCAAGCAAGGTACAACGATCCTTACCAGTGGTGGCCAGTTTGGCACATCAGAAGTCAAATCATTTTGTGCAACAGCATCAACACCTACTTGTACAGACGGCATACAAAATGGCCAAGAAACGGGCATAGATTGTGGTGGTCCAAATTGTCCAGCTTGTCCGACTTGTACAGATGGAATTCAAAACGGCCAAGAAACGGGCATAGATTGTGGTGGTCCAACATGTCCAGCTTGCCCAACGTGCACGGATGGAATTCAAAATGGTCAGGAAACAGGCGTTGATTGTGGTGGACCAAATTGTCCTGCTTGTCCAAGTAGTGGCTCTGTGCAGGTAACCACATTGGCTGGGCATTATTTCGAAACTGGCATGGATGGATGGATCGATGGAGGCAGTGATTGCAACAGATTGTCTTCCAATGCGCCTGAAGGAATTTATTCAGTACAGATCAGAGACAATAGCGGCAGTCCTTCATCCATGACTTCACCAGTTTTCAATCTTTCTCAGTTTGATTCGGTGACTATCGATTTCAAACTAAAAGCAATTGGATTTGAAACAGGTGAAGACTTTTGGCTTCGTTACTATAATGGTTCAGTATGGACGACTGTAAAAGCTTATAGTCTTCCTTCAGATTTCAATAATAATGTAATACTAAATAAAAAAGTTAAGATAAATGTTCCTTTGGCTTCGTATGCACAGTTTAGATTTCAGGCAGACGCTAGTGATGACTCAGATCAAATACATATAGACGCTGTCATAATAAAAGGATATAAAACATCGCAAGGCGCAACATGCACTGACGGCATCCAGAATGGTCAAGAAACCGGCATAGATTGTGGTGGACCATCGTGTTCTGTTTGCCCAACTTGTTCGGATGGTATCCAAAACGGTTCAGAAACAGGTGTAGATTGTGGTGGCTCATGCCCAGCCTGCTCTACATGTACTGATGGAATCCAAAATGGTACAGAAACAGGTATAGATTGTGGTGGCACATGCCCAGCCTGCTCTAGTTGTACTGATGGAATTCAGAATGGTCAGGAAACAGGCGTTGATTGTGGTGGACCTTCATGCCCTGCATGTCCAAATGGTGGAGGTACTACTACCCTTTCAGGGCATTATTTTGAAATAGATTGGGATGAATGGGTAGATGGAGGCAGCGATTGTGCCAGATATCAAGGCACATTATCACCTGAAGGTCAGTTTAGTATCAGAATCAGGGATAACTCAGTAGAACAATCTGCCATGACTTCGCCAGCATACAACCTTACGCCATATAATTCGATTACGGTTTCCTTTAAATTCAGGGCTGAAGGTATGGAAAATGGGGAAGATTTTTGGTTACGTTATTTTGATGGATCAACATGGAGTACAATCAGCAGTTTTACTGCTGGAACGGATTTTGGCAATAACCAAGTTTATACAGTTACAATAACTTACAATTCAAATTTTGGTTCTGCTTCGAAATTCCGCTTCCAATGTGACGCTTCCGACAATGATGACAATATATATATAGATGCTGTATTAATTTCTGGCTCTAGTTCTAGCAGTATTCAAAACATTGAAATTGTAGAATCATTTGACCAAAGTTATTTTATTCCTAGAAGCACAGCTTTAAATATTTATCCTAATCCTGTACACAATGTCCTAAATATTCAAACAAATGAAGAAATTCATGAAATTGCAATATTTAATATATCCGGACAAATAGTAAAGCATGTGACCGAAAATTTCCAAAATGGAATAGATCTTAGCGAAATAAATTCTGGCCTTTACATCATAAGGATTGATACAGATGAACATAGTTATACTGAAAAAATATTCAAAGCAACCGGCAATTAATTGTGTAAAGGTGCTTATTGAATTTGTACAATAAATTTTGAGTTTGAAAAAAGGTCTTTTCACAGCGAAAAGGCCTTTTTTATTCAACCCATACTTGAATTTGTAATTAATCTGAAATACCTACAAAAAAAAAAGAAAAGCACCATTTAGTGCTCTTCTCCGATAATGAGTTTTCTCCAATTTCCTCGCTAAAAGGTTGAATGTTTACGGGATTAATCGTAATTAGGACAATTTCAGCAATTGAGGGCAACAATCAAAACAATATTAATTAACTAAAAACCTCTTTAAACAATGCAAAGATATTGGTACATATGCCATTTGAAAATATAACTTTTGTTATACAAGGGTAGAAAAAGATGAAAAAGCGTCCTCGATACTTTGATTATAGACCTAATTATTTAGCTTTAATTTGTATATTAAAATGCAAAAGGTCTAGACGAACAGTAGTCCATGCATTCTCAATACTTTACATTCGTGTGACTCCAACCATGATGACCATATCTCATTGGTTTGTACTTCAAAGTCCAGTATAACATCTTCCACTCGAATAATCTGTCCAGTGTTCAGTTTTTCAATCATTTCTACGACCCAAGTTGCTACCTGTTCTTCTAGTGTAATGGTATAATTGGACTCCAAGCTTGAAAATTCCAGTTCTACATATGTTTTGGTCAGATGCTTTGATTTTTTATCACGCTTTTTCAACTCAGTAAGTGCAATGGGTGCCCCGCCAATCCAAAGTAGAATATTGGTGCGCCGTATCTCATAATTATTTTCAATCTGAAGCCATTTTTTAATAGAATTAGGCGCTATGGTCGTTTTTGGAATTTCAAAATCAAACCATATATCAAGGGCTTCATCCAGCCCAGTACCTTGCATATAGTTTAGTAGTGATGTTTTTAGTCCTTGTGAGAATATTTCATGGTCTGCTCCTTCCGGATCTTCATGAAAATAATCATTTTCTGCAAATCCACCAAAAACAGGCCCTGTATGTAAAACACCAAATTCTTCTGGTTTCAATCCTACTGGACTATGTGCTGTCATTGCAAACAAATGCCAAAATCCCGATTGGATAATATTTTCATCAAACATTTGTCTTACCATCTCCAAGCTATCAACCGTTTCTTGTACGGTTTGTGTTGGAAACCCGTACATAAGATAGGTATGAACCATAATACCGGCATCCGTAAACGATTTTGTCACACTAGCTACCTGTGCCACAGATACACCTTTTTTCATTTTTTGGAGCAACCTGTCTGATGCTACTTCCAGTCCGCCAGATATAGCTATACATCCAGCCTGACGCAACAAACGACATAGGTCTGGTGTAAAACTTTTTTCAAATCTGATATTGGCCCACCATATGATTATTAATCCTCTGCGCAGAATTTCTATAGATAAATCTCTCATCAACGCTGGTGGTGCAGCTTCGTCAACAAAATGAAATCCATTTCGACCGGTTTGTGCTATTATTTCTTCTATCCTATCACATAACAACACTGCACTAAGTGGTTCATATCTTTTTATATAATCTAGTGTCACGTCACAAAATGAACATTTGCCCCAATAACAGCCATGTGCTAATGTCAGTTTATTCCACCATCCATCACTCCAAAGCCTATGCATAGGATTGGCAACTTCGATGACCGACAAATATCGGTCTATATTCAGATCGGAATAATCAGGTGTACCTGTTTCTTTTTGAGGTACATCGAATGAAGTGCTACCATTCAAGAATCTTACCTGCCCATTTATCCTGCAAAAAGTCCTTTTCAGTGTATCGATTGATCTCTCATTTGCGATATATTCAATCAAGTGTTGCAATGGTGCTTCTCCATCATCCAAGGTGATAAAATCCACAAATTCGAAAACTCTGGCATCATATACGCTTCTGAGCTCAGTATTGACATATCCGCCACCAAAGGCAACTTTGATATGGGGATAATTTTGTTTGATCAACTGCCCGCATTTGAATGCACCGAAAACATTGCCAGGAAATGGAATTGAAATACAAACCAAATCAGGATTTTGCCTATCAAGATGTGATCCAAGAATTTCCTTCATGGTAGCCATAATATAGCTGTCTTCTTCAAGGATTTTTTGAAATAAACTGTCAAAGTGTGTGGCCGTTCGTCCAAGACTTTCCGCATATCTACTGAATCCAAAGTTTTCATCAACTACCTCAGTAAACAAATCTCCAAGGTCTTCTAAATACAATGTAGCCAAATGTTTGGCCTTGTCATGTGTTCCCATTGTACCGAATGCCCAATCCAGATCTTCCACAAAGTCAAACCTGCTCGCCTTAGGTAAGAAATTACCACCACAAATTGAGATAGAAGCAGCGTGATTTTTATCTTGAAGAAAACTAATCACAATATCAATGGTATGAATGTATCTTTCTCGTTGTGTAAAAATTCTGAAAGCATTATCTGAAAGTTCAGTCTCGTTTTGCTCTAATGTATCAAAAATGTACCGTAAGCTTTTTGAAGTGAAGATCTTCAATAGCACTTCCAGGCTCAGATCTACTTGGAAGGATGGTATATCTAATGTATTGAGAAAACCTTTAATATACGCAGTTGCCGGATAGACCGTATTCATTTGGGTGAATGGTGGAGTAATAAGTAGTACCTTCAAAACTATTGATCTATTTTTGATTTGCCGTAAAGATAATGAAAAGACAGACAGCCTGAATAATTGTTTGAAATTCCGCTGATGATATAAATAAAAATTTCTTTAAAGATCGATGTCTTGTAATTTTTGATACTAACTATGACCGTTTGTGTTCATTTTATTGATAGCTTCGGTTTTATTATTTACTTGAAGCTTGTCATAAATTTTGTGGATATGTTGTTTTACAGTTCCTACGGTGATATGTAATTGATTAGCAATTTCTTTGTATAACATACCTTTAGCCAGCAGATGGAGCAATTCAATTTCACGACAAGTTAATGGTAATTCCTTTTGTACTGGTTGTAACTTAAAATCTTTGAAAGAGTCGATGATTTTTCGAGCAATGGTCGGGCTCATCGGTGAGCCACCTTCGGCCAACTCTCGTATAGCAATTACGATTTTGTCTTTTGATGAGCCTTTGAGAATATAGCCTTTGGCTCCTGCTTGGAGCGAGCGAAATATTTTCTCGTCATCTTCATATACAGTAAACATACAAAAAAGCATGTTTGGGCACTTGGCTTTGATTTGTTGAATAGCTTCGATCCCACTCGCTCTTGGCAGTCCTATATCGACCAAGACAATATTACCTTCTTACTGAGGTATAAAAAGAATGGCATCTTCTACATTGTGGTACACATTATTGCATTGCATATCATCTTCTGAATTAAAAAAAGATTGAAGACTAAGCGCAATATCTTTTAGATCTTCAATAATAGCGACATTGTATTTTACCTCTTTCATGATATTTGTTCGTCTTTTTGTTTTATTTCTTTAAGAGGAAGTCTGATTTGAAAATGCATTCCTTTGCCTGTGTTTTCAAAAATGATACTGCCACCTGAAGCGTCCATTCGTTTTTTCATATTATGAATACCATTCCCAATATCGCTGACCATGTCTGGATCAAAACCTTTTCCACCTGACTCCAAAATATTTATCATTAATAAGCTCTTGAGAGAACAATTGATGTGAATACTTCTAGCTCCTGAATATTTGATACTGTTGTGCAATATCTCCTTTACAACGAGCAAGACATTCCGCCGATTTTCCCCACTAATAAATTGGTCTCCAATGTCTTCATCCAGTAAAAAAGTATGTTCCATCTTATTGTCCTCTAGATATTCCACAACATATCTTCGCAAATAACTAATAAGTCCTTCTACATTGTCAAATCGACTATTCATCGCCCAAATTATCTCAGACATATTTTGGACAAGTCTAGTAGAATATTCGGCTATCTTTATTACACTTTTCTCAATTTCAGGATCAGCCTTTGAGTTGATAATATCATCACTAAGATACCTTATTATGGTTAATCCCGAGCCTAAATCATCGTGCATTTCATTGGCGATCCTGTTTCTTTCCAACTCTATGGCTTCTTGTTTTTCGATTTTATGTGCCTGATCACGCAATTGCGCCTCCTTTTTTTCAGTTTCGAATTCGTACTTTTTCTTTTGGTAAGAATTAAAAAACCAAAGTAAATGCCTGTCAAAGCAACTGGTATTACAAATGCTGCCCAAATGACTTTTATGATGATTTCTTCGTACATAATACTGCTGCTAAATATCCAGCACTAATAAATACGTTTCCATATTGTAAAATAGTGCTTACTGTCGACCGACCAATTTCATGAAGAATAAGGACATCAAGAAATACCAAAATTGGAAACGTTGTAAATGAAAACAATAATAGGCCTAATGAGAAGTAAAACAAAGGCTCATTTTTTACACTTCTGTATTTGTCAATATACAACATGTTGTAAAAATATTTAAAAATCAAAGGTATAATAAGACCGAATCCCAAATAATATGGTAAAAAATACCATATCGGACTTTGCTGAGTAAAAATATACAATGACGAAAGTATCCAAACAAAAATAGCGTAAACCAGATATTTACTCCAAGGCTGTTCTTTAAAGTGCAAATAGTATTGGAATAGATAAAATAATGCACAGGTAAAACTAAAATAGCTGTACATTTTTTCAGATGTTCCGTAGGTTTTGGACAAATAATAATTTAAAAATACTTCAATAATAAGAGTATAAAATATAAATGGAAGCAAATACTTCAATACACTATAGCCACGAATATGCAGATAAATCCCTATCATCAAACTGATTAATGATATATAATTGTACAGCGTCATGTAATTTAAAATACTTATCATTGCCATCAAGTATATTGACAACAATGATAAGTGATTATTATTATATTGAGAAATTATCAAGGTTAAACATTTTTATCATTTTTTACAACTTCTCTTTATATATCTATTGTGGACAGTAGTTAGGACAAATCATACCTATATTATCACCCAGTATTTTACCACTAGAATCCACTAAAAGTTTATAATTATTGCCTGTCAAATTTTGCGAATAATTGATAAAGACGGTTTTTTTGTTTGCATAATTTTCTGCCCATTCTGTATTACTCATAGTATATGATGCTGGCTTTGTTGCGCCATGTTCTGCAAACCTAACATAAATACCAAAACCTTCAAATGTTAAATCTGTTACAGATGTCAATTGTTGACCCCGATACAGAGATGCCAATAAAGGCGTAAAATCAAATTTCACTCCTTGAATGGTATCACCAGGACAATTGGTCATTGACATAGTTGACATCATCTTCATTTGATTAATTTGAGGTTTTCCTCCATCGTTAATCGTGTCAGATTTTTTTACAATCGCCATTTTTTCCTGAATTTCTTCAGAAATAGATGTATTCTTTGCATTTGCTATTTCAGTTTCCAACCTAGCAGCTAGTTGAACTGATTTCAAGATGTACTCTGATGGATTACTTTTGTACTTTTCGGGGACCGCAGCGAGAATAGCATCAGCATCTTTCAAATTATTGTCGCAACCTACTAAGACAAATAAGAAAAAAGAAATTACAAATATTCCCAAATAATGAGTGGGCTTAAAGAAAATAGTGCTTAAAAAAACAACATTTTTACGTGTTTTCATGGTGCTTTGATTATGGATTAAAAAATTAAAATTAGGTAAAAAAATACACTCACAAAATTACATTTAACATTCTACTTACTTTATATAACTTTTGTTATACATCCCTAGCCAAATATGATTAAAAATTGAACTAATTCAGGAATATGAAAATATTTAGAAAAAATGATGATTTACTAAATGAAAATTTGATTAGAATTAGCTTAACATTGATTAATAAAAAAATGTATCTTTGACTTCATTTATACTCAAAGTATGCCATATATATTTATCACCGGAGTATCCACTGGAATTGGTTTTGATGCAATGAAAACGCTCATCCAGCATGGCTATCACGTCATTGGAACAGTTAGGAAAGAAATCGACGCTGCATCTATAAGGCAGCAATTTGCTGAAAAGTGTACAATTTTGGTCTTTGATGTTACCGATGTACAAACGTGCCTGTCAGAGATGCAAAAAGCATTTACATTAATCAAAAAAGATGGTCTGCACACTTTGATCAATAATGCTGGAATTGCAGTGCCCGGCCCATTGGAATGCCTGACCGATGAAGAGTTCGAATTGCAAATGAATGTAAATGTACTAGCAGTACGAAGAATTACCAACTTACTGCTACCCTATCTCGGCACAAATAGAAACTACAAACCGGGTATAATCATAAATATAAGTTCGGTATCAGGCTTGTTTAATTCACCTTATAATGGTGCATATTGTATTTCCAAACACGCACTAGAGAGCATGACTGACGTTTACAGACGTGAATTGTCGATGTTCGGTATCAGAGTAATGGCGATCGAACCAGGTCCTATCAAAACCGAAATCTGGTCAAAAAGTAAAGGTACATTAGATCGTTTTAAAGACACGGCTTATGGAGAATTGCTTTCATCCGCAGACAAGATGATAGAAAGTTCTGAAAAATCCGCATTTGATGTTGGTGTAATATCTTCCATCATTGTAGATATCATAACCGGAAAAACAAGCAAAACAAGACATCTTGTACACCGAAAGCCATTTTTATTCAAACTATTGGCTTATTATCTACCTGACAAAATGGTGGACAAATTGGTAGCCAAAACTATTGCTAAAAAAGATAATTACAGGCCTGTGTGATGATGTTAATTCCTGCATTTATAAACAAGTATTCAAAAAACTCAAACGAAAATCCCCAAAATAAATATTCAAATAATAGATGAGCAGAGGTTTTTTAAAAGAAGGTGATCAGGAAGACATTCCATTAGTAACGCCTAGAGTACCCTTACCTCCTGGAGCATCAAACTATGTTACACCCAATGGCTTTGATGACTTGAAACTCGAACAGAAATCGCTGATAGAAGAGAGAAAAATATTAATGGAACAATCGCCCGAACAAAATCATGTTCAGATAAATTACCTTTCGGCCAAGTTGCATTTACTTGATGAACGTATAAATTCTGCTAAAATAGTTGATTTGGCACGTCAACCTCAAAATGAGATTCACTTTGGATCCATTGTTACACTTTTCAAAGAAGTAGAAGATTGCGAATGCCACTATCAAATAGTTGGCGTAGATGAAGCCAATATCTCCTTAAATAAAATTTCATTTTTATCCCCAATAGCAATGATTCTTCTAAATAAAAAGAAAGGAGATATTGTTACGCTAAAAACACCTAAAGGAAACAGAGTAATGCAAATAACAAATATTGAATATCCAAAAGTACCATAACTATATAAACCAAAATGTATATGTTGTCCACTTTCTAAAATATTATATACTCTTACAAAGCCTATAATTATAACTTCATACAAACATTCGCCAACAATTTTAACTACCTTTTAACCATATTTTGCGTATCTATCTCGTTTTCGAATTATTAATTCATTTAAAACCTGAATAAAATGAGAACACTTATTACCTTAATTGTAATCTTCATTACATCATCCTTTATTCTAAATGCCAACAATCCTCACCCACGCAGTTATAACGGTCTTTGGCATAATGACTATACTGGCAAAACGATAGAAATACAGGCCTATGCAGATGGATTGAACATAAAAGGATTACCTACTTATCGCCATTGGGTTTGGTTCGAGCGTAGCAGTGGCAACACATACTATGATCGATATGGAAATAGAATAAAAATACAAGGTCCTTATATCAGATTTTATACCCATAGAAGACACGGTAGATTAACATTCATTCAATTACAAAATGATAGACACAGACCGTCAGCAGGACATGATGGACACAAAGGTCGTGAAAGACATAACGAAGATGATTACTATGATCAGTCGGACCGAAATGAAAGGTACAACGATGACGATAGTTACAATGACGATCGTACTTATACCAAGGAGTTAAACAAAGCACAATCCGATTCAAAACCATCGTACAATGACCCAGAAGGAACATGGCAGGTACAAAGCCCAAATAAAAAGGTATATATCACCGAAACCAGAGATGGTCTGAAAGCCAGATTTAGTGATGAACTTAAGTGGTACACATACAAATTAGATACATCTAGCGGAAATTATATCTCCGAAAACGGCAATAGGTACATATTTGAAAATGACCGATTGGTATGGATAGACAAATCTGGAAATCGTAAATTCTATATGACTAAAATTTCTGAAGATTTCGGTGAATAGTTAGTTACAATTACTTTCTCAATCCTTCAAAAAGCCAATTTGCCAGTGCTTGTCTATTAGAATTTATTAGCAATCGCTCTTGATCTGCTAGATTGCGAATATTGGCCAATTCAACGAAAACCATAGTAGGCGTCAGTGTACGGACCATATAAATTCCGCGATCTTCTACAAAACCTTGATACCACGATCTTTTTGGTGTTCGTTATATTTAGATTCAAATACGCCTTGGACAGTCTCGGCAAGTTTCTTACTACTTTTGCTATTCTTGTTATAATAGAAAAATACATCTTGTCTGGTCTCTTTGCTTCGTGAATCCACGTGAATTTCAATGGCTTTTTGTACTTTATATCCTTTCCTTTTATATTTTTGATACAATTTATTGACAGTAGCCGCCCGATCTCGCAATCGTTTCTTTTGACTTAATGGTATTGTGTATTTACCCAATGTTGTTTCATCATTGTCACAATCAAGGTACATTTCATCTCTGATACCGTCATTTTCATCCTGGACAACCATTTCGACAGTTGCGCCATGTTGCATAAGGTTTCTTGCTAAACGCAATGCCACATCATAGGCATACTCGTCTTCACACATATCTGACTTGCCGGCAGTGTACATTGCGCCAGGATCAGGCCCACCATGCCCGCTCAAAATATAAAATACTTGACCTTTCAAACTAAGGTCTTCAACAAACACTTCCTCATACGCTGGGCCCATAATAGATGCTGAAATCGTTTTAATACCTTTCCTCTTTAGTTCTGTGGCTGTGGGAACATAAGTTTTGGATGGTGCATCATTGCGTTCAGCTTTATTACTATCTGAAAAGTTATTATCAATTTTTATGGCTACATTTTCAGAGTCAGATGCATTCCCGCAATCATATTCTGCCATAGGAACCCATATTTTTTTATTATCCTTATAATGTTGATGCCTGATTCCTGCTTTCAATAAGTCAGCATTTAGTTTTTCCACTCTTTTGGCCAATGATAAGTCGGAAATCCCTGTTGATGATCGGATATTCTTACCATTATATCGGATGATAAGCAATGGCAATTTATACACCTTTCCAGCAATGATCTTATTTTTGGATTTCAAATTATTCAAATCACAAAATGTCTCAATATTACAATGATGCGGTGTCAACAAATACCGTTTAAGAAGTACTTCTAGATTTTCTCCTTTTCTAACTTTGGCTACTGCGTGATTTTTTTCACCTGCGTATGTAACTGAACATAAGCATAATGTAAATAAGACAAGCATTAATCTTTGCATTTCATCGGATTTAAGAGATTATCAAAATGCAAATATACATATTATAAATTAATTTAATATATAATTTAGCCATAAAAATTATAAATATCGGGTTTAACCTTGAAAATTGGCAATATTAAAACTTATCATAAATTTGCAATATTAAAAATATCCATTACATTTGTTCCAAACAACAAGCCAATGACAGATATATTTTTTCATGATAACGGTAATTTTACCAATTTTGGTATTGAGCATGGAATTGCTTTCTGGAGTTGTATTATTTTCATCTTTTACATTTTATATTTAGGGAAAAATAGCTGGGATGCCCAAACTGGAAGATTATTTATTACATTGATTTGTGGATTTGGTGCTTTTATGCAACTTTTCAAAGTTTTCTATAAGTTAGAAGTCGGAATTTTAAATCCTGCGACCGATTTTCCTCTACATTTATGCAATATCATGACCATCATAATGCCATTCATTATGTGGTATAAATGGAGATTTATGTGGGCGATTACATTTTTTTGGATAATGGCTGGCTGCGCGCAATCTATTTTTACACCTACACTCACGGAGTCATTGCCACATTATGAAGCCGTCAGGTATTGGTCTGTCCATGCTGTCATAATATTGGGTGCGCTATACGGCTGGTATGTATATGGATGGCAATTGACATGGAGAGACGCAGCAAAATCCATTGTGAGCATCAATGTACTTGCAGTACTCATCTACCCTATCAATCTTGCCTTGGGTGCAAACTACATGTACCTGAATGCAAAACCACCAGGCAAAACCTTTTACGATTTGCTAGGACCGTGGCCAGAATACATCATAACCTTGGAGTTTGTAGTCATATTGGCTTTTGCCATTGTTCTAATACCTTTCTATTCGTATAGAATCAAATCACTTCTAAAGGTCACATGAAACAGATAGAATATAAAACCAAGTCTCATATTATAAATTTCCATAAACAATAACTAACTTTGCACTAACGATATACCTAAGTTACTGTTATGGCAAAAAAGAATAACCCAAATACACAATCGAAAGTAAGGTCCACAAAGGAATCTCAAGCAGTCAGTCATACATCAATCAACGAAAATCATGCACCGTGGTGGCCGGCATTAATCGCTTTGTTGATCACAGCAATATGTTTTTCTACTTCATTAGATAACCAATTTGTGAACTGGGATGATGATAGAAATTTTTATGAAAATAAACTTGTTCAACATGTGGACAAAAATAATTTCTGGACCACAACCAAGGAGATATTCACTTCTGGAGTCATAGGCAATTACAACCCATTGACTATCTGGACGTTTGCCCTCGAAAAAATGCAATTTGGTTTTGACAAGCCCTTCAATTGGCATTTGGACAATCTGCTTTTGCATCTGATCTGCGTTTTTCTTACCTACAGGATAACACTCCTATTGGGTATAGGCTGGAGAGGCGCACTATTTGTGGCTTTATTATTTGGAATTCACCCGATGCGCGTAGAATCAGTAGCTTGGGTGACAGAACGAAAAGATGTTTTGTTTGGTGCTTTTTATCTAGGTGCTCTATTGCAATACATAAAATTCAAAAATGATAATAAATCGATTAGATGGTTATGGATGACGATTTTATTCACATTGTCTCTATTTTCAAAAATCCAAGCTGTTTCATTGCCGCTTAGTATGATGGCTGTAGATTATTTTATGGATAGAAAATGGGAATTCAAAAGCATCATTAATAAAATTCCTTTTTTCTTGCTATCGCTCATATTCGGTATCTTGGGTATATACATGCTTCGAGATTTCGGATCCTTGGCATCGGCAGTGGATGAGACTCATTTTAACTTTATCCAAAGGCTTTTTATTGGAGCTTTCAGTTTTGTAATTTACTTAGTAAAGCTTATAGTTCCATTCAGGATGTCTCCATTATATCCATATCCCAATTATTTTCCATGGTATTTTTACCCATCAATCTTGATCGCACCAGTGGTGATCTATGTATTGTTCCAATCCTATAAGAAAGAGCATAAAATTGTATTTTTTGGTTTGACTTTCTTTATTGTTAATATCGTTTTTCTATTGCAGATACTCGGTGCAGGACAAGGGTATTTGGCTGATAGATTTACCTATATAGCGTATCTTGGATTTTTTATAATGGCTGGATATTATCTTGATAAAACCTTAACAACCAATGAATCAAAATCTGGAATAGCATTAGGCGCTTCCGCAATATTTTTGTTAGCTTTTTCATTGTTGACTTTTAATCAAAATAAAATTTGGAAAAATAGTGCTACGCTTTGGACTCACGTATTAAAATATTATAAAAATACAACATTGCCATACGGGAATAGAGCCAACTACTATCGGGACAACAAGATGTATAAGGAAGCTATTGATGACTATAATACCACTATAGCCATGAAAGATAATCAACCTCAAGCATACAACAGTAGAGCGAGACTCTATTTCGAACTTGCCAAAGGCAAAGATACATTGATGATGGCATTGAGAGACTATTCCAAAGCGATAGAATATGATCCTAAAGATGGGGAATTTCGCGTAAATCGAGGTGCTACTTATGCTCGTCTAGGTGATTTGCAAAATGCGGTCACTGATATGACCGAAGGCATCAAACTCAAGCCTGATCATGCTGTTGGATACTTGGAACAGGTCTATCATGTATCACAATCTCAATCGCGTAGATCTAGCATTGCAAGATATCGAGTCGTATCTCAAACTTGTCCCATACAATGGAGATCTTTGGTACGAAAAAGGTCGTGCCCTTCGTATGTTAAACAGACCTGAAGAAGCAATTGTTGCATACTCAGAATCTCTTAAATATGAGTCGAAAAATAAAGGCCTCTTTTATTACGAAAGATCTAAAACTTATCACGGTCTCAATAAAATAAATGAAGCAAAAGCTGATCTTCAACAAGCCATTAATATAGGTTTTGCAGGTGTAGAGCCCGCATATAGACAGCAATTTGGCTTATAATGGTCTTGTATATAAAAAAGCTGTTTTTAAATCTTTCCCTCGATGAAAAAGCCAATGTCATTACGCATGGTATCGGTTTGCTGTTGGCTATATTAGCGGCTCCTTGGTTGATAATTACTGCCTTTCAGCCTCAATTAATATTGGGTTTAGGTATTTTTATGTTTGGAATGATATTTATGTTTACAAGTTCCACATTATATCACTTAGCAAATAAAGATGTCAGGAAAAACAGGTGGCGCATTGTGGATCATATTTCTATTTTCATTCTAATAGGAAGCACGTACACGCCATTTATTTTATATTATTACAATACAAGTGTAGGATTGAAGTTTTTGCTACTCCATTGGGTTATTATTGCCTTGGGTATCATCTTCAAACTCGTATATAAAACCAAATATGAGCTGATTTCGGTATGTTTATATTTGGTCTTGGGCTGGATGGTAATATTTATATACGATGACATTACGATCAGTATGTCACCAACTGTACATTTTTGGCTGATTGCTGGCGGAATCAGCTATACTTTAGGTGTTTATTTTTATATAAAAACACACTTAGCTTGGCATCACGCTATATGGCATATTTTTGTGATTGGCGGCTGCTTTTCACATTATGCTGCACTATACTTATCTTAAAATCAAACGATACCGGCTTTTTCTAATCGGTAATATTCAGCAAATGTGATCATTCTACTAGATGATTCGTCCCAAAGCTTGTTGGAAGCTAGTTTTAGACTTTCCCAAAAAGTGATTATTGTGACGTATTGATTGATCCATTGATTTTCTGCCAATGCCCTTTTTAGATTGTAATTTGGAATCGCAGGATTCAAATGGTGGATATGGTGGATTCCGATATTACCTGTAAGCCAATTGAACATTCTTGGCACTTTGTAATACGTACTACCCCTAATAGCTGCGGTGAGATAATCCCACTTATTTCTCCATTCTTTATATGCTTCTTCGTGCTGATGCTGTACATAAAAGAACCAAATGGCAATCACTGAAAACAACACAATAATGGTCAGATGCGTAATAAAAAACTTGTACCAACCTAAGTAGTAACCAAGCAATAAGAAAATGCCAGCCAAAACAATATTATTGAGGTAAAGTCTCCAAGTTTCATTTTTGAAAACATCCATCTTAATCATTGGCAATCTATTGTGTATCAACACATAATAAACAGGTCCAATAAAAAACATAACCGGAATAGACCTGTAAATCCTGTAACGAAATTTCCCCCAACCAGTAAGCGCTTTGTATTCATTTACCGTAAGGGTGTCAATATCTCCAATATCTCTTAATTCGAGCATACCGTTATTGGCGTGATGAATATGGTGATTTTGCCCAATAGTGGTAGGGAATCGTGCTAAAGAGACTACACATATAACCTACAATATTTCTGGCTGTATCATTATTTAAAAATGTCCTGTGACCACAGTCGTGCTGTATTATAAAAATCCTTACTAGAAAAAAAGAATTGATAATACCTAAAAGAAACGTAAGCCAATAGCTGTAATCAAGTGATAAATACATCAACACCCAAATGGCAACAAACGGGCCGAAAGAATTAATTATCTGAATAGTAGCTTTTGTTTTATCCGTACTCGTGTATTCATTAAACCGTCTGAGTAGGGATTTGTCTATCTTGATATTCTCCACTTTAATTAAAATATTTATATGAATTGCAAAGTTACGATATTTAAGGCAGAAACCAAACTTAAAGATTTACCAAATAATGATCTTAATCACCCATTATTCAAAACATTAATCTATTTTCAATCGTTAAAGTAAAAAATCAAATAAATTGAGATCAATCATTTTAGTTTTACCCATAATGTTTTTTTGCAATGTTCCATTAGTTTTAAAGGAATAAATATCCCGACAGATGTAAAACCTATTTTGTGGATAATTTTCAAAACGATGCCATCGGTGCTCCCGTGACTTACATCAACGATTTACTGAAGGGCTCAGGGCCAAGATAAGGAATGAATCCTGATTGACCTATAATGAGCAAAATCCCGATATCGAGTTTTCAGGTCGTATGGTAAGATTTGCAATATCACCAGAAGCACCACAAGCAGGAAATACTGTGGCATTGAACAAATTTGAAATCACGGTTTCTGTTGACTATTTCAACAATAAAGACGAATCTAAGAATTGGAAGTCAAAACAATTTACATTTTTCAGAACTTTCGAAAGTGACAAGGATTTTATCAGCATACAGGATGCATTGATAGATGAAATTTTCAAACAACTATATGAAAATGTGTTTAACGAAGCATTTACTGGTTGGTAAAAGATATGTTTTATGATGGCTTGATGATAAATACCATCATCCCACATTGACTATCATACTTACCTTTTGCAAATTCGAATTCTTTAGCTTTGCGTAGTGCCAAAGACACCAAGCTTTTTTTGGCAATAGTGGACATGCTACCATTAAATTCTGCTGAAGTGACTATACCTTCTTTATTGACACAGAAATTGATCGTAACCTTACCATTCTCATCTGCCAATATCAAAATGCTGGGTACTTCGGTAATTTTTCGTTTGCCCAATTCTTGACCATAGATTTGAACAACCAATTCTTCATCGATTTTCAAGCTATTGACAGTATCATCATTTTTAGGCAAGTTATCATTAACTACAACTGGCTCAGAATCATCAACTACACGTACCACAGATTCTCCTTCTGAACTTGTTTGAGTTTCGGTTTGAGTATTGGTAGTCTGGGTTGAATTTGGAGTTGGTGTTGTTTCAGGTTCTTTTGTACCTTGAGATAATACTTCATTTTCTCCCAATTCATTTGGATTTTGATTATCTGATGTTGTAGTTGTATTAGGTGTTGATGTTACTTCTGTGTCTTCTGCCTTTGGTTTTGGTTTTGAACCACAAAGATTTCTTGCTTTTACTTCGGCAGAAGCACTACCATGATTCATTGCTGCTTCATAATCATGACAAGCTTTTAGCAACTGGTCGTCGCCTTCATAAACGCCAGCTCTCCACTCATAATAACTTGCATTCTTGTTATCAAGCGCAATGGCTGCCGTTAAACTGTTTATGGCAGCAGCTTCATTTCCCATTTGGGCAAAAGATCTTCCTAACAACGCTGCAGCTTCAGCATTAATACCCTTGAGATTGATACTCTCGACTGCATCGGTTTTAGCACCTTTATATGCAGCCATGGCATATTTTGCCCAACCACGGTGGATCAATGCATCTTTATATCCAGGATCCTTAGTAATTACCTGATTATATTGAGAAATTGCTTCATCATACCTGCCGGTTTCATACAGATATTCTGCTTTTACATACAAAAATCCTGTTTCTTCATCTAAAGTTTGGCCATACAGACTGTTTATACAAAACACTCCGAAAATCAGGTATAACAATTTTAGTGATGATTTCATTTTAAACTTATTTATATTATAATAAAGACAAAATCTACGATAATATTGTTAGTTAAGGAATCTTTAATTAAATAAAATTACTTTTTTTTCGCACCAGGCTTAGCCGTAGATGCTTTTTTAGGGCTTTCCTTTTTCTTAAACGCATCAGGTATTTCTGCTTCTATCCAAGATTTCACTTCTTCAAGGCTAACCGTCTGCAAGTATGCATCTTCGATCTTTTGCCCATCTTTTTTAGGAAGTTTGAGATTATTTTTACCAAATTTCAAATATGGTCCCCATCTACCATTTTCTATGGAAATTTTTTCTGACGGCCATTGCTGAACATATCTATTGGCTTCCTTATCTACCTTAAGGTCAATCAATTCTATCGCTTGATCTACAGTGATTGTTTCCAATTTGAACCTTACGGGAATATTGATAAACATATCATTCCACTTCACAAATGGACCAAATCTACCTTTACCTTTTGTTATAGGAAGTTCTTTATAATATCCGATTGGGGCATTTTCATCCAATTTGGCTTCGATGAGTGTTTTGACTTCATCCATCGTGACTACCATAGGATCCATACTTCTAGGCAAATTTACAAACAACTCGCCATACTTCACATATGGGCCAAATCTACCAGTATTAACTGTTACTTCTTCATTGTTCAGTTGGCCAATCGTACGCGGTAATTTGAAGAGTTCCATCGCTTCATCATATGAAATGGT
>JADKGF010000021.1 GCA_016717105.1 Saprospiraceae bacterium | reverse complement strand
TGATCGTACCATTGGCAGATAGGCCTTTGATCAGGCTACCAGCATCGTTTGCTACCACATACTCATTGGCATCGGAAGAAGCAATACTACCTCCATCCTGAATGGTCAAGTTGTTGGCACCGAGGATGACCTTATTGTTATCGTTAGTAAATGTAAGTGTTCCCGCTACACTCATAGCATCAGCAAGTGTGATGTTTTGGGCGGTTTTTTCCATACTAACGTGATGGAAAGCATCACCATTTGAAGTCACAATTGATGGTGTGTCACCTATAAATTTACGGTAGATCCTACTGCAGAAGTAAATGTAGCTGCCGCCGCATTTGTAAAGTCTTCCTTTACTTCGAGTACACCATTGTTGGTGACAGTACCCGAGTTGTTGATAAAATCTGTCTCAATTCGCAAAGTTGCACCAGATTGGATGGTTACGGTCGCTCCATTATTGATAAACTGTGCATGAATCGTAACAGACATCATTAAAAAAAACATCAGTACGTATAAGATTCTCATATTGAATGATTTTGATAAAAAGATTATAAAATTTGTGTAAATATATAATGAAATAATTTAATTGGCATCAATAATTTGGTAAAATATGCTGTTTTTTAATTTAATGGTTTGTTTTAATTAGTAAGTGGCGGATTTTTGATGTTGGATGGTTGATTTTGGATTATTGATGTTGGATTATGGATGGTTGATGTTTGATTTTGGATGTTTGGGTTTGTTGAGGTTGGCTTGTGTGGTTTTGACTATGGCGGTCAATATTTTTACGAGACGTTCGGCTTCTTCTTTGATATGGCTGAAATCATAGCTTACAAATTTTCCATCTTCTATGAGCCTTAACCAATATAAGGTTTCTCGAGCTTCTTTTGATGCAATAGACATTTTGGCGGCGAAGTCTTTTTTACTATAGCCAGCAGTTGCTTCATGGGCATTGGCGCCGATACTGGTCGCACTTCTTAAAAATTGTTTTGACAATACATATTCGTTTTTTGATATCAGCAATTTATACAACTCTACTGATGTCAATGCAAATTGGTATGTTTTCTCTAAGACTAAATTTTCTTTCATGATTGTTGATTTTGGATTATTGATTATTGATTTTGGATTATTGATTTTTGATGATTGATTGATGATTTTGGATTATTGATTATTGATGTTGGATTTTTGATTGTGGATTTTTGATTATTGATGGTTGATTGTGGATTTTTGATGATTGATTTTGGATTGTGGAGATAGATGGTTGGTTATGGAATATCTTCGGGTTGTGGTTGGTTGATGATAAAATCCATAGTATCTAATATGCCAGAGGCTTGTTCTTGTGATGCTCTCATAAGGTGCAAGGTATCCAGCATAGAGATAGCAAAATCTGTAAATCGATACATGTCTAAATCATTTTTTTCAGCCATAGATTTTAATGAATTTATGGAGTGATCAGTCGATTTGGAAAGTTTTCTGATTTTGCTTTTCACTAGAAGTCTATGAATTTCGAGCATTTTATTATGCTTGGAGATATGCGATTTTAGAGTTACATGTCTATTTAATAAAGACTTGATTTGTTCTTTTGATTCTTTATTTTCAGTGTTTAAAGCGTTATTTTTATTTACAAAGGTCTATATTTCTGCGAAGCTTCGTTTGAGCATTTATAAGCAGCGTGAGCTCTTCTCTGATTGGTGTTAATTTGTCATTAGCAACCTTAAGTTCATCTGAAAGTGCAATTATTTGGTTTTGCATTTTTTCTGGCAAGTTTATTAAGTCGGTCTTTAGTTTGGCGATTTCTCTATTTTTGCATTAATTATATGATCCTGCTCAAGCATTAAATTTCGGTTGAGTTGGTGTAGGGCTTTATTGATGTTTAACTGAGACTGGAGTTTCTGTTCTAACAGTTCTATTGTTTGTGTGAGGTAGAAGTACTGGCCTGATTCACTGTCAGCAATATGGATATGGTCTGAAATATTATCTACAGAAATTTTGAGAAGTTCAGCACCCAAAGTCTAAATTTTAAATAAGATTTGCCATCAATGTCTATTATCTTATTTGCATAAGTTGCATCAGCAATCATGTTTTTATTGGCATACCGATGGATTAATGCATTGTTTTCAGCACAATCGTCGTATATTGCTCCTTGGTCTATATTTTCATTTGTGTTTTCCATATTAAGTAATTAAAAAAAAAGAACAAAATTTTTAAACCAAATGTTTTGGAGTATTTAGCTTTGTTTGCCACATAAAATAAAAGCCCGCAATAAACAAAAACGCTAAGGTTAGCACAGAATATCGCATATTATTGGTAATATTATCTACAAGGCCGAAAAGAAAAGTACCGCCTACGATGGCTGATTTGTACACCACATCATAGAAGCTAAAATAGGACGTTGTATCCTGATCTTTTTGGGGTAAGAGCATAGAATAACTAGCCCTGGACAAGGACTGGATGCCACCCATCACTAGACCTACAAATCCAGCAAGTACATAAAATAGCAGCTTGTCATACGTGAAATACGCACCAACACAAATCGTAATCCAGATCGTCGCAAATCTGGGATTTCTTTTATACGGTTGAATGCTTTGAAAATCTCATTGTAGCCGTTTTTGATCATGTCTGAAGTGAAAAGCTGTTTTTTGTCTTTGGGTAGATGCCTGAAAGTATATTGGGCAAATCCTAGCCACCATATACCTACAGTAAGGAATCCCAATCGCGCACCAAGTTGTCCGTTCGCCAGTCCAAACCATTCGGGCTTTTGAATCATCATCAGTATGAAAATAAGTAGGATGACACTACCGATGTAGCCGTAGGTAAATCCTTTGGCGCTGACCTTATTATAACGGTCTTCTGTGACGATGAGTGGTAGGTACGAATCATAAAATACCAAACTTCCCGCAAATCCTATGGTAGCCAAGATAAAAGCAGAAGTGCCTAACCATAGTTGTGGTTCGCCTTTGAAAAAATATAATGCCGTACACGCCAATGAACCGATGAGTGTAAATGTCTTAAGAAAAAACATCCTACGTCCACTGAAGTCCGCAATGCCAGATAATAGTGGAGACAAACAGCCAATGATTATATAAGAAAATGACACTGCAAATGAGTAAAGCGAACTATTCGAAAAGCTTAACGATCCGATAGTGATGATCTTTGGTGTATATTCTTCAAAATATCCTGGGAAGATGGCCGTAGAGATGACTAAGGCGTATGCTGAGTTTGCCCAGTCAAAGATCGCCCAAGCATTGATGGTTTTTTTATTGTTGAGTTCGATGGACATTGTTTTGTTTTTGATTGTTGATGTTGGATTTTTGATGTTTGATTTTGAATTTTTGATTTTTGATTATTGGTGTTGGATTTTTGATTGTTGATTTTTATAAGAAAAGGGTAAAGTTATTATAAATATTGAATTTCGATTCGTAAGTTTTTAAATTAGGCTAATATCAAATTAGCACAGTTAACGGGGATTCACATTTAAAAGTCAAAGCCTTTTTATTAGTACCCAACGCGAACTTGGGGTGTGCCCATTGGTAACTTCAAAACAAGAATTTTAAAGGTTTTGGTGCTGGTTGTAATTTACTTTGCAAAAGAAAGCCCCTAGAGCTTGACTGTAACATGGTAAAAATTTTGAGTAACTCTCAATGGTAATATCAAATTAGCACAGTTCCGAATTTAAAAATATATTTACAGCAAAAACAGGATTTTCAATCATGAATATTATCATCTTATCCCGCAATGCTGCCTTGTACAGCACGCAAAGTCTGGTAGAAGCAGCTCGCCGACGCAATCATTATGTACGTGTGATCGACCATATGATGTGTGACCTAGTCATAGAATCTGGAAAATCCAAAATTTTATTTAACAATCAGCAGATACAAAATATAGATGCAGTGATACCGCGTATCGGATCTACAGCTACTACATACGGTGCTGCGGTCATACGTCAGTTCGAGAGTCAAGGTGTTTTTTCTACACTACATGCCGAACCACTGCTCAAAGCAAGAGATAAATTGTCTTGTTTACAAATCCTAGGCAGTCATGGTATCGGTGTACCGAAGACGATTTATGTAAGCAACCAGTACACGATGCCGTTTTTGTTAGAAGAAATGGAGCCTTATCCTATTATTATCAAGTTGGTATCGGGTACTCAAGGTATGGGCGTCATTCTTGCCGAAAATAAAAGCAATGCCGAATCAATCTTGGAAGCTTTTATGCTACAAGAGAAAAAGTAATCATGCAAAAATTTATCAGAGAAGCAAAGGTGCGGACATAAGGGCTTTTGTCGTGGATGGCGAGATCGTAGGTGCTATGAAACGGCAAGCCAAACCAGGTGATTTTAGATCAAATCTTCATCGTGGTGGCACATCAGAATTGATCACCTTGACGTCTCAGGAAGAAGAAACTGCACTTAAGTCTGTCGAAATTCTCGGTCTGAAAATAGCTGGTGTTGATATGCTGAAAACTAATTCAGGTCCTGTCGTACTTGAAGTGAATGCATCACCAGGCTTGGAAGGTATCGAAGGTACTACAGGCGTGGATATTGCAGGAAAAATCATCAATTTTATAGAAAAAAATCGAAAATAGATGCAGCTTAAAGATATGATCGTCCCTAAATTTAAGGTAGGAAGCGAACTTTTTATTGACAACGAATTGATTATCCCTGGCAAAATACAAACCATAAGGATCAACGCTGGTAAGTTGCCTTCGGACAATAGGATTAATGTATTTGCCCATGTATTGCATACAGACAAACCAGGGCCTTCGGTCTTAATACTTGGTGGTGTACATGGCAATGAGATCAACGGTATAGAAATCGTCCGGCGCAGTATAGAAGAACAGATGTATTCATTGGTGACTTGTGGTACTGTCATCGTCATTCCGCTACTGAATGTATATGGTTTTATAAATTTTAGCCGCGATGTTGCAGATGGCAAAGACGTAAATCGTTCATTTCCAGGCCATTTAAACGGCTCACTTGCATCGAGAGTTGCACGTATCATCACCAAGAAAATTCTGCCACATGTAGATGTTGCCATCGATTTTCACACAGGAGGCGATGCGAGATACAATTTTCCACAAGTCCGGTACAGTAAAACTGATGCAGTGGCCGAAAAAATAGCCTCGATTTTTGGCGTGCGTTATCTGATAGAGCAGCCATTGATCGCACATTCATTTCGCAGAGCTGCATCTGAGATGAAAGTACCTGCAGTAGTTTACGAAGGTGGAGAATCGATTCGATTGGACAAATTTGCTATCAATAGTGGAACGATGGCCATCAGAAATGTGCTGAATGGCTTAGGGATGACTGATGATCCAGAAATAACTCTGCCATCCGAACAATTTATCATTCATAAAGACAATTGGGTTCGCGCCGAATCACCTGGCATGTTCATCTGGAGTAGTAAGTCTGGTGATTTTGTGCAAAAAGGACAAAAGCTGGGAGAAATTAAAGATCCTTTTGGAACAAAAAGTATCGATGTATTATCTACCTACACTGGTCATATCATAGGTCATAATAATGCAAGTGTCGTGTCATTGGGTGATGCGCTTTTTCATATTGGGTATGAGTTTAGTAATGTTTGATTATTGATTTTGGATTTTTGATTATGGGTGATTGATGTTTGATTTTGGATTTTTGAATACTGGTTTTTTGAAGAAGATTTAAAAAAGGCACTATTTTTGATATTATAAATATTAATAATGTTTAATGCATTAATAATAAATGTAAATAGTAATAAAAAAGTGTTTGGTTATGAATAGAATACAAGTTTATTTTGCAGCTTTTAGTATCATTTTTTTGATGATGATGGTGACATCGTGTAGTCCTACTGCTGGATCACGTACCAGCAAATATTCTTCAGCCAATAAGCGATCATCTAATAGAAATCATTCGAAAGAAGATAAAAAATATACATACGAAAAGAATACAAAAACGACAAATAGATCTGGCAATACCAGCTATGGTACAGCATCAACACTAAGAAATGGCATCGTGCTCTCGGCATTACAATATGAAGGGACTCAATATGCTTCAGGTGGCAAAACGCCAGAATCGGGCTTTGATTGCAGTGGATTTACAGGTTATATTTTTACTCAAAATGGCATACCGCTACAAGGTCCATCACATAAGCTAGCTGAAATGGGAGTAGCTAAGACACAAGAAGCATTACAGCCCGGAGACTTGGTATTTTTTGGGGATGAAACGCGGATTTCGCATGTAGCTATTGTCTCTGACCATACACAAGACCAGCTAAGAGTAGTCCATGCTACGACATCTGCAGGCGTAAAAGTGGATGAAATCTCCAAGTCAGAATATTGGAAATCAAGATTTCTATTTGGCAGAGATTTGATATCAAATAAATAGAAATAGACAGTAATTAGTCTGGATTGGACTGAGATTCTAATTCGTCCCAATATTCTACAGCTCTTCGCGTATGTGGGATGCAAATAGATCCACCAACCAAATTGGCAATAGAAAATACTTCATATACTTCATCCGTTGTAACACCGTGTTGATGACAAGTGCCGAGATGATACTTGATACAATCATCACATCTGAGTACCATTGACGCTACCAAACCAAGCAATTCTTTGGTTTTTTCTGACAATGCACCATCTTGATAAGCCTGATTATCTAAGCTGAAAAATCGTTTCAAAACTTTATTATCCTGAGCTAAAATTCGCTCATTCATCTTAGTACGGTATTCGTTAAATTCATTGACGAGCGCCATATTTCTATATTTTTATTTATAAAAAGTTAAACTTTATCTTTGGTATTGATTGTGCGCCAAAAAGAGATAATCATCCTTACCGGTAATAATACTAATGTAACAATGGCGCTTACGCAAAAAAATAAAAATTGGTATTTGATGTATCTTGAAAAGTTGTAATCACTGATTTCAAAACTATCCTTAAAAAAACTGATTGCGCCTTCTTCATCTACAAACTTCTGAAAATCATACAAATTTCCTATTTGATACATTAGAAATGGTATAGGTAAAAATATCAACACCATTCTCAACCACTTACTCCTGCAATACGGCGTGTACGAAAACAAAAAAAGCAATCTTGTCAATGTCACAAACAAGATAATGGAAACAATATTCTCTATATAAAAGGTGTAATTTGTTCCACATTTCACATATATAGGCAACACAAACAGCGCTGCGAAAATGATGGCGAAAAGCCATGACAAGACTTCAAAACTTATTTTTGTGTTCATGTTGTGTTTTTTATATATGCTTATCAAAATTCATCATCAAATTCTTCAAGCGACTCTTTTTTCTTACGAAGCATATATCTTTCGGCAGATGGCCTGATGGTTTTAAGTTGTGCGCAATCGATCATTTCCTCATATCCGGCTGGTGGAGTAGGGAAGTCCGATGTATAGTCATATCCGCAATTGGGATCACCTTCTAGCTTTTGGAAAAACTTTTGTGCAATCGGCCTAGCCATTATAAATCCTTGTCCTTCGTCCAATGTCAAAAATCGGATCCACTTATCATCGCCGCCTGTCCATATTCCAGTCACTAACGTTGGTGCTACACCCATAAACCAACCATCTGCAAAATCATTAGTAGTACCAGTTTTGCCGCCCAGTTTGGATTTTAAATTGAGTGTGTATTTGCCTGAGATATTGTTTTTCAGCATGGCGAGCATGACTGAATTGTAAAGCGGATTGATGGCAGATTTTCTATTTGGTATGCCTTGATAGATGATTTTGCCGTTTTTGTCTTCGATTCTGGTGATGAATACTGGTTGGACATAGGTACCATTATTACCAAATGCATCATAAGCTCCAGTCATTTCGAGCAAGGAAAGATCTACAGCTCCTAGGCAAATCGATGGCAATTTCGGTACAGCCAATCGTCCGTTTTCGAGTCTTAGATTCTTGTCTATACCAAGATTGTGCAAAAGATCTCGGATCGGCGCTACGGTACCCATTTCTTTGAGCAGTTTGACACTAATAGAGTTTTTAGAATACAGCAATCCTTGGAATAGGGTGACCACTCTTCGACCATATCAAATCCAGGATCTCCTGGTGCGATGGTGTATTGGATATCATCGAATTCCTGACAAGGCGAGATATTGGCTACAGCCATTGCTTGCGTATATACAAAAGGCTTGATCGTAGAACCAACCGATCGTCGCATCGTGACATGGTCGTACTTGAAGTAAGTGTGATTGACGCCGCCTACCCACGCTTTGACAAAACCAGTAGATGGCTCGACGGCCAGCATACCAGCTTGTAAGTGCATTTTGTGGTATCTTACTGAGTCGTAAGGTGTCATTTCTACTTCCTTTTCGCCAGTCGCATAGTCGAATACCTTCATTTTTATAGGTTTGAAGAATACGGCTTTATACGCATCCTGCAATTTTTTGTATTGAGCTATTATTTCAGGCCAGAGCTCACCATTGATCAGTCTGTGATATTTGTCTTGATCGACTATTTCCAATCTTTCATTTTTGGTAGCATTATGCCAAGAAGTGAGATTTTGTTGGATGGAGTCCAATGTTTTGATCACATTGTCTGACATGGATAAACCTGGATATTTTTCTTCTACATTTTGCAAGGCTTTACCTAGATGTTGATTGCGAAGTCCAAGATATCTTTCGGATCCTTTACATTGACTTTCGAGAATATCAGCACGCAAGTTTTTTTGATAATCATCAGTATCGTGCGTCCAAGGATCTTTATCTTTCCAAGCCTTCCAGTATCTTTCTTGATTCCATTGCATATGCTCGAAAACCGCCTGTTCTGCATATTTTTGATACACAAGATCGATGGTGGTATATATTTTTAGCCCATCGGTATATACATTATATTCTGTACCGTCAGATTTTTTGATATTTTGTTTGGTAAAAAGGTCTTTTAAAAATTTTGTCAATTCAGCTCTAAAATACGGTGCAGGTCCTTCACTTTGAGTTTTCCTAGAGAATGCAGTCATGTCTATATCTGAAGCCGAAATCTCCTCATAAGTTTTTTTGTCCAATAAGTCATTGTTGTACATCAATTTAAGTACAGTATTTCGCCTTTCTTGACATTTTTCTGGAAATCTTTTAGGATTATACAAGCTAGGATTTTTGAGCATTCCAACCAAGGTAGCGGCCTCACCTATAGATAATGAATCTTGATGTTTTGCAAAATAAATCTGGGCAGCAGCTTCGATACCATGTGCGCCATTGATGAATTCAAATTTATTCAGATACATCACTAAAATCTCCTCTTTGGTATAGCTTTTTTCCAACTTGATGGCTGTGACCCATTCTTTTAGCTTTGAAGAGATGAGCGTTAAAACTTTAGTAGGGTAGGACATACCTTTCATATTGGGCCGTCTATATAGCAACTTTGCCAATTGCTGCGAAATAGTACTACCTCCACCTGCACTTTCTTGTCTGAGAATCAATGTCTTAAACCCAACTCTTATCAAAGCCCGAACATCAATTCCACTATGACTATAGAAACGGTCATCTTCTGTGACAATGAGTGCATTTTTGACATTTTCGGACAATTGTTCATAGGAAATAGCCACCCGATCTTCTATATAATATCTTCCGAAAGGTGTGCCTTTGGCATCATAAATGACAGAAGCAAGGTCATATTTTGGATTTTCTAGGTCTTCAAAACTCGGTAAATCTGTATTGCTAATCCAAATGAATATTAACGCAATCAATCCGACAATAGAGAGCACGCCATATTTTAACCATCGGTTATATTTCTGAAATTTTGGTGGAATATTTGTCGGATTGTCGGTCATGGATTGATGAAAATTTTATTACTGCAAGGTTGATTGAGTGTGCTCAGTTTCTAGCGAACCATGATCCAAAACTGCATTTTTGTTATGTGCTTTGTATCTGCCTTTACCAAATTTTGTACCATTGAAAGTTGTCGATTTGCGCAGTGCAATTTTCATATCTTCTGGCAAAACGTTGAAATCTTTGCACTTTACAGAACAGCATTTATCGTACTTCTCTGCACAAGTGGGACATTGGATGAAGAGTAAGTGACAGGCATCATTGGCACAGTTTGTATGGGTATCACACGGCTCGCCACATTGATGACATTTGGCTACGATTTTAGGAGATATTTTTTCTCCAAGCCTTTCGTCAAATACAAAATTCTTCCCTTCAAACTTATTCTCAATACCTAATTGAATGGCCCTGCGGGTATATTCTATAATGCCACCTTCTACCTGATAAACGTGTTGGAATCCCTTGTGTTTATAATAGGCAGAAGCTTTTTCACAACGGATGCCACCAGTACAATACATGATGATATGTTTGTCTTTTTTATCTTCGAGCATCTTTTCGACTATGGGTAATGCCTCTCTAAAAGTCTCGACATCTGGCAAAATTGCACCTTTAAAATATCCGACTTCACTCTCGTAATGATTGCGCATATCGATGATGATCGTCTCAGGGTTATCTGCCAGTTTGTTAAATTCCTCAGCTTTGAGGTGGATGCCTTTATTGGTTACATCAAAAGCATCATCGTTTAGACCATCAGCGACGATTTTGTCTCTGACCTTGATTATCAGCTTGATAAATGACTTTCCATCGTCTTCTATTGCAAAATTGAGCCTGATATTTTCAAGAAAAGTGATCGTACTCAGTGCCGATTTGAAATCTTCGATCCGGTCAGTAGGTACAGAAATTTGGGCATTTACGCCTTCGTATGATACATAAATTCTACCCAAGACATCAACATCTGATAGCAGGAGATAGAAATGATCTCTGAAAAGTTGGGGATTGCCCAAGTGATAATATTGATAAAATGACAAAGTAGCTCTAGGCGTACTGTCTTGCATGATCCTTTGTTTCAGGACATGCCGATTGATGCGATTGTGCAAAGCTTTCATTGTAAGTATAAATTCGCTTATGCAGGAAACGATTCCTTACGTTGGTTAATAAATTATTGCAAAAGTAGTAAAATTACCTTAAAGTTTAACTTGTGAACTTAATTCAGCGAAAAAAATCGACAAGTAAATGTTAATTGGAATTTCTTTAATTTAACACAGGAATGGTCACTTGGTCGGATTGATACGTTCAATACCTATTATTTTTAAACCAAAAATCTAATATTGATGTTAGTAATCGTATCAATAAATTGTAGAGAAATCAATGGCAACAATAAAATTCAGGTTTGAAGATACTTCGATACCGGAAGTCCTGGCCAAAGAAGTGGCTGAGGGATATTCAATATTAGAAGCTACAGAGGATTTTGACGTCCATCTCAACCATAATTGTGGTGGAGTCTGTGCTTGTTCGACATGTCACATATATGTAGTAAAAGGCGGAGATGATTTGGAAGAAATATCAGATAAAGAAGAAGATTTTATTGATCGTGCTATAAATCCAAAATTGGAATCTCGATTGGCATGTCAATGTATCATCTTAGACAATGACGCAGATATAGAAGTTATTATACCAAATCAAAAGAATATTATCGGTCACGAACATTGATCTTCGACTGAAATAACTTTTCCTGATTCGTATTTATATAATGGTGCTTATGTTTGACAAGGCTGATATTGCTATGTCTGTATACGGTAGTTAGGTAGTTTTGTGACGTGTAGTAGGAATAGGATTTTGTATAAAATAAAAAAGCCCGTGTAAGACGAAAACACGGGCATTACTCAATTTAATAACCAAAACTCATATACTCTTTATAATTCAAATACCGTGCCAAATATTTTTACATTGTTTAATATGACTATATGTACTTGAAAATTTTATGTGGAATTACTTCTTTGTGATGAAGTAAGAATCTTTTCTAAAAAAGTGCTCGCGACTTTTCACGAGCAACTACGAATTTTACAATTTAATAACCAAAACTTACACAATGCAAAGATATAACATATTATTTTATTTAAGTATATATAAAGTAATTTATTTTAATGTTTTTAATATATTTTTTATTTACGATTTGTAATATATTGATATACAATGATAAATGTATTTTAATTAATAAATGTAATATATCGAATATGTGTTTAGTGCTGATATTTAGATAATTAAATATGTGTATTATATCAACTATTATGTTTGTTGTAGCGTTGTGAATGCGATTGTTTTCTTCAAAAAATGTTTGATTTGGAAGGTAGAAAGTAGGTTGATTTGCAAAACAAAATAACTTCCCGTTCGATAGTAATATTTACCCTTTCAAGTCAAAAATTCGATGGATTCGTATATATTTTATAAATTTGTGCATAATTCTCCTTATGATAATGAAGTGGTTACAAAAAATAAATAATACAGTTTTTTCAACATCGGCTGCTGGCTTGTATTTATTGGTGTTTGCCATAGCCATCGGTGTAGCGACATTTATTGAAAATGATTTTGGCACTAGTTCTGCCCAAGCTTTGATATTTCGTGCTACTTGGTTTGAAGTTTTATTGATCTTATTTGGATGTACGATTCTGGCTAATATATTTAGATTCAGGATGTTTCAACAAAAGAAATGGGCATCGCTGATCTTTCACAGTGCGATTATCATCATCATCATCGGCGCTGGAGTGACCAGATACTTTGGCTATGAAGGCATGATGCATATAAGAGAAGGCAAAGCTTCTAATACATTTTTATCTGCTGAAACTTATCTTAATTTTATGGTGACATCAGGCGATAAAACATACTCCTTTGCTGAGCCAGTTGAATTTTCTACATTGGGCGAAAATGATTTTAGCGGAAGCTATCAAGTAGGTAACAACTTATTTAAAGTAGATGTAAATGAATTTATCCCAAATCCTAAAGAGCAGCTTATCGAAAGTAAAGAAGGCAAACCCGTGATGAAAGTTGTTATCGCTGGCAAGCGAGGTAGGGAAGAGCTTTTTGTAAAACAAGGCGAAAGGACAAATATTAATGGAATAAATTTTAATTTTACTGACGACAGACTTCCTAACGCAATGAATGTCATCGTGCGCAATGATTCTTTGTATTTTGCAACAGACGTCACCGTGGTGCAGACCGTCATGGCTACACAAAAAACAGATACTTTGGCTCCAGCCGATTATCGACCACTACGCTTGAGATCGATGTATATGGTTGGTGAATCTGGCTTCGTTATTGGCGATTTCAAACCATCTGCTGTTGCACAAATCGTAGCTGGTGATCGTAAAATGAAAAATGAAAGTGCCGCTGGCCTTCGACTCTCTATTTCAAAAAATGGCAGTGCCAAAAATACAGTCATTGTAGGCCAAAAAGGAGTAGCTGGGCAACCTGAAGTGCTGGATTTCGGCGATGTGAAGATGGCCGTGTCTTATGGCTCAAAAGAAGTCTCAGTGCCTTTCAATATTCAGCTTCGCGATTTTATCATGGAAAGATATCCTGGTACTGACAATCCATCGTCTTATGCAAGTGAAGTAACAGTCGTGGATCAGGCCAAAGGAGTCAATATGCCATTTAGGATATATATGAACAATATTCTGGACTATGGTGGCTACCGTTTTTTCCAGTCATCTTTTGATCAAGACGAAGCAGGTACTTATCTGAGTGTCAATCATGATTTTTGGGGTACTTGGATCTCGTATATCGGCTATATATTATTGACAATAGGAATGGTTATGACCTTTTTTAGCAAAAACAGCCGCTTTACATCGTTGTTAGAACGAATGGGACAGCACCAGACCACAAAAAATCTTGTCATAATCGTATTGATGTTCCTTGGGTCAGCATCCGGATTGGTTGCACAATCTACTGTGACATCCGACGTGAGTGCACCAGAAGCAGAAGCTTTTGGCAAGGTCTTAGTGCAAGATCATCGCGGTAGATTCAAGCCTGTAAACACCTTATCGGGCGAAGTTTTGAGAAAGTTGGCAAAAAAGAGTACGCTTTACGGACTCACCAGCGACCAAATATTTCTATCAATGACCATGGATCCTTCAAAATGGGAAAATGTGCCAATGATACATATCGGTAGCCATCCAGAGTTGCAAAAAATCTTGGGTGCTTCTGAGAAATTGATCAGTTATCGCCAGTTTTTTTCAGATGAAGGAGAATACAAACTTAGAGAGCATATCAGGAATGCACAATCTGTAAATCCAAAGGATCAAGGGACATTAGAGAAGGCCGTGATCAAACTCGATGAGAAAATCAATATTGCCAATATGATATTTACTGGACGGCTATTGAAGATGTTTCCCGTACCAGATGATCCTGCCAATACTTGGGTATCACCTGCAGACTTACGTGATATCCAAATGCCAGCTACTTCTATCATGGCATCTTTTGAAGATTTTGCTGCTTACATAGAAGAAGTGCAAAAAGGTCAAGGAACCAGTGATCTATCTAAAACATCTGTATATTTGGATAAAATAGCGGTATCCCAACGGCAATTTTCTGGCCAAGTTATGCCATCTGAAGCCAGAGTAAAGGCTGAACTCATGTTGAATAAATTGGATGTTTTCAATCGCTTGCGCAATATCTATGGTTTATTTAGTTTGGTTTTGCTTGGATTTTTCTTTTATGGCGTCTTCAATCACGCAGCAGACCTAATGAAATATACACGTTGGGCTTGGTATTTATTATTGGCAATCTTTGCATTTCATACACTTGGACTTGGACTAAGGTGGTATGTGTCAGGTAGAGCACCTTGGAGCAATGGCTACGAATCGATGATCTACATCTCTTGGACGACCATGCTTGCTGGATTGATATTTTCTAGACGGTCACTTGGTGGATTGGCTGCAACCTTGGTTTTGGCAGCTACTATTTTGCTGGTCGCAGGTATGAGTTGGCTCGACCCAGAAATCACACCATTGGTACCCGTATTGAAATCATACTGGCTCACCATCCACGTTTCTTTAGAAGCAGGAAGTTATGGTTTTCTTATGTTGGGCGCTGTGATCGGCATGTTGAACTTAATTCTTATGGTATTTACGACCTCAAATAATAAACACAAAACAGAACGAACTATCAAGGAGCTCACCATCATTTCTGAGATAACACTACTTGGTGGATTGTTTATGGTCAGTGTAGGTACCTATCTTGGTGGTGTATGGGCGAACGAATCATGGGGAAGATATTGGGGCTGGGATGCCAAAGAAACATGGGCCTTGGTTACGATCTTGGTGTATGCTTTTATCTTGCACATGCGATTTATTCCGGGTCTTAGAGGTATTTTTGCATTCAATTTTGCTTCGTTGTTTGGATTTGCCACCGTTATTATGACCTATTTTGGTGTCAATTATTACTTATCTGGATTGCACTCATATGCTGCTGGAGATCCGGTACCTGTTCCACCAGCGGTATATTATACGGCTATTGCACTGACAGTATTGAGTGTATTGGCTTATTTTCAATGGAGAAAGGTGAAGTAGATTTGAAGGGTTTTGTGTAGGAGATGTTTAAGACGTATACCAATAAAACGATAATAAAAAATATTCGTAAAGATTTATATCTTTGCCTGTAATAGAAAAACAATCTAAAGTTTAATGATTATTGATACAGATTTAAGATTAGGAGATTGTAAAGAAATATTAAAAGAGCTTCCAACCAACTCTGTTGATTTAATTTTCACATCTCCACCTTATGCAGACCAACGGAAAAGCACTTATGGTGGAATTCATCCAGATAAGTATGTGAAATGGTTTTTACCAATTTCAGAACAGCTTTTAAGAGTATTAAAGCCATCTGGGACTTTTGTATTAAATATTAAAGAGAAAGTTGTCGATGGCGAGAGAAGTACTTATGTTATGGAACTTATTCTTGAAATGCGAAGACAAGGTTGGTTTTGGACTGAAGAATTCATTTGGCATAAGAAAAATTCTTATCCGGGGAAATGGCCTAATAGATTTAGAGACTCATGGGAAAGATTGCTTCAGTTTAATAAAGATAAAAAATTCAATATGTATCAGGAAGAAGTGATGGTACCAACTGGTGATTGGGCCAAAACACGTCTAAAAAACCTTTCTGAAACAGATAAAATTAGAGATAATTCAAAGGTTGGAAGTGGATTTGGGAAAAACATTTCAAATTGGCTTGAGAGAGATAAAGCATATCCAACAAACGTATTACATTTAGCAACAGAGTGTAACAATAAAAATCATAGTGCAGCATTTCCAGAATCATTGCCAGAATGGTTTATTAGACTATTTACTCAACCTGGAGATGTTTTTAGATCCTTAGGGATCAGGAACAACTAACAATGAGCTCAAAGAATGAGCAGAAATTAATAGGAATTGAAATTTTAGAAGAATATTATTCAATGGTAAAAGATCAACTTGATGAAAAAAAATTAGTACTTTTTGAACCAGAATCAAATTATGAGAGAGTTAAATATTAAAGAAGTAACCACATATGTGGAAGAAAATATTGGAGTTTTTCATCAAAAAAGAATTGAACGTTTAAATTCACTTAAATTAAAAACAGTTCTTAAAAAGAAAAATCCATATCTTTTTAAGGCTAAACATATTTTAACAGCAAGTGAAATTGTGGAAAGTATTGCAGACGCTTTTATCTCATCAAATGAAGAAACTATTTTTGGTGATTGGCTAGAAGGATTGGCAATTTTTATTAATCAAAAAGTATATAATGGATGGAAATCTGGAATAGCAAATATTGATTTAGAATTTGACCTGGACAACATAAGATATATTGTAAACATAAAATCTGGCCCAAATTGGGGTAATAGTAGTCAAATCAATAAAATGAAAACAGATTTTAAAACTGCAGCTCGAACTCTAAGAACAAGCAATTCAGGAATGGTAGTAGTTTCAGTAAATGGGTGTTGTTATGGAGTAGATAATAAACCTGATAAAGGAGATTACTATAAATATTGTGGTCAAGAATTTTGGAAATTTATTTCAGGTAATGAAAATCTATATACTGATATCATAGAACCTTTAGGCTTTAAATCAAAAGAAAGAAATGATGAATTTGTTCAATCATATTCAAGAATGCTAAATAAGTTTACACAAGAGTTTATTAAAGAGTTTTGCTTTAAAAATGGAGATATAAATTGGGTTAAGATAGTACAATTAAATTCACAAATGAGAAAATATTAACTGAACAAAACTTGCATTATTTGGTATGGCGTCTGTTGATGCGACACTCTTAACTATACCCCAAAGCCACCACATGAACAAATCACCTAACATTAGCGTTACTCTTTGATCATACCTTGTATAAGTGATGAAAGAAGATAATCCGCTTACTAAACTTTATTATGCCATCAGCGAAGTGGCCGATATGTTGCATATTGCACCTTCAGTAATACGATATTGGGAGACGGAATTTACACAAATACATCCTGCAAAAAATAGCAAAGGCGAACGTAAATTTACAGCCAAGGATATCGAGATTTTGCAACAGATTCATTATCTCGTCAAAGACAAGGGATTTACCATAGAAGGCGCAAGGAAAGAATTGGATGCTCAAAAACAAGAGAAAAAAGAAGATCAACAGTTACTGGTAAAACTACGAGAATTGCGCAAAAAAATTACTCAGTTTAAAGAACAATTATCTTAACGGCATTGCCCGCAGATGGAAAAAATGTATAAATTTATCGATATTTTGCTGTAATGCCTGAAAGTATTCCATCTCCACATAAGCCATTAGTCATCGCATTTGATGCCAAAAGATTGTTTAACAACTTTACCGGTTTGGGCAATTACAGCAGGACCTTAGTGCGTAATTTACATCAGTACTTTCCTGAAAATGAATATCATCTTTTCACACCGAGTATCACTGAAAATGTAGAAACTTCTTGGTTTTTGGAAGAAAAATCTTTTCATATTCATCTGCCTGCAAGCCGCAATCCAATGTGGCGAAGTTTTGGTATGTCAAGTCAAGTCAATGCACTGAATCCTGATATTTTTCATGGCTTGAGTCACGAATTACCCTTCGGATTGGCAAATAATATTACAAAAATCGTCACATTTCACGATTTGATATATGAGCGATTTCCAGATCAATTTGGTATGTGGGATCGATTTATGTACAAGCTAAAATATAAAAGTGCAGCCAAAAGAGCCGATGCTATTGCTGCGATCAGCGAAAGTACAAAACTTGATCTATGCGAATTCTATGGGATTGATAAAGATAAAATAGACCTTGTTTTTCAGTCGTGCGGGGATCATTTTCAGTCTGGAAATGATGCTGGAAACATCAAAATTTCTACACCTGAAGTGAAAGACTACTTCTTGTATGTTGGGTCAGTTATCGAGCGTAAAGGATTGTTGCAATGTGTACTCGCATATGCAAAATTGCCTGAAAAATACCGAAAACCATTTGTAATAATCGGCAATGGTGACAAAGACTATATGCGTAAAGTCAAAGAAATGATCCAATATTATAGATTGGAATCCAACTTTTTATTTGTAAATGGCGTGACCAATGCAGAATTGGTGGCTTATTATGACCATTGTTTTTGCTTGGTATATCCATCAATTTTTGAAGGATTCGGTATTCCCATTATAGAGTCATTGTTCCGCCACAAACCTGTCATCACTTCTGATATTTCTTCCTTGCCAGAAGCTGCTGGTCCTGGCGCTATTTTGGTCAATCCATATTCACCTGATGACATAGCAAATGCGATGGTGCGCATGCACGAGACTCATATTTATGAATCACTTGCCACTAATGGTTATGACTATGTACACGATCACTTTTCGTCACAAAAGACTGCTGAAAACTTAATGCAAACGTATCACAAATCACTCGAAAGATACAGGCCTTAATACCTCAATCCAAAACCAAACTTATATAATGGATCTTTGCTGTCATAAGGCAAATCTTCCATTTGATTTCTTACGGCATCCATACTAGATGGTAACTCAAAAGGTAGCTTGCCCTCTGGTTTTGCTTTTCCAAAAATAACGTCCATAAGTGCTGCGTCATTGGCACCAAAATCTGCAATAACTACTTTGGCTGCTGCATTGATTTCAGGGAAGACGGCTGGACGATCTAGATAAATGTTAAAAATTGTAGGTACTTTTTTGCAAATATTCAGGATCTCTTCTTTTTCAGCTCCTTTGAAGTCCAGATCACCGTGGTGAAATGATTTGGCAAATGGATTTTTGGTATCTACAGGTACCCATGGTGTGATCGTTCTGATGATCGCAAAATCAGCTTCTTCTGGTGAATCAACTACAAGGCCATATTTTTCAGCAACTTCAGGCTTAACACCTTTTACAAAGATTTTGTATTTTCCTGGTGCAAGTGGACATGTTTTTTGGTCATTTTTTAGCAGTGTGAGTGCTCTTCTTTGTGTTTTTTCGCCAAGTGCTATCCATTCTGGTCGTCCCACATTTTTTGCAAATTGTTAATATTCACATATGGATTATCAAAAGACCCAATTCAAATTTTTGCTTAAGGATCCGACGTAGTGATTGGTCAATTCTGGCTTCAGAAATTTTACCATTTTTAATGAGGCTAATTACATGTTGCACACAGTTTTCACCACCAAATTGATCACATCCAGCGTCGATGACTTTTTTTACTCTATCTTCTTCGGACAATGATTCTGCGCCCCAAGCACGGGCAGGATAAACGATGCCTTGCCCCATAGGACTATCAGAAATCAAGCCCCAGTCTGTACACACCACACCTTCAAATTTATATTTATTGCGCAATAGTTTTGTGATGATGTCTTTGTTGAATGACATACCTACATTTTCGGATGTCTGATCAGTTGGCACACCATAATATGGCATAATGGATGCTGTATTGGCTTCAAAAGCGGATAAAAATGGGATGATATGGTATTCAAAATTATTTCCCGGATAAACTTGACCTGTGTGGAATTCGAAATGTGAATCAAGTCCATCATTTTGTGGTCCGCCGCCAGAAAAATGTTTTGTCATACAGGCTACACCTTGTGCCGTTAGTTTTTTGCCGTTTTGAAAACCCAGGATGTATGGTTTCAACATTTTTGCGGATAATGCAGCATCTTCTCCGAAACTACCTGAACAACGTGGCCATCTCGGCTCAGTAGCCAAGTCAGCCATAGGATGCAAGGCGATTCTGATACCAACAGCCAAATATTCTTGTCTAGCTATATCTCCGAATTTATACATCAGGTCTTCGTCGCCAATAGCCGCAAATCCAAGCTGTTCAGGCCATTGTGAAAAGCCATTGGACTCCATCGAAAATATATTATTGCTAAAATAATGCCGCGGATCTGAAGCAATAGATACTGGAATTCCTAATCTGGAATTTTCTGCCATCCTTTGAATTTCATTGATTCCTTTTGCCAACTCAAGTGCCTTAGGTGTTGCCCACAAATTCATGTGTGATATTTGTTTCTCTTTAATCAAGATGTCGGGTGTAGGCATTCTAGCTCCTGGACCTGTGACTACTTGACCTTCTTTTTTGCCAATACTGCCATCAGGATTTATAGTTGTACCAGCAATAAACATCTGTCCAGCTTTTTCTTCGATCGTCATTTGTGCTATAAGATCAGATATTCGGTCATCAATGGCAACTTTTATACGATGAGAAAAGTCCCACAAAATAGTGTATTTTTCTAAATATGAAATAAAAATTGGGTATGATTTTACTCCGTTAACTGAAGAAAACGTGTGTGATTAATGCACAAAATTTTATCAAATGGCAATTGATTTTTTTTAGGATTCTAATCAAAATGGGTGATTACGAAATAGCTTAAAATTTCCTAATATTTGATGCGGAGTTTGATGTTTAAATGTAACTGATTTCATACTATAAAATATAATATTTATAACATATTGAAAAAAAAATAAAATAAATATATCCAATATTTATATATATTAATAAATCTTATTTATTTTTGTCTCCAAATAAGGTCTATATAAATATTTATTTAATTATATATCTTGCTCAATACTCAAAATATGAAACTCGTACACGCACCATTCCGACTTAAAAGTCTTGGAATTATCATTTTTATTATGTTGGTAATCAATGGGTTAGTCGCCCAGAATGCTTCGGTTTGTCCTATCGGTGTTGGGATGGAACCACAGCAGGATGCTGAAACTAAATCAACATCTTTTGTTTCGGAAGTGTACTTTCAGCAGTATGCAAAATGGAACAATTTGAAGAATTTGAAATTTTCAGATGACAAGAGATCTCAAACATCCTTGATAAATATCGGGAAATCGAGAAAATTCATTGGCAATAATATGAATTTTCAAATTCCTGCAGGTGCGACAATTCACGGTATCACATTGATGGTGGAAGGACAGTCGTCATCTTATAAGGAAATTGACGAGGTAGAAATCGTGCTTACGGGCAAAGATGGTGAACCCAAAGGTGCTAACAAGAAAAATACCGCTAAACTTCAAAAGGCTTGGAGCAAAAATAGAGATGGGAATGACCACACTTGGATGTATGGCTCATCGACTGATACATGGGGAACTACCTGGCAAGCAGCTGATATCAACAGTCCAAATTTTGGTTATCAGATCCAAATAAGAAGTATCATTACAGATACATTATGTCGAAATAGACCAAATATCTATAATAGTTGATTATTCTCCACCATATTCATTTTGTGATGATAAATGTCTGACATTCTATATTGATAAGTATGAACTTTATGGTTCATATGTTTGGGATTTCCCACAAGGATTTAATATGGTTTCCGCATCACCTTATAATCAAACGATCGACCTGAAAATCACTACAGCAGCCTATGGTATATACTCTATATGTGTCGATGTCTATGACAAAGAAGGAGATTTTGCCGAACGTTGTTGCCGCGAATTCCTATACCAAGATTGTACTTCTTCGGCTATAAAAGGTATAGTTTGGCAGGATTTTAATGATAATCAGCTTCGTGAACCAGGTGATAGTTTCATTCCGAATACAGCACTTATCTTATACACAGCAGCCGGTGTTGCCGTAGATACGACCTTATCCGATGCAAGTGGGTATTACGAGTTTACACAATTGGTGGCTGGTAATTATTATATAAAAACACAATCACTAACTAATACAAGTATGATCCTGTTCAATGGGATAGATCCTGATTTCAATAGTGATATTACAAATGCTTTTGGTGTCGGTTCAACTGATATAATCACCACCGAAATAGGAAAAACAGTCAGTAATATTGATTTTGGATATACGCCTTTGGTAAATATAGGTGACTTTGTGTGGTCTGATGATAACTTTAATGGCTTACAAGACAATAATGAAAATGGTATCAATAACGTACAAGTACAATTACGCCATGTGGACGGAAGTTTGTACCTTACTACGGTCACTAATGAGCTAGGAAAGTATAAATTTGAAAATATTCCTGCTAATCAATATTATGTACAATTTGTTGCAGGTGGCAATTATATTCCAACTTTCCAAAATTTAACTTCTACTACCACCAATTCCAAAATTGATCAAAATCAAAAAACTCCAATTATTTCATTTACCAGCATAGGAAGTAATTTAAATATGGATGCTGGGTATTATTTATCATCGTCATTGGGTGATCTCGTTTGGGAAGATCTAAATGGCAATGGTATATATGAAGCAGCTTCCGAAACAGGCATACCCAATGTCACTGTCACTTTAAAAGGTACTGCTGGTAATGGTGATATCATAAATAGGAATACAACAACCAATGCTTCAGGGATTTATGTATTCGATAATCTCTTGCCGGGTCAGTATGAGTTGACTTTTGCGTTACCTTCGGGATATTATTTCACCACTGCAAATGTTGGTACAGATAATGAAGATAGTGATGTCATCAATGGAACTATTTCAAACATAAACATTTCATCGGGAAACAATATCAATCATCTGGATGCAGGTATGTATCGCAAAGGTAACCTAGGTGACTTTGTTTGGGAAGATATAAATGCGGATGGTGTTCAGCAGGTTAGCGAACCAGGTATTGAGAATATTTCAATAGAACTGTATGAATTGAGCGGTACTGATACTGTGTATATTGGGCAAACAAAATCCGATCAACAAGGGCTTTATGCTTTTAATGATCTGAAGCCAGGTCAGTATTTGATCAAAATACAAGCATCAAGTGATTTAGCTTATACATTGCTCAATATCGGAGACGAAACCAGAGACAATGATGCCATAAATGGAATTATAAGTCCGATATCATTGTCTAGTGGCCAAACAAGCAATTTATATGATACTGGTTTGGTGCGATATGGTAAAATCGGCAATCGGGCATGGCATGACGTAAATGGCAATGGATCACAAGACGCAAATGAACCAGGTCTTGCAGGTGTACAGATTCAGCTCACGGGAACGACATTTTTGGGACATCCGGTATCGAAAACCACATTTACATTTACAGATGGAAATTACGGTTTTGATTTTCTTTTGCCAGGTAACTATAGTTTACAAGCCACACCACAATCCGGTTATTTGTTTACCAAGTCCAATGCAGTTGCAAATGCAGATATAGATTCTGATGGTGTAAATGGTCTGATAAATGGCATAAATATCCAAAGTGGTACTATTATTTCCAACTTGGATTATGGATTTTATAAAACAGCTCAAGTAGGCGATTTTGTGTGGGAAGACATCGATGGCAACGGATTGCAAGACGCAGGAGAAAATGGAGTAGCAAACATTAATCTTGAATTGACGGGTACGGCTGGTGACGGAAGTACAGTTGTAAAACAAACCACAACAAATGCTTCAGGACTTTATGTTTTTGTTGATTTGAAGCCAGGAAAATATTATATAAACATCACATTACCGCAAGGAGTGACGCTATCTGAAGCAAATCAAGGAAATGATCAAATAGATTCTGATTTTAATAATGCTTTGATTACTAGTGAAATATCATTGGTGAGTGGTCAGTCTGACTTGACCCAAGATGCTGGTATAATCAAGCAAGCATCTATTGGAGATTTTGTTTGGCATGATGCCAATGCCAATGGAATACAAGATACAAACGAAGCGGGAATCGTAGGTGCAAAAATAAATTTGACTGGAATTACATCTTCAGGAAGTGCTATAGATAGAAGTGTTTTCACTGATGTTAATGGTAAATACAGCTTTACGCAATTACTGCCTGGAACCTATAATTTGTCATTTGAAAAACCCACAAATTATGAATATACCTTGTCCAATGTCGGGACTGATGATTTGGATTCTGATGTAGGTACAGACGGTATTGTATCGGGAATCATGGTATCAAGCGGAATCGATCAGACAGGATTTGATGTTGGTATGATTACTAGATCGTCTATTGGCAATTTTGTTTGGGAAGATGTCAATGGTGATGGAAGACAAAATGCAGGTGAAGCTGGATTGTCAGGTATCAAGGTTGCTATAGATGGAACAGATATTTTTGGTACTAGTTATTCCGATGATGTCTTTACCAATAATGATGGAAATTATACTTTTGCCAATCTACTACCAGGAACGTACAGACTTACTTTTTCTAAGGCGACGGATTTTGAATTTTCTGCACCAAATCAAGGTGATAACACAGGTGATTCAGATGCGATAAATGGTATCGTAACAAATATCCAATTATTGAGCTATCAACAAATAACTGATATAGATGCCGGCTTATATCGATTTTCAAATCTTGGTGACTTTATTTGGGAAGATATGAATGCAAATGGTGTTCAAGATGCAAATGAAAATGGTATCGAAAATGTACAGATTTCACTTACAGGTACATCAGGTATTGGTCAGGCAATAAATCTGACGGTACTTACAGACACAAATGGCAAATATTCATTTGGATCACTTGAGCCTGGCTCTTATAATATAAATGTTGCAAAACCAAACAATTATAACTGGACTAGAAGTAACTTTGGCAATACTGATACTGATTCAGATTTCGCAAATGGAAGTTTGTCCAATATTGTCATCAGCAGTGGAACAACAAGAAATGATCTAGATGGTGGATTGCTTAGGTATGCAGGTTTGGGAGATTTTGTTTGGTCAGATGCTAATTTAAACGGACGACAAGATGTAGGTGAATCGGGAATTAGAGATATATCCATTCAACTTAATGGTACCGACGGAGCCGGAAATGCAGTCACACGATCTACAACAACTGATGAATCGGGAGTATATGCATTCAATAATCTGACTCCTGGTAATTATTCGCTCACTTTGACATTGCCTTCAGGTTATGCATATACCAAAAATGATCCATCGATAGATTCAAACTTGAATTCAGATGGTATCAACGGTGTGATTTCAAATATAAGCTTGATTTCTGGTCAAACAAAAAATGATCAGGACTTTGGTTTGATACGCGCGCTAGAAATAGGAGATTATATATGGGAAGACTTGAATGTCAATGGTGTACAAGATGCAAATGAGCCAGGAATAGCTAATGTCGCATTAACGCTGACTGGTACCACTTTTGATGGTACAAGTGTATCTTTGACTACAAGCACAGACAGTGATGGCCGTTACAAATTTGTAGGTCTATTCCCTGGAGACTATAATATAAGTATCAATATACCCAATGGATATAGTCCAACGCTTACAATGGCTGGTGGAGATGACAAATTTGATTCAAATCTTTCAGAATCTCAAAATTCAGTGACTTTTTCTGTTATTTCCACAGATATGAATATAGATTTTGGACTAATAAGGTTAGGACGGATTGGAGACCTTGTTTGGGAAGATTTGAATTGCAATGGAATACGAGAAGCTGGCGAGCCTGGTATTTCAGGTATGACTATAAGGTTAGAAGGTGTAGATTTATTCAGCAATATTATTGACCTATCTACCACATCAGATGTAAATGGAAATTATATTTTTGAAAATATCAAACCGGGTTCATACAAAGTGGTTTTTGATGTTCCTGCTAATTATGAATTTTCACAAGCGATGGTCAATGTTTTGACCTTAGTAAGTGGAAAACAAGTTTTGACCATTGATGCACCGTTTTTCCGGAGAGCAACACTTGGTGACTTTGTGTGGAATGATCTCAATGACAATGGATTACAAGATGCCAACGAGCATGGTTTAGCGGGAATTAAAGTCGTTTTGACGTCAAATTCAACAGTTCCACCGATTATGGTTGACACATTGACGGATGTAACAGGCAAGTATTTGTTCGATAAACTAAAGCCTAGTAATTATGATGTTCAATTTGAAATTCCTACTGGTTACAAAGTTGCGAAAATTCAAGTTGGTAGCAATAATGATGTGGATAGTGATATACAATCAGACGGATTTGTGCGAAATATTACACTCATCAGCGGTGAGGTAAGTACAAATGTAGATGCCGGATTCACTATAGTATCCAATGCCTTTATTGGTGATTTTGTATGGGAAGATACCAATGGCAATGGTATTCAAGATGCCAGTGAACCTGGAATCGAAGGAATTTCTGTTCAATTGACAGGTACAACTATTTTAGGTACGCCAGTTAATATCAGTACGATTTCTGCTTCAAATGGTAGTTATGGTTTTGACAATCTGGAAGCAGGTACCTATTCAGTAAAATTTTCTACAACGGGCACATACCGATTTACGGCACCAAGTAGTACGACTGATGACCTCGACTCTGATGCTAATCCAAATACAGGTGCTACTCGAAGTGTGACCATAACTGCTACCGAGCGTGTACATTATCTAGATGCTGGATTTTATAGATTGTCTTCGATTGGTGATTTTGTTTGGAATGATTTGAACAAAAATGGGCTTCAAGATAGTTCGGAGCCTGCTATCGAAGGCGTAAGATTATCGTTGATCAATAGTCTTGGTTCTGTAGTCACGGTAGATGTTTCTGATGTTAATGGAAATTATTCATTCGATAATCTAGTACCTGGAAATTACACAATCAAGGCGGAAGTACCTACAAATTATGTACTTACAACACAAAATAACACAGACTTGAATCTCAATTCAGATTTTAGCTTAATTAATGGAAATGCAGTCACACCAACAATTGCAGTAAGTTCTAACTCATCCAACAACAATATCGATTTAGGTCTTTCAGCAGCGAAAGCAAGTATAAGTGGATTAGCATGGGCTGATAATAACGGTGATGGAATAATCACCAACGGTGAACCATTCAAACAAGGAAAACTCGTATATTTATTGAATATAGCAGGCGATACACTCGCTATTGATACTACGGATTTAAATGGAAATTATGCTTTTAATGATTTATCGGCCGGAGAGTATGTTATTGCATTTGAAATTATCACAGACAGTCTGTTTACGTATTTCAGACAAGGAAATGAAGGGCTTGTCGATAATGATGTAGAAAGTAAATTGGTCGGACACACACCAGTGTTAAATCTTGTAGGTGGTATCGATCTAGTAGGAGTGAATGCAGGATACACTGGTTATTCTTCTATTGGAAATTTCGTTTGGTTAGATGCAGACAAGGATGGCTTACAGATTGCTAGCGAAATCGGTATAAATGGTATCGCTGTCTATCTATTGGGTGATACTGGGGCGATCATTGACTCCACAAATACATCTTTATTGCCAGGAACAAATCGGGGTGGATATTATTTATTTGATCATTTGCCTTACGGCCAATACCAAGTGCGATTTGCATTGAAAGAAAATCTGGCTTATACCATTCATGACCCTGCATCATTGACAACAAATTCAGATGTCGTCAATCCTACAGGCGAAACAAGTGTATTCCAACTATTGCCAAATACAAAGAATAACGATATTGACGCTGGACTATTTTTGATAGCACCTGTGACAGGTAGTATCCACGGTATCGTTTGGCAAGATAGAAATAACAATAAAGTCAAGGATGGAGCAGAAAATACCATACCTAATATTACGGTATCACTGTACACGTTGACAGGAACTTTAGTTACAGAACAAGTTTCAGCTACAGATGGTAGTTACAAATTTGACAATATACCGCTTGGTGATTATTATATTAAGACTCAGACTATTACTGATTTGATTTTCGTAAAATACAGTGGTACATCGGTTCCATTTGATAGTGATATTACCAATGCTTATGGATTGGGAACCACAAGATTACTTATCGTTTTCCCTGGTGATACTTTGAAAAATGTAGATTTAGGATACTCAGAAAAAATATCTATTGGTGACTTTGTCTGGGATGATTTGAATAATAACGGCTTACAAGATACTGGCGAACCTGGAATTCAAAATGTCATAGTGAAATTGTATGATGAAGCAGGAATGTTTGTTGACTCCATCAAGTCTGATGCCAATGGCTTGTACAAATTTGAAAATGTGGCAGTTGGAAAATATAAGTTAACTTTCAGCAAGCTATCTACCTATTTATATGCTCAAAACAATACGGTAGATCCTAACAAAAATAGCAAACCTAATATGCAAACGGGTAGCACCGACTTGCTGGATATGATGGTTGCTAAGGAGTACACTAATATAGATGCAGGATACATTAAATCTGCAAGTATTGGAGATATTGTATGGCTTGACCTTAACGGCAATGGTGTTTTCCAAGCTAATGAACCTGGGATAAATAATGTAACGGTCGAACTTTATCAAACCAATGGTACTAAGGTGGCAGAAACCCAAACGACAGTAAATCAAATTGATAATTTTATTGGGTATTATGTATTTGATGGTGTCAGACCAGGTGATTATTACATAAAATTCAATATCCCAACAGGCTATATAATATCTTCACCATATACTTCAGGTGATGAAAATACTGATAGCAACATTACCGATCAAAATGGGCCAATGACAACGGATATATTTACTGTAAGCCTTGGACAGATACTAACGAATATTGATGCAGGTGCTTACCAACCTGCTACGATTGGTGATTTTGTGTGGGATGATGTCAATAAAAATGGTGCTCAGGACAATGGAGAACCTGGTTTACCCAATGTGACCGTCAAATTATTTACGCAAAGTGGTGCGCAACTTGCCACAACTACCACAGATAGTCAAGGCAAGTATTCCTTCGGTGGGCTTAGACAGCGATTATATTATTTGCAATTTACCATTTTGAATGGCTATGAATTTACTGCCCAAAATGCCATAGGTGACAACAAAAAAGATAGTGATGTAGATGCGACTGGTACTACACCATTGATAGCATTGGCACATGGTACTAATTTTGTTGATGTGGATGCTGGAATGTTCAGCAGTAGCCAGCGATTGATCATGGGTACAGTTTGGGATGATACCAACCACGATGGTATTAGGACCGAAAACGAAAAATTGATGCCAGATATTAGCGTAGAGCTCAAAAATAACCAATTGCAAGTAGTTAAGACTTTTGTCACGAATCATGCTGGTATGTATTGTGTCTCATCGCCGATTAGTGGCGCACACTACGTCCAAGTATTGCCACCTGCAAACCATGTTTTTACTGAAAGGAATGTACCTGGATTCCCTGATAAAGACTCTGATGTAGATGAAAATGGATATTCGGCTACTGTAATGCTTGACAATAGTTACAGTATGAGATACGTAGATGCAGGATTTTATTATAAAGAAACAGCAACCCTGAAGGGACTTGTTTGGGTGGACAATAATAAAAATGGTATCCGTGAAGATCAAGAAGACAGACTTAAAGATGTGGTGATATTTTTATTTAACAAAAATAAAATATTTATAAAATCCACAAAAACTAATGATGCAGGTCAATATTCATTTAATACATTGAATCCAGGTTCTTATTACTGCTTATTGCCTGAGTTCCCTGAGTTGGGATTTGTTACTTACACAGGCGCAAATCAAGATAGAGATAGTGAGATTACAAACCAATTTGGAAAAGGGACAACTAGATTGATCACAGTTGCAGGATTGACCACTACGGATAATTTTGATTTTGGATATTACAATACCAATAGCATTGCTGACCTACAAGCACCTGAGACGGATGTAAATATTTATCCAAATCCAGCAATTTATGATATTACGATCTCTCTGCCTGATGGCATTCAAAAGTCTGAATATTATATTTATGATGCATCCGGAAAATTGATTATCAATGGTAAAACAGAAAATGGAAGTGTAGTGATAGATGCCGATATCTTACGAGCTGGTAGATATACGGTTAGACTTGTATCAGAAAACCAAAGTTGGAATAAATCATTTATCAAGATTACTGATTAAACCTGGATTGTACATTAGGATTTGCTATTGATTTCTAATGCAAGTATCAAGTTAATTTGAATAAAAAAATGCTCCTTTACTTATAATAGTGAAGGAGCATTTTTTATTTTGTCTATTGTTCCGTTCAATACTTTTTCAAAATACCTTTCTCAACCGGATTGTTTCCTTCCTTCATCCACAATGGAAGTGGTCCATCCATCAGATAATGGTTGAAAAACTGTTCCATCCGAATATTGAAATCCAATCTGTTTTGCCATTTTACTGGCCAATGTGGTTCGCTATTATAATTTAAGAGCCAAGCTGGTTTGCCCAATCGTCGAAGTGCCATAAAATATTCAATACCTTGATACCACGGCACAGCTCCATCTTCATCATTGTGAAGGATAAGCACTGGCGTAGTGACCTTCGGCATATTGTAAATCGGTGAATTGTGGTGGAATCTTTCTGGATTTTCCCATAATGTCGCACCTAATCTAGATTGTGTCTTTTCGTACTGAAACATACGGCTCATACCTGATTCCCATCTGATGCCACCATAAGCACTGACCATATTTACCACCGGTGCACCTGACTCTGCACATCGGTATCGCTCTGATTTGGTAAGTAAATAAGCCACTTGATAGCCTCCCCAACTATGGCCTTGAAGGGCGATTCTCGTTTCGTCTATGTAGCCAGTTTTTACCAATGCATCTACACCACTTTCTACGGCATTGTAGCAATCATCGCCTGGTTGCCCTGTTTTGTATTTGATATCTGGATTAAAAATAATATATCCGAGATTGGTATAATACGTATAATTGATACTTGATCTATGTGCTTCTGGTGCACGATGTCTGTGCAATTCGTCTGAACTGCGTTCATAAAAATTTACAATCAGTGGATATTTTTTCTCAGGGTCGAATTGTGGTGGATAGAATACCATACCTTCATTTTTTTGATTGTCGTAATTTGTCCATGCCATTAATTGTGCTCTGCCCCAACCATATTCAGCTTGTTGTGGGTTGGCGTTTGTTATCTTTTTTATATCTGAAAAGTCAGCATTGGCAAGCAACAAATCGGGAAACGTATTGAAATTTTCACTAGTGAACAGATACTTTGAATTTTTACGTGGCTTTCTTACTTGCGTGGTCAGCATTACATCATCGCCACCAGTAAGCAATTTTGATTTCAGTGAATCAGCATACAAATGAACGTATGAACTACCTTTGGTATTTTCATCAAATCTTTTTATTAACCAAGCTTGGTCGGTGTACATGAAGTCATCGTCAGGGTCAGTTTTGATCCATCTATGTACCTGATGCTGTGGACGACCATTTGTCAGTTGGCGTACAGCAAAAGGGTCATTTGGATTTAATTGCCACAGGTCATATCGATCATACAATACAGCCGCACTATCTTGTGGCAACCAACCAGCTATGCCATACGGATCCGCTTTTTGAGGGATATCATTTTCTTCATTTTGAAAAGTAGCCACAGACCACAATCCTAAAACACCAAAAATAGACTTCTGAGTGTCAAACGTTTTCCAGATAGAATCCGTTCTGCTCCACCAGTAAAGATATCTTCCAGTTGGTGAGAATGTCGGATCGCCATAGTCTCCCGCAAGGATGAGTGATGTTTGGTTTGTTTTAGTGTCGATGAGTACAAAATCTTTACGATAGTCACCTAGCCATGTCATTTCTTTGAGATATGGTTTTGCGTTCATTTGTAAAAAATATCTTCCATCACCTTTTGTAGAAATTATACTACGATCTGCATCTAGTGATTCCAAGCTTGTAAATCTGAGTGAATCCAAGTCGTACATGATGGCATATGACTTTTTACGATCATTTTCGAAATTTGCTTCCATTTGGGTATATAATCGTGGTGAATCATGATACCAGATTTCTACTTGTACGCTCTCGTCTTCAAGCAATGTAGTATCTTTTATTGGCAGAATCGGCGCTATACCAAAAAATAAACGCTTTCCGGACTCTGACCAAGTGATCGGTTTGTGCTCACTGATGACCCAATCTTGAGGTTTGATGGTATCTACTGGTAGATGTGAAGCTTGATTTATGGCTTTATCTAGGTATAATTTAAAGGGTTTTTGTTTAGCTTCGGATTTCTGTTCTAACCCCAAAAATGCGAAGTGTTTTCCTTTTTTATCAAAACTCATTTGCGTAATTTGGAACATATCCTGATTTAGTTTAAAAAGGCTATCAGTTGTTAAGTCTTTTGTGAATACGCTATAACTGGCTAAGCTATCACCACTACATTGGCAGTAAGCCAATTTGGGATTTTCTTCAGCAAAAACATAATCTTTGACTTGAATGATGGTGTCTTCTCGTCCTGAATCTAAGTGTCTGATGATCAATGCTAAAGAATCGCAAACCTTTTTAACTTTTTGTGTTTTTTTGGTTAATGTGTCGATTTTTATGATTGTATCCAATGATATACTGTCTTTTATGATAGAAGCTGGTTTGGATTTCAGCTTTTTGGTATAAAAACAATAGCCGGAATACTTTTCAGGTACTTTGAAATCTTCAATGTTGTCGATCACCGTAGTTGTTTTGGTCGCGAGATTGTAAATACACAAACTATCTTTAGGTAATTTATCTTTTTCGGTTTTCTTTCTCTTTAGAGATCTTAAACTGTCATAAGATAATGATCTTGAGTACAATATATATTTGCCTTCTACATCAGTATAATGCTTGTTGACTCTGTCCACATAGGTAGTCATGTCATCTATACTGGTATATATTCCCATTTTTTTATCGCCGATTTCCTTTTCAAGGCTATAAATAATGACCTCAGCAGAATCAGACATTTGTATCTGTTTTATTTTGTTCCATTGGCTATAAACATCAGGCGTCATTTTTTTTGTTTGTTGAGCTAACACAAAGTTTAAAGAAACAAACATTAAAACTGGAATTAATAGAAATTTCAAATGAGATAAATGGGTATGTGGATACAAAGTCATATTATTGTGATTTATTATGGTTTTTTAGTGATGAAGGAGTAAAAGTAAAAATATTTAAAAAGAAAACAAATGATCAATGTAGGATTGATAGCACATGATGGAAAAAAACCTGAAATGGTTTCCTTTGTGGTAGCGCATAAATCGTTTCTTAACTCTGCAAAATTGTATGCAACAGGTACTACTGGAAAACATATTGCCAAAGAAGGTTTTGACGTGGAATGTCTATTGTCAGGCCCGAAAGGTGGTGACGCTCAGATAGCAGCTTTGCTTGCTGTAGGTATGATAGATGTAGTGATTTTTTTTCGTGATCCCTTGGACAAACATCCACATGAGCCGGATGTGCAAATGTTGATGAGACTTTGTGATGTGCATAATATTCCATTGGCTACCAATCCGAAAGCCGCATATTATATTCTGAAAGGATTTGAGGCTGAGTTTAAAAAGAAAAAATAACTTGATTGTAGCCATTTACTACCGGTAAAAGCAAATTTATCAATAACTTTGTCTCGTGAAGACAGAAGATTTCAAGGCCATATCAGAGACAATCCCACACGAACCAGGCGTATATCGCTTTCTGGATGAAGAAGGTACTATCTTGTATGTAGGCAAGGCCAAGAGCTTGAAGAATCGCTTGTCATCCTATTTTGGGGATAAAAAACATACGCAATACAAAACCGTTTTGCTTACGCGAAATGCACACCATATTGAGTTTACGGTCGTGGAGACAGAGCATGATGCTTTGCTATTGGAAAATTCATTGATCAAAAAATTTCAACCTCGATATAATGTAATGCTGAAGGATGGCAAATCCTACACGTATATTTGTATCAAAAACGAACTTTTCCCAAGGGTATTTTTCACGCGCAAGATGATACGCGATGGTTCGGTGTATTTTGGGCCATACACGTCGAAGTACAGAGTCAATATTTTATTGGAAATCATCAGAAAGCTCTTCCAATTGCGGACATGTTCTTATCAGTTTACTACGGAAGGTATAGCGCGTGGTAAATTTAAAGTATGTCTAGAGTACCATATAAAAAATTGTTTGGGACCATGCGAGGGCTTTGAAACCGAACAAAATTACATGGCTAAGATAGATCAAGTCAAAAAATATTTTGAAAGGCAATCTTGGTAATGTGAAAAAATATATCACAGATACAATGAAAGAGCATGCTGAGAACCTGGAATTTGAACAGGCTCAGATGCTAAAAGAAAAACTCATCGCATTCGAAGATTACCAATCATCATCCACTGTCGTTAGCACAACGATCAAAGATATTGATGTCTTTGCGATCGTAACCGACGAAACCATGGCCTATGTCAATTATCTGAAAATTGTCAATGGTACACTTGTCAATACCGATATAGCAGAGATGCAGATGAATCTGGATGATGATCCAGCTGATTTGTTGTCATTTGTCATACCTACGATCAGGGAGCGATTTGAAAGTAATGCTCCAGAAGTAGTCGTACCAATATTGATAACTTTACCAGATCCAAAAATCGCCATCACTGTTCCTCAAATAGGAGATAAAAAGAAACTCCTCGAACTCGCAGAGACCAATATAGATTACTTCATCAGGCAGAAAAGAGAGACGAGATAAGTCATCAAAAAAAGGTATCCTCGTCAGAGAGAATCCTAACGACGCTAAAAAATGATTTGCAAATGGATGTCATGCCGCTCCATATCGAATGTTTTGATAATTCAAATTTGCAAGGCACAAATCCAGTTTCTAGCTGTGTTGTGTTTAAGAATGCAAAACCAAGTAATAAGGATTATCGGCATTTTAATGTCAAAACTGTAGTAGGTCCTGATGATTTTGCATCCATGCAAGAAGTCGTTTTTCGTAGGTACAAGCGATTGTTGGCCGAAAGCAAGCCATTGCCCCAACTGATCATCATCGATGGTGGTAAAGGACAATTATCATCTGCTGTTAGTAGCTTGGAGCAATTGGGGATTCTCGATAAAGTTACCGTCATCGGTATTGCAAAAAAGCTGGAAGAAATATTTTTTCCTGGTGATTCGATACCATTATACATCAATAAAAAATCCGAATCACTCAAGCTCATTCAACATGCCAGGAATGAAGCGCATAGGTTTGCTATTTCTTTTCATAGAGATCAACGATCAAAGAATTTTTTGGGTACACAACTCACCAATATTCCGGGTATCGGAAAGGTCACTGCCGAAAAATTATTGAAAAAATTTGGTTCAATCCAACGGGTGAAAGACGCTGATCCTGCAGAAGTAGAAGCACTCATCGGAAAGGCCAATACCAAAAAGGTACTCGAATTCATCACCGAATAACAAAAACCCAATCATGCAAACAAAATTTTCGTCAATCATAGCTGGTACCATGCTTTGGGGCAAATGGGGCCGCAAGATGAGTCAAGCTGACATGGCTGATATGATCCAAACCTGTTTTGAAAATGGGGTCGATAGTTTTGACCATGCGGATATTTATGGAGAGCACACAACTGAGGGCGACTTTGGTCAAGCTTGGATAAAAACAGGTATAGAGCGGCATCAACTCAAGTTTATCACGAAGTGTGGGATAAGGATGAAGTCAGAAAACTTACAAAATAGAGTCAAACATTACAGCTATGACAAATCTTATATCATAGGGTGCTGTGAGCAATCATTAAAAAATCTGAAAACCGATTATCTGGACTTGTTTTTATTGCACAGACCAAGTCCGCTGATGGACCCAATGGTGATCTCAGATGCTATTTCTTCATTGCTGGCACAAGGTAAAATAAGGCAATTTGGCGTCTCTAATTTTTACAATTGGATTCTACAACATCCAGCAGGCATTATTCCCGTGGTAGGAACTTCTGACAAAGCCAAAATTGGCAGATTACCATCAGCTACTACATTTAGGATGGAAGATCAAGATTGGTTTGCACTTTGGGAAGCCAGTATGGGCAAAGCTGTACCTTAGTTTTTAAAATTATTTGATAAAATCAACTTAAAAATAGAATAATGAAAATCTTTTGTATAGGGCGCAATTATATTGATCATGCCAAGGAATTGAACAATCCAGTACCCAAATCACCACTTATATTCATGAAACCAGCGACTGCCGCACTCACGGACGGAAAGCCGTTTTATCATCCAGATTTTAGCAATAATATCCATTATGAACTGGAGCTTGTACTTAAAATTTCAAAAAATGGCAGGTCGGTTCAAGAAAAATTTGCAACAGATTATTACAACCAAATAGGTCTCGGAATAGATTTTACAGCTAGAGATCTCCAAGATTCATTGAAAGATAAAGGACATCCATGGGAATTGGCCAAAGCTTTTGATAACTCAGCTTGCATTGGCAATTTTGTGGATAAATCGGAGATAGATGTGCGTAATATTTCATTCTCATTGCAAAAAAACGGACAAGTGGTGCAAAATGGACAGTCATCAGACCTGATTTTTGTCTTTGATTATTTGATCAGTTATATATCGGGCTATTTTACCTTACAGACGGGAGACTTAATATTTACAGGGACTCCGGCTGGTGTAGGCAAAATAGACATCGGTGATAATTATATAGGATATCTTGGCGATAAGCAGATGCTGCAATGTACCATAAAATAGTCATTTTGCGATGAATATTGCTTTGTTTTTGAGGCAAAGTAGTTGATTTATCATTAGTATTTAGGCTGATATTACTAGTGTTTCTCATTACATATTTAAAATAATTGGTTTATAACTTGGTGGAAGCATATGAGAAATCGTACTTTTGCGATGTTTTAGTAATTTTTGCTTAGTATAACTTAAAAACAAATATACAATGCCTTATTTATTTACATCTGAATCTGTTAGTGAAGGACATCCTGACAAAGTTGCAGATCAGATCTCCGACGCCCTGATTGACAATTTTTTAGCCTTTGATCCCGAATCAAAAGTAGCATGTGAAACTTTGGTCACAACAGGTCAAGTCATCCTTGCTGGTGAAGTGAAATCCAATACTTACTTGTATTTACAACAAATAGCCAGGGAAGTAATCAGAAAAATTGGATATACCAAGTCAGAATACATGTTTGAAGCCAATTCATGTGGTGTCTTATCTGCTATCCATGAGCAATCTTCTGATATCAATCAAGGTGTAGAGCGAAAAGTAAAAGAAGATCAAGGTGCAGGAGACCAAGGTATGATGTTCGGTTATGCTACCAATGAAACAGAAAATTATATGCCGCTTGCTTTGGATATTGCACATGCTATCCTCATCGAGCTAGCCAATATCAGAAGAGAAGATAATGAAATCAAATATCTACGTCCTGATGCAAAGTCGCAAGTGACACTAGAATATTCTGATGACAATAAGCCACAACGTATAGAAGCAATCGTGGTATCTACACAACATGATGATTTTGATGCTGAAGAAGCCATGCTAGCTAAAATTAAGTCAGATATCATAGGCATCCTGATTCCAAGGATCAAGGCGAAATATCCACAATATGCGCACTTTTTTAATGAAGATATCAAATACCACATCAATCCTACAGGCAAGTTTGTAATCGGTGGTCCACATGGCGATACCGGACTTACTGGTAGAAAGATTATCGTCGATACTTACGGTGGTAAAGGCGCGCATGGTGGTGGCGCTTTCTCCGGGAAAGATCCAAGCAAAGTAGATAGAAGTGCCGCTTATGCTACGCGACACATAGCAAAAAATCTTGTTGCAGCTGGTGTTTGTGATGAGATATTGGTACAAGTTTCTTATGCGATCGGTGTGGCAAAACCTACATCTATCAATGTCAATACTTATGGCACCGCCAAGGTAAAGATGTCAGATGGTGAGATTAGTACTTTGGTAGAGAAGATCTTCGATATGAGACCGTACTTTATCGAACAGCGCCTGAAACTGAGAAATCCGATATACAGCGAAACAGCTGCTTATGGTCACATGGGTCGTAAACCTGAAGTTGTAGTCAAAACGTTTAAGATGCCTGGTGGCGAAGAGAAAACGGTTTCGGTTGAGACATTCACTTGGGAGAAACTTGATTACATCGATCAGGTGAAATCCGCTTTTTCTCTAGCATAAATTTTGCAATTTCTTACGATAGTATAATATAAAAAGTAAGTCCAAAATCAAAGGACTTATTTTTTTTAAGTTCAATATATGTGTAAATAATAATTTATATTTTAATTATTTACATTCAACTAGTTATGTAGTATTCTTGATACGTCCAACATAAGGTTCTTGTTCTTTAAGACCTATTTTAGAGTTTGTTTTTTCATTAAATGTGTACATCACAGTATAGGTTATTGCCCGATATATTTTGCTAAAAATCGTGCGGCACTTAGTTTTAGGTACGTACCATTTGGTTTTAGGTTTAATATGCAAGTTTGATATTTACCTATACAATTCTTCGGTTAAAATCATTTTTTTTATTTATTAATTTTTTAATATGAGTTTTAGATTAATTACTTTTTTGTTTCTTTTTTTAATTGCAAATTTCGGTACAATTAATGCGCAGGTACAGCCTTCAAATAAAAGAGATTTGATCAGCGTACAATACGATACCAAATTGAGGCAGTCGATAATGACGGATGACTTACTATCGTTGGAATACGCTATAGGCTGGACTAAAGGTGATTATAACCTTTGGTTAAACAATAAAGGCGAGAAAAAATCCACTGGTATTGGCAAGATTGGAAAAGCAATGTTAAGGTTAGCAAAAATTGGGATATTGGATTATCCTCTTGCAAATAATTTCCGCATAATCAATCACGAAATCAATGGTCATGCAACAACTGCAGACGAAGTCAACCAAGACATAAAAGATATTTCGATTCCGTTTAAATATTATTCCTGGAGTTTTCATTATCTAACTAAGCCGAAACTCAATGTCGAAGACGCTTTAGCTTATGTTGCATTCCAAAGCAGGCCTAATTATTCATATACTTATATAGACCTTGAAGTTTCGATTGCAGCAGGTATGAATGCAAGCAATGTGCTGCGACAAAATATATCGAATAGGGTATTGTCTTCAGGAAGAATGCACTATTATCAATCTATGCAGAATTTATTGAGCCACTGGGATTTTTGGAGATATGCGATCGGATCTGATTATGGAGCTAACGATGATGTAAGTTATTACCTAAGTTTTGTAAATGCTAGACATGTTGCTATTCCAGACAGTCTGTTTAAGCCAGATTATGAATATAAATTGATACAATTACAAAAAGAAAAATTCAAATTTGTGCCAGATGACATCCTAAAAGCTGGATATGTCAATGTATTGGGAGACCCTAATTTTTACATTTCTATCTATAATGTGCTTTGGAAGTACTGGATCATGGGTGAACCTGTTACAAATTATAAGAAAATTGGAAAAGAAAGTTTCAATTTTATGCCGAGTGTAGGAGCATACTTGAGTCCCTTTGGTATTGAATATTTTGGTCAACTGAATGTGAGTATGAAGGATCGAAATTATACCCTGAATGTGCGTAAAGGCAATAATGATTACGGTGATAAGTTTTTTGGAATTGGAATCAAAGCACTTAATTTTATACAGACTGATAAGTTAGTTATCGGTGGCTCATTGGATTATTTTGATCAGCCAACTATGACGTTTGGTAAGGCATTGTCCTCAGGCGAAGATCCTAAATCAGTCGAAACTAAAGGTGGACAAGGATTGATGGCTATTGTCAATCTTGATTATAAACTAAGTGCAGGAAATGTACCTATGTATCTTACCACGCAATTAGGTTATAAAAGTACAGGATTTGTACCTGGTCAATATATCAAGGCAACGCCTATAATTTCGGCAGGTCTAGCATTTGATATTCAAAATAAGCACTAATCAGATTCTAATATTATTTAATTTTTACCAATAATATTCTATTCAGCGTATTATTGGTAAAAATTGAATAGTATTTTTTGCCTTAGACTGTTTTTTATTTTACATAAGGCTCTCTGATAATATCTTTAACTTGATTATAGTGTCGGTATTTTAAACTCTTAGTTGTCCTATTTGTATTTCAACAACCACTGTATCAATTCGTCATTATCTACGATACTCCAAGAATGTGGATGCCTGGTGTTATCAGGCTTTCTGTAACCTTTATTTTGTGTAATGATTAGTGCTGCATGGGTATTTCCATGCCTATTGAGCTCATTGATAAGTGCGGAAGACTCGGTTGAATTCATGCTGGTATAGTCTGCATTTCGTTCTTTCATCCACCAATTAATATCTGGCTCTGTATAGATTCGTATAGGCGTTTTAGTCAATTTTTTTATGGCAGATTGTGTTGTATCTGAAAATGAATACGGTGAAAATTTATAGTATTCCGATAAATAATTTTCGGGACTGCCACCTATTTCTTTCTCGAGTCTTTCAATAATATAAATATTTTCTTCATTCGGTGCACTATCCTTAGCAAGTCTGATATCTCTTTTCGCCGAATTGTATACGCGCTCAAAGTCTAGTGGTGAGTCAATGGCAAAAATAGCAGTTGGTTTGACTTTACCATTTTCAGCATACTTTAAGCTACAACTTCCACCGATAGAATAGCCACCTACGTAGAATCTCAGGCCATTCAGTTTGTGTTTAGACATTACATCTTGTAAAATTCTTTCGAAACTTCGCTGACTTACACTATCCACTCCAAATGATAAAACACCATCGTCAAAGGTAGGAATGACGGTTAATATACCGTTTGATGCCAATTTTTGTGCTAAATCGGTCTGTTGAAAAACACGCTCTGGCGTTTCCCCAAAACCTGGAATGAGAAATATAAATCCTTTCCATGGCAGATTTGGTGGATATAATAGGGTATAGCAATTTTTAGTGGTATCTGTCTTGTCTAGATAAACTTTCTCTATTTTTAGGTCGGAAGGATTTTGTGTATTGCAACTTATAAGAAGAAATACAAGCATCGTCAAAAAGATAAAATATCTGGTCATTGTATTAGGAACTTTTGTGTTGGATAGTCAAAACCGAATATATTGTATAGATTCAGGTTTATGGCTTTTAATTGCGCATATGTAAAATACAATATTTTCAAATTTTTTACAAAATCTCATCCGTTTTCTATCATTTTTTATACTCTATACGTTGCAAGACTACTTCTTCTGCAGGATGATATAGCAATGGTGTATATTCAACTTCTACATCACTTTTATCGAGACCAAAATAAAGTTCGTCATTCAAACTCCATTTTTTCAGGAAGAAATAAGAGTTGAGCAATAAGCCTTCGTTTAAGGTAAATTCGTTTTCTACAGAAAGGAATTTCTCGATAACCACAAATTTAAAATCTGGCTCATTATTGTATTTTGTCGAACCATCGGGTCTGATGTGTAGGTTCAGCTCTTTGTTTTCAACGAGATCCTTGACGATTTTCTTGAAGTAAAGTTCAGTCCTTGGTTGGATGCGGAAACCTATATTTATGTTAATTTTTATTACAGTATCATCTACCAATTCCAGTACATCATATGATAATGTATAAGGATCATCTGTCCGATTTAGGTGTACAAACCAATACACATCTGCTTTTTTAGGTTTTTTTGCTAAGATGGACTTTATTATTTTATGCTCCACCTGATGTCTTGAATCGGCTTTGGTAAGATAGACTAAGTGTGTTGCATATTTTGGGATAGCATTATCCACACTCAATTCCTGAAAAGTCTTTACGTATTTGCCCAAGTCAACAAATTTTGTAAACTTATTGCCAATCTTCCTACCATGAAATACAGAATACATGACAAAAATGAATCCCAAAGCAATGATGATGGTTATATATCCTCCATCTGCAAACTTATTGACATTAGACACGAAAAATGTAGTCTCAACAATGGCGAAAAATGCAATCAAGGTATATACAAATAAGGGCTTCCATTTGAGTACATATCGCAAATAAAACGACAATAAAAATGTGGTGACAAGCATCGTAATCGTTATAGCTAAACCATATGCTGCTTCCATCTTGGTCGAATCATCAAAATATAATACCATAAATATACAGCCAATCCACAGCAATATATTGATACTCGGTATGTATATCTGACCTTTTTTCTCGGATGGCTGGCGTACTGCTACACGTGGCCAAAAGTTTAAATTCATGGCTTCGCTAATCAGCGTATAACTTCCACTGATCATGGCTTGTGATGCAATAATTGTGGCCATGGTGGAAATAATAATGCCTCCCAATAAAAACCATTCTGGCATGATTTCATAAAAAGGATTTCGTCCATCCAAGGTCGCATTATCTCCTAGTGTTATAAGCCAAGCGGCTTGTCCCATATAGTTGAGGACCAAGGCTGTTTTGACTCCAACCCACGTAATGCGAATATTTTTTATACCACAATGTCCTAAGTCGGCATACAAGGCTTCAGCACCTGTAGTGGCAAGAAATACACCACCTAACAACAAAAATCCACCCGGATAATGCACCAGAAAATCATAGGCATACATCGGATTTAGCGCTTTAAGTATCTGTGGATGTTGCACGATGTGTGAAATACCCAAAGTGGGCAACATTATAAACCATACCAACATTATAGGGCCAAAAATGCCACCAACCTTATGTGTACCGTACCTTTGAAAGAAAAACAATCCCGAAATTATGGCAATAACAATAGGAACAGTGGGTATATTTTCTAATCCTTTGATATTGGAAATACCTTCTACAGCGGATGATACCGAAATAGGTGGCGTGATCATACCGTCGGCCAACATTGTAGCAGCACCGATCATCGTAGGCAAGATGAGATACTTGCTATACCTTTTTACCAGCGCATACAAAGAAAAAATACCACCTTCACCATGGTTATCTGCCCGTAATGTGAGTGTGATATACTTCAACGTAGTCAGTAATGTGATCGTCCATATGACGCAAGAAATACTGCCATAGATCAAGGTTTCAGAAATGGTTTTTTCGCCTACTATAGCCTTGAGTACGTAGAGTGGACTTGTTCCTATATCTCCATAGATGATACCCAACGCTACCAAGAGCGTTCCCATAGATACTTTTTCTGCTATTTCATTTTTGATTGTTGCCATTTTATGACTTTTGTGATTTTATAATTGCTTGGTGTAAGTCCATAAGGTGTTGCTGCAAGTCTATAAGTGTGTTAATAAGTTCAACTTTATTGGCCAAAAGCAGATTTAAATTGTTGTAAACATCTAAAGTATTCCTGACTACATTCTTATAATCAGCAATATTTTTAATCATTATTTGACTCGTTTCCGCTCCTATTAATCCATTCATACCGCTTTTGATACCGCTGCTTGATTCTAATATTTTTTTGGCACTGTTGGGCTTGTCTTGCTCATACAATCGCGCAAATTCTACAGTATCAAAGCATACTTTTACTATTATATCAGCGATGGGTTTGGTTATCTGTACTTTATCATTCATTGTACATATTCTTGTAAATGGAAAAAGTAGAAGGGAATTAGGTGATTAAATATTTGATAGCGTTACCAAATATTTTACCTGAATATTTTTTATCACATCTTTATTTGCAATAAAAGATACATTTCTATTTCTCTTCTTTTTGTCGGTGCAAAAGTCCTATGAAATGAATATATATATAATTAAAATATCATTGAAAAATATAAAGATTTTATAAAGATAAATTAAAATTTTGAAATAATCATAAAATCATATATATAAATTTGAAACTTATCAAATTATATTTATTTAATTGGAGAAAACTATTTATTCTTATTGAAATCTATATCCGACGCCACTTTCGGTAATGATATGAATTGGGTTATTTGGGTTGTTTTCCAATTTTTTGCGCAGCGTACCAACAAATACCCGCAAATATTGTGTTTCTGTTTGATAGCCAATACCCCAAATTTCCTTTAGGATATATTGATGGGTCAATACTTTACTTTCATTTTTGGCGAACAATGCCAATAAATTATACTCTGTAGAAGTTAGTTTTATTATTTCATGATCTTTTTGACTATTCGGGAGACAAGGTCGATCTCGATATCTCCACAGATAACCGTTGATACATTTTCGGTATTTTGACTTCGCTTTATTGCAGACCGAATTCTCGCCAATAATTCACCTGTACGAAATGGCTTGGTCAGATAGTCGGCTGCTCCATTGTCTAAGGCCGAAACGATATCAGATTCGCTATCTTGAACAGACAGTATAATGACTGGTGTATTGTACCATTCCTTGAGTTCTTGCAAGATGTGGTGTCCGTTTTTGTCAGGCAAACCTATATCTAACAAAATCAAATCTGGTGGATGCGACGCAGCGAGGATTAAGCCTTCGTTCCCTTTCCTAGCCTGAATGACTTTATATCCATTGCTTTCTAAGTTGATTTGCAACAATTTACGAATTTGTGGTTCGTCATCTATAATAAGTATTTCTGCCTTATTCATTTTTTAAATTATTGACATACGATGTTTCTGCTGGAATTTCAATGGTAAATTTTGCACCGCCATGTGATAAATTTTCCAATTTCACTTTTCCATTCATGGCTTCTATAAATCCTTTTACAATAGAAAGTCCTAAGCCTGTACCGCCAGTTCTAGTATTGTTCAATCGGTAAAACTTATCAAAAACCAGGTTTATTTCATTTTCTGGAAAGCCGTTGCCATTATCAGAAACTTCTATATGGCAATGCTCATCCTTATGTTGAATTGCAATAGTAATTATTGAATTTTCAGGTGTATATTGTAATGCATTGTTTAATATGTTTTGCAAGATTTGCTCGACCAGTCCACTGTCTAATTTGAAAAATGGCAAATTTTCATTAGGAATAAATTCTATGGTATGGTGGCTTATTTCATCTTTTTCATCATTGATTGCTGAAAAACAAGCTCGTTCATGTCGCACCAATCGTTTTTTACTTGGATGAATCCTGCTTCTAATCTACTCATATTCAGTAGGTTTTGGACCTGACGGTTTAGACGAAAACTTGCAATTTCGATTTCAGAATATAGCGCTTCACGATTACTTTCGGACAGATTTGTTTGACGGTCTCTGATAGTGTCAATAGCACCGATGATGGTTGAAATAGGTGTTCGCAGTTCATGTGATAGCGAATTCAACAATGTGTTATAGAGTTTTATACTCTTTTCCTTATTTTCCTTGTCTTTTACTTTTTGTTGAAAGTCTTTGATTTTTACGGTTAATACGGCATTGATCAAAGCGATAACAAAATACATTAAGAACATCAAAGAATCACCTATATTGTCAATATGAAAGGTGAAAATAGGTGGAATAAATAAAAAATTCCAGAGCAAAGCACTCAAAAAAGCCGAAAGTAACACCGGGAAAATATCAAACAAAATAGCATTAAGAGATACCGCTAGCAATAGGATGAGTGCAACCGCTTGGTAACCAACAAAATCAGCTGAAAAAAAGCAGATAGCAGTCGTAATGACTATAAAAAGAATGCTGATGACATACTGATTTGATTTACTTAAGTTTCTTGTTTTGAGAAGATCCAGTTTTTTATTGCAAAGGTAAAAGTATAGGTATAAAGATTTTGTAAAGAAGATGGTTAATTTCTTGAAAAATGAACATCATGGGTATTATGGGCGCTTTTTTTGTTGTTTAAACATGAACTAAACTTCAAATATCTGTTCTAAGTAAAGATCATTGATATAGTTTCTATGATCGTCATAGGTCAATTGTAACGATTATAGGAGTATGGTCGCTATGTAACGTCCATTTTTCGTATTCCCCGATTTCTACATTTTTTAATTTGTCTATTAGGTTTGATGATACGAAACAAAAATCAATATGATAAGGTCGGTCAAGTTTCCGATGCATCAAAAGAGTATTGTCTTTTTCTTGACCTTGACTTTGATGATGGAAGTGATGATAGGTGCTAAATATATTTTTTGACTTTAAAAATTCCACCAAATTCGTATGATTGTATATTCTGTTCGGCTTATCCCAAAATGAGTTGCTATTAAAATCACCAGCTAGAATGACATTTTCAACATCTAATAATTTGTCATAATAATGTACAGCATTCCAGATTTGCTCTACATAGCCGTCGTGTTTTTCTGGCTTCTGTGCCCAGATAGCAAATACGGTAAAATCGGTTTTATCATCGAAGATAGTTAAAGGTAAAATATATTTGAATGCGGGATTATGATTTTCTAGCAGTTTAATTTTATAATCACCAAAAGAAAAAACGCCAATACCTTTATGCGGATTATTTCCATACCAAACTGAGCTAGTCGGTTGTTTTGAATTCTTCCCAAAAGTAAGTCGATCCAGATTTTCGCACTCTGGTACGATTAGAATATCTGGGTCTTCTGCCAGTATATATACTGCTTTTTTACGGAATGCCATATTACAATTCCAAGTTATTATTTTCATTTTGAGGTTTAATGCATTTTAGGTCTGAGATGGCTTTTGTTTATTGGACTCGTATTTTGATGCGCCATTTTTGCCAATTTGAATTGTCCGAAATATTTTATCTACATATGGTTTTATTTATTTGCAAGTCGTTTTCTCAAAAATTTTACCCAAAAATTCCATTCTGTTGATTTTTTATTTTCAGTAAACATATTTTCAAATTTATCAAAAGCGTCCTCGATTAAGGCATCGTGTAAAGATCGAATTCCAAATACCCAAGATAGTGTTCCTTTTCCAGTAGTATCCATATCGATGGTATGACTGATTTCCGTTTTATTTTCGGTAAGTTCTTTGATCTCAAATTTGTGGATTCCATTAAATCCCGTGGGTTTTGTAAATCTGAACTGTATGATTTCATCGGGATTATATGCTTCTACAAAGTATCGAATGGGTCCGTGTCCGCCTTTTGCACCTATTTTTAATCCTTCTTTAAATCTGAGTGCAGGCCAGTGTTCTTTTGGCCAAATGCGATCTTGTTCTGTAGCCAAGGTTTTTAAATGGTCAATAATGACATTTTTGGGTTGGTCTATGGATCGCTTATGAATATTAAGGACTTTCAATTGTCAAACTTTGATATGGATAAATGCATAACTTACATATTATACACCAAATCTAACACTTTGTGGTTGTATTGCCTAAGAAAAGTGTGGTTTTTGTGCTATTAACTATACTTGTACTGTGATAATTAATGGATTTGTTGAACATTGATTCACGATCTTTTATATCCTAAAAACGATATCCTACACTGGTACCAACTGTAAATCCTTTGTAACCTATCTGTATATCCGCACCACTTTTGCTCCAATTTTGGAGGTAATGCCTATATCCACCTTGCAAACCCAAGTGAAAATGATGATTCACAGGCACAATCAAACCTAATGAAAGTTGGTGGCTCCAACCGATATTAGATTTGTAATCATGTATATCTTGAAGCTTACCTAATTCGTTTGTTTCATTTAGGAACAAGCCATCCACACGCAATATTGTATTATAAGCCAAGTTGTTGGATATAGTACAATGCAACTTTGAAATGTTAAATCGATAATCTACTTGTCCGAATATGTCGATCAAATCAAAAGTATTGGTATGTTCAATGATCCTTTTTTTGGTTGTGATATTTAATGCATTGGCTTCTATGAATAAGTAGTCATAATCAAACAATTCTTGAACACGCGTGAATCTCAATCCGCCACCGATGCTCCATCGACTGTGGATTTTGTACAAGAGGTTAGCATATAATTCGTGGCTGATAAAGTTATTTTCTAGTTTTTTTCGATTGTAAAAAAGGATATTTTCAACATCACTCGATGTCATTTTCCGCTGAAGAAAAACCATATTATATCCTACATGTGCTATATAATGCGTTTGATCTTCAGCTGGTTTGACAAGATTGATTGCTTTGTGCGTCAGGATGATATCTTTCGCCTTGAAAATCCCAACATCTATTAAAGGTAAAAGTTGGATGTCAAGATTTTTATTGAACGTTTCATCGTATTGTGAATCTGTTGTAGTTTGAGTTGATTTTTCAATATCTTTATTAATATCCTGTTTATCAATGGTGTAAATATTTTTTTCTTGATCTAGACTTTTATTTTCATTGATAGGTATTATTTCATTTGTTAGATTGGCTTTTTGTACTTTAGATGTTTTATTGAAGGTGCTTTTGGTTGTTAAACTTTTTTTATTACTCGCTTCATCTGTTGGATTTTTACCAACTTTGGATATGATTTTCTCATTATCTTCTTGTGCTAAATTTGAAGACATACTGCGTAGAGATACCATATCGTCCTGCTTGATTTTATTGGCATCTTCTGTCTTGTTCTGTGTATCATGCAAGCGGACTTCATCTCTTATCTCAGCTTTAGAATCGAGTATATAATAAGATAATCCTGCTGCCACAGTAGCCAAACCAAGCCAAAATAGGAAAGGCATTCTTCGTTTCTTTTTGTAGGTAGGAATGTGTGGCTCTACAGATTCCCAAAATCCATCGGGCAATACTTCTTTGCGGTCATCCAACCAATTTTTTACTTCTTTATTTTTATCTTCCATTAGTGATATGTCTTTAAAGATTCTTGCAATATTTTTTTGGCTTTAAACAACCTGGATCTACTTGCTTCTTCTGATATTTCTAAGATGGTTGCGATCTCTTGATGTCTATAGCCTTCTACGACATGCATCAAAAAAACTACCTTATTTATTTCGGGCAATTTATCGACTTCTGCCAATATTTCGTTTTTATTTATGGTACTTAATATCGTTTCGTCCATCACAGAATCAGGAAATGAAGTTGGTTCTATCACATCTACACTTGATTTCCATTTGGTTTTTATATGGTGGTAAATTTTATTTTTTGCTATGATTCTGAGCCAGTGATAGAGACTACTTTCGCCTTGGAAACCAGTCAAACTCTTGAAAGCGGCAATGAATACTTCTTGTAAAATGTCTTGTGCTTCGCTAGCGTTATTGAAATAGTATTTTATATAACCGAAAATTGGTGGACCATACTGATCCACCAATTTTCTTTGTGCTTTTTTGTCATCGTTTAGACAAAGCCGAATCAATTCTTTTTCATTTTCGTACATCGGCATTTTTTCTATTTGTCATTTTTATATCTAAATGTCCCAGTAGCAGTCAATCCTGTTTCTAAAACCTGTAGGTTTCCTCCTAATAATTGCTCATACTTTGTGACATTATTCAGCACAAAACTACCTTCGCTATAGTTTATTTTATCTTCATAATCACTAACAAAAGATGTAAATGTAGTTTTTCCGTTATTTGGAAGATTTTTATATTGGTAAGATTGCGTTTTAAATAATAATTGAGAATTCAAAGGCGAATTTACTATTGCCTTTTCATCAAAGCTTAATTTAAAACTTCCTTTTTCAATGTCCCAATAACTTATAATTTCGTATCCTTCTACCCCATGAATATCATGGAAAATATTATATTTTTCACCATTGGAAAAGGTTACCCTTATGTACTCATCTACATCTTTGTCACATGCTTTTATTACAATATTGTCATACTTGATGGACGTCCCTAATTTAATGAGATTTGATTGTTTCTCATCAGACACAGAAATAGCTTCCATCTCAAATATAGATTTTGAGCAATATTGTAATTTTAAACTAAATCTTCCAGCATCATCTGAAATAATTTCTTTCTTACTACCCCAAAATTCATGCGTAATTATCGCATTTGGAGATGGCAATCCATCACAACCTACTACTTGACCAGTTATGGTAATTTCACTATTTGTATTGGCAACAATTATATTACCTAAATCCTGATCAGAAGTAAATGGGCCAATATTACTGCTGTAGATTAATGTATTGCAACTATTATGAACTTGGATGCTAAGTTTTTCATTGGCTGGTACAAAACCTTCAAACTCACCCAAGGCATTGGTATTCGATGTTCTTTGGGCATTTTGACCTTCAATACCTATACTAACGATACCTTCAGTGAAACTGTCGCCGCCATATGTCAATTTGCCTTTGATGTGAACCAATGGCCGTGGATAGGCACAATTCCAATAACTAAAATGTGAAACTTCACCAACATAATAATCACCATCTCTCGTGGCTGAGCCTTCTTCTATCCAGATACCTGCGCTTTCGTCAAAGTGCCACAATGGCATCACAGTAGGTGCATAATTGCGCATTGTTTCAGGGATTTTTGTAGTCATTTTACATTTTTCACCGGGCTTTAGGTTCAGGTTATTACCATTCAAATCAGAGAGCCACACACCGATCATACCATATGATTCCAGTACGACATCTTGCTTATTTTGATTTTGACCTATCAATGCTCCGGGCATTTCGTTGTACATCGTATGTAATGTAGGATCCAAATATTTGATAGCTAGCACTGCGATACCCGTAAAGTTATTCCCATTTTTATCTACGAGTGCGTTGGGTGGGAAAGTTAATGTTACCAAATCATTCATTTCTATTGTACCTCCGACCGTCGAAACTAACTTGTATGGAAAATACTGTTTTATCAAGCTGACTTGTGTAAATGTCTTCTCATTTGATCTGGTAAAAATAGTTCTACTACCACTAAAATACCCAGCTTTATTTACTTTAATCACTATTTTTCCATTGTGCGCTACCTTTTCTGCATTGAAATATCCAAAATCATCGGTTATAAATGATGTGCCATTGATGATAACTTCCGCTTGTCCTACAGCAAAATTTTCTTCATTGGTGATAAATCCATTTACTCCAGAAATAGTGGTTTCTTCAGTAATAGTAATGTCCGTATCCTTTCTACACGACACTGTGCTGAAAAGACTAAGGATTATAGCAAGGATAACAATTTGAATCTTCATGATTAATATTTTTTCTTACATAGAGTAGGGCATCGATGATTTCGTTTTTGAAAATCAAAGATATATTTAATTTTTGGCAAAAATAGAAATAATCGAGACGTGAATAAGTTAACGGGTTCTGGTTATACTTCGTCCAAACTCATCACTGTCATCAACAAAAAATTCAAGCATTTCGAATAATCTAACTGGTCGTATTCAATGCCTAGTTTTTTGATGTTTTGATAATATGCATCCAAATTTGTGAAATAATTTTTTTCCAACTGTATAGAAATTGCTTTTTCCCCAAGTTTTTCAAGCAAAAACCACTTTTCTAATAATCTTGCAGCTCGTCCATTGCCATCCTGAAATGGGTGGATCTTTACAAAAACTAAGTGTATAAATGATGCAAAATAAAATGTTTCATATTCATCGATTTTCCTTTTTAAGAGATAATCAATATCGTTGAATAATTTGCATATTTCGGTATTAACAACGTTCGGATCCGCAGCCACATAGTCTATTCTGTCATCACTATTAAAGACAAACATGGGATTGGTGCGTATGATTCCTTGATGTGTTTTGGGCAGTAAATTGGCACTTAAAATCGTATGTGCCTTTTGTAGATTTTCTAATGTCAATCTATTTTTAGTAATAAACTCATAAGCTGCAAATAAGTCATCAGCCTTTTTTGTGTAATCTGTATTGAATTTTATGTTCAAAAATCTGTGTTTAAAAAAGCTGTCATAGTCTATGTTTTCGCCTTCTATCTTAGATGAATACACAGATGAAACTGAATGGTAAAACTGAAAATAATCTACTGGAATATCTTGGTGCTCATTTCTAATCAATTTCTTCATAAGCGCATCTGGTGCACATGCCCTGAAGTCATTTATGAGATCATATTTTAAAATTTCTAATTCCATGCTTTGATTTAACCTAAGCCCAAAGATAATTTTTTTAGGGCTATAAAAGGACAACCCAAGGTAAACATTGATTATTTGCTTAGGTTTTTGTGCGTTAAACACAATGTTTTAAGGTCAAATCACTGATGCGTCTTACATTTTCAGGCTTTGTATATAAGTCATGGTTTTCATCGGCATAAATTATTTTATCCAATTCGAGTCGATTATACCAATCAATGGATGGTTGGAAAGAGTCGTATGCACCATAAATCAAAACAATATTACAATCCGGTTTTATTGTTTCAAATCGCAATCTTGTAGCAGATACTGCTATTAAATTGCTTATTTTCAGGCCTTCAAGAGCAGCCTTCCAAGCTATATATCCTCCAATACTAAATCCTAAAATGTTCACTTTCCCTGTTTCTTTTTTGAGCAAATTTTTGACCGCTGTTTCTATGCCACCGTGTATAAATTGTTGGTGTATAACATCTTCTGATGTTGAATGTAAATCTATTTCTCCAAGTACTCTACAGTCATAATAGGCTAAATCAAAATTGTTTTTAAGAATGGATGAATATTCGACTAGCCAATCTGACTTCATTTTCCCCATAAATCTGATAATATTACTAACTTTTCCATTAGGTACATTGTAAATTGATGATTGCATGCTATCAACTTGCACAAAATTAGTAAAAAAGGTAGATTCTGCATAACCGAATAATTCCATAAGCTCTTGGAGCTAAGTAATCTACCTGCAAGGTTCAATATCCATTAAAATTCTTATACCTATTTTGCAATTATTAAATAAATAGGTCTATTTTTGCACTCTGAAATTTTTCGCCCGGGTGCTGAAATTGGTAGACAGGCATGTTTGAGGGGCATGTGTTCGTTAGGACGTGCGGGTTCAAGTCCCGCTCCGGGCACCATTATAAAGGTCTTATTGTGTAGAGCAGTAAGACCTTTTTTTATGAATGTATATCTTAAATATTTCAACGATTTTCTTTTTGCATGTATGAAAGTCATCTCTACATCCTTCGATTTATAACTAATTTTTTATACTTTTGTGCACTAAAATTTATTTTAAATCATCGAAGTCAAAACATTATGAATCTCATTCGCATTAACATTTTTATCCTATTCCTGATTTTATTTCAATCATGTAAAAACAACGATATGCCTGCAACAAGTGCTATAAATACTAATCCATTGCTAAACGAATTCACCACACCATATGGCGTACCGCCTTTTGACCTGATCAAAGATGCACATTTTAAACCAGCTTTTGATGCTGCAATGATTGCACACAAGGCTGAAATTGATTCCATAGCTAATGATCCGTCAGCGCCTTCATTTTCCAATACTATCGAGGCACTAGACCGAGCAGGTGCGGCATTAAATCGGGTTTCGGCTGTATTTTTTAATTTGACAAGTGCTAATACCAATGATACTTTAGAGAAAATTTCTGAAGAAATGGCACCTATATTGGCCAAACATTATGATTACATTTCGATGAACGATAAATTGTTTGCGAAAGTAAAACAGATTTGGGAAAACAAACAAAATCTCGGATTGGATGAAGAGAAAACCGAATTGCTAGAAAAAACCTATAAGTCTTTTGTCAGAAACGGTGCACTGCTGACCGGAAAAGATAAAGAAACCATTTCAAAAATTAACGAAGAATTGTCTGTATTAACAATCAAATTCGGACAAAATACCTTGGCGGAAGTCAATGAATTTCAATTGGTAGTAGATAATAAGGACGAACTCAAAGGACTTTCGGACGATCTGATTGCTGCCGCCGCTGATGCAGCCAAAGAAGCTAAAATGGAAGGAAAATGGTTGTTTTCGTTGCAAAACCCAAGCGTTATGCCATTCTTACAGTATGCCGAAAGCAGAACATTGAGGGAAAAAATCTGGAACGCCATGCAAAACAAAGGCAACAATGCCAATAAAAATGATAATAACGATATAGTCAAAAAAATAGCAAGCTTGAGATTGCAAAGAGCAAATCTATTGGGCTATCCGACACACGCAGACTACGTCTTGGAAGAACAAATGGCCAAAAATCCGGGTAATGTAAATAAACTGCTAACTGATCTGTGGAAGCCTGCAATAAAAAAATCACAAGCCGAAGCGCAAGAAATACAGGCATTTATAAAAACTGAAGGTGGTAATTTCACTTTGGCTCCGTATGATTGGAGATATTATGCTGAGAAGATCAGAAAACAAAAATATGACCTTGATGAAAATGAAATAAAACAATATTTCAGCCTTGAAAATGTACACCAAGGCGTTTTTGGTACTGTTCAGAAATTGTTTGGGCTTACATTTCATGAGCGAAAGGACTTACCAGTATATCATCCAGAAGTGAAAGCGTATGAAGTGAAGGATGCCGATGAAAGTTTGGTTGGTATATTATATATGGATTTTCACCCACGTGCGAGCAAGAGAGGCGGCGCCTGGATGACATCATACAGTGACCAGAAGATGAAGGATGGTAAGCGTATTCCTCCTGTTATTTCTATTGTGTGTAATTTTACAAAACCTACAGGAGATACACCGGCACTTTTGACCTATGATGAGGTATCTACGTATTTTCATGAATTTGGTCATGCTTTACATGGCTTATTGTCAAATGTAAATTATAATTCGCTAGCTGGAACTAATGTTCCTACTGACTTTGTAGAATTGCCGTCTCAGATCATGGAAAACTGGGCTGCTGAGCCTGAAGTACTCAAGAGCTTTGCCAAGCACCACAAAACTGGTGAAGTTATGCCTGATGCGCTGATCCAAAAGATAAAAAATGCTGGTACATATGGTCAAGGATTTGCGACTACCGAATATCTGGCTGCCTCACTTTTAGATATGGATTATCATACACAGACGCAGGTCATGGAAGGCAATGTTCAGGACTTTGAGAAGCAGCGCATGAGTTCTCGAGGCCTGACTGACCAAATCATCCCAAGATATAGAAGTACGTATTTCAATCACATCTTTTCAGGTGGATATTCTTCAGGGTATTATTCGTATATTTGGTCAGAAGTATTGGATTCTGATGCATTCGAGGCATTCAAATCTAAAGGACTTTTTGATAAAGAAACAGCAATGGCATTCAGAAAAAATATCCTAGAACGTGGCGGATCAGCAGATCCTATGGAGCTCTACCGTCGATTCCGAGGTGCAGAGCCGACCATAGCGCCATTGCTCAAAAAAAGAGGTTTAAATTAATAAAGGTAGATCTACAAGATGAACAAGCATATCCGGTCACTGGCAACAATGGCTTCAAGGCCATACCGTCATGTGATCGGCTTGATGTCAGGTACTTCATTGGATGGGCTGGATATTGTTTTTTGTAAAATCACAGGTGCAGGTTTGTTGAGTAGGGTAGAAGTCATAAACTTCGAAACTATCCCTTATTCAGAAACAATCAAGCAAAACATCAGAAAAGTTTTTGCAAAAAAGGAGGTAGATTTTCCTTATTTGGCTATGCTACATGCTTGGATAGGCTTACACCATGCTGAGTTGGTCAATGATTTTATTGCCAAACACCATATTCCAAAAGATCAAATAGATTTCGTCGCAAGTCATGGGCAGACCGTCATGCATGTACCGCAACATCAGCATAAGTAGCAAGGATTTCCAATGCGACGCTGCAGATTGGTGATGGCGACCATTTGGCAGTACATACGGGATTGATTACGGTAAGTGATTTCAGGCAAAAACATGTAGCTATTGGTGGAGAAGGCGCACCTTTGGCTGTATATGGCGACTATTTATTGTTTTCGAAAGCAGGCGAAGACAGAATCATGCTCAATATTGGTGGCATTGGCAATTTTACCTATTTGCCCGGAGATGGTGATGCTTCACGGGTATTTGTAAGCGATACTGGGCCTGGCAATACGCTGATGGATGCTTGGATGAAAACAAGAAGAAATATGCCTTATGACAAAGATGCTGCGCTTGCATCACAAGGTACCGTCAATCAGTCTTTGCTAGAAGCACTCAAAAGCAATCACTTTTTTGTCTTGGATTTCCCCAAATCTACGGGTCCAGAAATATTTAATTTGACTTATGTAGAAAGTGCATTAGCAGCCTATGGTATTACGGATATTGACGATCAGGACATGATGGCTACACTCAATAGACTTACCGCTGAGACGATAGCTGAGGCAATCACATCAGTAGTCGGAAATAAGCTAGTAGAAATATTTGTAAGTGGTGGCGGATGGCACAATGTCTTGTTGATCAATACATTGAAAGAATTATTATCATCTTGCACAATAGCATCTTGTGACCAATTGGGTATATCAGGAGATGCAAAAGAAGCCGTCCTTTTGCCGTTTTGGCCAATGAAACCATAGCAGGTAACCCGATAGATTTTGGGAATAATCGCCATATACCATCGATTTGTATGGGTAAAATATCCTTTCCAAATTAACCATCAATCATCCAACATCAATAATCCAACATCCAACATCAATAATCCAACATCAAAATCCAACATCAACATCAAACATCAAATCCAACATCCAACATCCAACATCAATAATCCAACATCCAAAATCCATCATCCAACATCCAACATCATCCATGAAACACCTATCTCTTCTAGCATTAATATGTATCTTCTCTTGTAGCGAAAAAAATACAACTACCAAGGTTGAAGCACCAAAACCAACGCAAAATTTCGACTGGCTGATAGGAGACTGGAAACGATCAGATGACCAAGCTGGAAAACAAACATATGAGCATTGGCAAAAATCAAATGATACGCTATACCAAGGTAAGAGTTATACAATGTCTGCCAAGGATACGATATGGTCAGAAAATGTCAGGCTACTAAAAAGGGATACTACATGGTTTTATGCTGTGACAGGCAGAGGTGATTCTTTCACCACTGACTTCCAACTCACGTCGATTACAGATCACAGTTTTGTATGCGAAAACGCGGCTAATGAATTTCCCAAGATGATCGAATATGCCTTGGTAGGCGATTCTATAAAAGCAAAGATTTCGGGTGGCGGACCAGAGATCGAGTTTAGTTTTGGGAAATGATGGAAATTGGTTGAAGCCTATTGCATCTAAGAGTAGTAATTCTATAACGCATTAAGTAATTCTTCAGCAGTTTTTAATTGGATCTTGCCTTGTTTGTGCAGACGTACTACAGGGAATTCATTAAATTTTTCTGCGGTATCCATCACTCCTAATCTCATAGCAACTTACCATTTTATATACCATTAATAGCCATTTATTAAAAATTTGCTAATACTTGGATAAACA
>JADKGF010000020.1 GCA_016717105.1 Saprospiraceae bacterium | reverse complement strand
GATCAAATCAGATATTAAAATTCATTAATAATGTGTGGACACCTAGTGCTGATCTTGGAATAACTTTGCCTCACACTGCAACCTATGCCAACCCTTCCATTTTCAACTTAGAGAATACCCAAGGAAATATAATGGTCATAAAAACAACTAATCCATCTGCACCAAGTATTGGAATTACTTCAACATCAAATGCCATTTTAGCACAATCAAGTTCAAGTGTAAATCCTGCAATATGGGCTAAAGAATGGCAATATTGCATGTATTTATGGTGAAGCGTTTGATGAGGGGAAATAGTTCAGAATTTTCGGAAAAGGATCTGCTAGTGTGGTTTCCATGGATTTTTTAGTGAAATGTAAGTGTTATTGGTGCAGTCATTGCTCAAGCTAAGAACTTTAAAATAGACCATCCACTTGATCCAGCCAATAAAACATTAACTCATCAAGCATAAGTCACCTGATATGATGAATACCTATAATGGAAATGTGACATGTGATCAAAATGGGAAGCGATGGTTAAACTACCTGATTACTTTTGATGCTTTAAATAAGGATATCAAATACAATCTAACTTGCATAGGTGCCTTTTCACCTATTTATATCAAACAAAAAGTTAAGGATAATACATTTATTATCGCAGGTGGAATTCCTGGCTTAGAAGTTTCTTGGCAAGTTAGTGGAGTGAGACAAGATGCTTACGCCAATAAATTTAGAAGTAAGGTAGAAGAGTTGAAAAAAGACGAAGATAAAGGATTTTATATTTGTCCAACAGCATTCAATCTGGATGAAAGTAAATCCATATACCGAAATATGGCCCCTACACAAACTACTCTAAAATCTGATAATGACAATTAAATTTAGTCCTTTTATAATGAAATCCAATATTTATATTCACCTTATAATCAGTTTGTTTTGTATGCAAAATGCAAGCTCAAGAATTTAAAACACATCGTTCAGATGTACATGGATTTACTGCACAAGTTCCTGCTGATGCAATTGTATTTAATGAATCGACTGAATATGGCATTGCATTTAAATCCAATTATTGGAATAAAATTATATTATTTACGCCTACTCCATTTCCTGTACCTAAAAATATATCAAATTTTGATTTATTAGGATATATGATGTTAAATAATTTTGAAGCTATTGGAGATAGTTATATACTTGATTCAATGTTTATATGCCAAAAAATGCAAACAGTTATAGGAGCTGAGCAAGTTTTAGGTTACTGTATTTTCGGAAAATGGAATACTCAAAAAGGCATAGCAGTAATCATGATTTTTGGGTCTGAACATGGTTTTGATGATAAGCTTCAAGCTTTTGCTTTGGAATATGCCAAAGGATTTGATGATTCGTCTTATATGATTCGATTTAATTTTTCTATTCCAATAGAATATAGCCTAGTTCCTTCAGATTATGATGATAGTTTGTCTTTGTAGAAAATGAAAACTTTCCAAAAATTGTTGTTTATCATAATGATTTTAGGATATGGAAGATGTTTATAATAGCGGAGTTTTGAAAAGAATTAGTATTTATTGATGAGCCTGGAAACGCAATGTACAAATTTAGTGGTGAAGAGGGAAACAATATATATGTTCAGTAACTTATGGAACTAAAGGAGGAACAACCATGATCATAGATAAAACGAGACAAGAATACGATGTTTTAAATGAACTTAAGACTATTAGAAAAAAGCCTAGTACAAAAAAGCCATTCAACAAGAATTATGGACTGATTATATTATAAAAAGAAGATTTCGAATAAAACTTTGTCATTTTTTTACACTTCTGGTGGGTATTCTGAGAAGAAAGTTATCAATTTGTGTAGTAATGGATCATTCTATAAAAATGCTTCCTTAGGAGGTTCTTCTTCCACATATTACTCTGAATCAACAGATCATTTTTCACTAAATTCAATGACTAGAGGCGATGGAACTTGGACTTTATATACCGTTGGCAATCAAGTCACTTTGAGATTAAATTATAATGATGAAACTTATATTGAGTATAAATTATTTGAGAAAGATAATTTTATTTATTTGAATGGAGAAAAATATTTCAGAACTGAATTTAAATGTAATTAACGATTTATGAATATTTTACTTAGATCCAAATTTTATATAAAATCTATTGTTTTATTGTTCATCAACTTGGTTTTTTCAGTTGATTGTATAAATGCACAATATGGAATCGCGTATTTTAATGGAAATTTAGAAATAAGTAGTTCTGCGTCAACTAATATTGAAATCAATAAATCTGACACAATAATTCATGACAAAATTATAGTTTCTGGTGTAATTAATCTAAACGGTACTTTAAATATTATCTGGAGCGGAAAACAACCTTCACCACAGGATCAAATAGAAATTATTGTATCTGACGGAGCTATCTTAGGAAATTTTACTGAGGTTATCTATCATAGTTCTATGATTTATTGGAATATTGATTATGGAAAAATTAAAAATGGTGTGTAAAATCTATATGAACTCTCAAAAGCAATCTTACGACTTCTTGAAAATTCATTTGAAACTAAAGAAGAATTCATGTATCCAAATCCTTCAAATGGTTTAGTATATTCAAAATATCCTAGTTTGAAAGGGTCAATTTTTAACATCAACGGTTATAAAGTCCAAACTTTTTTAAATGAACAAATAATTGATTTAAGCTTATTGAAAAATGGAATATATTTTTTAAAGTTTAATGATATAAATAAATTCTATAAAGTTGTAATAACGAAATAATCAATTCAAATGAAGCAAATTTTAATTTGTATTGTGGTTTTTCTAGTAAATAATTTAGTGCTTTGTGGTCAATGTCAAAACAATAATACTTTTATTGGAACTATTGATTCTAACTGGTATAATCCAAAAAATTGGACACAAAATTGTGTCCCAAGTTCTCCAATACACGGTTTTATTAATATAGAATCAAATTGTGTTTTAAAGGGATCGGATTCTTATATTTTTGCTTTGGGTAGTATTACAGATATTAGATGGAGTAATATTGCTAATGAATCTGAAGGAGAATTAATTATTAATGGCACAATGAGAGGCACAGGTTTATATAATGGTAATATGAAATTATTTGGTAAATTGGAACCTGGAAACACAATTTTTCATAGTGATAGTTCGGGGGAGAATGGCTTATCATAATCAAACTTACAATATTAAATTAATGCCTGACAATAAATGGTGGATGACCGAGAACTTTAAATATTGGTCAAATGATTAATATAGATGATTTAGCTTTAAATAACAACAAAATAGAAAAATACTGTTATGACAATAAATTAGAAAATTGTACTAAATATGGTGCATTATATCCTTTTTGGGAAGTAATGGAGCATAAATGGACTAATACTGTCGAAGGCAACAAAAGGTATTTGTCCTAATGATTGGCATGTACCATCTCAAAAAGAATGGGATGTATTAATATCAAAGACATTGGAAACTGATATAGGAAGTGGTTTGTCTGCAGAATTGTCGCTTTGGAAAGATGGTAAATTGTTCAAAGCAAAGACTTTAGGTCTTTCAGGATTCAATGCATTTCCACAGGTTTTTTAATTTTAATACTTACCATCAAATTGGTGAAGTTAGTTTTTGGTCTTCTACCAATTAAGTTTCAACTACACAAGTTCTATATTCAATCTATTATAATGATGTAAATATTCATAAGCAGTTTAATAATGAGTCTAAAATTGGTTATAGTGTTAGATGTGTCATGGACTAATAATGAAATAGCTCATTAGAATAAGAATTTATAATATTTTAAGACAGTTCAACTTCCCATCTAAAACACAAAACTACCTTGAACTTGCCTATATATTTTTGTGGATTTTCTAAGGTTAAGAGTGCTTTTTTGATGTCAAGACCTAGCGCATATCCTGTAAGGTTGCCGTCACTGCCTATCACCCGATGACAAGGGATGATGATCGGAATAGGATTGCGTCCATTGGCAGTACCAGCGGCTCGGATACATTTTACATCGCCGAGCCGGATGGCAAGTTCCTTATAGGATATAGTTTCACCATAGGGAATGTTTAATAATTCTGTCCACACTTTTTGTGAAAATTCGGTAAATCCGTCTAAATCAAATGCAAGGTCAAATGTGGTGCGTTTGCCTTCAAAATACTGAGTCAATTGACTTGTCGCCTTTTCTGTGTGATGATTAGGATGATTGTTGTTTTTGTGTTCACTATTTAATTTAACCCAGCGGATACCCAAGTCAGATGCGGCAATAGTGATATCACCAAGATGGCTAGTTATTGTTTGGAAAAATAAATTGGGATCCATTCTGATGACGTTTGTAGCAAAGGTATAAAAGTGTTAATGTATTTTTCATGGAAAACGATAAATATGATTATTTATAACTATGAAAAATTGTCAATATTTTCAATAAGATGTGTAATAAGGTATTTAATAAATCTACCACCTAGCTTACAATTATACTGGAATATGGAGTCATCATTATCCAAAAAGTTTTAAGTTTTATACTTTCGATGTGCTCCAACTATACTTTCGTAAATAACTTTTCTACTTTGGGATGGGAATTCTGAACTTTCGGAAGAAGAATAAATTTTAGATGCTGGATTTTTTTGCAAACTATATACATTCATCTTTGGAAAAGATAAAAAAATAGGGCCCTAAAGCCCTATCTCTTATTTCAATAAATTTATCAATTTTTTTATCTTACTCGATTATGACGACCTTTAAAGTTTGTTGTTCCTCACCTGTCGCTAAGTTGAGAAAATATACACCCGTTTTCAGTCCTGTCACATCTTTGTTAAATGATTGTTTGCCAGGGGCTAAGTTTATGTTTTCTTTAAAAATCGTTTGGCCATTTATATTTAATAACGAAATCGTCGCATTGATTGTAGTTTTCACTTGGATACTATACATAAGATTGTCTTGTACTGGATTTGCTGACAAAATCATCTCTGAATGATATGCTTTGATATCTCCCGTGCTGGTTAATCTGTTATTTCGTATAATATTATATAAATTCATAACGTTCGACCCTGATGTATTGCCATTGAATCCAAAGTCACCATCACAGTTTGTAACAATATAGGCAAAAAATGCTGAGTCTGTAGTAAATATTGGAGCATTCAAGATACATTCTGGAAGTTCTAATCCACATGATTGGCTTATTAATAATAATGCTTCTTGAAAAGTTGTATTTTCATTTATACTGATTGAATCTATACAATTTATAGCACCAAAATCTATTTCTGGATCGATATCTATCACATTGCAAATAGAATCATTAGTAAGAGTCAATCCCCAACATGTCGCGAAACACGCATTAGGTACATAACATGGATGTCCGAGCGAATCAACTGCACATATAAAAGGTTCGTTTTCATTGAATTCGCAATCACAATCTTCCCATGGATTACTATTACAATCTCCATTTTCGACTACTGTCAATCCCCAGCATGTCGCAAAACAAGCATTGGGTACACTAAAGATATTTCCTAGGCTATCTTGCGCACATACATAAAGCGAGTCGGTAATAACACAACCACAATCTCCCGTATTAATATCACATAAAATGGAGTCACTAACGATCGTCAGTCCCCAGCAAGCGGCAAAACAAGCATTGGGCGCTTCGAAATAATTGCCAAGACTATCTTGTGCACAAACAGGATCATATATCTCAGGACAAACGCATCCACCATTATTATCACACAATGTACTATCAGTCACAATCGTCAGTCCCCAACAAGCTGCATAACAAGCATTGGGCGCTTCGAAATAATTGCCAAGGCTATCTTGTACACAAACAGGCGCATAAATTTCAGGACAAACGCATCCGCCACTATTATTACACAATGTACTATCAGTCACTATCGTCAGTCCCCAACAAGCAGCCACACAAGCATTGGGTGCTTCGAAATAGTTGCCAAGGCTATCTTGTACACAAACAGGGTCAAATATTTCGGGGCACACACATTCTCCCCAATTGCCACAGAGTGTACTATCAGTCACTACCGTCAATCCCCAACAAGCTGCAAAACAAACATTGGGTACAGGAAAAACATTGCCCAGACTGTCTTCAGCGCAGACAAATGTTGTAGAATCCGAAATAATGCAGCCACAATTTCCCCAAGGATTGATATTATTACATAGTGTTGTATCAGTTACTACTGTAAATCCTAAACAATTCGCCCAACAAGTATTGGGAAACTCTAAATAAAGGCCTGAAGAATCTACTGCACAAACTGGTGCATAATCTGCTGAACAATTGCAATTTACTTGTGCGGATGCTTGTATTGTAAAGCCCAACAGTAAAACTAAAAGTACATTTTTAAAATTCATGTTTAAAAATTTTGAGTTTGAAATAATTATCAATCTATCATTAGTAATAAAGTGATGGACCGTTGCATGGAGTTATAAATTTTATTTTTTAAGTGCCATTTTTTTGAACCAAACTTGATAGTATTAAATTTAACCTGAAATATGCATTAGGTCTTTACCACTTGCTTCAACCAGATCGCCAACTTATCTTCTGTAACCGTAGCGATGCTATGCTTTTCGAATTTAAGTCGCTGATTTATTGCAATTTAACTTCTCACTACGAATCCTAACGCATAATTCAGGTTTAATAATAGTTAATTGAGCATTGATGCAACGTTATGAGTATTTATATCTAATAATATATGGAACTTTGCAGATCGGAGTATAAAAATATAATGTTATGATTCGGATTCAATATGTTTTTTTAATTTTCATAGTAAGTTTATTGGCATCATGTGGTGTTGATGAATTTGATGATTCCATTGTAAAACCTGAAGTTTACGAGCCCCAAATAGTATATGTCAATGATATATTGACAAAGCCAGAACCGACGTACAAAATGATGATATAAAGATTGAATGTATTACAGTAAAATTTCCTTTCAAATTAATAGATTTCAATCAAAATACTTATAACATTAACTCAATAGACGCGTTTAATAATTTAGTTTTAGATTCGTCCAAACAGATCATTGACTTTGTTTATCCACTCGAGGTAATTGACAATTTAGGGATTGAAAATACGGTAAATAATTTGTGGAATTTTGCCAAATACGCTGCAGGTTGTTATCCTCAGGCACTCGAGCTTTCCACCAACTTATTTCCTGCTTATGTAATCAATGAAACAAATTCATGTTACAACATAAAATATCCAATCACATTAAGCAAAATAGACGGCAGTTTTATTGTTGTAGAAGATGAACGAAGTTTTATACTCAAACATGCATCTGAGCCATTATATTTTGTTTTCCCATTTAGTTTAGTAAATAATGTTGGCGAAACATTTATTGCTACAGATGCAAATACACTATTGAATTTGCTTTTAAATTGTAACCTGGGACCAACGGTTGATAGTACCTTAATTGAAATAAATGCATTTAACTTTATAGCCTGCTACGAATTAGTTTTCCCTTTGGAAGCCGTAATTCTTGGCAGTGCAACACCATTTACGATTACTGATAGCGAAGTATTTAGTACGGTACTGCTGCAAGGTAGATTCCAATATTTTATTTTTCCACTTCACCTTAAGGCAGCAAATGGTGCAATTTTGACGGCCAATAATGATGTTGAATTGGACCAACTTATTAAAGCTTGTTTTTCATCTGGCGACTTACTCTTTTTATTGTCAGGTACACCATTGGGTTCAGATATGCCTTGTTATGATTTGGTATTTCCTATTAAAGTGAAAGCTTTTAATGCTTCTACCATTTTCCAAAATTACAATCAAATAGAACAAATGATGCAAGACAGTTTATTTTTTCAATATAATATTGACTTTCCTGTTTCAATAAAATTAAAGGCAAATGGACAGCAAAAAACTTTACAATATATCGAAGATGTTTTCAATACTTTGGTAGATTGTAATTGATATTTTTAAAAAAGTGGTAGAAAGGATTGGTAGGAAATAATACAATATCGCAGTGTATAAAAGGAGATCAACAGGCATATAGCGTGTTGTATCGGTCTTGTGCGCCTTATGTTTTTACAATCATAAAAAATTATTTTACACCTGATGATGACAGAAAGGATGCGATGCAAGAAGTGTTTGCACAGATATTTTTAAGCATTGATAAATTTGATGAAGAAAAGGGAAGTTTTAAGGCTTGGATTTCAAAATTGCGGTTTACCAATCTATCGCTATTTTACGTAAGAAAGACAAAATCCAGATTGGCTTTAGCTTGGAAGTAGTTGATGAAGAAAATTATGACACTTTGGATTCATTAGAAAAACTTTCAGTAAATGACTTAGAAAAAATGCTGGTTAATATGCCAGTGGGATACAAGACCATTTTTTTGCTTTCTGTCATAGACGAATATTCACACAAGGAAATAGGAGAACTTTTGGGCATAACTCCTGAGACATCAAGATCACAACTTTTTAGGGCTATAAAATGGATTAAAACCAATATTTTTAATGATATAAATAAAATGCGATATGGCATATTACAATAAAATAAAGGACAATCTAAGGAAGGAAGATGAATTCCCTCAGGACATGTCTTGGGAAGATATGCGAGATGGGATTTATGAGAAAATGGGTAAAAAAGAAAAAAAACGAAGGATCATATTTTGGTGGTTTGCGCCTATGCTTATTTTTGTTGGTATTGGTGTATATTGGCTTGTCACATCGAATAAAGTGACGAACACGAATTTAAGGGCAAAAGACATCAAAGCAAACATAGCCAAGGAAGAAGTAAAGCAACATATTATCGCTTCTGAAACTACAACACCTTTGGGATATCAATCTAATGAAGTTGACTCTGCAACCGAAGATATGCATCTCAATGCTCATCCTATCATTACTAAAAACAAATCTAACTCTATAGCTACAGAAGTACATCAAATAGAAACACAGAGCGAGAAGAATGACAACAACGATGGCTCAAAACCAAACTCAATGATCGAAACCAATTTGCTTACAGCAGAATCCACTATTCCATTAACCAATGATCCTGCAATTAGTGCTTCAAGTACTGCTACGTACTCCAACATTATTAAAGTAGATCCAATATCCGGAATAAAAACGCCTAGTGTACGATCTACTAGTACTGTATTACCTGAAATAGAAGTGCAATCAATTATTCCATTAGAGAAAAACAGTCAATTGTATTTCGGTTTTACTGATATTTCTTTATCGTCTGGTGTCATATTTTGGAAAACAAATAATTTATCAATTCTTAACATTAATACAGAACAACTTAAAGCTACGACAACAGAAAGAGCACTTCCAGGTTTTCACATTGCATTACATGGCAATTTAGCCGTATCAAAACATTTCTTTATAAATACTGGCTTGGATTATCAAAAATGGTTTAGTGAGTTCAATTACTCTGGTACAAAGGTCAATTCTATAGAACTCAAAAATGTTATAATCAGAGTAGAAGAAAACCTTTTGTCTGGCGAAAAGTCATTAATAAGTGGAACTGGTTATTCCAAAGAAACGGTAGATAGAACGCTTAGGCATAGAAATGAAGAAAATAGAATTTTACTATCTCTTAGTCCCGGCTACCTCTATAATCATAGGAAATGGACATTTAGGCCATCTGCAGGTTTGTTTTTTGTGGTGTCCAAATTCGGGAAAGGCAAAACGCTATGGAATGAGGATATTGTAGAATATAATGGTGCCATACCACAAGATAACGGTAAAATCCAAATGGGTTTTGTGACGTCACTAAATGCTAAATACGCAATCAGCAATAGGTATTCTATTGAGTCGATGGTTGGTTTTCATAAGTTTACAACTAGTATAAATTCTGGAAATACACTAAGTAAGCCCACAATAATAAATCTCTCATTAGGATTAGGGATACAACTTTAGTACGTTTAATTTGAAGAAAATCCTAGAGGTTAAGTTTCTTATCAAAAATGGTTAAAAAAAAAGCTGTCAATCGTAAAGGTTGACAGCTTTTATATTTTGTTGATTGGTAATGTATTAAGGCATTTCGTAACCTTGTACAGTTATCAAAATCTCAAACCACTGTTCGTTGGTTAAAACGACATCCAACAGATCCACTGTTTCTTTGATTTTGTCCACTTTTGCATAATTGACAACTGGTAAAATACCAGCTGGGTGATGCATCAAAAACAATAAGGCCATTTCAGAAAGCGTCCATCCATATTTATCTGCATGTTTTTGCAATTTAGCTTCTAATTTTTTACCGGCTTTTGTATTGGTATAAATAGAGCCACCACCTAGCGGCGACCAAGACATAGGTACCATATCGTGGGCCATACAGGTATCAATTGTACCATCCATCAATGGTCCTAGATGGGTAAAGGAAACCTCTGCTTGGTGCGAAGAAATAGGATAAAATCTGGATAAAGCACGGATCTGATCCGGTGAAAAATTTACAACTCCGAATTCACGTACTTTGCCAGATTCTTTCAGCATGTGAAATGCTTCACCGATCTCGGCATAATTCATAAGTGGACTAGGTCGATTGATCATCAACACATCAATATATTCTGTATTCAGATTTTCTAATGACTGATCTACAGACTCGAGAATGTGTCTTTTTGATGTATTGTAATGTGATATCTGGAAACCTGGCTTTTCGGCACATGGCTTGATGATACCACATTTTGTAATGAGCTGAACCTGATCTCTGGGTACGCCACTGAGGATCAGGGCATCACCGAACTCACGTTCTGTAGTATAATTTCCATAGATGTCAGCGTGATCAAATGTGGTAACACCATGTTCTACACATGAGTTGATCATCGAAGCCATTTTTGATGATGAAAGTTTGGAGCCCCAACTTCCCCATCTGATGACGCCTGCGATAACTTTAGAAAAATTACTCATTTTAAGAAAAAATTTTGAATTAATTAATTTGGTTTTTTAAAGCGAAAAGTGCGTCCTGCACCTTTTTATCCTGACTGTTTAAATTATAAGCTGATTGGTAATCTTTAAGTGCTGCTTCTTTGTTCCCTTTTTTTTCATTGGCTACTCCGCGCATGTAAAATCCCATATAATTGGTAGGATTTACACCGGCCAAAATATTAAACTGTTCAAATGCCTTATCAGTAGAATCTTCTGACATATACAATAAGCCAAGGTTTAGATAAGCATCTGAATAATTTTTGTCTGTGATTATTATTTTTCTGTACAAGTCTTTTGCTTGGTTTACGCCACCATGATTTTGCAAGTAAAATGCCTTAGCGTGAATTGCTTCCATCGAGTTTGGATTGCTCAATACTGCACTTTCATAATATTTCAAGGCCTTTGGGTCTTTCTTTTCTTCATGCATTTCCCCGAGGATAATCCACGCATCTGTCAAGTTACTATTCATTTCCACTGCTGTCTGAAAGGAATTTAATGCCCTTTCTTTGTCATTGAGTGCTTTGAAATTCATACCCAACATAAAAAATCCTTCGGCATTTTGTGGATCTAATCTCACAATCTCATTTATGGTAAGTATAGAGCCATCGTAATCTTCGAGAATAAATTTGAGTTCGGCTAATTTTAGAAGCGATGGTATTCTTTCGGGATACAGAGACAATACCTTACGCATGGCTGCTAGTGCTTCTTTCCTATTATAATAATCTAGATATGCATCGGATAGCAAATGATAATAATCTGGATTGAGCGAATCTATAGATAATGCATGTGTCACATCTAAGATCGCCTTGTCGTATGTGGCTTTATCGTAATATTTTTGCCCACGTTGATAATATAAAGATGCATTTTTTGGGTCATTTGCTATGCTAGCCGTTAAAGCATCCAATTCAGGATCTCCACTTGATGTGGATTTAACCGATGTTTCATTTTTGCAAGCCATGAAGCTCACTATTAAAAAACTCAGTATGAAAATTTTTTTGAAAATATGTTTATCGACTTTCTTCATCTCTTCCTTTTATTTAAAATTGTAGTAATGAACCAAATCTGACAGATGCACTTTTCGAATCAAGTGGCTTGAACATACCGACTACATTATCGGCCCCGATGTAGGCTGCAAATGGCCCTAGATTCAATTTTGTATAAAATCCGATAGCCGAATAATCATTTTTAGCCAATCTGTATTGAATACCTAAATCAAATACCCAGATTTTTCTCAATACTGATACCGATAACGCATGATTTCTGATTCCATATTGATTTCGCATCATATACAGCAAATTAAAATTCCAATTATCTTTTGTGTATCGGCCACCGAGCGTAAAAGTATTGTTTAATGTTGTTGAATACGTTTCGATTTCAGATTTGACTTTAATTAGATCTAATAAAGTATCTTTTACCGACAAGGTACTATCTACAATATAATCCACCAAATCTACACCTTCAAATGAAAACGTACCTATACTGGAATATTTGCGTGGAAAAAAATCCCATTTGATACTGCCCAGATCCAAAGCACTGGCGGAGATTAAGAAATTTTTATTTACTTGAAATGCAACACCTAGATCGACAGCCAATCCCCGATTATTGTAAAACAAATTATCGAAAGAAATATAAGACTGATCTATCGTAATACTGTCGATTCCATTGTATCGCAATAGTCCCGAACTGCGCAGGATATAATTGTTTTTAAACTGGAGTTGATAATATTCGTCAGATGTGGTAAATTTTACATCTGATGATTCGGTACTTATATTCGAAATCCCATACAAAAGTTTGGCTTTCAATCCAATAGTAAATCGACCAGATGTTTTTTGTGCACCGAGGTAGAGCTCATTGTATGCCATCACATCAGCTACTGGGCCCAATTCCAAAGTTTTTCCAATGTATGGTGCATTGCCATATGAGGCAAGATTGACAAGATCAGCAGTATATCGCAGATTGGCATCAGCCCGAAATCCATGTCCACCCATGAGTACAAAGCTGCCTATTTTTACAGCCGCATCTATGGTCCTGATATTTGAAGTAGCATAGATATCATGACTTTCGTCAAGATTTGTATTTAATTTGTCAATGTCCAAGTATCGCTTGCCATCCTGATTTTTGCTTGTCATTTCATTTACTGATGGTCCGTTGGTGCCGCCAGCAACAGCAAAACTACCGAGCGAGATATTAATTTTTTTATTGAGTGGCATGGCCGGATTTAACAAAGTCCCAGGCATAGTACCTTGTAGATGCAGACTTGAAATATCCTGACTATACAGAGTACTAACTTTGCAAGTCATCCAAATCATCATCAAAAAAACCAAATGCTTCTCCATCACTTTTTCACTTTAAGTATAGCACCCAATTTCAACCCAATTCCATAGGTGTCATATATCCACAAAGACCTTTTCTGGTCACTGTCAGTCGTATTGATATACCCAAAAACAACCATCTTTTTTGAATTAAGAACATTGGTGATTCTTGTCTTATCAAATTTGATAAAATCAATTTTCTCAACTCCTGGATTCGTTTTGCCATTTGATTTTAAAGTTGCAGCATTCAATACAATACCTTCATTATCAAATAATTGCTCTACACGGTTGCCTTGATTATCTATAAAGTATGCTTGAACTCTGATGTCGGCTGGGAAATCATTTGATGTTATCGCTTTAAATTCTGCTGAAGAAACCTGATCCAATGAACCGAAATCAATATCTAATGTATCTGTTACAACCAATTGATTTACAGATCCGTGCAAAGGGATTTCCGCTGCTACATTTACCACGAAATAGCTATCTCCTGTAATGAAACCTTGTATAGAAGTGTCCCGAGCAGGATTTACCAATGCCGAGATATTGTAAGAAATAGTCTTGGTTTTTCGTTAAAAATCTCTCTGATATTGGAATTGTCTCGATTGAAATCAAAGTAGGTTGTTTTAATTTTTCCTATTTCGTTAAAGCCAGGATATTCAAAATCTATGCCCGATGTCACAAACGGACTTTGTAAACTTACGGTCTTACCAGTTATGGAAGTGAGTTCCATTTTGTTTACTTTAGACCTTACCGGAATACCAAATGCATTATCTACACTCAAGGTTATTTTTGGATTTTCGAAATCAAAACTTCCACTAAGCCACTTGTCAAACAAACTGACATCAATGATACTTCCATCTATGGGAAATTCGTGGTAGCCAAGATATCCTTCGGCATAAGAGAATTTTATTAGGTCAAAGTACATAAAAACCTGATCAAGCTTTACACGAGTACCATCTGCTGTATAGGCTTCATATTGGAACGTCATAGAATTAGATCCTGTTGTGATGGTCCATCCGTCTATAGGAATTTCTTCAGTTTGGAATTTTACTGGTGTCGTATTGTCATATTTTATTGTAAACTTTTTCTCAAATCTCTTGCCATCCTTAGCTAATTCTAAGATTCTCATTGTGACATTGATATCCTGAGCAAGATTATTTTCACCTGCAAACCAGATCTTTGTATCTTTGAATGTGGCCTTTTTTACAAAATATTTTTCTCCGGGAAGAAGATTTACATTGGAAAGGGTATCCGCAATAGGATAGGGAATGATGCCAGGAAAAGGCGGAAAAATGGCCGCAGAATTTTTTCTCAAAACTTCACCAAAATATAATACTGAAATTTTGCCATCTGGATCGATTTTTATACCTGTGTTACTCGTAGATTCTTCTGCTATTCTACCTATGGTTATTTTTGAATTGACGAGCGGAAGTGCTACATCATATTCTTGGTCACTCAAGCCAAAATCTGTTTCTTGGTCTATGTCAACACAAGAAAAATAGAACAAAGCCATCACCGGAAGTATAGTTTTCATTATTTGGGCAAGCCGCATAGATGATAGATTGTGATCAAATAAAATGTACTCTAAAAGTAAATTTGGCACAAGGTAGGTTATTTTAATATACTTCAAAATTTTCAATTGTCTTTTTTATGTCAAAATTGAATAATTACTATTTACTGCGTTAAAATATCGTTAAACCGTCACTTCCCGATTTTACATTTAGTCAATCTCTTGGTCTTACTATCAAATATTTCTTAACAACTAAATTAGTATCAAAATGAAAAAGTTAATTTCTCTCTCACTTCTGATATTTATCGTATCAATATCAGGTATTTATGCACAATTTGACCACTGGGCACTTGATAAAAGGAATGACACAAATCAGCATGAATATCAGGATGGTAAACGCAAAAACTGTCATAAAGGAAAGAAATTTCATAAAAGACAAATGCGCAAAATGGCAGCAGCCGATGGGAGAATCTCACCTAGAGAGCGCAAGATGTTGAGACGTGATAGACGCAAACTTAGATAGAATTCAGCTGTTCGTTATGATTTTGTGAGACATGAAACATAACGGACAGCTTTTGTTTATAATCGCCGGAATATAAAGTTCTTATTTGGTCATTAAGTTTTGGTAAGCTGCTATTTTTTCTTTATTACCTGCATTTTGGAAGGCCATAAGCATATTTTTGGCATACTCAGGAGTCGGATTTATACTATATGCTTTTTCAAATTTTTCGCCAGCCATCTGATGATTTCCAGATACACCATAGCTGACGCCAAGTAGAAACCATGTTTCTGCATCTTTATCATTTAACGCAAGCGATTGATTAAGCAGGTTTTGTGATTTTTCTATGTTATGCTCTGTTTCTCCAGCTTTTCTACCCATTTCGCGATAAGCCAATGCTTTATTGGCATCGACGATAGATTGTAAGTCATTGACTTGATCATAATACTTTATGGCTTCTTCATAATTTTTTTGATGTAATCTGATATTGCCTAAAGTGAGATATGCTGTTGGAACTGGCTTTACCTTCATTATTTGCTGGCAATATACTTCTGATTTTGCCATCATTGCATCTTTTTTACCTTCATTTTCTGGTAGCACTGCCATTTTTAACATCGTCTCTGCAGCGCCGTTATTGAGCCTGACACTTGTCGGATATGTGGCAGCATCCGTGGTAAAAAGTGTAAGATTGTCACTCCAAGCCTCGTTGCGGACAAAGGTCAAAATTGCAAAGACACTTCCCACTATCACAGAAAATCCTATCATAGCACGAGCGTTAGCACTCTTGAAATAAGCAGTAAATAACTGATCTAATGCTAAAATAAACCCGATGATCCACCAAAATGAAGCCATATAAATCAGCCTTTCGCCAAACATAGTTCCAATCACAATCGGTATTTGACTGAAAAGGGAAATAGCAAAAAAGTAACACCAAATACATAGCGCAATTATATCTCTAGACTTGGTTTTTAGGATTGCATAAGTCAACAAAGCCAGATGAACTAGAATACTCCACCAAACTGATAAATCGCCAAATCCTACCAAAGGGATCACGGTATAACTATAATCTGATGATAAAGGATAAGGTACAAACAGCAGTGATAAATATTTCCACAATATGACAAAAGCGGTAGCGAATCGTACAATAATATTCTCCGCATTGACAATAGGATTGTCCATATAAGAGACTATTGGTGTATCTTGTCCATTAAATAATATATATCTGATCATAAAAAGCAAGATGACGGGAATAATAAAAACCCAAGCTTTTTTTAAAGAGTCTATTAGGTTTTGCCGATAAATCCAGAAGGCAATCATTCCAAAAACAGGAAACATCGTGATTGCAGTTTCTTTTGACATCAGTGCCAAAAAATACAGTCCCAATGTGGTGATCAACCAAGATGTTTTTCCATTGGTCATGTATTTGTCCCAAGCAAGCATTGATGTAACAATAAAAAACAAAGACATAATCTCATCACGTGATTTTATATTGGCGACAACTTCGGTATGTATCGGATGTATGGCAAAGATGGCAGCAATACCAACAGGAATAATAATGGATTTCTCTGGCATCCACTTCCTAACTGTAATGAAAATAAGGCAAACAGTTATAGCATACCAAAGTACATTAAAAAGATGGTGAATGAATGGATTATCGGGCGATATCTGCCACTCGATAGCAAACTGAATCAGTGAAATAGGTCTGTATAATTGCCCGCCAAAGTTGTTTTCGCGATAACCACCAGTAATTATATCGCCAATCCCTGAAATGCCTGATGTAACATTTTTGTTGAGGCCAATAGAAAGAGGATCATCCAATACAAATTCATGACCTAAAGTATTTGAATATACCAGACAAGTAAGTAAAAATAAGCCAACAAGGATTTTTAAACCGGGTGTTTTAATGCTTGAAATATTACTTTTAGCTACTTCAGGTGCTTTTTGAGACTTGGCCATAATATCATTTTAAGGCAAATATACAGCGTAAGTCTCAATAATTATTCACAAAAGGTCAATCGATGTTTTTGGTTTGATGCTTAGATATGGGTACTCAATATTTGTAAGATGCAAACCCTGCGGATATGCCAATGCAGGAATCTTGAGTTTGTGATTGCCCGTGTTGATAGCAATAAATGTCTCAAGGTCTATCTTTCCACTTCCCAATAGGATCAATCTTGCAACTGTCAGTCGTATCATCGCTTTTAAAAATCTATTAGCGGTGAATCGAAAACACCATCGCCTACCATTAAGACTTGTCGAGACTTCAGCTTGTGAAACCATACAAATAGTACTTTTTATACGATCAGGTGTTAAGCACAAATATCTAAAGTCGGTCATCTGTTTTATTTGGTCCAAACCAGGTTTTATAGCTTCCAAATCTAAATTAACTTCATAGTAAGCACTAAAAGGTGCCAAAAACGGATCTTTGTCTAAATGCAGAAAATAAGCATAGCTTCGACAGATTGCATCATACCGTGTATGTGCCCGATCATGCACAGGTATTATATCATAAATTATGATGTCTAATGGCAAGATCTTATTGAGTCTGAAACAGAAATCTGGTTTCGGTATCTGATCAAAATCAACATGGACAAAATACTGATCTGCATGTACGCCTGCATCTGTGCGACCACAACCCATTACTGTGATTTTTTGGTTTGTGAGCTTTGAAATTGCGGCTTCTAAAACCTGCTGTACACTATGTGGCGCGTTGAGTTGTCGTTGCCAGCCATTATATGCGGCTCCATTGTATGCCAAATGGAGAAAATATCTCATACATTTCGATTATTTGCACAAATGTAGTGGGAAGAAATGTCAATAAGTTATTTTGAACGGGATAAACTGCTGGGATAGTCTTATTAGCAAAGAAATTTAAATCAACTAAAACTTCTCCGCTACAAAATCTGATTGATTAATAATAGCAGCAGAATCACCAGTAGCCCTGATGACAAAAAGCTTTTCCTTTTGGGCAAAGATCTCGCTACCCGCATCAGCCTGAAGATATGCGATGGCACCATAAATAACCTCATCATCGTCCATACGAAGATATGTACGTGCTTTTGGAAGTTTTTTGATAAAAGATTTTACATCGCTAACACGAAGTGTGGTTTTGACTTCTATTATTACGGTTTCTTTGCCGTTGTGTGCGATAATGTCGAATTCATAGTTTTCCCCTTGATAGCTACCTTTACGTCGAGTAGAAGTATCTTGCACTTTGATACCTCGTTCATTGAAGATGCGAATGATATCACCTTCAACGAGGCTCTCCATGAGTCTGCCCCATTGTGAAGTAAAAAGGTCAAAGGCTTCCTTTACTTTTTTATTTGTCTCTTGAAACTTGGCATCAGTTTCTTTAAATTTAGAATCAGTTTCTTTAAACTTAGCATCAGTTTCTTTTTGTGAGATAACTAATTCCTTAAGGAGTTGGCGGATTTCTGCTATTTCTGTTGACATGAGTTCTTAATGCAATTGAGAATTTAAACAATGTTAGTAATTATAAAGTTCCGTGGTTAAATATGGAATGCAAAGGTGTAAAAAATCTGAATTGAATATTTTAAGTTTTCAAATTTAAAACTTCTCCGCTACAAAATCTGGTTGATTAATGATAGCAGCAGAATCACCAGTAGCCCTTATGACAAAAAGCTTTTCCTTTTGGGCAAAGATCTCGCTACCCGCATCAGCCTGAAGATATGCGATGGCGCCATAAATAACCTCATCATCGTCCATACGAAGATATGTACGTGCTTTTTGGAGTTTTTTGATAAAAGATTTTACATCGCTAACACGAAGTGTGGTTTTGACCTCGATTATTACAGTTTCCTTGCCGTTGTGTGCGATAATGTCGAATTCATAGTTTTCCCCTTGATAGCTACCTTTACGTCGAGTAGAAGTATCTTGCACTTTGATACCTCGTTCATTGAAGATGCGAATGATATCACCTTCTACGAGGCTCTCCATGAGTCTGCCCCATTGTGATGTAAAAAGGTCAAAGGCTTCCTTTACTTTTTTATTTGTCTCTTGAAACTTTGCGTCAGTTTCTTTAAACTTTGCATCAGTTTCTTTTTGTGAGATAACTAATTCCTTAAGGAGTTGGCGGATTTCTGCTATTTCTGTTGACATGAGTTCTTTATGCAATTGAGAATTTAAACAATGTTAGTAATTATAAAGTTCCGTGGTTTATATAAAGCGTCAAAAAGTATTAGAAATATTTTAAAATGCAAATAATCATTCTCATTAAAATAAAGATGCTGCCACCATCTGTATGGGGCAGCATCTTGTAATTATGCGAAGTTTCTTACTCAGTTATGGCAATTTTTTTGCTAAATGTCCGTATTTTATCTGTCATGCTTATTATATACAAGCCTCTAGGTAAGGACTTATTTAAGGTGATACTTATAGTATTTTCGTTTGGTTGCCAAGATGAAAAGTATGGCCATTCCTTACCTGAAATATCTGTTAACTTGAGATCGGTTGGTGTAAAGTTTTTAATACAATGTATATAAAGTTCTTCACCTGTCACTGGATTTGGATATACTTCAAAATCCATATCTTTTAACTCAAATCCATCGGTGGAAGTCCTGCCTGGAAATCTGATTTCTAGTAGGATTTTGCCCGAAACATTCGATCCTTCATACACAGCTTCTGGCAATAGGACATTATCATCCATAAATATAAATTCAGACAAAAAGCCCGAAATCTCAGGTACAATTTTTAATCTAAATAACACCGTGTTGCTATTTATTGATTTTGGCACACTGGTAACTTCGTACCATAACATCCGCATAATATTTTCATCATGAACATAATTATAAGAAGATGTAACTTGTATTGCTCCATTTTCGACTGCTGCAAGTGTGGCATTTTTAAACTTCACTCCATATTGTAGGCTCAAAATATTTTCAAAATTATAAGAATACACTTCGATAAAATAGTCTTTTCCACCTTGCAAATAGTCGTTATATGCATATAGCTTAAGAGGTCCGTAGTCATTCAAAAATGTCCCAGTATCCAAATATGCAGAAAGATTGTCAATTATTTTAACTGTTCCGTTGACACGGTATCTAAGCGTAAACTTTAATGTTTTACCTTCATAGGATTTATCAAAGTTCATTTCGGTTACATAATTTTGACCTAAATATGAAATCTGTAGGTCTGAAATTCCTGTAGGTAATAGATCACCATTTTTTGAAAAGTCTAGTGCTCTTACGGTAAAGCTTTCATTTTGCTCGAAGACAGTAATGAGTTGGTTAAAGCTTAATTCTACAAGTTCTGTTTGTGACTTTTCTAATTTCGCAATGCATATTTGATTATTGTTGATGTCATAAACGATAAATTTTGTAGAAAAAGGCGCTTCATACCTGATCAATCGAATAGAGTCACTTCCATCATCCTGAGAAAAACTATATAAATTGGCAGGTACCGGGTCGACCACCAAATCTCTTGCGTGTAAATTTTCGGATTCACCATCTAGTTCAATGTGGTAACTCTGAACACATCGATGGTCAAAATTTTCATTTACAGTAATGAGTTGCGTATGGGTGAATTCTTCATTTATTGCCCAATTTGTCAATACCCAATTTCTTTCTATTACTTTACAATAGTCCAAGTACACATCCGTATATCTTACGCTTGTAATATTGCTACAAATATTGTCCATACTAGGCTCACCCGAATGGTCACCACAATTAGCAATCGTTATGTCAGCTGGCCATTGAATGTTGCAATCGTAGTTGAAGTTTTCGGATGGGATTAAGATCACATTTTTCACTATTTTCAGACAACCATCTTGCAAGACTACAGCTTCATTATTTTTGTGATCGGTGTCTAAAAACAAAAATTCTGACAGTTTTCCATCTACTTGTGGTTTTATTGTCAATTGGATTAAGTTTATACTTGGTTCAGCTGTTTGTAAAACATGCTGATTTATCCATGTTGCATGTACTTGATTTTGTATTCGGTTGAATCCAAAGTATTGCGGATCTTTAACATCGATAATTTCTGCATTTTTTGTGTAAAACTTATATTCTAAACCTTGATAATTTAAGGTGTTTTTCAAATATAATGGAAAGCTTATTACCTGATCTTTTTGTACTGCAATATCGTCAAAGAGTATCTGCACAGATTTGTTTGTGATGTCAGGGCAAGCATTGTTGCAATATAAACCTGAAGCATCTGCGATGCGAGCTTCACGTACAACTTGAAGATTGATTTCTGGATCGCGTTCGGAAGCACCATTAATATAAATAGTACCAATATTATCTAAATTTAAATTTAATGAATCTTTATAGTCATTAAATATGATAAATTGGTCTGATATTTCATTGTTTTCGAGACCTAAGATGGTCTTTTTCATTACAGCCAAATCAGAAGCAGACAATTTTCTATCCGAATTTGCATCTCCTGCATATATGGCATGATCTTTCAAAGGTTTTAAACCAAGAATATGATATTGGGCCATGATAATATCTCTCGTCCCGTATCTGCGTTCTCCATTTCCACTTGCATATGGCTCCAGCGTATAGAAACCATCAGACTCAAGGTTTTCAAAAACAGCAGGATTTTCATAAGATTCGCCGATAAGTTGGGTTGTACCATTTTTGGATTTGAAAAGCGAAGTCTTTACATGGATAGCGGATATATCATCACAAATATGTTGGTACCTAGCGGTAATTTTGCCTTGACTATATATAGTCTGCGTGGCAAAAAAGTAGATAATAAAAATTAAATTTTTCATATTTTATTGATTTTTAATATATTAATATGAATTTCCATTGATATCGCCTACCTTGATTAAAACAAAGTCTGCATTGTTGACATCTTCGGAAAGCTTTACGATTTGGATGGCATGCTGACTTAAATCTATCTTATTGCGGATTCGCCATGATTCAGGTAATGTACTAGAAATACCTAAAATCAATTTTCTCAATAAAACAATATCATAAACGGAGATATACTTATCACCATTGACATCGGCCGCGATCCGCATTAATTCACTCTGCATAAGCTGCATACCCAAAATGTGTCTTTGTATCAGTACCAAGTCTAATGTAGAAATGCCGTTAAGTACATTATAGATATCATTTTTTTGTTCTATAGTCAGTGTATAATCATATCCATTTGCTATGTTGTTGAATTTGAATTCTGGTTGTGTCAGCAGGATTGTTTGCCTTTCGGCTGTCTGTACATTTGTTAATACTGCAGTAAAAATCGGATTTCCAGATAAAATACCTACACCAGTTCCTAGTTGGCCTGAAACTGAAGAAGTTTGAGCAAAACTTATTTGAAGTGCCAAGATAAATAAAAGCATTGTTGATGTTAAATATTTCATATTTGTACGGTTAATAAGTTAGAAAATGTTTTTTCAAATCAGGAATTAAAAGATGCCGCATCAGTCTTTACTGGCGCAGCATCTTTTCAAAGTTTCCCTAATATTGCATCTTTATTGGTTTTCGTAATTCACAGGAAGAGGGACGTGTATTGGAAAAAAATTTACAATTTTATAATGCGCACTGTTGCTGCATGTTGGTTATCCAATCGGATTTTTATATGATAAACGCCATTCGGCAGATGTGCACATTGGATTCCATTTCGTCCGTGAACCAATTCCCCGGTAACGATAGACTGACCATATTGATTGATCAGATCATAGCTGCCTGTGCCGAATTGTACTTCCCTTGTATCTATTGCGATCTCTGACGTTGTTGGATTGGGAAATATGCCCATATCTAATGGAATCGCAGCCCATTCTGTGCCAGAGATTATAAAATCTGTACCTATAATGTGAAATACATCTTTGGTATAAACCGGTGTATTGAAGTCGTATAAAATTCTAGCTTGCAATCGAATGCTGTCTCCGTTATTGAGCGCAGATGATGGTGTAATTTTAAATTTTACATAACCATTTGCATTGCCATCAGAAGCGAGACTGTCTGGTAATTGTATATTTTCAAAATTGATAACCAGATCTCTTTCTTGATTAAAACGGTAATCGTACATGTGGCTAGATGATCCCATTTGTAAAGTAGAAATATCAAGCCCATAAGGTATCTTACATTTTATAATGACATTATCGACCGTATCTTTTCCAGGATTGTCAAACCTGACTAAATAATCTATTTTTGTACCTTTATTTATAAAATGTGTATCTCCATATCCTATTGGAAATCCTACCATTTCATTTTCTTCCAGAACTGTTACACTTTGTTGGCAATCTGTATCTACAAAAACATCACGGTCGCTTTCTTCGAAGATAGTAACAAAACCTTTGCTGTAATTACCTGAGAAATTAGTGCCACATGCTTCGATGGCCTTTGTGATTGCTTGTGACTCAAAAGGAAAGCCGTTATCTTGTGTAGCCATGATTCGGTATGTCTTTCCGTTTGCCGGAAACTCAAGATCCAAAGCTTCAAACTGATCAAGTTTAAGTGTTTTCGGTGGTCGCATGACATCATCTTCTGTTACGATATATGTTTTTGCATTTTTCATATCACCAAGACCATTGTTCTTGATAGAAAATTTGACTTTGTTATTTATACGGTCGCATGATGCTTCCAATTCGAGTTTGGCGCCTGACCATTCGGGTGTGACGATACATGGAGCATTGGGTGTAGCAGTGGCAGTCACACAATGGGTCTGCCCATCCGTGGTGTTGTCGCACAGAAGATGTAAGTTCACTGCAATAGTATCCACTTTATTTATATCTAATGTACCTATATCGAAATTTACAAAGCCAGCTCCGAGTGTGAAATCGGGATAATTACTTCCTACAAATTGCATATATTCATCATCAAAATCTACTCGTATATTGACGTCATCGACTTGGATATTACCTTGGTTTTCATAGATTAGATAGTAGGTATTGTCCTTGCATCGCTGTAGTGAAGCTGTAGAAATATCTGTTTTTATTCTTGCACAAGGCTGGAATTCCTGAGCAAGAAGTGTTGATTTGTTACATTACTTCCTGATACAAAAGTATTGATCACGTCGTCACAAATCTGCCAGTATTCATTCCTAGGTAGGACTCTGAGTGTATAAATTCCGTTAGGTACCGTAAAAGTGTACGATCCGTCTTCACTAGTCGTTCTGTAGTATTTTACACCCAAACTGGACATTTCTATCATCCAATTACTGAGCCCTTTTTCTATAGCATCTAAGGTGCAATTTTCCTGTTTGTCATGAATCAATCTACCAGAAATCGTATATCCGTCTGACAGTATCTCTTTATAATCTGTCTCGACACAAAGTGTCTCTAGTTTATTATTTACAAATTCTAAGGGTAGCTGTTTATCACTAATGTTTATAAATCCTGTACTGGAAATTTGCTGTGCTGAAAATTTCATAGACAAGATGGCAGTTCCATCTGGTAGTGATTCTGCGTTATTGGTGAGCCAAAAAAATCGAATATTTCCTTTTTTATTATCAGAAAAATTATCGGCATTAAAAGAAGTAATGGGTGAAGAAACCAATTTGAGTCTCATCATATCTACGTCATAGTTCATGCCGAATTGGAAGCCTTCGATATCTTTAAAATTTTCGACCAATATATCCACTGTAAGGTCTGGACCGTCAAACCTCGACATGATTTTAAGCCTGACCGTGTCGGGACAGGATTGGGCCATCATACCTGCCAGGGGAAGCAAGAGAAAGATGATATGTAATGTAAAAAGTTTCATAAAAAAGATATATTCCTGGGTTTCAGATTAAAAACAATACAAATATCATGGTTAATATTTGGTTAAAAAATTACAATTTATTACATTTGTAGCAATAATTATAATAAATATGTTAATTAAATTATTTATAGTCAATATATTATAAAATTAATTTGTAGTAAATACTTCATGAATGAACACTAAATTAGAACATATAATTTCTACTTTGCCTAAAGATGATTTTGCCGTGATCTTATCTTTGATACCTACAAAACTGATGAATGGCTCTATAAAACATGTGCAATATCTTCAAAAAATATTGGAAAAATCACCATCAAGTACAGCTACTAAAAATATTCCTGTCGAAGATCGGCTAATCATGAGTGATCTCTGTCGTATGATCGAAAAATATATCGTGATAAATCAAGCACTATCTTCCACAGAGTTTATGGAAAAATCACTTTTGTCGCATTATAGAAGCAGTGAGGATGATAAATTATTCAGTGAGCATTTTCAGCGGGCTTCCAAGCAGTGTAGTAAAGATCTAAAAAACGCCAGTTATTTTCAGTTTGTCTCAGATATACAATACGAACGATGGCAATTTGACCAATTAAAAAACAGATTCTCCAATGCTGAAGCCGAAGATATTATTACCCATAGCGAAGTCGCATTCATCAGCAAAAAACTCATGGAAATCGTTTCATTAGCGCATCAGTCAGCACTAATTTCCAAAAAAATTAATACCGATTTTATTGATTTCTTAGAGCCATATATCATCCGTAAAAAGTATCTAGATATACCTTGTGTTTCTCTTTATTATTATGCGATCAAGATGATTTATGAACCGGATGAACAGATGTGGTTTGAGCGATTCGGTAAGGATCTCGAAGAAAATACGGCTTTTTTTCCTGCGGAAGAGCTGAAAACCTTATACTTTCAGGCTATCAATTATTGTATCAGAAAACACAATCTGGGAGACAAGGCATTTAGTCAGCAATTGCTCGATTATTACATTACAGCGCTCAACAGAAAATATTTGTTGACAAACGGTTATCTTTCAAAAAACACGTATCGCAATATCAATACCATCGCGATACGGATGGGCAGATATGAAGATGCGGCGCAGATATCGACAGACAATGTGCAATACCTGCGGAAAGAGGAAAAAGATGGCGCCTTTAATTTTAATATGGCCAATATCTTTTATGCCAAACAACAATATCAGGATGCACTAGATGCCTTGCGTTATGTGGACTCAGACGACCATTTGTCCAATCTTTTTGCCAAGACGCTGATGTTGAAAATATATTTTGAAACCAAGCAGGAAAGATTGTTGGACTCACATTTGGATGCCATGCAGGTGTATCTCACACGCAAAAAAATCATTGGCTACCATAAGACCAATTACTCTAATATCGTGCGTTATACACGCAAGCTCATGCGACTCAATCCATATGACAAAAATGCTAAAAACAAATTGGCAAAAAACATTAGGGATGAAAAATTACTTCCCGACAGAGATTGGTTGCTCAAGCAGGTGGTGGAGTAAAGGTGTTTTCAAAATTGGTGTCACCAAAATTTCATATAAATCATGTTTATTTCAACAAATGTTATCTTTGTCATTTCTTACGATCAAACCTAATGATGATCCACCATAACGAAGCCATATTGCAAAGTGTAGCTGCCCATATCATCGGCAATCAACACGATAATGAAGATATAATCTACTCATCTGCAGCAGTAAATGTAGAAGATCAGACGCTCAATGAAACCTTGAAATCATACTTCCTTAAATCATTTAAGGAACCAGAATATTTTTGTTTTTCTTTTCCTACAGGGGAATTGGAACTCAATCCTGTGTATAATTTTTGTGCCAATATCTTTGATGATCCATCTTGTCTGCACGAACAATCTGTCAAAATAGCCAGACATTTGTACGAAAAATCCAAGCATCCCAATATCAAATCTGGCGAATTGTTTGTCGCATATTTCAGTCAAATACTTGCGGATGATACCGTATGTGATGCTATTGCCATCTTCAAGTCTGAAAATAAAAACCAATTTCTCAAGCTGCAACAAGATAAACACACCTTTATCCTCTCGCACGATACTGGCACTGATACTGCTACCGTAGATAAGGCGTGCCTGATATTCAATACGGATCGGGATGAAGGATTTAAGATTTGTAATATCGATCACAGTAATAGATACAAAGATGCACAATACTGGCGCGAAGAATTTCTAATGATTTCGCCAGTTCATGATGATTTTCAAAATACTAAAAACTATATCCGAGCCACCAAGGATTTTATCAAAGACAGAATGTCCAAAGAGTTTGATACCGACAAGGCCGAAGAAGCATCCGTCATGCGTAGGTCACAAGATTACTTCAAGCACAACGAAAAATTTGACATTGTCGAATACGAAGAACGCGTATTTAAAGACGGGAAAGTGATCGAAGCTTTTCAGGATTATAAATCAGAATATGAATCTACAAAGGCCACATCACTAGACGATCGTTTCGATATATCGGATTATGCCGTCAAGAAGCATGCACGCGTCTTCAAAAGCATCATAAAACTGGACAAAAACTTCCATATCTACGTCCACGGCGATAAAAACAAAATCTTGAAAGGTACAGATGATGATGGCAAAAAATATTATATATTGTATTATGAAGAAGAGAGTTGATTAGGTATGAGTAATATTTCACATATAATGTTGCACCCAAAGGGCAATTTGAAATGGCTGCACGCCACCGACCAAATTTTGCCATACAATATGGCAGATCATCACAAATTCAGGATCCTATAAACCAAGAACTCAAGGCATAACCGAAAACTTTTTGTACAGCAACTTGCTGAATGAGGGCGAGTGAGGATTTTTAAATTTGATTTTATAGATGCTTTCATATAAATGTAAATACATATCTCAAGTTAAAATAGGAGTAAAAAAAAAGAGTGACTACTGTCGCAGCCACTCTTAACACCTAAAAACCAAGAATATTGAACTTTATTTAATAACAATCCATCTTAAGGATTTCACTTGACCATCGATGATGAGTCGGATGGTATAAACGCCTTCAGCAAAAGATTGAGCATCAAGTCTATAAGTAAAATACCCGTCATCTACAACGGTATCAAATAATTGACCGCCTATTAATTTGCCTGAGGCATCAAAAATGTGACCTTCAATTTTAGCACCTACAGGTGTATTGATTTCTAAAAAGGAGGTATTAAAGCTAGGATTTGGGTACAATTTCACATTTAAATCAGCAGATTCTACGACTTGAATGGTAACAGGCCCGAATACTTCAGTCCTTCCATCGAAATCTGTCTGAATCAGCCTATATACATAAGTACCTGATTGTTTTGAATCAACGTCAGTGTACTCGTACAGTACTGAGGTATTAGAATTGCCAGCGCCATCGATCGTTGCAATCTCTACAAAGGGACTTCCATTAACCGATCTTTCTAGGATGAAGAAGTCATTATTTATTTCAGAAGCAGTCACCCAATAAAGGTCATTTTCGTTATTTTCTTTATCTCTGCTACCTGCGAATTCAGTCAGTTTTACAGGTAATGGAATCGTCATTAAACCAATATCGATATTAGAAATATTGACCCCGTAATCCACTGTAAAAGTTGTTGTTACACCACTTATGGCATCGGTAATATCACTGTCCGCATCTTCAGTACTCAATCCAGGGTTTACAAAATTGTATGTACTAGCTTTCACCACTTTAATGAAATAGGTACCGGGCGTACAAACATCAAACTGATAAAAACCAGAAGTATTCGTTTCAGGATTTATATCTGTTAATACCGATTGTAAAGGCGTAGAAGGATTTGAAGTGGAATATAATTCTACAACGATGCCATTCAAACCGACATCACCTGCATCTTGGACATTAGGGATAGATCCATTATCCAACCACACATAATCACCAACAGTAGAACATTGGTGCATCCCTGCATCAATTGTTTGGTTATATTCGCCAGAAGTTAATACAATAGACTCAGTCACACCAGATGTAGGATTAGCATCACTATCGCGCGCATCATCGGCATTAGCGTCTTTAGTAGTGATGGAATAATCCGCATTAGGTTTAACAAAAGTAACTGTATAAGAGCCGGGTATTAAATCACTAAACATATACATACCCAATTGGTCCGTGAATGTTGAAAGATTGACACTCACACCAGATCCAGTAGTACCACTTAGGATCACCTGAACATTTTCAATGCCAGGTTCATTAGCATCCTGGGAGCCATTTTTATTGATGTCTTCCCACACAAAATTTCCTAGTTTGGCGAGTTTATAATAACCAGCGTCAATATCAAGATTGGTATAATCGCCACTAACGGTATAAACATTAGTGAGTGCAGTTAATGCATTGGCATCACTATTGGCACCATCTGTACCTTGATTGGCCGTAGTTGCTGTGTAACCTGAAGGTTGTTCAAACATAAGGACATAATCACCGGGCGCTAGCTCAGAAAATAGATACATACCATTAGGATCTGTAAATGTTGATGCTACTTGAGTTCCATTTTTAAGTAAAATGACATGTACGCCTTCGATACCGGGCTCTCCAAGGTCTTGAATGCCGTTAGCATTGAGATCTTCCCAGACGAAATTTCCTATTTGTCCGCAGTTATTGACAGTGATGGTCGTATCTGCGATGGTCGAACAACCATTAGCATTAGTAACAGTTACGGAATAAGTGGTTGTCACAGTTGGACTTACGGTGATAGAAGAAGCGGTCATACCATTACTCCAGATATAACTAGTCCCACCTGTTGAAGATAAAGATGTATTATTTCCGGCACAAATTTGATCATTGCCAGAAATGAGAGGATTTGGATTATCACAAACTTTAATGACATAAGGTTGCCCTAGATCCAAACAATCACCGGTGACAGCATAAATATTGCCACCGATTTGGAGTCCACTGTACGACTTAGTGTCATCATAATTGATACCAAATATAAAGTAAATACCACTGTTAACGTTAGAGAAAGTATTACCAGTTGACAATTGTAAAATTACACCGGTACCATCGACCAAAGCAAAAGAATTGGTCAAAAGTGGGTTGCCGCTGCTTGCAGAAAAACTAATATCACCGGCACATTCGTTGCAGGCAATATCGCAATTATAAACAGTACACAAATCGCAATTAGAAACAGAGACCATAATGCTTTCAGAAGCAGAGCAGCCATTAGCATCACTTACAGTGACTGTGTAAGTAGTAGTGGTTGTTGGACTCACCGTTATGGTTGATGTAGTACTACCATTGCTCCAAGCATAAATATTGCCACCACTTGCGGTCAAAGAAGTACTAGTGCCGTTACAGATGACATTATCGCCAGCAATGGTTACAGTAGGTAAAATATTAACAGTCACGTCAACATCGCTAACCGAAAAACAATCGCCTTTGGTTACTGTCAAAGTATAGGTTTGGGATGCGGATGGAGAAACGGTAATAGATTGTGATGTAGCACCATTACTCCAATGGTAGGTAGCGCCGGGTACAGGTTGAGCAGTTAAGGTAGCACTTTGACCGGCACAAATGGTTTGATCCGCGCCAGCATTAGAGACAGGATTGCCTAAAATATTGACGATGATATTATCTTGAGCCGTGCAACCTTCAGAATTTGTAAAAGTTACAGCATAGGTTTGCGTGCTTTGTGTAGGCGTAACCATGATACTATTTCCAGTCTGACCAGTGCTCCAAGTATAGGAACCGCTAGTAGCCGAAGATGAAGTCAAAACAATAGATTGGCTTTGACACAAATCAATATCTTCCCCGATTGAGACCGAGCAAGAGAGACAACTTTTAATGAAAAGTGGATTTCCGACATCAAAGCAATTACCGGAGATATTTTTAAAATTAGCGCCAATAGTCAGGCCGTTAATATCCATATAATTGACAGGGAAAATAAGGTAATCACCTGCAGGGATGCCAGAAAAAGAAGGAGTTGTACTTATTTGAGAGATGGTTTGATCCAATGAAGTAAGTACAAATACGGTAGAAATGGCCGTATTTCCACCAGTAGAATTGAAGGAATATAGACCATCAAAAGTCTGACAGGTAGAACCTGGAGCAGGACAAATAAGCGCTTCGAAAGGTTGACTGATATCAAAACAGCTACCACTTATGTTGGAAATATTGTTACCTACACTTGTATTAAGAATACCGGCAGATGTTAGATAATTAAGACCATAAATTTTAAAAAGGCCGGCATTGTTTGCTGGAAAACTATTGGTTGTTGAAGACGCCAAAATATTTCCTGAGTAATCAGTCAAAAGATATAGGGTAGAATAATTACTATTAGTGTTTTGACCACTTGTAGTAAAAGTCAAGGTATTGCCAACCGTAGAATAACATTGACTAAAAGCGATAGGTAAAATTAAGATACAGAAAGAGATGCAGAGTATCCAACTACGAAAAAGGGAAGCATCAAACATGCTGTAAATATTTTTGATTAAATTATTCATTCTTAAAAATTTAGGTGGTTTTTTATAGAGCATTTTTATTTTTTAACACTAAAAAATAAATATTAAGATCCATCTATTAATTACCACTAATCACAGGAGCTTGTGCATTACATGCTGCGTCATTATCAATAATACTAACGGTAGATGAACCATCAGAAATAGCTGCATTAGCAGATGGATTTGTAAGCGTAATATTAAATGATTCGCCAGATTCATTTATGGTGTCATCTGTAATTGGTATCGTTACCGAAGTACATGTTTGGCCGGCAGGAATAGTTACCAATACATTGGATAGAGCAGTATAATCTTGTGGAGTAGTCGCAGTACCATTACTAGTATTTAAAGTAACAGTCACAGGAGCCGTTGTTGCAGCAGGAATACACACCTGAACGGTAGCGTTTCCAACACCTTCATTAACAGTAACATCTGCAATAGATATTCCAGAAATAGCACAGACCACATCAAAACATGCTTGATCGCCATCGGTTGCGTCCATATCGTCGTATAAAATACCTGTTGAATTGGTTGTTACACCAGCAGAAAGCCATCTGGAAACTTCAACATAAGCGGTTGCATACGGTGCAGTGCGTGATTCACGACCAAAGACCATTTCTATACAGGTATTTGGGTTGTCAATAACCGCTTGAGCTACAGTAAAACAAAGATTTGAAGTTGTGGTCCATTGGCCCGCAGGCAATAAAATACCACCACTAACAGTATTATTTAAGTCCATGTAATAGTTCAAAAAACTTAAGTTGGCTTCGAAATTTAATGTACCATTAACACCATCCGCATTGGCATTCTGAACCAATTGAACTTGCGTATAAGGCGTATAGAGTGGGGTAGGGAGCACGGATGTACCAGAGACAAAAGTTGCTTTGGTAGCATCCCAATAAATCCGCCAATTTTGGCCAGCTAGATAAAATGGCGTTGCTCCATTGGGTCTGATCTGTACATCATAACAAACTTGACGAGTTTGACAATTGACACTTGTTCTATTGAATCGTACATCATAATTTTGCGCATTAAGATTAAGAACGACAAAGAATAAAGATAAGCTAAAGAATATGTTTTTCATTATATTAAAGTTGAAAGAATAATTATGTAATAAGAATTGATTGAATAGGAAAATATTAAAATGTAAATTAAGAAGAAGGGATCTACCCTACCAATAAAAGGCAGGATAGATCCCGAGGTTAACTTACCTAGGTACATCAGAAAATACACCGTTATTTAATAACCAAAGATTTTTGTCCTGTACATTAGCGTCCCCGTTCAATTCAAAATCATTGAGATAATAACTACTGTTGGAACCATTTTGAGTTCTCCAAAGGTCACTGTCATTAGAGTTAATATCAGTATCTGCAGAAGATGAGATAACTTGTTGCCCATTACCTGCATACATTACATATTTACCATTGATCAATTTTTGACCATAACCCAACAATGATCTGTAAGAATTTTGAGCTGTAAAGTCATAAGAGATGGTATTATTGGAAATAGCCACCTTAACATGAGACATGGTGATCAAGTGATTTCTATGTTCAACAACGATGAAATAAGTTTGATTTAGATCAATATCACAACAATCGAAACCAGAAACCATCTGAACAGTACCATCATTTAATAATAGTGCAGCTTTAGTGCAAACAGTAGATGATACCGAAGTTGAAGTTCTCAGACTAACCAAAACCCAATCTGTTGTATTGGTTGGATATCCTGCTTTGGGACCTAATGCTGTTGTATAGGCGTCACCTTCAGAACCTGCGTAAAACCAAGGTGCAGTATCGTAAGGCTGTCCAGCAGGAGTTGCAATACCTAAGAACGTAGAAGGTTGTTGGCCAGGTAAATAACCCAAATTGAACAATTTGGTGGTCATGGTACCCGTACTACCATTATCAACAATAGGACCTTCAAGCAATACTTTCAAAATCGGTGTAACACAACTAGAAATAACATTAATAGTAACTGTGGCAGTTGCACAAACATCTGGATTAGGTACAGGATTACATACTGTATAAATTACGGTAACAGACGTACCAACTTCACTTGCTAATGGAGTATAATCCATTGTACCTGTGATAGGATTGAAAGTTACTGTACCACCAGCAGTACCACCAGTTCTAGTGATTGTATTGCCATCATTAGGTAAAAAGTCATCATTACTTAATATATTGATTGTAGTGGTTGAGCCTAATGCCGCGGTACCACTATCATTAAGTGCCGTTGGTGTCAATGGATTGTTATCTGTACCATTCGGATTACCATCACCATCACAATCAGCAGCAAGCCAAGTAGCACTAGGCGTACCTTGATCTACTGCATTGTAATCACAAGGATCATTAGCATCTGTATTGTCAGTGGTAGTCAATGGATTGCCATCTGTACCGTTGATTTCGTCTGCATTCGTTACGCCGTCGCCATCACAATCGCCAGTACTGGTCGCAGTTAACGTTACTTGACTTACATTCAAGCTACAAGGGTTTGTTGGGTTTGTACCATCGCCGCCACCCACTGCACCGTCTGGGCCGTTGATCTCTGCTGCATTCGTTACACCATCACCATCACAGTCGCCTGTGCTTGTTGCAATTTGGCTTACACTTGCCAATACTAAACTACATGGATTATTCGGGTCAGTACCGTCAATAGATTCCTGAGCATCAGTGACACCATCGCCGTCAGAATCACCAGAAGCAGGAATTGTAATAGTCACTGTAGCCTGATCGCACACCGTGCCTTGACAAACTTCATAAACGACCGTTACGGTAGTACCAACTTCTGTAGCAAGTGGTGTATAATCTAACTCACCAGTAATAGGATCGAAAACAATAGTACCACCAGCGGTACCACCAGTTCTAGTGATTGTATTGCCATCATTGGCTAAGAAATCATCATTATTTAAGATATTAATGCTAGTTGTCGTACCAAAAGGAGCCGTACCACTATCATTAAGTGCTGAAGGTGTCAATGGATTGTTATCAGTACCGTTAGGATTACCATCACCATCACAATCAGCGGCAAGCCAAGTAGCACTAGGTGTACCTTGATCTACCGCATTGTAATCACAAGGATCATTAGCATCGGTATTGTCAGTGGTAGTCAATGGATTGCCATCGGTACCGTTGATCTCATCCGCATTGGTGACACCATCGCCATCACAATCGCCAGTTGAAGTCGCAGTTAACGTTACTTGACTTACATTCAAGCTACATGGGTTTGTTGGGTTTGTACCATCGCCGCCACCCACTGCACCGTCTGGGCCGTTGATCTCTGCTGCATTCGTTACGCCATCACCATCACAGTCGCCTGTGCTTGTTGCAATTTGGCTTACACTTGCCAATACTAAACTACATGGATTATTCGGGTCAGTACCGTCAATAGATTCTTGAGCATCAGTGACACCATCGCCGTCAGAATCACCAGAAGCAGGAATTGTAATAGTCACTGTAGCCTGATCGCACACCGTGCCTTGACAAACTTCATAAACGACCGTTACGGTAGTACCAACTTCTGTAGCAAGTGGTGTATAATCTAACTCACCAGTAATAGGATCGAAAACAATAGTACCACCAGCGGTACCACCAGTTCTAGTGATTGTATTGCCATCATTGGCTAAGAAATCATCATTATTTAAGATATTAATGCTAGTTGTCGTACCAAAAGGAGCCGTACCACTATCATTAAGTGCCGTTGGTGTCAATGGATTGTTATCAGTACCATTAGGATTACCATCACCATCACAATCAGCAGCAAGCCAAGTAGCACTAGGTGTACCTTGATCTACGGCATTGTAATCACAAGGATCATTAGCATCGGTATTATCAGTGGTAGTCAATGGATTGCCATCGGTACCGTTGATCTCATCAGCATTGGTAACACCATCGCCATCACAATCGCCAGTTGAAGTCGCAGTTAACGTTACTTGACTTACATTCAAGCTACATGGGTTTGTTGGGTTTGTACCATCGCCGCCACCAACTGCACCGTCTGGGCCGTTGATCTCTGCTGCATTCGTTACGCCATCGCCATCACAGTCGCCTGTGCTTGTTGCAATTTGGCTTACACTTGCCAATACTAAACTACATGGATTATTAGGGTCAGTACCGTCAATAGATTCCTGAGCATCAGTGACACCATCGCCGTCAGAATCACCAGAAGCAGGAATTGTAATAGTCACTGTAGCCTGATCGCACACCGTGCCTTGACAAACTTCATAAACGACCGTTACGGTAGTACCAACTTCTGTAGCAAGTGGTGTATAATCTAACTCACCAGTAATAGGATCGAAAACAATAGTACCACCAGCGGTACCACCAGTTCTGGTGATTGTATTGCCATCATTGGCTAAGAAATCATCATTATTTAAGATATTAATGCTAGTTGTCGTACCAAAAGGAGCCGTACCACTATCATTAAGTGCCGTTGGTGTCAATGGATTATTATCAGTACCGTTAGGATTACCGTCACCATCACAATCAGCAGCAAGCCAAGTAGCACTAGGTGTACCTTGATCTACGGCATTGTAATCACAAGGATCATTAGCATCGGTATTGTCAGTGGTAGTCAATGGATTGCCATCGGTACCGTTGATCTCATCAGCATTGGTCACGCCATCGCCATCGCAATCGCCAGTTGAAGTCGCAGTTAACGTTACTTGACTTACATTCAAGCTACAAGGGTTTGTTGGGTTTGTACCATCGCCGCCACCAACTGCTCCGTCTGGGCCGTTGATCTCTGCTGCATTCGTCACGCCATCACCATCACAGTCGCCTATGCTTGTTGCAATTTGGCTAACGCTTGCTAACACAAAACTACATGGATTATTCGGGTCAGTACCGTCAATAGATTCTTGAGCATCAGTGACACCATCGCCGTCAGAATCACCAGAAGCAGGAATTGTAATAGTCACCGTAGCCTGATCGCACACCGTGCCTTGACAAACTTCATAAACGACCGTTACGGTAGTACCAACTTCTGTAGCAAGTGGTGTATAATCTAACTCACCAGTAATAGGATCGAAAACAATAGTACCACCAGCGGTACCTGTACCAACATTGGTAATGGTATTGCCATCATTGGCTAAGAAATCATCATTATTTAAGATATTAATGCTAGTTGTCGTACCAAAAGGAGCCGTACCACTATCATTAAGTGCCGTTGGTGTCAATGGATTGTTATCTGTACCATTCGGATTACCGTCACCATCACAGTCAGCAGCAAGCCAAGCAGCACTAGGTGTACCTTGATCTACTGCATTGTAATCACAAGGATCATTAGCATCGGTATTGTCAGTGGTAGTCAATGGATTGCCATCTGTACCGTTGATCTCATCAGCATTGGTGACACCATCGCCATCACAATCGCCAGTTGATGTCGACACTAAAGAAACTTCTGTAACATTAAATTCACAAGGATTATATGGGTTAGTAGTCGGACCAACAGTCGCGGTAGATTCTGCACCATTTGTAACACCATCACCATCACAATCGGCACTCGCCCACAAACTTCCTGTGATCACTTCTGAGCCAATTGTATAATCAACACATGGATCATTTGGAGCTGAATCAGTTGTATCAGGCGTACCATCACCGTCAGTATCTGTATTATCAACACAGTCTGCACTTTGTACGCTTGCATTTTGGCTGTCACCTATTGTTTGGCCACTTGAAGTTGCTACAGTAGGTATACCATTTATGTCAACACAACTAGTTGTATTACATAAGTTATCTGCATTGGTTAAATCGCCATCTGTGAAGCTTCCGCCTCCTTCTACAGCGTCTGGACACCCGTCACCATCGCTATCGGGATCTAAGTGATTAAGAACATTATCTCCATCTGCATTATAGCCAGTACATGTTGGCTTAGGATAAGCACTTGCGACGTAAGTAGTAGAACTAGGATAAACAATCAAAATTTCACTTGTATATCGCGTTGATGCAGCCGTTTGAGAAACATCTCCAAGAGTTCCTGAAACATGTGCATAATCTAAAACCCTATAATATTTATATTGATTGTTTGGTAACAAGGTATTTGTTAATACAAGATTACCATTAAGGTCATTAGTCGGATTGCTTAATGTTGTCCAATTCATATTATCATTTGAACCTTGTAATATATAAGAATCAACATCATATGTTAATTGAGCCGTTTTTACTAAAGTTAAACTAGTGATTTTTACAGGTGTATTGTATTCAACTGTATAAACCGCCATTCCATTCAATAATAATGAAGTAGCAAAAATTCTCATATTATATGCGGTCGTATTTCCATCATATAACAAAGGCAAGTTGGTCCCTGGCTGAATTTTTGTAGCAGGAGCCAAAGATGTATTTGTTATCATATCAGATGTTATACTTACGATAGTATGAGCTTCCGCTTCTGTATAAAAACATGCAGGGCTCTCTACTGCATCTAATATGCCATCATTATCATCATCCCAATCTGTAAAGTTTATCTTGCCATCGCCATCGTTATCGGCACAAAGGTTTACATCAATATTTAAGGCATATAAATTATAAGTGTTATTATAAGTTATAGTTGCTGATCCAGAATCATTGGTTTCTAAGCTATTAGCCAAACCATTGGTTCCATAAATACCTTGGGCAATGGCATTTGACATTGTAGATGTACCGCCAGTATTTACTACAGAACCAGGTAATAATGTACCTGAAACAGAAGCTTCAACCGCATCTGGACAACCATCACCATCGCTATCTAAATCAAATTCATTTGCAATTCCATCGCCATCAGTGTCATTACTTCCACATGTCACAGTCAAATTATCAAAACTAATTGAGCTAGTTTCCCATGCTACAGCATTTGTTGGAGCGTAATAATTAAATGTAAATGGACTAGTATTGGTAGAATTGAATGGTATTAATGCACCCCATGCACTTGTAGAACCACCCGATGTTCCTTGAGGCATCGAATTTTGTTGGTCTAAAATTGGAGTTGTATTATTAAAAGAATCTCCCGTATTATAATTCACCACATAAGCTGTATTGGTGCCATATTCTTGAAAAATTGCATTAATTACAGTGCCATCTGCATTTGTACCAAATGTATGCGTAAAAGTTCCTGAATTATCGATTCCCCCTGATGAATAACCATTTATACCATCTCGATTAAATTGAGAATAGTTTGAATTCTCAACAAAGTTAATTGTACCAGAAAACGTATAGCCAGGAGCTGGTGTTATTGTTAACAAAGCTCCGTCAAAACCTGTAGCTGTTGCTGTACCATTCGCATCTGTAACTCCAGTTGCACTTGAGTAAAATAAATATTGGCCATCAAAGGTTGTTCCCCTACCAGCATTACTGGTAGTCCAACCAAGGTTATTTTGCCAAGTTACCATACCTACTACTACACCACCTACAACCATATCAGCTTGTAAGGTAGTCCAGTCACCAGCAGTACTTACATCTTGTACGTTTTGAAAATTTACCTGATTTCCAGACACACAACTTTCTATATAATCTGGCACTCCGTCATTGTCATCATCTAAATCCACATCATTATTAATACCATCGCCATCAAAATCGCAGTTGGCTGCCATTAAAGTTGGATCTGAACATGGACATGTAGCTATTGATGCATTCGTAGCATTACTATAAGTATAAGTACCAGTATAAACACCATTACCAGCTGTTTCAAGATTATCTGCAAAACCATTTGGTCCATAAGAAGTACCCACAGTGGCTACATTTGAAGTGCTAGTGCCAGCTTCATAAGCATCAGTACAACCATCGTTATCACTATCGGTGTCAAATATGTTTGGAATATTGTCTCCATCTGCATCACAAGGTGTTGCAGGAGCATCTAAAACAAAATTAGAAAAAGACCAATCAACACCATAGTGACTTGAATTAAACATCAATTGAAAATCTCCTGACGCAGGTAAACCTGAAGCAGGAATATACATATCAAAATGTGTTAAATTGCTTTGAGACATTGGATCAGTAGTTTGATTGCCCCACACCGACAAAGTAGAAGGTGATATGGTTGCACCATTTGATGCAGTTGCAGAGGCTGTCATACCATAATCTGGATTTGTTAGTGTTGCATAAATCACTCCCCCTAACATAACTTTCACATTTGCATTTACAGCAATAGGATATGATGCTCCTTGCCAAGCAAAATTGTTTGTACCTGCATCAAAACTGAGATGAACCATACCTCCAGTCACTTGTGCCTGACTAAAATTAACCGTTTGTTTTATAACATAACCTGTTCCTATTGCGTTATCTGCATTTATCGAGACCATATTAGATGCATAGCCATCAACACTAGCTAAATGCCAACCATCACTATTATTAAGATAGCCAGACCAACCAGTTAAGCCATTAGTAAAACCACCATTGGTGATTAAATTTGGAGCTGGACATTCCACTAGATCTAAAATCCCATCGTTGTCATCATCCAGATCTGAGCTATTCGCTACACCATCGCAATCAAAATCATCAGTAGCACCTGTGCCACCACAACCGCTACAATTAATAATAGTAACAGAAACCATATCCGCAGGACTAAAACAAGCCTCTGCTGTAGATCTGTAATATGCGTAGTAGGTATCCGTTACGCTTACTGCTGACACTTGAGCAGTAGTCAAGGTATCTGTAGCAGATAATGGTGGATTATTTAAACTCCATACTAAAGTACTACCACTAGGCACACTTCCTGTGTTTGCCAATGTGGTTAGATTTACTATTGTCGCAGGACATGTATTATTTGCTGTTGTAGCCGTTATTGCTGGAGGTGTTGAACCTGCCGCACATAAAGGTATACTTGCTGATTGCAATGTTGTAGGTACTCCCGCTAACCAACCATCTGTATTATTGCTACATGATGCCGCTTGTTGGATATAAAACTCATTGCCCGTAGTAGAGGTAACTAGCAACTCCGTTTTAGAACCATATTGCGGCGGATTATTTGATGAAAAGCCAGGATTACCATTATAACCACCTTGGAGATCTGTCCCTGAATTAACAATGGTATTGGTGCTTAAATCAAATATCACTGTTTGAGGCCAAATAACTGAAGCTCCTTGTGAGTTTGTCGATGTAATATATAAATAATTAGGATTAGTTCCATCCGAACCATAAGTAACTGATTCAACTACAGCTGGAGTTGAAACATTGGCAACAACTGTATTAGTGGTAGGATTATACACAATAATTTGACCACCACTTTGGTCACCACCAGCTATCACTAAGTTACCATCTGAATTTATAAAAGGTGCTTGCTTTAACATATTAGTGGTAACAACAATTGGAGGAGCACCTGCTGTTACTGGTATATTTGTATAAGTGCCAGTTAACTTCCCAGTAGCATCCATATCATAGACACGAAGATTATCATAATTGTAACCCGTAGCAGCTATCAATTTCCATCCATCTGCTGTATTTACAATCTGAAATTCTGTTCCGATATAAGTTCCTCCAATAGACGTTGTTTCTTGCGTGGAAGGTATTATCAAACCAGTAGCAGGATCTATTTGCCATCTGTTAAATTGGTTACCTACCGAAGCTTCATATTTTGTCAGTGCATAAATATAGGGAACTCCATTGACCATATAAGTTTGTGCTCCACCAACATATCCTGCGTTTGTACCAGAAGCATTAACATCAGTATATTGATATTCATATACAAATGACCATGTGCCTCCAGTAAATTTATAAACATTGGCTATATTGCCATTTGACTCATATACATAAGTAACTCCATTTAACACTAAGGTACTCAAAGCTCCTTGTACATAATAAGCATGATTTAAGAAATTTTGAGCTAAAGTCAAATTACCAGTTGCTGGATCCATGGTATAAATATCAATACCTAAGCCACCAGAACGAATAATATAATCAGTACCATTTTGCACCGTATGGAGAAGTTCTCCTTCACACATTACCGTAGTACGTACCCAATTCGTTGTAGATGAAAATAAATTTGTTGGATCTAATTGCAAATTGCCCTCATACCCAGAAACAGCAAAAGCCGCTAATGGCTGACCCACTTCTAGTGTCCAGTTGCCATCGCGACCTGTGATATCATTGGAAGCTGCTATGCTTACTCCTAAATCTGTTTCTAATATTGCTACAGCTTCTTCGCCTATAGCGCCTCTTGCAAAATTACATGCGTAGATATTTACATGACTTATTTTGCCATTTTCTTGATCGATCAGAGGTTTTAAAAATGCCGCAATCTCTTGAGCGTTTTTCCACGCGCCATCGATCAAAAGTTCACCTGGTCTTCCGTGCGAAACGAACTGTAACACGTTATCTGCCGAATTGGTGATTTGTGGAAAATCTTTGACGCTGCTGTCCACATATATAGTGGAACTACCGCCTGTAAAATTTTGAGCGTGGATGTTTCCAGCCAAGCCAAAATTTATTATCCAAAAGAGTGACAACAACAAGAAGCCATTTATCTTTTGGGATTTGGTAAATAAATTTTCGTACATATTATTAAGGTTAATTTTATTAAAATTTTTGACTGTTCTTAATCTATTTTTGATAAGATTTTATTTAATTTTGATCACTTTGATTTTACTGCTATTTTGTTCGTTCGTCTCAACATCCAAAATATAAGCACCATTGAGAAGGTCTTTGCCATCAAGGATCAGTTCCTGACTTCCTTTTGTAATTGCAAAAACCTTAACTAGATTTCCGAATACATCATGTACTTTGACATTTGCATCTCCAGGCAGTGGCTCATTGAATTGTAAAGTCAGTTTGTCAGAAAAAGGGTTAGGAAAAACAGAAGCATCCAATACATTGGCCACTTGAGTATTGGTAATATTTTTGGTGACTATGTTAAATGAAGAAATAGGCGCTGGGCGTAAGATTTTATCTTCTAATTTTGCCAACTCAACAAAGGCTGTTGCGTAGGTGTGCGTTAAATGATCTTGAGCCCAAGTCATTTGTGGTGAGACACCATCTTTTACATCAAAACAAATCTCTGCTACATTAAAAGGTGCACCTTTTTTTAAAACAATAGGCTCACTTGAAGTCAAATTATAATCAGTCGCGATGTTAATAAATCCAAGATTGTTTTCATAAGGCAATACTCCAAATCCAGATGCATCCATATCGAAGTAGTGCTGCACTAACTTTAAAGGTAAATACGAATTTGCTGGTAAGAAAGATTTGATACTGTTTTCCTGCATCAAAACACCATCAGAATTATAGTATAACCTATAATTTTGACCAGCCAATAAAATCGGATTACTACCTTGAGCTTCGAGCACAATATTGTAGCACCTGATTCCTTTTACGGATTCTTTTTCAATTTCTGAAAAAGTTACGGATACCTGACTTCTACCAACAATCGCTACAAAACTGAAAAGCAAAAGGGTAGGGAAGCGCATCCATTTAAAAGAAAAAAACAATTTCATAATACACGTTTTATAAAAATTAAAAAGGATAAATTATCATCGATGAATCAAAACTATTCAACATTCAGTGTGTCTTTAAAACTATGCCATATTGTACATGTCTGTATATCAGTAATATACAATGTATGTAAATTATAATATATTCCATTATGTGGAATATATTACAAAATGTGGAATAAATGTTGGACTTAGAATGTGAATTTTACCTCGTTTAAGAAATGTAAATTTCTAATTGCGACATGTAAAACTTGATTTTAATCAGAATTGAATATTGAAAATAACGACAACGGTTTCATAAAAATAAACTATTTATTTTAATAAAAATTAAGCATGGAACAATTGGAGCTATTTGAAAATCAATTTTCGCAGTGCGTGTTATTCTGATTATTAGAGAATAAATGTTAGCAAAGTTGGTCGTATAATGTTTTCTAAGGTAGATTTGTATCTACAAGAAGTGAAAACAAGGCATACAAAGTAATAATGAACTCAAGAAATTGACTTCATATCTCCAAAAAAACATTAAAACATTCTCTAAAATTACTACAGAATCCTAAAAAGGATTTATCTGTGTGACTACAGATTATATAAATTACCTAGATTTTAGATGCTTTAGGTAATCAGCAATTGTTGGCGATTGCTATAAAATCTACCGCAAATATCGGTCCATTACATCGATTATTATTTGACGACCAATAACTATTTTCAAAAAAATGGATCATTTGTAAAGAATACGACAAATGATGTTTTTTAAACAAATATTAATAGGGGTACCAATGTTTAGATACATGAATATGTAAAATTCAATTATAAAAATACTGCAATATTGCAATCTTCTTTTCTCTCTTCAATCTGGCTTCTATTTCGGTTTTGTCACGGTAACAAATCTGATGTATTCGTTGTATTGCACACGATTTAAATCTTGGGCTATGAAATTTATTGTATCGTAATGGGTTTATCCATATTTCTTCCACAATTCTAATCTTATCTTCCGTCAAGGCATACAACTCATATACTAGCTGATTTATTTCGCCTTCAAGTGCAGTAGTATTTTGTTTTCTTTTTTAAGGCTGCTTTATTTGAAAATATATATGCGGTATGGTCATCTACTTGTTAGACGGGTATTTTCTCAATGAAAACTTTGCTTAGTTCAAAAGTGTCTTTTAGTAATTCTGGAAAATTATCCTTTAAACAGATTTTGAATAGTTTTGAATTAAGAAAAGCGGTAGACTATAAAGTGTTCCCAAATCATTAGACATCCAAGATAAGCTTTTGAATGTTCATTTGCAGCTTTTGAATGTTCATTTGTAGCTTTTGAACGTCCATTTGTAACTTTTGGATGTTCATTTTCGACTTTTGAATGTTCATTTGTAGCTTTTGAACGTACATTTGTAACTTTTGGATGTTCATTCTCAGCAAATGGAGATTCCTTTTTGAATTATTGCCAATTATCCTAAAAACACTGCAACATAGCAATCTTCTTTCTCTCTCATCAGTCGAGCATCAGCTTCTGTTTTGTCGCCATAGCCCATCAGATGCAATAGTCCGTGCACCATGACTCTTAATAGTTCATTATGGAAAGTTTCTCCGTACTTTTTGGCATTATCTTCGATGCGATCGATACTAAGATATAAGTCGCTTTCTATAAATTGGTCTTGCTGATACGGAAATGTGATGATGTCCGTATAATAATCATGACCTAGATATTTGATATTAATATCCAGTAAATATTCGTCACTACAAAAAATATAATTCAGGAGTTTTATGGTTTTTTTCTCAGCTTCTGCCACCTTGATTAGCCATTGCCGATAGTCATTTTCCTTACCGAAGAATGGATGCCTTATGTCTCCTTCGACAAAAAAAGATATTTCAGCATTCATGTAGAATATTAAGCCGACTGAGTTTTAAGATCAAAGTACATCTCGACTTTACTTCCATTATCATCAAAACTGATGTCATCAGCCAATGCCTTCATAATATAAACACCTCTACCACCACAACACTCGATATTGTCTTTGCATGTAGGATCAGGCACTCTTGTAGGATTAAATCCTTGGCCCTCGTCGGTGACACAAAATGAAATGCCGTTTGCCTTCTCACGCACATGGATATGTACTTGCTTGGACTCATCGCTCTTGTTGCCATGAATGATTGCATTGTTTACAGCTTCGGTAAGACTGATGAGAATATCTGCATATTTTTCCTTATCAAATCTGAAATCGAAATCCAGTTTTTTAAGATATGACTCTACTTCAAGAATATTATTGGGATTGGATGATATGGTTAACATGTGATATTTCATTTTAGAACATGACATTTTAATATGAACCAAATATTGTGCCGACCTATGATATTTTGATTTTTATTTTGATGATTTCAATGATTTATAATAATCATCTACTAAAGTTTTATAATATGGTCTCAATGCTGGCGAAACAGATTTATACATATCTATCTCGGCTTGTCTCTTTTTTAAATACTCCTGAAGTGCAGGTGGAATTTCTTTTCTTTTCTCCTGTGCGGTCTCAGATTTTCTTTTATTATCTTCCTCCCGTTGTCTTTCGGCTTTTTCTGCTTCGAGCAATCGGGTTTCGATATCTTTCATTCTCTTGAGCGTCTCGTGATTTAGACGTTTATTTACTAATTCGGTCTCAATTCTGTCCATATTATTTATGATCTCCTCAAGCTCTTTAGACCCTTTGCCTTGCTCTTTTTTATCATTTTGCAACGCTTCCAATGCTTTTCTCAATGCAGCTTGTTGGGCAGCTGCTTGAGCAAAATCTTTAGCTGAAGTTCCTTCTTTACCTTCTTTACCATCTTTTTTGCCCTTATCCATCTTCTCTTTCATCCCTTTTAGGCTTTCTGACAATCCTTGCTGTCCTTGAGAGATTTTATCCATTGGAATTTTCCCTTCTTTACCAGCTTTACCTTTACCTTTACCACCGGGTTTGTCACATGATCCACTGCCTGGAGATCCTGATGCTTGCTTCTGTGCCTTGTCCAGTGATTCATTCATCATAAGCGCCAAATCGTTCAGATTCTTCATGGTGCGTCTTTGTTTTTCCTGACCTTGAGCTACTTGTCGTTCCTCGAGTTCAGTTAGACTTTCCTTGATATTATATTTTATTTCAGCCACTTTGTCCATTACAAATGCTTCGATATCCGAATTTCTATTGCTCAAAGCAACCAATGTGTCCTCTATGATTTTAAAGTCATTTTGCAACTTAAATTGCTTTCTAATTGCGGATGGATATCCTGGTGTATTGATATTATGTGGATTGATCTCCTTCAAAAGTGACTCTTGGTCAAATGAGACAGTCACCAAATTTTCTAATAATTGTCGAATGGTTTCGATATCCTCTCCAGCCTTGTCTGAGGCACCAGATTCCATGCTGGATTCCATTTCTTCAGCCTGCTTTTTCATTTTTTTTGCAGCTTTTTTCTGAGATTTTGACGCACTGTCCGTATCTTTTTTTTCCAATTGCTCCTTACTATCCTCCATGTCCTTTTTGGCATCATCCATCTTCTCTTTATTCTTCTCACCCATATCTTTTGGAGGCGTCAACTCTTTATTTTTCTTCTCCAATTCTTCCTGCTTTTTCTTAAGCTCATCCATTTTCTTGTTCAGCTCCTCTTGCTTTTTCTTGAGCTCCTCAGGTGACAACTCTTTCTTTTCTGTCTTTTCAGCAAGTTTTTCTTGTTCTGCGGCCAACTTCTCAAGGTCTTTAATCTGATCCTTGACTTCTTTTTCCATTTCCAATTGTTTGAATAGTTCGAGCATACGATCCATTTCTTTTTCTTTGGTATCGCTTTTCTTTTCAAACTCATCGAGCATCTGAACGGCATCTTCCTTATCCAATTCTTGCAACAATTCCTTGATTTTATCCATGAGCTCTTTGGTCTCTGGGTCGGCTGCTTTCTCAAATAATTCTTGGAGTTTTTCTTGCTTTTCCTGCATTTCTTCAGGCAAAGTTTTGAATTCCTCTTGGTTTTTCATGTTTTCCTCCAATTTCTGTTTGGCCTTTTCTATCTGTTCTTGAAGCTTCTTCTGTTCTTCCAGAATTTTCTCCATTTCCTTCTTATCTTGCCAATCCAACTGTTTTGCTTGTAGGAGCTTATCCTTAAGTTTTTTCATGTTCTCTTGCAGTTTGTCCATATTTTTCAATGCGTTTTTCAACTCATCCTTGATCGCATCATCATTTAATTCTTCTTTGAGTTTGATCTCTTCAAGTGTTGGTTTTTCAAAAGTCATGGCTGGAGTTTTTGCAGACTTACTGCCATTGACACCATCATTGTCATAGACTTCAAAATAGAAAGATATCTTATCTCCAGGTTCAGCATTGAGTTTCTTTATATCAAAAACATGTTCAAACTGAATGTCCCTACCTTCTTGTTTTTGAAGCTTGATTTTTTGGGTTGGTTGCGAATTTCCATTTCCTTTGGTAATGGTGTAATTAAATGAAAGTGATTGCAAACCATAATCATCGGAAGCATTGCCAATAAAATAGATCAAAGAATTGTCCAGACTATCCACTATTTTTTCGGCAGTTACACTTGGATATTGATCTTTAATTACAGAAATACTATACACCAAACTATCAGCCTGTGGTACGAACTTATTAGATAAAAACAATCGGTAAATCTCATCCTGAGCCGCTTTTTTGGAAAATCTAAATTTGTTTTCATCTCTTTTTTCAGCAGATATTCCCTTGTGATTTTCACCAAAATACATGGTGATATCATCTGTCTTATACGCGTCAAAAAGCCATGTCATCTTAGTACCTTCAGGCACTACTACGTCACCAGTATTTTGTAAGATTTCGTTTTTGCGACCTACATAAGCAGGATATGACATCTCGATACTAAAGTCAGCCAGGTTTGGTTTTTCTAAGACTTCAAGTGTAAAAGATTCTGAAGCAACGGTGCCTGAACTCAATAAAAATTCCTGATCTTTTTGTACATTTTTAAATACATAGACAAAGCTGTTATTGTCTGTTTTTTGCATTTTGTATTGGAAATCATCGACATTGACAAAGACTTCATTCGGCAAAACCGAGCCTTCTACCTTGATTTTCAATTCATAATCTTGATATTGAACTACTTTAAGGTCATCATTATCTAGTATATAAGAAAATGGAGCGGCCTTGGCAAATTTTTGATCGTTATTTATAATCCGGGTAGTACCTTCTTTGATGATACTAGGCGCAGCAAACAAAACCAAAATCAAGAGTAAGAATGGCGGAAGGGCGTACTTAAGGTATCGCCTGTTTTTATTAAGATCTATAGCAGACTGAAACGGAACCAAACGTATAGCATTGGTTTTTTGTTCTATACTTGCCGTCAATAGTGCTGAATGCGTTTCTGATTCCTCTTGTTTTTTGAGTTGTAGTATATTTAGCAATTTGTCTTTCACATCCGTAAAATGATCGCCAATGATCTGTGCAGCATCTTCATGTGAGATCGTATGACCCAATTTAAAATATCTTATTAGTGGATCTATAACCCAAAAACCGAAACCGGCCAATGTTGCTGCCCAAAAAGTATAAAAGAAGATTTTACGTACACCGGTACTGAAGTAGAAGTAATATTCTAATGTATTCAATAATAAAAACAAGCCTAATACAATACCTACGGTATAAAGACTTCACCTTATCAATTTGTTTACATAATATTTTCTAATAAACTGATCCAACTTCTGAATAAGTTGCTGATAATTGCTATTACTATGATTAATATAAAATTACGCCGCTGCACTTATTTATTATTAATGTACAATGTCACCATGATTATTGCAAGTGTGCTAAACAAAAAAAATGCATCAATCGTTCATTGCATCTAAAAAATAAAACTTTTCCTTAGAGTTTGTTTAAGATATTGATTATAAAGCAACAAAAATATAAACATCCTCTTAATCCGACGTAAGTTACAGCTATTTGATAAATAAATCAAGGGCTAGTATAAATTAGATGATCTAAATCCATTTTTTGCTTAGATTTTGCCTATGTCAAAAAGTAGTTGTAGATTAGCACTTTAATACACACCTCATCATGTCTAAAAATCTCAGCCATCTTTCAGGACGTAAAGGATTGAACCAAAACCTTTTTGATCAATTGGGCATAGCAGCACGCACCACAGGAACACCTGACCAAGCTTCCATGGACCAGCTTCAAAACGAATTTCTTTTTGGTAAAGCCAATATTTTTGGGACAGTTACTTTTTATGATTTTCTGAAATCTGAGAATAAAGGAAAAAAAGTCTATGTATGCAATGGCTCATCTTGTAGGACAGCTGGTACACAAGCTCATGTAAAAGAGAAACTGTCACAACATTTTACGAGTGAAGAAACTGGTGAAATGTGTTGTCTGGGACGTTGCCACGAAAATAGCTCTTTTCATTATGATGGGCATAATTATTCAGGTGCAGACATTCAGAATATTGATAAAATCATTCAAAATAAATCAACTAGAAAGGATAACTATAATGTAGCTTGTTCTGGAAATGCCGTCATTACAGCATCGACACCTGCACTTGATTCCTATTATCAGATATTCAGGGATTGTATAACAAAACCTTATGAAGCTTTATTAGAAGAATTAAAAACTTCTGGTTTGCGCGGTAGAGGTGGCGCTGGATTTCCGATGTCATTTAAGTTGTCATCTTGTCGCGAATCTCAAGGAACCATAAAATATATCGTCTGCAATGCGGATGAAGGTGATCCTGGTGCTTATTCAGATCGATATATCATGGAGCATAGACCTCATGCTTTGCTTATGGGTATGTTGATTGCAGGCTATATCGCAGGAGCCAATCACGGTGTCTTGTATATCAGGGCTGAATATCCTGAGTCTATCCAAACTATCAATGATGCATTGATCGAACTAAAAAATAATGGCTATTTAGGTCAAAATATATTAGGTAGTGGCTTCAATTTTGATTTTAAAGTGATCAGCGCACAAGGTGCGTATATCTGCGGTGAAGAAACAGCTTTGCTCTCATCTATCGAAGGTCAGCGCCCTGAGGTGAGAGTTAGACCACCTTTTCCTACCCAACAAGGGCTTTTCAATCAGCCAACTGTCGTCAATAATGTAGAAACCTTAGCATGTGTGCCATATATCATGCAGCATGGTGGAAGTGCATTTGCTGGCATTGGCAAAGGTAAATCGACAGGTACAAAACTGATCTCTTTGGATGGATTTTTCAATAATCCTGGGATCTACGAGGTCGATATGGGTACGCCGATGGATGTGGTCATTCATCAATTGGGTGGCGGATTCAGGCTACCTGTTAAAGCCATACATATAGGCGGACCATTAGGTGGTTTAGTACCCGTAGACAAGTTGTCAATTTTGACCATTGATTTTGAATCTTTTGCACAAAATGGATTTTTACTTGGGCATGCTTCATTTGTCTGCATCCCTAAAGACTATCCTTTAGTTGAATACATCAAGCATCTTTTTCAATTTACAGCACATGAAAGTTGTGGCAAATGTTTTCCTTGTCGTATTGGTTCAACTCGAGGATATGAATTATTAGAAAAAGCCACTTCTTCTGATTATAAGATAGATCTTGCCTTGATGAATGATCTACTAGAGACACTTGAGATTGGATCTTTGTGTGCATTGGGTGGCGGCCTTCCACTTCCTGTCAAGAATGCCATGATGTATTTTAAAGAAGAATTGCAGATGTATTTCAAGTCTTAAAATGATTTTCTATTAAAAGCAAATCTCCAACAGGTACTTTGAAAGAAATACATATAAACAAAGCGTCTTTTTCATCAGGAAAATTGGTTAAGAAATATTTTTTTATTTTTATCTGCAATAATAAGGTGAGAGGGTGGATTCTATAAAACCTTCAATTGGCAAAACATTGTGGCAGAAATCGAAAACTACAATCATGGAGGTGAAATGCCCCGCTTTGTCAGCAAGAAACCCCCATGCCAGTTCGCCCGATCAGATAAAGGCAACACTTGCACCGCTGCCCTTCTAAATTTACAAAGCTTACTTCAAGAATTATCGGTCAGGTGTGTTAAAAACTAAGTCTTGCTAGGATAATTTAAATTAAATGTTTCATTACGCGTCGTACCATGCCATCACAATACATCAGATTAAATTCAAAAATATCCTCTGGCGAATATGACTTTTCAACCTCTTTACGCAACATTGACTTAGCTCTATTCAATCTTACTTTTACATTGGACTCACTTATATTCAGGGCATCGGCTGTTTCTATCACATTCATTCCATTCACTTCCCGTAAAGTAAAAACGATCCTATAATCGATTGGGATTTGCTGGAGCGCTTGTTCGATTACAAAATTCAATTCTCTGTTCATAACCGCTTTGAAAGTTTCTGTATGAGTATTGTCTGAAAATAAGGGTGTATCATGTTGATTTATTTCAGATGAAATGATGTGTTTTTTGCCCCATTTATGCTGATTCTTATAGCAATTGTTGAGCATGATTTTTATTAGCCAAGTCTTGAAAGAAGATCGATTTTCAAATTTTGATAAATTTCTAAAAGCATCAATGAAAGTGTCTTGCATCAGGTCTTGTGTATCCTCATGATTATAATTGTACGATCTGCCCGTTCTATACAAAAACGGATTGTATCTGCGAATTATTAATTCAAAAAGCTCAATTTCCCCTACTTCTATTTTTTGGATAAGCTCCAGATCTGAAAAAGTTTCGAATGCTTTCATTGATGCCTGATGATGAGTTTATATTAAACATATTTTGCCATACGGGCCATCGCAAATGCCGAAATAGCCATTACAAGGTCTCTTACAGCCACATCCACATAATTGAAACCTGCCAGCAAAGTTAATGCAATTAAAGTTAACCACGCCGCGACGATGTACCCGCCGATTTCAGGCTTTTTTAGTACAATGACACCAGCCACTATTTCTATCACGCCAACTATCATCATAAAAGTATGCCCTTCAAATGGAAGCATTGAACCTATATTTGGGTCGATATACTGCTCCCAATTGGTCAGTAAATTTGTAAATTTGTCCAATCCAGCTACAATGGGTACTATACCAAATGTTAGTTTTAGTAAATTGAATGTGGGTTTGATGGTTTGTTGCAAATGTATGCCTTCCATTTCTTTTTGATTAAATTGTTTAAACCAATATTGGTTCTGAAATTTTAGAGTAGGGCTGCCGTGAATTGGTTACAATCGTAGATCATTTTTTTTGATGAATAATTTTTGCTCATTAATTTTAACCCTGTTTAATTTATTTTCCATATATTTAATGCTTCAATTTGTTAGCATTGCCATATGACATATAATAAGCTCAATACAATCGCATACATCAACGGTAGCCCATACGACATTCTACCCGGTGAAACAATCTTGTCATTTATCAAAAGACACAAATCAAAAGATGCTATCCCTACATTGTGTGATGCACCCAATTTGGATCCTTTTGGCTCCTGTAGAGTATGTAGTGTAGAAGTAGGCTTATCTGCTGACGGACCGTTCAGGGCGCAGGCATCTTGTCATACACCAGTCATGCCGGGCAGTTTTATCTTGACTGATAGCGATAAAATAAAAAAATTAAGAAAAAATATTGTAGAGCTTGTATTGACTGATCATCCGCTCGATTGTCTGACGTGCGAAGTCAATAATAATTGTGAACTCCAAACCGTCGCTGCACGAGTGGGAATCAGAGATGTTCGGTATCCAGAAGGTAAAAATCATCTTGACAGAACCAAAGACCTGAGTCATCCGTACATGACCATGGACTTGTCCAAGTGTATCAATTGCTACCGATGTGTGCGGGCTTGTGATGAAGTCCAAGGCGAAATGGTGCTTAGTATGTCAGGTAGAGGCTTTGACAGTAAGATCATCAAAGGAAATGATGTTTCATTTTTTGAGTCGGATTGTGTCAGCTGTGGCGCTTGTGCACAGGCTTGCCCTACGTCTGCTATCTCCGATGTATTCGAATCCAAATCTGTGGCTGTTGACCAAAAGATAAGGACAGTTTGTACTTATTGTGGTGTAGGATGCAATATGGAAGTTTCTGTGGTTAATGATCGAGTAAAATCCATTCAAGCACCTTATGATGCCGAAGTAAACCAAGGTCACACATGTCTAAAAGGGAGATTCGCATTTTCATTTTATGAGCATCCAGACCGTATCAAAACGCCGCTCTTGCGCAAAAATGGTGAACTTGTCCCTGTATCATGGGATGAAGCTTACAGATTTATTGCCGACAAACTGACTGAAATAAAACATCAATATGGCCCTGATGCCATTGCAGGAATTTCTTCGGCGCGCTGTACCAATGAAGAAAATTATTTAATGCAGAAATTTATACGTGCTGTAATCGGTACTAATAACATAGATTGTTGTGCCAGAGTCTGTCATTCGCCAACTGCTTTAGGTATGCAAAAAGCCTTCGGTACAGGTGCAGCCACCAATAGCATTGAAGACATCAAGTTGACAGATTGTATTATGGTCATTGGTGCCAATCCTACAGATGCACATCCTGTTACTGGTGCTAAATTGAAGCAATTTGCGATGAAGGGAAAACCGACCATTGTCATCGATCCTCGTCGAACAGAACTTGCTAAATACGCTACCTATCATCTAGCACTCAAGCCTGGTACTAATGTAGCGCTCTTAAATATGATGCTGTATTACATCATTTCTGAAAATCTGGAAGATAGCAGTTTCATTGAAAAAAGAACCGAAGGTTATCAATCATTTAGAGAGCAAATACTTGCCCTAAATATAGATGAATTGGCTCAAATCACTGGTGTGGATAAAAACTTGGTCAGAAAGGCTGCTATTGCGTATGCTACGGCACCAAATGCGATGTCATTCCACGGTCTTGGTGTTACAGAGCATACACAAGGTACTTTTACCGTCATGTTGATATCTGATCTAGCAATGATCACAGGCAATATAGGTCGTCCTGGTGTAGGCGTCAATCCGCTACGAGGACAAAATAATGTACAAGGTGCTGCGGATATGGGCTGTCAGCCACATCAAGGTGCTGGTTATCTAAGTGCCTATGACCCTGAGATCAATAAACAATATGAAGCTTTTTATAAGACTCAGATTCCACTCGGCAAAGGACTAAAAATACCTGAAATGTTTGATGCCAGTATCAATGGTCAGCTTAAGGCGCTTTGGTTGATGGGAGAAGATGTAGTACAAACTGATCCGAATACCCAAAAAGTCATAAAAGCCATGGAGCAATTAGATCTTTTGGTGGTGCAGGAGCTATTCATGACAGAAACAGCCAAATACGCAACCGTAATTCTTCCAGGAGCTTCATTCTTAGAAAAAAGTGGTACCTATACCAATGGTGAAAGACGTATCCAAAAGGTGCAAAAAGTCGTAGAACCATTGCCAGGCACGAAAGCCGATGGACAGATTATAGCTGAAATTATGCAAGTGATGGGCTTTGACCAATGTGATTATGATCCAGCTCCATTACTTGATGAAATATCACAGATAGTTCCATTTTTTGCAGGAGTTACTTGGCAAAATCTCGGAACGACAGGCAAGCAATGGCCAGTTGCTCCTGATGGACGAGATACCAAAATCTTGCATACAGAAACATTCAAGAATGGCAAAGGCAAGTTTCATTATTTTGATTGGAAAGAAAGTAATGAAATACAAACACACGGCAAAGAATATCCGTACATCATCACCACCAATCGAGAATTAGAGCATTATAACGCAGGTACTATGACTCGCAGAACCAGAAATGTACAAATCCTCACCGAAGATGTCCTGATGATTCATCCAGATGATGCAGCCAGGCATTTTATAGCAGATGGAGATATGGTTTGTGTAGAGTCACCACGTGGCAAGGTAGATGTCAAAGCCAGAATCACCGATGAAGTTAAGCCTGGTGTACTAAGCAGCACGTTTCACTTCCCTGAAATCATGCTCAATCTCATCACATCCAATGAACATGATAGCGAAGCTATGTGCCCTGAGTACAAGGTCGTCGCTGTCAACATCAGAAAAAGCAAAGGAAAGTTTAAGGAGAAGGTGTGAAGGTTAGAGTTTTCAGTTTTTTGAGAACTTTGCCAAACTATATTTTAGCATAATAGTACTAATTTGCAGCGTATTTTCTAAATAGAAATCATTGAAATTAATTGTAACAAAATCAAAAATCTTTGAACACTTGTTTTCTGTATTTTTGCTTAACATATTTTTTATATCAATATTAATATTCTTATTAATATTTAAATCAAACATCTTCATAATAATTATCTTATTTATATTTACTTTATTACAAAACCACTACCATCAATATTTTTATATTTAAATTATAAAAATATAAATGGGAATCAAATTATTGAAATTACGAATAATCAAATTAAATTGGAAAACCTTACAACATTAAGACATTCGAGTTAGATTTAAATGAAGAAGTAAAAATAATTTTAACAGCAGTATTTGCAGCTCAATTACTTCATATTAATTTTAAATATTTTTGTATTAAAAAATGAATTTGGTGAAATATACTATTTTACAAGCTTACTTGATCGTTTTGAAGATTTGGATATCTATTTGTCTAAATATGGATATGAAACAAATTCTGTTTGGTTTCCATTCATACCAATTGATAAGAAATAGTATTCAAAAATTTCATGCAGCGATTCTAGCTTTCACATCTTTCTAATTTCCACCATTGTTTACTTCATTCTCATGCAATTGACCGCTTTTTTTTCATTCTCACAATAAAAATTCGTAATTTTGCGCTTTCATAACCAAACCTAAGCGTGAAACCATGGCGAAAGTCGAATTGTTAATGCCCAAAATGGGTGAAAGCATCATTGAAGCCACTATCCTTAAATGGATAAAAAATGTAGGCGATAAAGTCGCTACAGATGATACAATACTCGAAATTGCTACAGATAAAGTGGACTCTGAAATTCCGTCACCAGTAGATGGTACTATTGTGGAGATTTTATACCCTGAAGAAAGTGTAGTCGCTGTAGGAAAAGTGATTGCCATCATTGCTACTGAAGGAGAAAATGTCCAGCCTGTAGCAAGTCCGGCTGTTGCTGATGTGGCACCAAAAATCGAGGAAGTAGCCAAGGTTATTGAGGCTGACATTCCTGTAACTTCTATTTCGAAGGAATCAATTTCTGGTGATAGATTTTATTCTCCATTGGTAAGAAGTATAGCCAAGGAAGAAAAAATATCTGGTGACGAACTCAGTAAAATAGCAGGTACCGGAGCACAAGGCCGTGTAACCAAACATGATATCCTACAATATGTAGCTGATAGACAGAATGCACCAGCTTCTGTAGTTGTTCAGCAGCCAATGCGTGCATCTACACCTGTTGCTGCGCCAAGTGAAGGCATTTCATTCTCAGGTAGTACGGAGATCATAGAAATGGACCGTATGCGTAAGCTTATCGCAGACCATATGGTCATGAGCAAACAGACATCGCCACATGTTACTTCTTTTGTGGAGTCGGATGTGACCAATCTTGTAAAGTGGCGCGAAGCCAACAAGCGTAAGTTTCAGGATAAATATGGTACAAATATTACCTTTACACCATTATTTGTAGATGCGGTCGTAAAAGCCATTAAGGATTACCCAATGGTCAATGTCTCCTTGGATGGAACGAAAATCATTGTCAAAAAGGACATAAATATAGGCATGGCTGCCGCCTTACCAACCGGAAATCTCATCGTGCCTGTCATCAAAAATGCAGATATGTATAATCTCGCAGGACTAGCCAAATCAGTCAATGATTTAGCTTCCAGAGCAAGAGAAAACAAGCTCAAGCCTGATGAAATCAAAGATGGTACTTTCACCATTACCAATGTAGGTACTTTCGGCAATCTCATGGGCACACCGATCATCAATCAACCACAAGTAGCGATTTTAGCTACTGGAGCGATCGTAAAAAAACCTGCAGTACTGGAAACCGAATATGGTGACGTCATCGCGGTAAGACATATGATGTTTTTGTCATTGTCATATGATCATCGTATAGTTGATGGCGCCTTAGGTGGTGCATTTCTGAAGCGTATCTCCGATTATCTCGAAAAATTTGATCCAAACACACTTATTTAAAGATGTTAAAACAAATTTCAATATTACTTTTTTTGATACAGATACTGACAATGCCATGTGTGGTGTTTTCACAAAAATCTCAATTAAAGCAAGGTGATATTTACTTTGAAGCCGGAAAATATGCTGAAGCAATCCAATCATATAACAACTATAAAAAAATAAACAAAAAACCAGACGCACTCATCAAGAGAGGCTTTGCATATCTCAAAACTAACAATCCGGATGCATGCATAGCTGATATGGCATCTGCGCATACACTCAAGTCCTTGGATGTGAAACGATTCAAATACAGTGCGCAAGCTTATTTTGCAAAAGGTGACTATCAGGAAGCTGCAAGATTTTACAAAACATACCTAAATACCTTGAAGTCAAATGATGTGGATTGGGAATCTACCGTAAATGAGATCAAAAGGTGTGGATATGCAAAGAATAAGAAATACAGCGCACAACTAGCTTTTGTAGAAAATTTGGGTGGCAATGTAAATACCGTTTTTGACGAAATTGCACCCAAACAAAGCCCTACCAAGGTAGGCAGATATTATTTTTCTTCGGCACGTAGTGAATCCACCGGTGGCCTGAGAGACAAAAACGGACTAGCTGATGTGATCAAAGGCACTTATTGTTCAGATATGTATTATGTTGATTTACAAGAAGGTAACTGGAGCACTGTCCTTCCGATGGATGCGCTATTAAATTCACCAAAAGAAGATATTCTTCAAGATTTTAGTGTGGATGGCAGCATAATATACTATCTTAAAAGGACAGGTCAAGGTGCTTCTAGTTTATATACGGACACGTTCAAGTTGGAAAAAAATATTGAAATATTGCCAGTTTCAGTATCACTTGGGCATTTTAATCCAGAGAATGGAGATAGGGACTTGCATTTTTTTAATGACAGCCTGATGATTTTTTCTTCTGCCAGAGCTGGCGGATATGGCAAGTATGATTTATACTATTCGGTGTATCAAAATGGATTTTGGCATGATGTCAATAACTTAGGACCAGAAGTAAATACTCCTGAAGATGAGGTTTCTCCTTATTTACTAAAAAATGGAACTACCTTATTTTTCTCTTCTGACAGATTGAAAACATTAGGAGGATTTGATATTTTTAGTGCCGAATATACATCAGGAACATGGCAAGTTTCTAACCTTTTTGCACCGATCAATTCACCGATGGATGATCGGGAAATGGAAATATCAGCTGATGGCAATTCTGCGGTCTTTTCATCAAATAGATTGGCTTCCAAAGGTGGTTTTGATATCTATATAGCATACTTTAAGGAGCAGTTATTTGGGCAGATGAATTTTGTGGAAATGCCAGGATTTGTACTAGGACATAATGAGCTTTTTGCTATCAATGATTCGCTCAGCACAAAAGAAGTAGTTCAAGAAAACAAGCCAGTCGAGATAACGCCATTGCCTGAAAAAGAATTTGTGACTGGACCACTTTATTTCCAAGGTGATGAAGATGTCTTGAACAACCAAAACCTAAACTCGATAAGGAGAATAGCGGATCTTATGTTGGTGTATCCCGAGGCACGCTTGTTATTGCAAAGTCATTATATTGCCGAAGTATTGGCGGCACCTGTGATAAATGGTATAAATTCGACTTTGGCAGAAAAGATAAATAAAAGGATAGATATTGATTTTATCAAAGATGGTCGTGCACCTATTAAAGTTTTATATGACAAACCCACAGTAGCAGAGCAATTCAGAGATACAAAATGGGATATCTTTAATGACCAAAATCAAGGTGTCACTTTTAGGATAAAATTTGCACAGGTCGTCCAGATGTTAAAAAGTGATGTGTTGGGAGTATTGCCGGATATCATCATGGAGAAAACAGCTGGAGATAGCAATTATTCCTACACATCAGGCAATTATTTGACATTAGCTGATGCAGAAGATGCGGTAGAGAAAATGAAAGCTTTAAACTTGCTTGATGTTGAGATATTGCCTTACTATCAAGGTAAGAAAAGTACTGAAGAAGAAGCAGCGCATTTGAGTGTGTCATATCCACAATACCAACTTTGGTTAGAAAATATAAAAAATAAAGCCCGCAACAACTTGCTGCGGACTTTATTATCATCATGAAAAAAAAGAATACAAAAATTGGTTAATTTCAAAAATTAACTATCACAAAATTTTATTTAGTTGATATACATCTGGTAATTCCTTATTACTTCCAAAATTTACATTCAAATCTTTTACAAGTCCGTCTTTTAGAGAATACACCCAACCGTGTATCCATAAGTCTTGACCTTGTGCCCACGCATTTTGAACGATAGATGTTTTGGCCAAATCCATGACCTGTTCTATTACATTCACTTCTACAAAACGGTCAAATTTCTTTTCTTCATCTACGATGGCATCCAGTTCTTCATAATGAAAGCGATACACATCTTTGATATGTCTGATCCAATTATCGATCAATCCAATATTTGCATTGCCCATAGCTGCCTTCACACCACCACATCCATAATGTCCGCAAACGATCACATGCCTGACTTTGAGTACATTGACGGCGTAGTCGAGCACGCTGAGTAGATTCATATCCGAATGTATCACCATATTGGCAATATTTCTATGTACAAACACTTCACCAGGTTGTGTACCTGTGATTTCATTGGCTGGGACACGACTGTCAGAGCAGCCTATCCATAGTAATGGCGGCGATTGTCCTTCACTCAGCCTTTTAAAATAATCAGGGTCATTGAGCGTTTTGTCAGCTACCCATTTTCTGTTGTTGTCCAAGATTTTATTATAAAATTCACTCATTTTTTTAATTAATTTTTATTTATTTGTTCAATATATTTTTTTGCAGCTACTGCACATAGTAATTCATCATCAAATAAGGAATTAGATTCTACTACATTGGGGATGAGTAATATATTTTTCATCATCGCATGAGGTTGTTTTTGCAAATTGAGTAGATATACTTGTACTTTGTTTTGCTCTAGACTGAGGATAATGGACTCCAACGAATACAAACCAGATTGATCTATGTATGGGACATGCCGCATATCAATGATTAATAGCTTTATTGCATCTGGTATTTTTTTACTCAATTGCATGAAATATTCGCTATTGCCAAAAAATAATGGGCCATTGATTGTCTTAATAGTTACAAAAGGTCTGATCGAAATGTCGATATGGTATCTATCGTGAAGGTACTCAGCCTCTTCGTCGCTTTCTATAGATGTCGTTGTCGAGGCTTTTTGTGTAATATCTCCCATTTGCTTGATAAAAATAATAGAAGATATGATCATACCTGCAGCGACCGCTTGGAGCAAATCGACAAAAACGGTAAGTATAAGTACGATAATCAATACTATTGCATCAGTTTTGGTGATTTTGCCTATATGACTGAGGCCTTTTTTGTCCACAATACTGATGCCTACAGTAAGTAAAATACCAGATAAAACAGGAATAGGAATCAATGCCGCCATGGAACTTAATCCCAATAAAACCAATAAAAGGAAGACGCCATGAATCACACCAGACATTTTGGTTGTACCACCTGAATTGATATTGACCAATGTACGCATGGTTGCGCCTGCTCCTGGTATCCCGCCAATCATTCCAGCTACCATATTTCCAATACCTTGGCCTACCAACTCTTTGTTAGATTCGTGACTGGTTTTGGTTACATTGTCAGCTACTACAGACGTCAACAAACTATCTATTGCGCCTAGAGCTGCCAAAGTAACTGCAGGCATTAAGATTAAATTAAAATCGCTAATTGCTGTAAATAGATCGAAATGTAAATTGGGTAATCCTGAAGGTATTGCTCCTATGATAGCCACGTCCATGGATAAACCCCACGCCAAAACGGTCACGGAAATAAGTGCTACCAAAGTGCTAGGAATCGTCTTGGATACTTTCGGAAATAAATAGACAATAATCATCGTCAATACTGTTAATCCTAGTGAAGGGTAATGTATATCACGTAAAGGATCACCGATGTTGACTAAGATTTGCGGAATGGTTTTGGGTGATTCGTAGCCTAACATGGGAAACAACTGTAGCATGATGATAATGACACCGATGCCAGTCATAAAACCCGAAACTACAGGATATGGTATGTATTTGATATACTGGCCCAATTTCAGGATTCCCATCAATATCATGAAAGCACCCGTAAGTACAAAACACAATAATATGGCAGGTAAAGCGCTCTCTAACGAACCTTTTTGTGCAATCAATAATGCAATAGTAGTAGCAGAGACTACGGTCATTGGTCCCGTAGGTCCACTTATTTGTGTATTAGTACCGCCAAATAAGGCCGCAAATATGCCCAATCCTATCGCACCGTATAGACCTGCCGCAGCTCCTAAACCCGATTGTACTCCAAATGCTAATGCCAACGGTAAGGCCACAATTCCCGCTGTGACACCACCAAAAATATCCCCTTTCAGCGATTGATTATTTATCTTCATGATTATAAATTTCCTTAATAAACATAACTCAGCATAGATTCTGATGTTACTTCAATACTTGCGACTCTTTACTACAAGTATATGGCAAAACCAAAATCTAATTAAATTAGGTAGCTTTCTAAAAAGGATTAATTAAATTACTTTTCAAAATCTTATTCTATATGCTTATTTTCCTTACCAAAGCTTGTCGTGCTTAGTTTGGGAATGAAAATATGAATGCTTTAATTCAATATATAAAAAATAAAATTTTGTAATTATTGATATTATCTACTTTTTAGTAAGCCATTTTATTTTTAGGAAAATTTATTGGGTGGCGGCGTTTCCACATTGATGATCACAGACGTGACTGATTGGCTTATATAAATAATGTTTTCATGTTCTTTGCCAGTAGGTCTGATCCATTTAGATATTGCCGAAGTAGTAGATACAATACATTCTTTGAATAATTTTTCAGCGGATGATTGATCTTCATGATTTTCTTCTGCCAAAATAACAATAGCAGACTTTGTCGAAAAAGTTAATTGCCAAACGTTTTGGAAAGAAAATAATAAAATGAAGACTAGTAAATACTTATTCATATCTGCTTGTATCGATATTAAAACATTAAAGAAAGCAATTAGTTTATATCTTTGTGAGGTAGGATCATTTTTTTGATTTTAGGTTGAAGGCTTTTATGGAGTAAAATTTATAATTTTTTTCAATTTTACCATAGTTTGTTCAAATATGGTAAAAATGAAATAACCAAGAAGGCTAATTTAAAATATTAAATAAGAACATATGTTATTTATTATACTTTTATTAGTACAGTACACATATAATATTATTATAAATTAAGTTTATATATTATGTGTAAAAATTTTTTATTTCAAAATATTTTGTAATATTAATGAAGTATTATCACTACAAATTTTTAATTTATGACCATGATTATAAAACATTTAACTTTTCTTTCTCTCTTCATCCTGATTGCTTCCTGCTCCAAGGATGATTTTTCTAGTGATAGGAATATAGTCGCTTGGGCCGAAAATAGTAATCCTAACTTTAAAGATCTTACTCAGATCAGATTGGCATTCGGAAAGTCTGTGGCAAGAGCCCTTGGGGAGCAAGAATTTAGAGCGTACATCAAAGAAAAAAGCACGATTCCAGGGGAGAAAATTTATAACGAATTACTATTCGCATTGATCAAAGATGACATCTTACCATCAGGCAAGACCGTAGCTCAGCTCATACAAGCACATGAAGATGATGAGGTGAAGGAATCTTTGGTGAGACATTAATGGATCGTGTCGCAAATGATGATCCTATGGTAGCGATCAAACTACCAGATTTGTTTCATTCGATGATATGGGATACCAAAAACATCATACCCTTTGTGGGCGTACAAACGCCAAATTTACTACCAGGCTTTACCTACACATTTTACTATCACAATGGCTACTCAGAATTAATTAAAGATGTTAACGCTGCTTTCTATGAGCAAGTGAAATACTTCTACATCATGGTCAAATACTCATCTGACTACCTTTTGCTCAACACTGACAATCTGACTAATGAAAAGAACATCAGTTTATATGAATTTCTTCCCCAAATAGAGTATTGTACCAAAAATATACTACTCTCAGATACTGACTCTCTGGAGTCCAAGTGCCACAAGTCCAAACAAGATCTTATTAGACAAACAAAAAATGCTATGCCATCTGGCAAGAGCACTGTAGCTATACGGGTGAGTTTGCCTATACTTCACAAAATTGTGGAAATGACTGTCCTAGAAACTGTGACCCTGATAATCCACTGAATAAAAACCTCATCCTTGGAGATTTTGAAGTTTTAGAGGATTTATATCTTTTTTTAGAGGAATACTATTTAGAGAATCGGCCAATGTTTCCTTTGATATGATTTCAGCTAGGCAGCTTGACATAATTAAACGATTTGTAGTACCAAATATGAGGTATCAGAGCTGATAAGTTTGTAACGACAGTCACATTAACTGAAGGAATTACCATACATAATGATAGGCAATTTTCAGTGCCAATAGTCTCATTGGCCTACAAATCTAGTCAAACAAATGGTAAAAGATTCCTTATAAATGCTTTAATGTTTGACGATGTCAGTCCCGATAAAGACCTAGAATACTCTATTTGTTCTAATTTTCTATATTATGAAGATTCTGTTAATCCAATAAATTTTAGAACCGATCTTTCTCATTGCTATCAGCGTTCTTTTACGGGACAAAAAATCATATATCCATCATACTCTACTTCTATAGGCTTAGATATTTATGGTTGGTGTACGACAGACTTCAGATACAATCTGCCATTTTCTATAAATACTAACAAACAAAGTTATATATGATACTTACATCAAAGTTGCACAAGCAAAATTTGGGATTATTCGTAAGCACCATCTTGTTATCCATAAATCTGTGTATGGCACAAAAACTTCCAATATGGCGTAGGCACGCATGTAGGATTTGTCAATGAAAAACTAGATGTACCTATAGGATTTTCACTACATGTAGAATATGCTCTATCCCCAAAGTTAAAGCTAAAACTGGAATGGAAATGAAATACCAAAATATAATTATACCTTATCTAAACTATAATGAATTTAGCGATCGCATATCGATTCCCTTGCTGATCCATGTAGATCTGACTAAAAATAAGGATAAAAAATGGACTTATAGCGGAAGCTGGTGGTACTTGGGACATCGTCACACCAGTAGATAGAGGCGAAAGCCATAACTCTTCTATATGGTATGGTAGGGCCATCAGCTTAAAAAAAGCTACTCACTCTACTTCCCCTACCATAGTCTTTCGTGGTGGGCTAAATGTGGGTAGAAAATTTAAAAACAACTCCACCGTACAGGCGTACTTACATTATGTAAGAAGTATCCACGATCTAGACAAAATATATTATGAATTTCATAGCATCCGGTCATCAAACTGCCTTATGAAGCAGAGTTCATCCGAGACATCATTGATCTCTCCAAAATGGTATCCAGATGGGCATATATTATGGTTTTGGATTTAAGAAAAAATTGGTGAACAAATAAGCTAAAGTATAATTGATGATCTTTTTTATATTCCAAAAAATTAAAACATGAAGAACTTTATTAATAATTTTAAAAAAGCAAGTGCACCTATTGGGTGCATTTGCCTACTATGTATGATTTTACTTTTATCGGCTTGCGAAAAACCAATGCCTCCTGAACCAGAAGTAACCAAGGATTTGTATAACTGGCAAGTAAAATTGCCTTGGACTCAGGAACATCCGCACTTCAGTGATGGTTATTATTATCTTTTTCCTATTTTTAAAAATAGTAGGCACTTGAATTTTACAGATCAATGAAAAAACAGGCGAAGTAATTTTCGATAAAACCATTTTTACTGATATTGATGTTTATGCATTTAATCCAATGCTTTTTGAAGAAAATGGCAGACTAGTGTATCTTCATGGGAAATATATCTTCCAATTAGACAAGAATTCTGGAAATGTATTTGCTGTTGACACATTTAGCAATTACATTAATCATACTGTAAGGCAAGATGGATATTTTACTGGAGCATCTTACACTGATAGTTTTGCAGCATATAAATTTTTTGAGATCGTATATGAAGGGGGACATTATAAGGAAAAGTTAATCCATATACTGAGCCCAATAAATATTTAGGGAATTGGGAAGGAGGATCTGCACCTATAAAGATCAATGGAAAGTGGGTATTAGAATATTCTATATTTGACTTCGATAAAATTCATATGAATTCTTGGATTATCATTAAGGATGGGGAGAATACAATAAAACAAGACCTATTACCTGGATATACCTGCTCATTTGAGTTATTTGATGATGAGAATATTTACCTCACGTGTAGCGATGATCGATTTATTGGTTTAGACAAATCTCATTTTAAAAAATGGAACATTCCCACCATTTCAGGCGCAGAATACACTTTGTACAAAGATAAAATTTATGCTATAATCAGGATGTAAGAAAAAGGTTTAATACGATAGATAAAAAAATACCGGTCAGATTACACCTTTTACTTGATTTTATCCTAATCATACAGTACTCAACAAAGACACACTATTGTATGTAGGAGATGGAAAATTAAGAAAATTGTATCTTAAATCTTATACCTATGAACCTGTTCCTAGTTCATTTTTAGATGAAATATTTATAGGTGAGTTTTTTGGGTTTTCTGACAAATCTCGATTGCTATGGAATGATGATGGGTGGAAGTGCAGTCCTTATTAATATCTTGGAGGTATTAAAATTACCTTTAGTTAATAAATATGGCGTATCAAGATTCATTTATTATTGGCATTGGTACTAAAAGATAATATTTATAAGCAGGTATCAGGATGAGAATGAGCCTTAAGTTGAGCTTTTGTTGGCATATATGCACAAGATGAATGCAACTGTCTAGATAATATTAACTCTGCTTGGCTATAATTAAGCACCTCTTAGAAAAACAAATCAATTGAAGAATCGATTGTATTTTGATAGCATTTTTGAATGATGATATCTCTTATAAATAAATTAATGGATGATATTGTAGCTAAAGCAGATTAAATAATAAAAGATATTAACACAATCCATCACCTTTCCTCCAACATTTTCGAACAATTTCACAGACCGATCAGTTTATCTCTTTTTGATTGTAAGCAGGTTTCTACTTTTCAGTCTGGTATTATGTATGATGAACATGTCACAGGTGATCTGGTCAATTATTTTTTTTAACGCCAAATACGCCATAGCTATTTTGGAAGAAGAAAACCACAATATGGGCCACGAAAAGAGAGTCTGAAGATGAACTGATCGAACTCAAGCTTTCAGACAATTTTGATCACTTTGCTAATCTGCATCAAATACGGAAAAAAACTTAGGATTTCATTTTTCTACAAGCTCAATAATGTTTCGTTATAGGTCTAAGACAGTAGAAAATCCTCCGGCTGCTACCTGCATTTATTTCATAATTAGATTTACAGGATATCATAATTATTCAGGTCATTACATTCTGGATGTTGTATCCTAATAGCGTTTACTGATTGCTTGTATTTTAATGTTGGAAACTTCTGATATAAATGTGAAGTATCCACGCTAAACAATACCGCTAATGCTTGTTCAAATCCAGAATATATTTCAAACCGAAATCACATCAAGTAGCTAAAAGTTTTTCGAACTTTTCATTTTCTATTCTTAATTATCTTAAACTTAAATTTGCAAGACATATATATATGCCTATTTCAAAGCATTTAAAATCAGATCTACCATCAGGATTGGTCGTATTTTTAGTAGCCTTACCTCTTGTCAGTATCGCTATGGCCCCAGGTGCACCTTTTATTTTCAGGATTTGTCTCAGGTATCATCAAGTAGAAGAATGTAGGTAGTCTGAGTACCCATGTCAGTGTGAGGGCCCAGCCGCAGGACTTACTGCAATCGTTTCTTGACAGCTATTTCACCAGGTCTATTTGAATTGGCTTCGACTGCAGTAGTTATTGCAGGTCTGATTCAATTGATTTTGGGATTTTGGGTGCGGGAAGTATATCCAATTATTTCCCTACGTCGTCATCGAAGGTATGTTGGCCGGTATTTATTATCATTTTTAAAGCAGATTCCACATGCTTTTGTTGTTACGACAGAGATGCATTGGAGTACACCCTGACTTTATAGAAAATCGGGACCAGCCACATTTTCTACCCCTGGATTTAGTCCATTCGATTACAATGTCATCCAGGCGCCTAATAATTACTTTAGTATCTTTGATTATTTTATCGTTTGGGATCGCGTGCCAGCACTAAAGAAGATAAAAGTTTTGCCATGAGCGCTTGTAGCTGTATTGTCTGGTATCGTGCCCTTCAATGAGATTTCTTATTCAAACTGAATCTTCATTGGCCATCAAAATGAACATCTCTTATCACTACCAAAAGGAGAAGTTTTGAAATATATACTTTATTCGCTTTTCCTGATTTTCGGCTATTTCAAGTGGCGCAGTTTGGACAGTGGCGGTTACCTTAGCAGTGTAGCATCGATCGAGACCGGACTTTGTGCAGAAGCAGGAGAAAAATTGATAAATACAAAAGATATTTGAAAACAACAGAATTGACGGGGCATGCGTACAGAAATATGCTCAGTGGATTGCCCGGTA
>JADKGF010000019.1 GCA_016717105.1 Saprospiraceae bacterium | reverse complement strand
TAGGTACAAATATTTTAGCTATATTTATTGCATTATTAGGTTATCCAAAATTAGCTTTTATTCTTATAGCATTGGTGGCAACACTTTGGTTTCTTCCTACTAAAATAACGGATAAAATATGACAATAAACGAAATAAAATCTGTTGCTCATTTTCATCAATTATGTGGCTTACCCGCACCATTGCATCCTATGGTGAGTATTATCCATTTAGAAGAAATTAAGTTTTTGGAAGAAAATATTTCTTTGGAACATTATATTGATAATCTTTACACGGTTCCGATTAAGGCGGCGAATTGTAGGTTTAAATATGGACAAACTGACTTTGACTATGATGGTGGTGCTTTGGTAGCTACTGCGCCAAAGCAAGTTTTCGGTTCTGACAATGTAGTATATGTAAAGACAACAGGATATAAATTAATTTTTCACCCCGACTTTTTGCACGGCTACTCATTAGCTAAAAACATTCACAATTATGGCTTTTTTTCATATTCAAATAACAAGGGATTATTTCTATCCGACAAAGAAGAAAAGATTATTATCAACCTGTTTAATTTAATTGAACAAGAGTGTGAAAACAATTTGGATAAATTTAGTCAAGATGTATTAATAGCCAATATTGAATTATTGTTAGTTCATATCGACAGATATTACAACCGTCAATTCCTTACTCGTAAGAAAATAAGTAATGATACTGTATCAAAAATGGAAGATGTGTTGAACGATTATTTTAATTCCAATAACCAATTGCCAACTGTCCAATTTATTGCTGACCAATTAAATTTATCACCCAGTTATTTGAGCGACTTGCTGAAAAGCCTTACAGGACTTACCACACAGCAACACATTCACGATAAAATAATAGAGCGGGCAAAAGAGTTATTGACTACAACCAACCTTTCAGTGAGTGAAATTGCTTATCAGTTAGGGTTTGAATTGCCAACATCGTTTAACAAGCTATTCAAGAAGAAAACCGATTTAACGCCTTTGGAATTTAAGAAACACTATAATTGACAAATTCAAATAAGAAGGACTATCGCTAATAAGTAAAGCGTTCGATTGGCATGTAATGACAAGAATGAATTATCTATAATTGAAGCTCGGTTGGACGGATGCTTTGGAGGTAGGGGCTAACACTTGAATTTTTCAAGAAAATGCTTACTTTGTACTAAGTGGATATGTAATATCTGGGTAAATACAAATTGAAATTCGGTGGAGAAGAATATGTTTTGACAGAAGGTGACACGTTCAATTCCTGCGGACGTAGAACATTCCATAGAAATAATGAAGCAGGCGAAGTAGTTGATGTATTTTCACCCATCAGACAGGACTATTTATAAATGTACGAAAAGATAAAGCAAAGTTTTGACAGACAAGGTCTAATGAAAACCTTCAACGCAAAGTTGATTTCCGTTGAGCAAGGAGAAGTAAAAATTTCTTGTGAATTTTCAGAAAAACTAACTCAACAGCATGGTTTTTTTCTTGTTTTTTTTTTTTTTTTTTTTTTTTTTTTTTTTTTTTTTTTTTTTTTTTTTTTTTTTTTTTTTTTTTTTTTTTTTTTTTTTTTTTTTTTGCAGGTGGCAAACAAGCATAGTGGACAGTGCTTGTGGTTATGCGGCATTAACCATGTTAAAAGGCAATTCTGAAGTTTTGACAATAGAATTCAAAATAAATTTTCTTAAACCAGCCAAGACAAATAAACTTATTGCTATTGGCAAAGTATTACAATCAGGCAAAACGCTGACCGTTTGTGATGGATTTGTGTATGACGAAACTGAAACCAAACTCATCGCGAAAATGACAGCGACCATTATAGCGATAACAACAGACTAATACGGGGAAAAATAGGCAGCATCTACCAAAAAATGAGGTACAGCGCAGCCAAAATGCCTAAGACCAAAAGCCCGCCGACAGCAAAACCTTGGTCGAGTTTGTAAAGCGAACGGTCAACTTTGAGAGCTTTCGGATTATTTTTCGATGATGGGTCGGCTAGCGAAATGGCGACCATCATAGCGACTAAAATTGCGAAAACCCAGCCCATTTGATTTAGGAAATGGCATTTCAGGAATCCATTTTTTGAACGCAAAACCGAGAGGGATGCCAGCCAAAGCGGCAACCAATGCAGCGTTTGATGTCGTCCGTTTCCAGAAAAATCCGAGTAAAAAAATGGCGCAAACGCTCGGTGAGATTAGTCCTGTAAATTCCTGAATAAACTGAAAAGCTTGGTCCAACTTCTGCAATTGCGGTGCGACGACGAGCGCAATAGCCATCGCTGCCCAAATAGCATAACGACCGACACGGATTTGCTCGCCATCAGTCGCGTCCTTTCGGAAGTATTTTTTGTACAAATCAAGCGTGAAAATGGTTGAAATCGAGTTTGCCTTTCCAGCCAACGAAGCAACAATCGCCGCCGTCAAAGCGGCAAAAGACATGCCTTTCAAGCCTGGGCCGAGCAAATTGAGCAGTACCGGATAGGCTTTGTCCGATTTAACAAAACCGTTTTCGCCCAACATTTCGGTCTGGAAAAGCCCTTTTTGGTGTAAAACGTAGGCAGCAATGCCGGGCAAAACGCAAATTATTGGCATCAAAAGCTTGAGGAATGCAGCGAAAAGCAAACCGCGCCGCGCCGTAGGCAAACTCGCCCCGAGCGCACGCTGCGTGATGTATTGGTTACAGCCCCAATAATTGAGGTTGGCAATCCACATCGCGCCAAAAAGCACAGTCAGGCCTGGTAAAGCCGTCCATGCATCTATTTCCCCACCTTTTCCGTCGGGCATCATTTGTTGGCCTTTTTCTAAAATCATGTGAAAATGGCCGGGCGCTTCCTGTTTCAATAAACCAAGGCCATTCCAAAAACCACTCATGCCGTATTGTTCGGATACCAAATTGACCGCCAAATAGGTCGTAGCCAACCCTCCTATGACCAAAACCGCAACTTGTACAACATCTGTGTAACCAATCACTTTCATCCCGCCTAGCGAAATGATAATCGCAAAAACGGCCAAAAATACACTGCAAGTCATAAAAGAAAACCCCGAAATGGTCGAAATCGCAATCGCCCCAAGGTACAAAATGGCCGATAAATTTACGAAAACGTACACTAAGAGCCAAAAAATAGCCATCATCGTTGCCACAAGCGGCGAGTAACGTTTTTCCAAAAACTGTGGCATCGTGAAAATCCGGTTTGTGATAGCCCGGCATAAAAATATGGCGACCACGATCAAGGTCGCCGCTGCCATCCATTCGTAACTCGAAATGGCCAAACCCATTGCAAAACCCGAACCTGATAAACCCACGAACTGTTCTGCCGAAATATTCGAGGCAATCAGCGAAGCCCCAATCGCCCACCAAGTGAGCGAGCCTTCAGCCAGGAAGAAATCACTGGTGCTGGTCTCCTTTGCCTTTTTTCGATTATAAATCCAAAAGCCGTAGCAGGAAACAATCAAGAAATAAAGGCCAAAAACAGCCCAGTCGAGCATAGATAATTTATTCATGCCGTATTGCGAATTAATTAGGTTAGGTGTAATGAAAAAGTGGGGCCGCAGTGCTGCGTCGCCACTTTTAGGAAAAAAATATTTGGATTTACCATTTTTTCAAGCCGAGCAATCGCTCACCCAAATCATTCAAAACTGCGGTTTCGTAGCGAGTTTGCTCCCAATTGCGTGGATCGCCTGGAAAAGCGTAGCCTTCCGGCGCAATGCGGTTTTTCCAAGAATTGATGCGCCATTCGCGCAAGTCGGTATTGTCTTCCTCGGCAGGCATCATCGAAATGTATTGTGCCTGTCGCACTTTGTCCTTTGAAGTGTTCGCCCGAATTCCGTGCGGTTGGCTACTGTTAAATATCAACATATCGCCTGCTTCCATTTTGACTTTCACGAATTTATCTTCAAAACCTGTTGTATCGGGTTTGAAGCGGTCCCGATCTTCGGGCTGGGTTAATTTCCAGGTGTCGTAAGTCCGGAACAATTCTGGTATGCATTGAAAACCGCCCATTTCCTCATCCATTTGGTCGGCTAAAGCCAAAACTCCTTGCACATTTTGCGGCTTGGTTTCGGGGTCATAATCCCAATGGATAAAACCTTTGTATTCAAATCCAGGGCGCAACGGGAAATTCAGGTTTGCGCGATCTATCGTGACCCACAGCTGTTCGGTGCCCCAAATGTCCACGAAGGCATCGTAGAGCCGCTGAACTTGGCGGTTGTTCCAGAGGTGCTGGTTGTTGTAAACTTCCACCATTCCTGTGTTGGTGAGTTCTTTCATTTTCATCTCGGCACGCGGCGGGGTGTACCAAGTCTCGGGGTTGGCTGGGTCTTTTTCCTCGAATTCCCAGAGGAATTGAGCCGTTCGGAGAGCTTGCTCGCGCGGTACAGCATTTTTGATGATGACATAGCCGTTTTCAAGCCAAAATTGCCAGTCGGCCTCACTCAAAACTCGCAGCGGCTGCCCATCAGCTAGAGAAGTCCGCAGCTTGATTTTGCTACTGGTGGCAGTTGACGGGTTGCCCGGAATTTCTTTGTGGGCATTGTTTGGCACCATCGTGGCACCATTGGTATGCATTTCATTTTCCATTTTCGAGAAAATTTTTCGTTGAACAATGGTACAAAGGTACGTTGACCTATAGCGGGCGGGTTTCCACTAGATTCATAATTATTTGAACTATATTGATTTTATTTATTAAATTTGCTTCCAAAAAAGTATGAAAATTCAATTAGAAGCCATCAATCCGAACAGCAACAGTTCATTTCACCTGATGCTCAATCCGCGTCTGAACAACTTTTTCTTTTGGCATTTTCATCCGGAACTTGAACTTGTTTTCATCCAGGGTGCAAATGGGACGCGGCACGTTGGTGAGCATACTTCGCGTTACGATGGGAGCGATTTGGTTTTTATCGGTTCGAATATTCCGCACCTCAATTTTGATTACGGCGTAAAACCGACTATAAAAAACAGTTTTACATATTCATCCCGATTTTTTAGAGAGGCTTTTGCGAAAACGCCTGAATTAACGAGCATTCAAAAGTTATTTGAAAAATCGGAGCACGGGATTGCTTTTTGTGGAGAAACGAAAGTAAAAGCGGGCGAAGTGCTGCAAAATCTGCGCGGCTTGCCTCCGTTTGAGCAATTCTTAGAAGTCTTGAAAATCTTGGAATTCTTAGCGAACAGCCACGAAACCGAACTTCTCCACGATGCGCCCGTCAAAAACCAGTACAATAAAAAAGCGCAAGAGAGGCTCAAATTGCTGTATCGGTTCATTGGCGAAAACTACCAGCGCAAGATTGAAATCGCGGAAGTCGCGGGCGTGTGCCACATGACTGAGGCTGCTTTTTGCCGATATTTTAAAAAAATGACGCTCCTGACGTTCACGGATTTTCTAAACCACTATCGCATCAACCAAGCAAAACGTTTGCTTTTGTTGGACAAAAATGTAAGCGAGGCCTGTTATGAATGTGGCTATGAAAGTTTGTCGTACTTTAATCGAATTTTTAAAAAAATTACTCAAGAAAATCCCCTGACTTTTAAAAAACTGTACTTTGCTGATAAATAAAACCGAGATCAACTAAGTTTTCGATTGGCATGCAATGCCTAGAATGAATTATTTATAATCGATGACAACATAGATAGTTATTTGTCATCACAACGCCGTTGAACGGAAGCTTCTGTAGTAGAGCTAGACTTATGGAGATATCGTAGTTTGAAATTATGAGAACACCGTTTTGTAGTCATAATGAATATTTTTTATTTATCTTTGTAAGGACAATAATCAAGACAGTGAGTTTCCGAAGGTTTAGTTTTACAATAGCTTCAATGTACATGCCTGCTTTCGGGACAGCAAGTCGAGATTCAAAACAGTTAGAAGCAATTCTGTAAGACTCTACCGATGAAAAAGATAAGCGACCGAATTAATAGTTTGCCAAAAGAAGATAAGCACCTTCTTGACAGTTTAATACAGGTAAAAGAAATAAAAAAAGGACAAATAATTTTTGAAAAACATGTACTCATCGTTAACGATAATACCGAACCACATCCGACAATAAGAATCGATAAAAAAATAAACAATGACAAAATTTAAATTCTTCGTCATTTGCCTTTTAATCACATTGACAAATGTAACCGCTATAAACGCACAAGTAAAAGCGACATCTAAATCAAAAACAACTGATAAAATAGACAAATTATTAGCTAAATATGACTTCAAAAACGGACCCGGGCTTTCGCTTGCCGTAATAAAAGATGGTGCTGTTGTTTACAAAAAGGATTTGGCATTGCTAATTTAGAATACGAAATTCCTATCACAACTTCAACAGTTTTTCAAGTTGCTTCGGTGTCCAAACAATTTACAGTTTTCTCAATTTTACTTTTGGAACAAGAAGGCAAATTGTCCATAGATGATGATATAAGAAAGTATTTACCAGAAATGCCAGATTATGGACACAAAATTACGCTACGAAATTTGGCGAACCATACAAGTGGCATCAGAGACAACACTGATTTAGCCAACTTAATTGGAATTAGTGAATCTAATTTGTTTAGCAATGAAGATGCAGTAAGACTTATTACAAGGCAAAAAGAGTTGAATTTTATTCCAGGTGACGAGTTTCAATATTGTAATTCGGGTTACATTTTATTAGCAGAAATTGTAAAAAGAGTTTCGGGACAGTCTTTTGCAGAATTCACACAAGCACGTATATTCAAACCGCTGAAAATGAAAAATTCTCAATTCATTGATGCACCTGAAACAATAGTAAAAAATAGAGCTTACTCGTATGAAAAATATGAAAACGTTTACTACAAAAGTGTTCTAAACCATTCTTTTGTAGGTTCAACAGGTTTAAATTCAACGGTTGATGATTTGAGTTTATGGGCAATGAATTTTCAGAAAAAGACAATTGGGAGTGATGCCATTTTTAACAAAATGAAAGAAAAAAGCAGACTAAATAATGGCGAGCTTATTCCTTATGGATTAGGGTTGGAAAATCAAGTTTATAAAGGGTTGGATGTTGTATTTCACGGTGGTGGAATTGGGCGTTATGGCGCTCGTATTATCATAATTCCAGAACAAAATTTTGCGGTTGTATATATGTGCAATTCACATGATTTTCATCCATTTGATATCGTGTACCCTATTGTTGACTATTATTTAGCAGTCAAAGAAACCATTCCATCAAAGCCGACTATTGATAAAACGTTGCTTAAAAATTATGTTGGCGACTATGAAATATTCCCAAAAACAGGATACATATTTACGTTCAGTAAAGACAATGATACACTTTTTCAGCAAGTAAAAGGAGACGAAAATATAGTGAAACTTTTGCAAATCAGCGACAACGAGTTTGCTTTTCCTAACTATCCACACAGCAAGTTTGTCTTTGAAAAAACCAATGGACAAAGTTCAAATTTTGTAAAATGGCATATTTCCGACTTTTCCTATAAAGGACAAAGAATTGAAGTTAAAGAATTTGATAAAGAAACAGTGAATAATAAGGAATTAGTTGGTATGTATTACAATTCAGAATTGAATACTACCTATAATTTTGTACTTAAAGACAATAATTTGTTTGCGATGCACAGTATAAATGGAGAAGCAATTTTAACGGCATCTCAGCCTGACTTTTCCGTTAGCAATATAGGAGCGATAGAATTTATTAGGAACGACCAAAATAAAGTAATTGGTTTTAATTTATCTAGGCAAGGAATTACAAGTATGAAATTTGAAAAAATTAACGAATAAAGATTCAGCAAAAGTATATAGCAGGGCTCTTTTTGGTTATTGCTGTCATCAAATGAAAATTCGATAGCTGCAATAACCAATCATTTTATCAAACATTCTTTAAAAAAATGAATAAAAAAGCGAAAGTTGGAATATATTTGTGTTGTAGATAGACAACTTGACAACAATTAAAATAAAATAAAAAATAAAATCATGGGAAAAGTTTTCATTTCAATCGAAGGTGAATCTTCAATTATTGAAGAATTAAATCAACTCATCGAATCAAAAGATATTCAAAAATCTTCACCAGTTCAAAAAGAAAGTTTAGCAGACCCGCTTGACTCACCAATTGGAGCGGATGAAGTAAAAAGTATTATTGAGGTTATAACTTTGATTTTAGAATTTGGTACAGGAATTATCACGTTCGGTTTGACCGTCAAAAAAACCTTAGCTGAATACCCTGGTAAGAAACTGGTTTTGCGAAACCCAAATTCTGGTAAGAAAATAGGAGAAATTACTGAAAATACATCAGAAGAAGAAATCAAGAACATGTTAAAATGATACCCGTATTTAGTTTCGACCCAGCATCTATGACCATGTGGTTTGACCCTACCATAATATCGAAAAATGGGGATAAAGAATATTTATCTGAAGTACTAAATAATGGTCTAAACGGACACATTGATGATTCACTAATTGCTTTAATTACAAAAGCACCAAACGATTGGGAATTAAAAAGAGCTTTGGAGTTGTTAAGTTGCATTTGGCATGAGCAGAAGCATTTTTTTGATTTTACTCTAACGAGTTATGGGGCTTTTAGAGTTCGACAGTTTTTTGAGATATATATAAATTTAGAAGTAGTTTTAGAAAGTTATTTAAATGAAAATGCAGAAATTACTTTTCCACTCGACTGCGCTTTAGATCCAATCAGAAAAAAATTCTTAACATTTATTCAAATGAGATAGTGGAAAAATTTGGAAAATCTATTTTGAAAAGAAAAAATTATGCAAAAACAGATAGGTATGCTATAACCCTAAACAATAAAAAATTTGAAATTGGAGGAGAGGCACAATTAGAAGCCTTAGCTTATCTAACTCAATTAATTGCAATACAAGAATTTTGTGGAGGTAGAGCTTCTCTTGATCTCCAAAAATTAACTCCAAAATCTATGAGGGCGCATCAAAAATATAACTGGTTCATAGAGATCGGGCAGCATTTTGGATTGTTAACTCATATTAAATTTGATGACCAAAGTTATCTTATAGATACTTCATTTATTTTACCAATCCTATATGCTTCACTTTTTAGTAGAAACTGGAATGACCCCAAAGGGTCAAAAATGGATATGCCTAGCTTTCGATTCGTTTATTTAATGAAAGAAATTGCAAAAGAAAAGATAATTACCTCAAATTAGATTTGGAAGGAAAATGGAATTACATGAATAAATTGACTAAGTCTAAATGGGGCAAAACAGTATTAGAAGAGTTTGAATTTGACTTGAAAGAAGAAGAAAAATGGTCAATCAAATTCAAGAGATGTTATTTATATAATGAGTGTGAAAATTACTTATAAAGAATATCATGAGAATAGGAAAAAGGTTTTAAAAATTTTTAAAGAAAATCCTTTATCAATAATTGACCCTAAGCTATTTGTTAACGAATACCTTGACAAAATGACTCCAATTCCAGTTGTTGCATATCCGCACGGGATTACTAATGATATGCCTGATTGGAAGAGTGTTTTTGGATATCATGAAGGTGAAGACAATTGGATATGGGGAGTTATGCCAAAGAAATGGATTGAAGATGAAAAAGTTTCAGTATGTTTAAAATAAGTGATTGGTCATTTATTGTTTCTTATTTAGCTCCAATTGCAAAGTTAATTCTAAATGGCAGAAGCCATAAAACTATGCTTGGACCTGAATTACTCGTAGCACAAAAAGTCTTAGAAAAAAATAATTGGAAAATTAAATTCGATCCTTTATTTGAGTTCCTGAAGAAGAATCTCATGCCATTCTTTCATTACTTAACAAATAATAATGACTCAAAATGTGATATATGTAATTCTGATATATCATACCCAAATGGACGGACAATTTCTCCTTGGGTATTCAGGTATTCTATTATGAATGGAACTTTTGGTATAAAGATACTAGGGATGAAGAAATTGGAAGAAGTAATTTTATTAAGGATTGGTCGATGTGGATAGTCTGTGAAAGTTGCCATGATAATGTTAGAAACAATCTAGATTGGAGAGATTAATACTGTTGCCAACAATGGCTAAAATGTCCATTCGCCCTATGCGGGCGCACGGCATTTAGCTCGACGTTATCATTCATAGTACCAAAACACAAAACAATCCATAAAACAAAATGAAAAATATTTTGATACTTGTAATTTTAACTTTTTCGACATTTTTGGCTTTCGGACAGAATATAAAGGACATTCAAATTAAACGACAAAAAGCATTTGCAATAAAAAATGTGAATGTTATTACAATGAACGCTACACGTACATTTATTGAAAATGCAACGGTAGTTATTTCCGATAATATTATTCAATCCATAAATGGTACAATTCCCAAAAAAAGCTATCATTATTGATGGCAAAGGAAAATGGCTTATCCCAGGACTTATTGATGCTCACGTTCATTTACCTACTGACGGTTACTTTGGACAAAAACTACCAACACAAATTCCAGACCTAAGTTTTGATATGCAAGATATTATGACACCAATTATCGCCAATGGCGTTACTACTGTGTTAGACTTAAATTCTACTATGGAAACTTTTGGGCAAAAAAAGGCTATAGAAAAAGGTTATATAGTTGGCCCTAGGATTGCACTTGCCGCAAATATTAATGGTGACAAAGGTCAAGGTAAAATTGCAAACACAGCTGAAGAAGGTCGAATAATGGTAAGAATTGCCAAAGCAGAAGGATACGATTTTATAAAATTATACTCTAAATTAAATATTGAAACCTATAACGCAATTATTGACGAAGCACATAAACAAGGGCTTAAAACTATTGGGCATATTCCTAATGCTTTTGAAGGTAAACTCGAACAAGCATTTGTACCACATTTTGGAATGGTTGCACATGCCGAAGAATTCTCAAAGCATTCTGAAAATTTCAGTATAGAAGACGCTCAAAAATTCGCAAAACTATCAAAAGATAATGGCACATATTTATCTCCAACATTAACAACAATGGTTTGGATAGCTAATCAAACAAATTCTATCGATAGTATTAAAAATTCACCTACATTAAAATATGTTCATCCTTTGTTACAAAGTAAATGGTTAACAGCGAATAACTATAATAAAAATTTCACTGTAAAAAACTTAAGTTATTTAGAAGAGATGGTAAAGTTTCATTTCCTACTTGTAAAAGTTTTTAAAGATGCCGGAGTTCCAATAATTGCTGGAACAGACGCGGGAGTTTCGGGAGTGGTTGCAGGTTTTTCGCTACACGATGAGTTAGAACTTTTAGTCCAAGCAGGACTAACACCGCAAGAAGCTTTAAATTCTGCAACACTACTTTCTGCTCAGTGGCTAGGTATTGACAAACAAATTGGGAGTATAGAAACAGGAAAGTATGCTGACCTTATTTTGCTTGACAAAAATCCAATTACTGATATAAAAAACACTCGTAAAATTGCAGGAGTATTTGTAAATGGCAATTGGATAGACAAGAATAAACTAAATTTTATGCTTGCAGATTTAGCAAAACGCAACATAGAAAACAAAGACAAATTTGACTGGAAGACAATGATGAGTAAACGAAAATAAACAATTAAAATCAATCAAAAATGAAATTATACCTTATTAAAGCAATTTCAATAATATTGTTGTTTTTAGTTTATCAAAACCTTATTGCACAACAAAAACTACCAATAATTAAAGCCAATTCTAAAAATGTAAAAATTCTTGATGGTAAAAACTATAAATCCGATTTTTGGGTAATCTTTCCAGAAACCAAACCAGACATTTATTATTTAGATTTACCAAGAAAAAATCAAAATTTAAAATTTATAACTGATCTAGACAGTATTTCGTTCAATATGAAATATGGCGAGACCAAAGATTTTATTGTTCTCTTAAATGGCAAAGATTCTTGCTACACAAGAATATCAGCAAATTATCCCAATTTGAAGAAGCCGAACAAAAATACACTCTTGAACGATACCATTCCATTTACCATAAAAGACAATAGGATATACTTTCAAGGGAAAATTAATGGCTCTGAACTCTTAAATATTCAGTTCGATTTGGGTGCTGATGCTGTCAATATTAATAAAAAATCTGTAAAAAAAATTAAAATAAACTTTGACAGAAAAGGAAATTTAGTGAATAGCGACGGCACAAATGAAACAAGAGTAAGCTCGAACAATCAAGTCGAAATTGCAGGTTTAGTATGGAATAATATAGAAATGTATGAAACCAAAAATATGGAAAACTACGAAGATGTTATCATTGGAAATAGCTTTTTTTTAGACCAAATTTATGAAATTGATTATGACAAAAACATTATAATTATATATGATAATTTACCTAAAATTGAACCTGATTTTGTAAAACAAGACATGATTTTAGACAACGGAGTTCGTCCTGTTTTTGAAGCAAGTTTTTCTATAGAAGGCAAAATATATAAAGATTGGTTTTTATTTGATACAGGCAATACATCAAATGGAATTTTAGGAAATGGATTTTTGAAAAGAAATAATTTATATGATAAATTTTCTACTATCTTGGGGTTTGGGAGTAAAAAAATAGCTTTTATTCCACAACTTATTATTGCTGACCAAACTATTTCAGAAGGTGTAATTACATTAGAAAAACCAAATACAAATGGGTCTAAATTCAAATTTTCAGGAATTATCGGCAATAAAATTTTAAAACGGTTTAATGTAATAATAGATAACCGTGAAGGATATATTTATTTGAAACCCAATTTTTTTTTGCGCAAAAAGATTTCGGAATAGCTACAATATTAATCACTGTTGTTATTATCGTTGTACTTTTTACCTTTTTTATAAAAAAAATTCTAACAGCAGTAAATCAATAGCTGGTGAACAGAACTTTCGGAAAGATAGGATGTAGAATTGTAGGGCCCTTATTGGACAATCTCATCAAATGAAAATTCGATGACAACAATGGCCAAATAACTTTATCCAACATTCTTTAAAAGAAATGCAAAAAAGCGAAAGTTGATATATATTTGTGTTGTAAAGAGACAAGTTATAGCTTATTAAAATGAAATTGATCACAAGAAAACAAGCATTAAAAAATGAAGTTTTTGCTTCATTTATTGGAACTTGGCAAACGAGATTTGACCCAAGGGAAGATCCTTATATGACTACTCCTGGAAATTATTTTGATTGGGAATTAGACAAAGAAAGATTTTACGATCAAATAGAGATAGACTCCATCCACAAAAAGGAGTTGGAAGAATTCCTTAATTGTAAAGATGATGTAACAATCAAAAAATATGAATACTTCGGAGAACTTAAATACAACTTGGATTTCAAAGATATTTTTATTTATTCAATCGAAATTGGGAAAATATTAGAACAATTAAGTATTGCATTAAATTCTGAATTGATTTTTATTTTAGATTATAATGTACCGTGGTTAAGCCAAGAAAACGATTTCGCACCGGTAATTAAAGCATCAAATTACTTAAGAGAAATAGGAACAAATGAAGAATTTAGTGGTGCTTATAAATTGTCAGGTGATGAATTAGCTGAATTCGTAGCAAATTTATTTTGGATAATTAGATGTAATGCATCTTTACCGTATTATTGGTTTTCAACGGAAAGCCATCAATTCATAGGTGACGTGTGTAAGCATGGAAATTTACATTTTCATACATATTCTGAAGAAGTTAAAATACAATTAGAATCATTTGCTAAACAAAATTCATTAATTGAAATTGATGATTGTGTAGAAGGGTTTATAGGTGACAGTGGAATAGAAGGACGACAAATCATAATATAATGAATCAAAAACAAGCTATAACAATGTACATGACGATCATGCCTCCTACGTCGGCACTACGCATATACTAAACGTTACACTCATCAAACAATAAAATGAAATACACAATATCAATAATATTTTTACTGACTTCCATACTCCGCATCAATGCCCAAGTGTTAGATAGTCTAAATCAAAATGCAAGTCCAAAATACGGCATAAATCAACTTGCTATAAAGTACTTCGGGATTGAATTCACAAAAGAACAAAGAAAGGAAATTGAAAATGTCGAAATTGAATTCATTTACTCAATTGACAAATACGGAAATCCCACGCTCGCTGAAATTAATGGAGTCACAAACCAAGAAATTGTGGATAGCTTGAAAAACAAGACAAAGGAAATCGAAAGATTTAATCCACAAGTAAGAAATGGTGTAGCCGAACCGGCAATTTATTTTATGAAACTCACATTTCCTACTTATAAGCTTTACCAAAGAAAATATGGAATGCTTCAAGGAAGTGCTTACAATGAAGCCAAACTTGAAGACTTTGAATATTTAAATACATCAGGTCAGAGATTTGATATGACTATTGGAGGATTAGTAAATCAATTTATTGGAAATCCATCTAGACATTTAGGATTTGGAGGAGGAATGAAAATTGATTTGGGATATGCAGGTAAGAACAACATAATCTATGGATTAAATATGAGCTTTTATGGGAATAAGCTAAAAAAGGAATATCCAATCAACTCAACGCGAGAGCAATTTGAAGCGCCACCAACATTATTAGTAGGTCTAATATTGGGCAAGTGGTTTGATAAATTCAATATACAAGGTGAAATAAATCTTGGTGTTCAAAATATAACAAAAAAGCTTGGCGAAAAATGATTTAGATTGGGTTCAACTTAAAGGTTGGAGTCCAGGACTTGTAGTTAACTATCCAGTCAAACTCGGAAAAACTAATCCAATGTATTATTTTGGTTTAAGATATTTAAAATTTTCTTTAAAGGAAGCCACTGGATTGATGGTGGAATTTGGTGTAAGCTACCGAATGGCAATCAAAGGAGTCAATAAGTACAAATTGAAAGATGAATTCCTCAGCAAGTAAATTGCGGAATGTAACAAATGATATGAGAGCAGACTTGCTATCGGTGCTTTAGTCGCTAGATCTAACCATTAAGAGCCCGAAACCGACTAGCTATTAAAAAATTGACACCAAAACTCGGTTGGAACTTACAGATTCATGACCAACAAGTATCAGTTCTATTTCCGCCTTTGAAGTTGGGCATTCATATATTGGGGACAAAAAAAAGAGGCTAATCCTTAATGGACAGCCTCTTTTTTATTGATTAAACGGCTTTTATAATATCCTTTTAAGCGTGTTTAAACTTCTTAACAGCAGCCGTCAATCTCGGTACTACTTCAAATAAGTCGCCTACTACGCCATAATCTGCAGCTTTGAAAAATGGTGCTTCTGGATCTTTGTTTATTACTACGATTACCTTACTATTATTTACACCAGCGAGGTGTTGGATGGCTCCAGATATACCTGCAGCAATATAGAGATTTGGTCTGATAGCTACGCCGGTTTGTCCCACATGCTCATGATGCGGTCTCCAGTCTGCATCAGCTACTGGTCGGGAACAAGCAGTGGTAGCACCCAAAGCGGTAGCCAATTCTTCTATGATTCCCCAGTTTTCAGGACCTTTCATACCACGGCCAGCTGATACTACCAATTCGGCTTCAGGAAGTGGCACGATGCCATCGGATGTTTTCCTTTCCAATACCTTCAATTTTGTTGTAGGTGCAGTTACCGTAATTTGCTCAACATCAATAGCTTGACCACTCATGTCCGGTTGCAAACTATTGCCCATTACAGAGATTACCTTATTTTTTGTATTGATCTTATATTTTACAATTGCTTTTCCTGAATACACAGATTTAGTCACACTGAAGCCGTCGGAGAGATCGGGTAGGGCATTCGCTCCTGATACGCTGCCTGCTTCCATTTTTATTGCCAATCGTCCTGTAAGTGCCTTACCATTTGCTGTATTGGAAAGGATGACTACATTCGCTTGATGATCTTTGGCAATTTGCGCAATCACATGGCTGTAAGATTGTGCATCAAATTCATTTGTTGGTAATCCATTGGCTTGGAGCACCTTACTCAAGCCGCATTTACCTAGATCGCCGGCATTGGTTGCACTTCCTAAGATAAGTCCTATTGCATTGGTTCCCATCGATGATGCTAATTTGGCACCATAGGTTGCTACTTCAAACCCTGATTTTTTGATATGTCCATTAGGATTTTCTATATATATTAATACTGACATTGCTTATTAATTTTTCTTTTAATTTATATAACTTTTGCTTCTTCGTGGAGTAATCTTACTAATTCATCCATATTTTCAGCATCAATGAGTTTAACTCCTGATTTTGCTGGAGGCAATACGAATTTTTGTGTCGAAACTCGTACATCACCACTCATTGGTGCAATTACTTCCAATGGCTTATTTTTTGCCATCATGATACCTTTCATATTTGGAATACGTTGTTCGGCCATGCCTTTAGCAGCAGATAAGACAAATGAGCCTTCTACTTGACAAACTTCTTCGCCACCTTCTATTTCTCTTGTTACAGTGCTTAATGCAGATTGTACATCTAGCTTGCTTGCGTAAGAAACATATGGAAGATCCATTAATTCCGCAATCATCGCACCTACTTCCGATCCATTATAATCGATGGTTTCTTTTCCAAGGAAGATTATATCAAAATTCTTTGTCTTGGCATAATTTGCTATATTTGATGCCACAGTAAATGCGTCCGAAGCATCTGTGTCTATTCTTACAGCATCATTTGCACCAATCGCTAGTGCTTTTCTGATGATAATGTCGTTGGTAGCAGGACCTACATTTATAACAGTGACATTGCCACCATTCTGCTCTGTAAGCTCTATTGCCCTTACCAGTGCATACCATTCATCATATGGATTCAGGATAAAAGTCACACCGTCACTATTATATTCAGTATCATCCGCCTTAAATGAGATTTTGGCAGTAGTGTCAGGCGTTTTGCTTATACAAACTAATAAATTCATTTGGTAAAAATATTTACTTTATTAACAATATGTGTCATTTCTTGTTTAAGAATATACCTTTCAGAATTTGAATAAACCAATGTAATTCTGAGGACACAAAGATACACACTTTTAAAATAAAAATTAAACTCTGAGTTAAATAAATGAATATTAATCGTCTCAAAATGCTTCAAGAAATGCTCGAATTGTCGCCAAATGATAGTTTTCTACTTTATGCATTGGCAAAGGAGTTTGAATATGGAAATGATGATGACCAAGCGCTAGTCGTTTATCTGAGGCTGAAAGAATCTGATCCACACTACATAGGGTTATATTATCATTTAGGTAAGCTATATGAAAAGAAAAATGATGTCACCAAAGCCTTAGAAACATATACTGAAGGTATCGAAATTTCAAAAAAGATTAAAGATTTCCATGCTTTGTCAGAATTAAATACTGCAAAACTAAATCTTGAAATAGAATAATGGTTGGGATTAAAAAAATCAGTATATGTTGGTTTAGGAGAGACCTTCGATTACAAGATCAGACGGCATTTTATCATGCTTTAAAGTCAGGATTTCCAGTTTTACCTATATTTATTTTTGATACAGAAATCCTTAACAAGCTGGAAAACAAAAAGGATAGTCGAGTGACATTTTTATATGATACTATTGGACATTTGAAAAAGGAATTGAATGCACTTGGTTCAGACATGGAAGTGCATTATGGAATTCCAATCAATATTTGGGATATGCTGACCCAAAAGTACCAAATCCAAGCCGTTTATACCAACCATGATTATGAGTCTTATGGCGCCATAAGGGATGAAAAAGTTGGCAAGTTGTTAATCAGCAAGGGCATAGCATTTTATAGTTATAAAGATATTGTCATTTTCGAAAAAAACGAAGTACTTAATATAAGTGGGCAACCTTATACCGTATTCACACCATATAAAAACAAATGGCTTACGATATTCAAAGATGTTTTGGAATCTCCAAATGAGTTTATAAAAGATATCGATACATCACTTTTATCTAATTTGTATAAAGTTCAGAATATCAGTGATATGATCACTTTAAGTTCAATAGGTTTTGATAGAAGTGAAATTCCGATTCCTTCGGCTAGCATAGACGATGACTTAATAATAAATTTTGAAAAATCCCGAGATTTCCCTTCACAGGATGCAACTAGCAAATTGGGCGTACACCTTAGGTTCGGTACGATTTCTGTCAGGGAATTAGCAATAAAAGCTCAATTAAATGGTAAATATTTGGATGCATTGATATGGCGAGATTTTTTTCATATGATTCTTTACCATTTTCCGCATGTCGAGCACGGTGCATTTCGTCAACCATATGATCACATCGAATGGAAGAATAATGAAGAATATTTTGAAGCATGGTGCAATGGCATTACTGGATACCCTATAGTAGATGCAGGCATGCGACAATTGATAGCCACAGGCTTTATGCACAATCGGGTACGAATGATTGCGGGTAGTTTTTTGGTGAAACATTTGTTGATAGATTGGCGATGGGGCGAAGCATGGTTTGCAAGACATTTATTGGACTTTGATTTGGCAAACAATAACGGAGGCTGGCAATGGGTAGCTGGCTGCGGTACAGATGCCGCACCATATTTTAGGATATTTAGCCCACAAGCTCAGACATTAAAATTTGATCCCGACTTAGTGTATATCAAGAAATGGATTCCTGAATATGGTACGGACCTATATCCTACACCAATTGTAGATCATGCAGCCGCACGATCAGAATGCCTTAAAATTTATAAACAAGCTTTGCATAATTGAGGTAAAGTGCTTCAAATAAGAAAAAAAAATAATATCTTTTTTGTTTGAACTTGCTATAAAAAGTAAAAAGTATTAAATTTGTCTTTTTTAATATTTTTTTAAGAAAATTTGCGTTATAGCTAACGTCTGTTTTATACATGGTTAATAGTTTATAAATAAATTGAAATATGCAAAGCCTGTCAATAAAAGATAAAAAAAATAAAAACAAAGGTAGGACGATCTCCATTATCATCCATTCACTTTTGTTGTTGATTGCATTTTTGTATTACTTGCCAGAAATCAAAGTGGAAGAAGATGAAGAAAAACCACCGTATGCTGTCAAGGTAGATTTTACGTTTCAGGAGAGTTCGTTGAGTAAGTTAGCGCATGACGACGAAGGCGCTCAGCGCGCAAAATCTGAAAGTGCACCTGCCGAAGAGAAACAAGCAGAAACGCCTGAAACACCGCAGGAAGTGGTCAAACCGGAAGAAATAGAAGTGACAAAGCCTGTCGTGATTGATGTGCCAAAACCTGATATCAAAATACCTACTCAAGTACCTCTTCCAAGAGATGAAGTAGTCATCACTACCAAAGCTCCAGCTGAAGAAGCACCAGTACGTGTTTCAGAACCAACAAGACCTTCGCGTGCGGAAACAACAAAAACAGTACCTGCTTCAGGTGGCTCATCTTCTACTAATGGATCCACCACAGGTACATCTACTTCAAAACCATCTACAGTTGATGGATCAAGTGGCGGTACCGGTAAAGGTAATACAGGAACAGGTGCTGGTAAAGATAAAGGAAACGATGGAGATGCTGGTTCAGGCAATACAAGTGATGGAACTGGCGAATATGATGGATCTGGTGATGGCGTATTTGGTAGAAAAATTGTATATCGGAATAAAAAAGATGTCAAAGAAGCAATTAATGTTAGTGGAAAAGTAGTAACAAAAGTTTGTATAAATAGAGCTGGAATTGTAACATAGTTAAAAGGGGCTTATGGCTATAAATTCCAACCAGACCCAACAGCGCCAAAAGAACAATGTGGTAAGCTTAAATTTATTGTTGATAATTCAATAAATAATAAATTGGTTCGATAAAGTTAAAAAATATTAAAAGCCTAAAATATTGGTTTTCAATAAAAAGTACCCATTGCTAAAAACATGGGTACTTTTTTTGTTTGTACGTAGTTAATTTTTGTGAAAAAAAATCTATGCTTTATGCAAAAACATATGTTGTCTGCTACATTTATAAGGAGATTGTTCAATATTAATTACTATGTAGATGACTGAATAGTAGATGTTTATATAAATGATAAAATTATATTATAAATTTAATACAATATATTTGGATGAGAAAATGACTATACTTATCTTTGTCCTGTGATAATAATTAAAAATATTATTGCGGATTTTAGAACCATAAACTCAACCTGAATAATGAAAAATCTTAGCATTTTAAAAATTTTCTTTGGAATTATTTTTACTACTCTGAGTTATTTTAATGAAATTAGTGCTCAAACTATCTTTGAAAAAGAAGCACAAATTAGAGACTCACTTTTTAATTTGTATATTGATGCTGATTGGTGTCATACTTCAAAAATACCACAAAATCAGAAGGAGCCTGAAAACTTTAATGACAATAGGATTTCCCTTTTTAAACCTCATAATTTTAGAGGCAATAGTCGAAATTCAACATGGAACTACACACAAGGTTATGGCAGTACTTGTGAAAATGATTGTGTGATGGCTGCACCAATCGTTTGTTCAAATAGTTCAAATTCAAAATTCAGAATACCTGTTGTTTTTACAGTTTCTACTACAGTAGGTTGTGCTGGTAATGCTGCTCCAACTCAAGCAGAAGTTGATGCTCAATTGGCTATAATGAATGATTTATATGCATGTGAAGCAACGCCGATCGAATTTTATAAATCTGTGAGCTATACTGGTCATCCATCTTCTGGAGATATGTCAACTAGATTTCTTAATTTGGGCTGTATATACGATGAAAATAATGTATCAAACATTCCAGGAGTAACAAATATATATGTATTTTCAAATACAGGAAATGGTACAGGATGTAATGGATATGCCTTTTTACCTTCAGGACCGACCGCACCTATGACAGCAGTAATGTCAAATGCATGCTTTACTGAGTTTGTTTATACATCTGGTTCTTTAAATTGTGCAGCACCTTCTTTAGGTTCAGGAGTTGTTTTAATTCATGAAATGGGGCATTATTTAGGATTAGAGCATACTCACGGTAGTTATGTACCTGGCCCAAATGTAAATTATCCTGGCAATGGCGGAAATAATACAGCTACAAATAATTATTATGGTGACATTTCTACGGAGTTAGTTAATGGTTCAAATGGTTGTACAACTGGAGATCATATATCAGATACGCCTGCAGATTTAGGTATTAGTCATTCTATTGATCCTCAAGGTTCGCCTTCAGGTACACCTCCAGTTGTCCCGAATCCTGTTGGTGGATGTGCTACTAGAAGTGGCTGTAATATCACTTTTACATGTCAGGACGCTAACTCGCAAATATACATGCCAGCAGCCAACAATATTATGAACTATAATAATATATCTGGTTGCAGAACTAATTATTCTGATTGCCAAAATGCAAAAATGTTGGATGCACTAATTTGTGCTAGAGGACCACAGTTTTGTGATAGAAACGTAGTAGCTGAGTTTGGGTCAAATCCAACAACATATAATATTTGTATTGGTGATGCAGCTCCTACCTTTACTGCTACATCAAATTGCTATAAATGGATGGATGGTTTAGGAGATGCTGCAACTCAATTAGCTACAGGAACTACAACTTTCGCACCTGCCATAGGTACTGGCAGTGGGCAATTAAATAACATGCTTCCAGGGACATATACATGGTATTTAGGTGATGTAAATGAATTAAATCCTAATTGCAGAACACCAATAACGGTAGTTGTATCTGCTGAAACAGGAACAGCAACAATTAATAATTCATCATCAGCTAATATTTGTGGAAGTCAAAATATAAATTTGGCTACAGATGTTAGTGTACTCGGTACAAATCAAATCATTGGTTGGTGGTTTAGTGGTTCTCCATTGCCATCATTTAGTAACCAAACATCTTTAGATAATGCAGTGGCAGCTGCTACGATAGGAGGACCATTAAGTTTTCCATTAAATCATATTATAGCATCTACATCTGGATCACCATTAAATCAGTTAACACAATCATTCGATTGCTCTGGACTTAATGGAAATACTTATTATGTCACGCCTATAGTGGCTACTCAAAATGTTCCAGCACCGACATCCTATTCTTTTGCATTAAATGGTCAAAGTAATATTAGCTCTACAGTAAATAATTTGCCTGTAAATGTATCTCAACTGCCTACAAATGCCACTTTAACTTCGGTGTGTGTTCAAATCAGTTACAATGCCTGTGAAGTTTTTGCCACGCACAACGATCTAGATATTTCATTAATGGGGCCAAATGGAATGACAATTGTTTTGGAAGATTTTTTTGCAGGCTCTACAAATGTCCCAACACCAAGTACATTTAATGTGTGCTTTGTGGATAATGGAACTGGATATACAGGTGCAAGTTCTACAGGATGTAATGCATCATGTTTTAGTGGAAACTTAGAAAGTGCAAGTTCTTTTTCAAGTTTTGATGGTGTAAATCCAAATGGTACTTGGACATTAATTGTAAATGATGATTTTAATGCATCTTTTTATCCATGCAATATTAGCGTTTCTTTGAATTTTGATATGCCATCTTATGCTTTAACTTTTCCTTCACCTGTTTATACCAATTGTGTAATTGGATCTCCAGTTACAGTAAATTGTCTTTGTGCAAGTTGCCCAACTTTAACTTCAGCACCCGCTAATGTTACAATTATGAACAGTGCTTGCAGTACTGGATGTACTGTATCTGGTGGAAGCATTACCGCTCCCTCTGGAACACCTTGTCCAACTGGCTCTACATTAGAATATAGAGTAAATGGTGGTGCTTGGAGCACAACATTGCCAGTGTATGCACAAACTGGCCCTGCTCAAACCATAGAAACAAGATGTGTTTGTGATACTGATAATACAATGTTTAGTCCTTCATCAGCAGCGATGACTACAGTACCTGGCACTTGTACAAATCCAACTGCAGCCATTACAGTGGCTGAAACATCAGGAACTACCAATAATGATGGTAATATATGTGCTGGAGCAAGTGCCACGCTTACCGCTTCAGGTGGAACAAGTTATATATGGAGTACTGCTGCAACAACAGCCGGTATAAGTGTAACTCCTACAGGCACTACAACTTACACAGTTACTGTTACAAATACGAATGGATGTACGGATACAGAAGTAACAACGATAACTGTGAATCCATCCTACTGCCGCCATCGCAGTGGCTGGAAACATCAGGAACTACCAATAATGATGGTACAATATGTGCTGGAGCAAGTGCCACACTTACCGCTTCAGGTGGAACAAGTTATATATGAGTACTGCTGCAACAACAGCTGGTATAAGTGTAACTCCTACAGGCACTACAACTTACACAGTTACTGTTACAAATACGAATGGATGTACGGATGCAAAAGTAACAACGATAACTGTGAATCCATTACCTACTGCCGCCATCGCAGTGGCTGAAACATCAGGAACTACCAATAATGATGGTACGATATGTGCTGGAGCAAGTGCCACACTTACCGCTTCAGGTGGAACAAGTTATATATGGAGTACTGCTGCAACAACAGCTGGTATAAGTGTAACTCCTACAGGCACTACAACTTACACAGTTACTGTTACAAATACGAATGGATGTACGGATACAGAAGTAACAACGATAACTGTGAATCCATTACCTACTGCCGCCATCGCAGTGGCTGAAACATCAGGAACTACCAATAATGATGGTACGATATGTGCTGGAGCAAGTGCCACACTTACCGCTTCCAGGTGGAACGACTATGTGGAGTACGCCGCGACCAGCTGGCATACTGTAACACCGCAGCACCACACTTACACAGTTACGTTCATGCCATGGATGTACGGATACTGAGTGACAACGTCACGTGAACCCATTGCCACTGCAGCAATACACGCTGAACTTCCGGAACTACCAAAATGATGGTACCTTATGTGCTGGGCAAGTGCCACACTTACCGCTTCAGGTGGAACAAGTTATATATGGAGTACTGCTGCAACAACAGCTGGCATAAGTGTAACTCCTACAGGCACTACAACTTACACAGTTACTGTTACAAATACGAATGGATGTACGGATACAGAAGTAACAACGATCACTGTGAATCCATTACCAGCCACTCCTACCATTACTATTACCAATAATGTCTGTCCATCTACAATAGGAACAATCTCAGCAACAGGGTGTGGTGCTGGAACATTAGAGTGGGCCACAAATGCAGGAGGACCATGGAGTACTACCGTACCAACATATACAACTTCAGTGTTTACAGTTTATGCGCGTTGTGTTGAAAATGGATGTATAGGTGCAACTGCAAATGCAACTACTGCGCCGATCATGTGTGTTTCAAATGATTGTTCAAAAATATTTTTATATACAGGTATGAAAATTTTGAGGGACTTTTGCAATAATAAGGCAATTGAGTTGGGCTAATCATCTGCATTATACCAGTATACTTTGACAAATACTGGAACTATAATCAATTTATTTTAATGGAGCAACATTAGGTACTTCAACGATTAGCTTATCTGGAGCAAAGTTCCTGCATATGGATTATTGTTCTACAAATTCGTTGCATATTGTACGCCACCATTTAGCTGAGGCAGATCAAACATCTGGATCACTTACCTTTAATGGAGATGATGCCATTGAATTAGTGTTTATGACGGCATCTGTTGATGTTATTGGACAAATTGGGGTTGATCCTGGCACAGAATGGGGGACTGGATTGACTTCTACTGCAGTATTCAAGCCCGCTTCTGCGGATGCAAATTTGGCAAGTATCAAACTGGAAGATTCAGTTGGATCAAATAGGTATTCCTACCAGCAATTTTGAATGGGATGGTTATACCAAAGATGCATTTGAGTGGTTTAGGCGCATTTGATTTCAATGTTTGTCAACAACTTGCCCGATTCTTAGTGCACAACCAGCCAATGTTTCAGTAACAAATAGCACCTGCGATGCCACCTGCACAGTAAGCGGAGGTTTAATATCGGCACCTTCTGGTACACCGTGTCCACTTGGCTCAACACTTCAATATAGTGTGAATGGAGGTACTTGGTCAACAACTTTACCAGTGTATGCACAAACAGGACCTGTACAAAGTATCGAAACAAGATGTTTGTGTGATTTAGACGGTACAACAGCGAGTCCTGTTTCTACAGCGGTTATTACTGCTCCAGGTACATGTACGTTGCCAACTCAACCAACAATTACCATTGTTAATAATGTCTGTCCATCTACAATAGGTACAATTTCAGCTACAGGTTGCGGCTCAGGCACTACCTTAGAGTGGGCTACAAATGCAGCCGGCCCTTGGAGTACTGTAATTCCAACATATACAACTTCACCACTTACAGTGTATGCCAGATGTAGAGACAATATTACAAATTGTGTAAGTCCTTCAGCAAGTAGTACTACGGCTCCAGTATCATGCGGAGCATTTAGTTTTACCATTTCAGATCCTTGTTCTTGCAATAATGATGCGACACTTGCAGGTAACGATGGCACATTCAATGAAGTGATTACGGTTACTGGACCTACAGGATTTACGTTAACAGCAACTTGCGTAGGCTGTACACCATCAACACTTAGTTTTACAGAAGGCCCAGCAGGTACTTATGTGTCTAATACATTTACACATGTAGATAATGTGGGATATACAGCACAAATTTTTGCAAATGGATCTGGTGTGGGTAGTATTAGTAATATATGTGCATATCCTAATGTCGCTGTCAATCCTATAGGGCCTTTCACGGATTGTGATGGTCAGGCCGCAGTGCCTTTGACTGCCACAATTGTTGGGGACAATGGATCCGGTACTTATGCATGGTCAGGTACTGGTGTTACTGGATCAACTTTTAATCCTTCTGGTTTAGATCCGGGTATTGTTGTCGTTTCACTTAATTACACAGGTGTTAATTTAGGGAATATTTCACCAGATGGCGTCACACCTGCATATCCCGGCTGTATTCAACCTGATACAATTCAAGTTAGAATAACTCAAGCCGTAGCCCCTCCAGTGATTAGTAATATTACAGTTTGTGAAGGAGAGAATACAACATTAAGCGTTAGCTCAACATCGGGACCAGGACCAGAAGAAACCTTTACGGCTGGTTGGATATTTGATACAGAAGTAACTTCTGGTACTGCATCAGGTTTAGGGGCAGGTGATATATCTGTGGTAAATGCATCTACAGGTTCAGGGTTAGGTAATCCTACCTTTCCAGGAGGTAATCCTCCTAGTGCATTTGATTCCTATTCTGCGAATAATTGGACTTCGAATTCTTTTCCTGATGCAAATGATTATTTTGAATTTTGTTTAAATGCAACTGGTGGGTATCAAATAGATTTAAGTTCTTTTAGTTTCGATGGATATAGATCAAATACTGGTCCAGCAAATGCTCAAATTTCAATATCAATAAATGGTGCACCATTTGCAAATATAGGTGCGCCAATATCAATTCCAACAGGTTTTGGTTCAAATCCAATGTTTACAATTCCTTTGGCGGTGTCCAATGCTACAAGTATTTGCATTAGAATAAGTGGGTATAGCGCAAGTGCCGCATCAACAGCAGGAACCTTTAGAGTTGATAATGTTTCATTTATCGGTCAAGGTCAATTAATTATTGGGCCACCTACAGGGACATATAATTTTTATTCACAAGATCCTACCATAAACCCAACGTCAGTTCCAGTTTTTGTAGGAAATTCTTATGATCCAGGTACAACAGCTGCTACAAGTCCAGACACAATTTGGGTTACATGTGTTGATCAGTTGACTGGATGTGAAAGTGCACCAGATACTGTAATTGTTATAGTGAATCCAAATCCTGTTTTAGCAATCGTACAACCATCTCCTGCATGTATTCCATCGACTGTCAACGTCTTGAATGTTGCTCTTGGCGAATCTCCTGCTGGAGGAACCATTTCATATCACGCTACTATGGCTGATGCAGAAGGTGATGTAAACCCGATCACTTCAGGATTAGATGCAGTTTCAGTTACTACTACAATTTTTGTAAGATATGAATTAGCCAATGGATGCTTTATTGTTGGACAAATAAATGTGGTTATCAATGCTATGCCTCCACCACCATCAGTTCCTTCCACAATATCAGTTTGTTCTGGTGGAAGTACTTTAATTACTGTTGATACCAATCCTGTGACTGTAACAACCACTTGGGATTTTGAGTCAGGCATTACTGGACAAGGAATTTCTTCTAATATGGTTGTAGCTAGTAATGGAGCTACCCAGACAGCAGGAAGTGGTTTAGGAAGTGTCGGTACACAAGCTGCCGGTTCTGGTTGTACTGCAGCAATAACATCTACTGCTTATGACATCACAAACGCAAGCTTAGCAGACGCAATAGCCGATAATGAATATTTTGAATTTTGTATTGGCGCTCCTATGGCAGGCTTTGTATTCAATGGAGTAACGGGCATAAATTGGAATCATAGAATTTCAGGTACAGGTCCGATATCTTGGGCATTAGTTGCAGCTGGTGCACCAAATACTCCATTATTATCAGGTTCAATTGCTGGTACAAGTTGTGTTGCTGCAGGAGGTGCTATTGCGCTTAATCCTTCTACTTGTTATAGAGTATATTATTGGGGAGCCACTAATGTTTCTGGTACCTTGAGAATAGATAATTTCAATATTCTTGCACAATATCAAAATTTGGCAATATATAATTGGTTTAATGTCAATCCTGATACTAATCCAGAAGCTATTCCAGTTGCAACTGGAAATAGTTATGATCCAATGATAACTGCAGCTACATCACCACAAACTGTATGGGTGAATTGTAATAATGGTTGTGTAAGTACGGCGTCTCAAGTAGTGATAAATGCAGGCATTACGCCTACTGTAAACGCTGTACCGAATCAAGCACTTTGCCCTGGCGCTTCAACAACTGCAGTTACATTTTCTGGAACACCGATAGGTGTAACTTTTGGCTGGACTAATAATAATACTTCAATAGGACTTGCTGCAAGTGGATCAGGAAACATTTCTTCTTTTGTCGCAGTGAATGCCACAGCAATAAATCAAGTTGCGACGATTACGGTAACTCCTTCATACACATCAGGTGGCGTAACTTGTACGGGAACACCAATTGTGTTTACCATTACTGTTTATGCAAATCCTTTGGCTGCCATAGCTATTACAGAAACGTCAGGTCTAGCACCAAACGATGGCATCATCTGTCAAGGAGCGATGGCAACACTTACAGCGAGTGGAGGAGGTACGTATGTTTGGAGCAATGGAGCTACTACAGCAGGCATTACCACAGGAACAGCTGGCACATATTCAGTTACTGTAACGAGTGTCAATGGCTGTACAGCAGCGACAAGCTCAAGTATAATGGTATTGCCATTACCAACACCATCGATATCTGTGAGTGAGACATCAGGTACAGTAGCAAATGACGGCACTATTTACACAGGCTCATCAGCCAATCTAACAGCGAGTGGTGGTGGCACGTACCTTTGGAATACTGGCGCTACAACAGCAGGAATAACAGTAACACCATCAACGACGACGACCTATACAGTGACGGTGACGAATGCGAACAATTGTAGCGCTACAGCGAGTACGACAATCACTGTAGTAGATCCACCATGTTTATTGGTATGTTCAGGCGACCAGACAATCACGCTTACCAATGGCGCATGCGAATATCAATTACCGAATCTGGTAACGGGAGCAGGTGTATGTGATTTCTTTACCATCGAACAAGTAAGTGGCCCAGAACCAGGCGATTTATTACCTAGAGGATCATATGATATCACCTATCAGTTAGTATCGAATTTAGGAGAGATCATCGACGAGTGTACATTTACAGTGGTTGTTAGAGCCAATCCTGTTGTAGTCAATAGCTTGACGTGTAATGATCACATAAATATATCCGCAGATATAAATTGTGAGGTAACACTTAGTCCAGACATGTTTTTAGAAGGTAATTCGTACTCATGTTATGCAGATTATCAAATCAATATCTGGCCATTTAACAGTCAGGCCAATGCAATAAACAATGTACCACAGAATGAAGGAATCAACTTACCAACAGGTGAGCATACCTATGAAATCGTAGGGCCGTCAGGCAATAGATGCTGGGGAACCTTACGATCGAGGACAAATTAGCACCAGTAGTAGAATGTAATTGTTCAGGACCGATAGCAGATGTTAGTGCATTTAGAGAGATTGGTGTATTTGGCAATAAGAAATATTACCTATCGAATGCGACGTATACATGGCAGCAAGCATATGCGCACGCACAATCAGTAGGAGGCGAAATGTTGTGTATCACAAGTGCGGCAGAAAATGCGTTTATCTTAAATACGTGGTCGATACCAGGCTTCGCATCGCAGCGAACGTGGTTAGGTGCTACGGACAATGAAGCCTATGGTGGAACAGAAGCCAACAATACGAACAATGGCTGGGTATGGGTAAGTGGTGAACCATTTAGCTATACCAATTGGGCGAGTGGCGAGCCAAACGGACTAGCCAATGAAGATTATGTAGAGATGTTTGGAGCAGGAGGTACAGAACCAGGAAGATGGAATGACAATACAAATACCTTTGGCCCATTGCGTTATATCATGGAGGTCGAGAATTGTAGCTATAATTGCTACGACCTAGCTGTGATCCAAAATGAGACAGTACCAATGTTATATGGTGTGAGTCCAAACAAGTCAGTATTGACGACACCACCAACAGCAACAGACGGCTGTGGTCAGTAAGTGCAACATTCACGGATGCGATAAATGGTGGCGACCAATGTGACACGAGGGAATTGGTAAGGAGTTGGACGTTTGAGGATGCATCGGGCAATAAATCATATTGTACCCAACGATTTGCCTTCGAGCCAATAAGCGTAACAGACCTAATCCCACCAGTGCGTGAAGTACATTTGACATGTGGATTGGATGCTACACCAGCGGCAATCGCAGGTTACTTAGATGTAGATTCAAGAACACAACCAGCTAGTGCAACCAACATCGGCGCTTATGCAGACGATTATGCACAAACAGGTTCAGTAGTAGAATTTAATGAAGGATATGCAAATGGATATTTCACTTATCACCAAATTGGATATGATGGAAGCTCCCAATGCACAGAAAAGTAGATAACAACGTATGTAATCTATATACCACATATACAGATGATGTAATTCCAGCATGTGGAATCGGTTGTAGTGGTAACATGAAAGTTATCAGAAACTGGAAATTGTTAGACTGGTGTACCGGTGAAGTATACACATATATACAAGTAATCAAAGCAACAGATGAGAAAGCACCAACCTTTACAGTTAAGAATGCAACAGTTGGTGTAGATCCATGGGGCTGTGCAGCCAACTGGAACGTAGGTCAGCCATGGGAATTGGCAGACAACTGTGCGAAGGCAGAGGAGATCAAGTGGGGCGTAAAAGTACCTTCAGGAGTAACCTTGAGTGGTACAGCACCAAATTACAGAATCACAGGCCTTACAAAGGGAACACATAAGATCACATATTGGGCAAGTGACTGTTGTGGCAACGTGTCAGAAAAGACAGCGACACTAACAGTAATCGATGCGAGTGCACCAGTAGCCGTAGCTAAGCAGAACATAGTAATGAGCTTGACAGGATCAGGAACAGGAGCAGATGGAGCAGGCAAGATCTATGGCTGGCAGATAGACAACGGTTCATATGACCACTGTTCAGATGTAAGATTTGAAGTAAGAAGAGTAGATGGAGGTTCATGCGGCAACGTAGGCGCAAACGGTACACACAATAACAACAGTACTTACAATGACAACAATGGTTACCCAAGTGAGGTACCAGGCGCAGTGTGGTTCCACCCACAAGATAATGCACAAGATACAGATGGTGGAGCTTTTGTTAAATTCTGTTGTGAGGATATTCCAGCAGGAGCAGACTTTGGCTTACATGATGTAGAATTGAGAGTGTGGGATGATGGCAACATGAACGGAGTAGTAGGAGATAACGATATCATCGATGGTATGAAGGACAATTATAACACTACATGGGTAACAATCCGAGTAGAGAACAAATTGCCACCAGCATTGGTATGTCCACCAGATGTAACGATCACTTGTGATATGGAATTGAATCTAAGCTTAGATGCAGAGACGAATGTAAATGATGTAAATCTTACCATGACAGGTTACCCACAAGCCTATGACTTGTGTTCAAACCTACAAGTGACGTACAAAGACCAATGGGTAGGAAGTCATGACCCAGTATGTAAGTCAGGAACAGTAAGAAGAACATTCAAAGTTACAAAAGGCGCAGTAGTAGTAACATGTGCACAATTCATAACAGTGAGTACCATTACAGTACCATTTACAGTGACATTCCCTGGTCAGAACCAAACGGATGCATGGGATAAATGTAGCTTTACATTAGAGGATGCGAGAGATGCAGCGAATGCGACCATCAAGCGTCCAATCGTGAACTATGGCCAGTGTGATATCGTGGGCGAAAACATCACGATAGATACCTTCTTGTTCGAAGATGGAGCATGTAAGAAATGGAGAGTAAAATATAGCTATAAGAACTGGTGTACAGGCGAGAGATCAACACAATCGCAGGTCACCAATCGTACACTGGTATGCATTCAAAGATGTAACAGCATTGTGTATTGAGCTGTACAAACCAAATGTTTGCAGCCAATCCAAATTCACAGAATCCAAATGGCGGATGTGAGGCAGCAGTGGCGTTGGAAGCATCAGCAAGCGACAAAATTGATCTGTGCAGAAGAGAGCTGGATCAAGTGGCAGATGTTCTTTGATGGCTGGAATGATGGAACAGTAGATAGATTAGGATCAAGTTTTGTGAACAAATCATGGAACGGCGTCTGGGTACCACAGGCTAAGTATATCGCTAATGCATTGAACCCAACATGGGTAGCATTACAAGATCAACATCCAAACTTACCATTGGCAGACTTAGTGTATGTAACGTACATCAAGCCAACAGCAGCAAGTGGAGGAACAGCGAAATTACCAGTAGGAACAGGCGCAACAGCATTTATCTTGAATGCAGAGAATATCAGCCACAAAGTATTGTGGAAAGTAACAGATGGTTGTGGCAACGTAGATCAGTGCGGAAAGTACTGTAATGGTAGTAGATAAGAAAGCACCAACACCATACTGTGTAAGTGTAAGTACAGCATTGATGCAAACAAATCCACAGATGGTAGAGTTGTGGGCAAGAGACTTCGACAAAGGCGCATTTGACAACTGTACACCACAAAGCAAGTTGTACTTCACATTTGATGGAGCAGCACCAATTTACTCAAGAGTAAATGAGGAGCACTTCTACAAAGTAGTAGGTGGAGTGAGTGTAAATGCAACAGCAGCAGAATATGCACAAGGTAAAGCATACAGATGGTTGCCAACATCAAGAAGCGCAGGCTTTGTATGGACAGCAGCTGGAGATTACAATGTACAAGTGAGTGTATGGGATGAGGCATGGAATACAGATTACTGTTCAGTAATACTAAGCGTAAGAGGTGGTAACGGATCAAGAGTATCAGGAACAGTTGCGACAGCAAGTGGTCAAGGTGTGAATGATGTAACCGTAGAATTCGCTACAAATGCACCGGAATATCCAAAAGCATCACAAACATTAGTAAATGGTACATTTGGAGAAATACATCCTAATGGCTTTAACTATACAGTAACAGCTGCTAAAAACAGTGATTACTTGAATGGTGTAAGTACATTAGACCTTGTAATGATCCAGAGACATATCTTAGGCTTACAAGCTTTAGATAGCAATTACAAGATGATAGCAGCAGACGCTAACAAAGATGGTAAAGTAACAGCAAGTGACCTTACAGATCTAAGAAAATTGATCTTGGGAGTAACAACAACATTACCAAACAACACAAGTTGGAGATTTGCAGTAGCAGGAACACCAGTACAAACATCACCAATAGCATTTACAGAAGCGATCAGCATTACAAACTTGAGTTCAGAAATGGCTGATCAAAACTTTGTAGCAGTTAAGATCGGAGATGTAAACGGTAATGTAAGCCCAAGTGTACATTCACCAGGAAGTAAGCAGAAGCAATGCAAATGTAGAAATGAGCGTAGCAGAAGCATCAATTGCAGCAGGTGAAGTGGTAGAAATACCAGTAACAGCAGCAAACTTCAGTGAAGTATCAGGCTTCCAATACACAATGAACTTGAACGGAGCAAGCTTCGTAGGTGTTCAAAGTGGAGTGTTAGAAGTAAATGCAAACAACGTAGGAGTAATCTCTGACAATGTAGTAACAATGAGTTATGCATCAACAGAAGCAGTAAATGCAAATGAAGGCGCAGTATTATTCACACTTACAGTAAAAGCAGACAAAGCGATGAAAGTAAGTGAAATGATCAACGAACTCAGAAGTAACGAGAGCAGAGTCATATAACAGTGACCTTAAAGTAGGAAGAGTAAGTTTAGGAGTAAGAACAACACCTGTAGCAGGTATCGAATTGTTCCAAAACGAACCAAACCCATTCAAAGGTATGACAACAGTGAGCTTCGAAATGCCTGAGGCAGCGACGGCAACATTGAGTGTATATGACGTAACTGGTAAGGTAGTAACAGTAAGAAACATCAATGCAATCAAAGGATTGAACAGTGAGATCTTCACTAAAGATCAATTGGGCGTAAGTGGTACTTGTACTACACATTAGTAAGCGGTGATTTCACAGCTACTAAGAAAATGATCATCGTTGAGTAA
>JADKGF010000018.1 GCA_016717105.1 Saprospiraceae bacterium | reverse complement strand
CTACGACACAAATATATATCAACTTTCGCTTTTTTTAGCATTTGTGCCCAGAAATCCACTATCGAGATCATTGGACATCAATCTATCAAGTGGACTTTGTATTTTATTTATACTGTGATTGGTCACATGGGTATAAATCAGTGTTGTTGTTATATTTGCGTGTCCTAATAATTCTTGAATATACCTTATATCAGTGCCTCCATCCAATAGATGAGTGGCATAGCAATGCCTGATCGTATGCGGTGTCACTTTTTTATTAATTTTGGCACTTAGGGCAGCACGTTTTACTACATTTTGTACTGACTTCTCAGAATATTGATACTTTCGGTCCTGACCTTCAAACACCCAATATATAGGCTTGTACTCGTCAAAGTATGCAGTCATCAGTCGTTTTAATACACCGCTAAAAGGGACTATCCGGTCTTTTTTGCCTTTACCACTTTTGATCATTACTTGATCTCGATCCCACCAAAGATCCTCTACTCTCAGACTCAATATCTCATTGAGCCGTATGCCCGAACTGTACAAAGTATATAGCAATGTTGCATGCTTTAAGTTTTCAGTACTTCTCAATATACGATCTATCTCCGATGTGCTTAGGATTACAGGAAGTGGTTTAGCCTTTTTGGGACGCTTGATTTCTTCTATCACGAGGTCTTTATTAAATACTACTTGTTGATAGTAAAATTTTATACTGTTGATAGCTGTATTTAAGTAGGTATCTGATACTTTCTCTGACCCCAATTTTGTCATATAACTCCGTATGTCCGTGCTATTGATCTGATGGATTTTATTGATCCCGATATGTTTTACAAATCTAATGAATGGTCCAATATATGCATCAAAAGTTCGCAAACTATACCTTTTGGCACTAAGCGCATCTAGATAAGGTTCGACTATGTCGCGCAGATCCTTGTCGGTCTTTTCCAACCAGTGTCGCTTCCAATCACCGTAGGAAGGACGCATTTTTTGGTAATCTTCACCCAATAACGGCAATCTATTTAATATCATAGCTCCATCCTTGCGATATATTTCTACCAATCTCTCTATTACCGCAGCATCATTGGGTATCGACCATCTCTTATTTTCCTTATGATATTCTCTTTCTGATAAGTGCTTTATAATGTCTAAGTTAGCGTTGTGTCCTATCACTTGAACCATGACACTATTCCTTTCTTCTGGCACTTTATACAATGTGATAGCATATGGTTTGGATACTGTCAAGATGATATCTTCTATCTTATTGTATGATTCGGTGTCCCAAAAATCGTAATACGACTGTAATGCAAGTAAATTGTCCAATGTGCCTTTAAGAATCCATCTTTTCAGATTTTGGTTCCACCATCCTTTAATACTTTTTAGAAACTTGACGTCTTCGTCATTAAAACTGATTTTTATTACAAACCTACCTCCACTGTACCACACTTCTCTGCCACCTTTTGATTGGTGTATGTAACGCTCTCCATTATCACCATGTAGAGCAAGCGTTAATTTCACATCTGTCGAATTTTCAGATGTTATGCCGGCATTATCGCTTGATTTGAGTGAAGGAGAAGCGGTCCCGGTATGTGTGATTTCAGTTGGTTTATAATTAACCTGATTTATATTTGCAAGAGCCTCTGAATTTTCAGTTGTATTAGTATGTATTTCGAAAGGCAATTTTAATGCTAAAAATGTCTTCCAACTTTTGCCATCATAAGGTATGTACCATCCTTTATGGGTTTTGGTAAATTGAAGTTTTTCTATAGTCTTTAGCATTTTGACTACTTCGTTGTTGTACTCAAACTGCAAAAGTATTTGAGTATTGCCTCTATGCTCTATCTTACTTACCTTTATCAATCAGTGTGGTATTTTATTACAGTTGTTTAAGACATTAATTTCATCCAAACGCCAACTTGTATGGCTTCGCCGTCCATAAGTCGCACTACCTATGGCAAAATGGGTTCAAAATATATCAATTTAAAATCGCTTTTTCCTTCTTTCGTCATCTTTTCCTCCGCACAAAAACAGGCAAAAGTAATTCAATGCTTAAAGTTAAAACTAATTTTTTATTTCTTCAAAACATAAATACTTTTTTCTTTAAAAAAACAAAAAAATGACTTTTGTAGCTACGAATTATCCTTTTTATAAGATGAATTTGCAGGAGAATTATAACCAGCATAGTTGCTCTTTTCGGGAGCTATAAATTATACATTTTTGATAGTTTGCACCGCAGCGGATTCGGTATTTGATAGACTAAGTTATTACCAGAAATTTACCTCAGGACTTATTCGTACACCGAATATTTCCCATACTTTTTCTTGGATTTCGTATGCTAGATTTTGGATGTCTTTTCCATGTCCGCCACCATAATTGACCAAAACCAAGGCTTGCAACTGATGTACACCTATATTACCAGACCTATATCCTTTGTATCCAGCTTTTTCTATCAGCCAACCAGCAGGTAGTTTTACGTTGTTTTCAGTAGTAGGGTAGCCTGGTATCTCAGGATAAAGAAGTTTCAATTCGTCATATTTTGTGGCATCAACCACTGGATTTTTGAAAAAACTTCCTGCATTTCCGATCTTTTTTGGGTCGGGCAATTTTGATCTTCTTATCTCAATGACAGCCGCAGCTACATCTTCCAAACCAGGATTTGCAACACTCATATTTGTAAGCGTTTTCTGGATATCGCCATACTGAAGGTGCAATGTATAATCTTTTTTAAGCAATCGATAGCTTACATGCGTTATGAAATATTGGTCTTTTAGTTCGTTTTTAAACACACTTTCTCTATATCCGAAGGCACAATCTGTTTTAGTAAACACACTTTCTGTACCTGTCGTGAGATGCGTTGCTCTAAGCTTGTCAAATGCCATTTCTTGTTCCACACCATAAGCACCTATATTTTGCATGGGAGCAGCTCCTACAGTACCTGGTATGAGTGCCAAATTTTCGATGCCTGCGAAACCATGTGCTATAGACCACATGACGAATTGATGCCATGGCTCACCAGCACCTACTTCTACCAAGACCTGATTTTCGTCTTCTTCGATGATAGTCAATCCTTTGATTTCATTTTTTAGGATGTAAGCAGGGATATCGCCAGACAATAAAATATTGGATCCACCACCAAGAATGCGCAATGGATGGATATTGTTTTGAATCACATCAAGCAGATCTTCTACACTATAGATTCTTATCAATCCAAGACAAGATGCGTCCAATCCGAAAGTGTTAAATGGTCTTAAGCTTTGATTTTCTTTAATTGTCATCACTTGATCTTATAGTTCGCTTTCAGGGTTTGAGATTTTTTTGAGCATGGGTAGATTAAAATCATATTGTAATCCGATATTTAGTGTATTCACTTTTTTGTCATCAGGATGAAACCCGTATCTGACAATGCCATGAGCTGTAAATCCGCTAATACCAAATCCAAATCCAGCTTGAATGATGTACGTCTGAAAATAAGATCTTTTTACTCCTAAAGCGGCATACTTTTCTTGCAATCCAAAAAATTCTGTTTTACTATACTGTATTCCACCACCAATAGAGAAACCAGTTTTACCTTCTCTGTCGAAAGTACTGAGTCCCTTGAAATTTAATTTTGCCAATAATGGGAATGCCATCGAACCTAAGCCTTTATAATCTTTGGTAGATAAGCTGAAAATACCCAAAACTGCTTGTCCTTCTGCTGAAAATGATACTTTTTTGCCTCCGATCCATATTTTAGGCCCAACACCAAAGTTGAGTACAGCACTGCCTGAAGACGGAGATGCAATATTATCTGAGGGATTTTTGTATCTACTATACATATCATTGGATGCCGTAAGACCATAACCAAACTGGGCATTGACTGTAACTACAAATAGGATCGAAAGAAAGGTAAGCGTATATTTATTGAACATGTTTATTTTATTGAATTTGAATGCTCATGGAGTTACATTCTGGTTTATAATAAGTGGATAATTATTAATAAATATCTTAAGGATATATTTGTGAAAAATGACTAAATATCATCAATTAGAATCTATTGATTAAGGTATTTTTCTACTTCTGATTCTGAGATTTCAAAGATTTCTGCTGTCTCTTGTATCGAATTACCGAGTGATATTGCTTTTTTTATTGCATTAACCAATTTGTTATGCGCTTCTTGTTTGGCAACACCATATCCTTCAATAAACGCAGTATCGGTGACATTTTTAAGGTCTCGATATACTTTCAGACTTTGCTCATAAGCTGCTCTTTCTTCCTGGGCTAAATTTGCGATTTCTGCTTCTCCAAAAACTTCATAAATATTTTATTTTTCAATCTTGAAGGAATCTCCGTCAATTTCTCAATATTCTTTAGAACAAACAACCATTTTTCAAAATTGGTTTCCAATTCTTCGGCGGTTTTATTGAAAAACGGCATTTGCAAATAAATATATGTCAATTTTTCATAAAAGACTTGATTGTCCTGATCTTTTAGTTGAACTTTCACAACAACATGCTGATCATTATTGTCATTCTCAAACACAAAATCTAAAATGGCAATGGTATAAACTGCGGTAAGTCTGAAATCCCAAATACCTTTGATGGCTTGTTCTTGTATAGGGAAAGTACTATAGTAAATGCTTCTATCTTTAAAATAAATTTGTTTTGCACGTTGTATTTCTACTATAAATTTGTCGCCTTGTTCATTGGTACAAAATATATCAAAGATGGCTTTCCGATCACTTAAACTAGGCCCCAAATACTCAGATTTAGAGTAGGAGAGTGTGTGAATTTTATGTTTATCCGGCAATAATTCGTTCAAGAAATCAGCAAGTAAGTCTTTGTTTGGTTCTGAACCAAATAGCTTTTTGAATCCAAAATCTGTAAATGGGTTGATGTATTTTTCCACTTGTATCAATTTCAAAATTTAACTGTATTCAAACTGCAATCTAGCCAACGCCGCATAAGTACCATGTTCATTGGCGATTAGCTCGGCATGACTTCCTTTTTCGATAATTTTACCATTTTCCAGTACATAAATACTATCTACATCCCTGATGGTAGATAACCTATGTGCTATAATGATCGAAGTTCGGTTTTGCATAAGCTTGTCCAATGCTTCTTGAACCAATTTTTCGGATTCGGCATCCAAGGATGAGGTAGCTTCATCCAGGATCAATATTTTCGGATCTTTTAAGATTGCTCGAGCTATGGCGATCCGTTGTCTTTGTCCACCCGAGAGTTTAATACCTCGATCTCCAACTATGGTTTCCATGCCATCTGGAAACGAAGATATAAATTCCCAGCTATTGGATTGTCGCGCTGCCTTGGTTATTTCTTCTTCTGTTGCATTTGGTTTTCCATAAGCGATATTTTCCCTTATGGTGCCGCCAAAAAGTATAACTTCTTGGGGTACAATGCCTATGTTTTTGCGAAACTGTGTCAAATTATATTCATCAATATCAACGCCATCAACCAAGATATTTCCAGAATCTGGATTGTAAAACTTCATTAAAAGTTGGATGATGGTAGATTTGCCGCCACCACTTTGACCTACTAAAGCTATTTTTTGCCCTGCTTTGATGTCAATATTGATGCCTTTGAGTACAACCAAATCCATTCTAGTAGGGTAGGCGAATGTGATGTCTTGATACCTTACATCACCTTTAAGTTTTAGATCTGCGATATGTTCTGATTTTTGAACAGGCAATTCAGAAGGCGTGTCCAGTATTTCCTGAATCCTTTCAGTGGCTCCGATGGCACTGACGATCTGTGTATAAAGTGTACCAAAACTAGCAATAGCGCCTCCGAGGATACCAGTGTACATGATAAATGAAAATAAATCACCAGCTTCTATTTCGCCACGTTCGAGCATAATTGCACCTTGCCATAAGATAAAAAATATACCACCGAATAAGACTGTAATGATGAATGTAAAAAATACGCCTCTGATTTTTGCAAAACTCATAGAAATTTTGACAATTTTATCTACAGCTTTACCGTAGCGAATTGTCTCATACCACTCATTAGCAAATGATTTTACTATGGTAAATGATTGAAAAGTTTCTTCCACGATGGTATTTGTTGAGGCAAGTTCGTCTTGTCTTTGCTTTGACAGTTTTCTGATGTATCTTCCGAATATCATGGCACTAATCACAATAGCTGGAAAAGTAAGCAACATGATCATAGACAACTTAGGCATCCAAACAAAGATTATAATAATGCCCGAGATCAAAATGACTAGCTGTCGGATAAACTCACCAAGCGTCACTGAAAAAACGGATTGTAATTGTTCGACGTCGGCTGTGATGCGACTTGTCAGTTCGCCCACTCTTTTTTCTTCAAAAAAGGCCACTGGTTGTGTGATGATTTTTTCGTACAGATCTTTTCTTAGATCGGCCATACCTTTTTCTGATACGATCGCAAAGTAATAAGTTCTAAAATAACTTAATAAACCTTGTATGATAAGTGATATCAAAAATACCCATCCAAAATCTCTTACACTTAGATTGTGGTTAAATGAACGATCACCTATTTTGATTACTGTTGGATTTCCTGTTGCAACATTTGCCATTTCGCCTGGTAAACCCATCAGCGCCATAAATATCAAACTTCCTGCAACGAGAAATAACATGGCAAGTACAAAATACCACAAATAAGGTTTGATATACTTGAAAATCCGAAGCGATTTTTTGAATGTATCTTTGTTTAGTTTAGTTTTGTTTTCAGGATTTGATTCTTCACCACGAATTGATTTTGCCCTACTCATTCAGTGATATCTTTTAAGTGTGAAGCTACCGTTGGGTGCGATGCCATAAACATCTCATATAATTGGTTACTTGCCAAAAAGACTATTTTGTTACCGAAACTCCCAGATGCTTTAAGTCTAAATGATACTATCATTAATCTTCCCAACGAAAAAATATTTACTGATGCGATGTCTTCATAGACCAGTTTATAGGTTTTCAAATAATTTGATACATAATAATAGTCTGGCCCCAATTCCACACGCTTGAGCTGAATGATGGTAAAGTAAATTAGAGCGAAAAATATAAGATATCCTGCAAGAAATGGATACTTAAATACAGGAGATGTCAAAAACGGTAGAGATTGATCATCTATGGTAAATATTGAAATAGTGAAAATCGTAAAAAATACTATCCACACCGTAGGAATGAATAGTTTGAAAAAAACGGTAAAATTGGATGATACTCTTTGCATTAGGATGGAAGTTGATCTGGCTTTAGTGCATTACTTTTTACGACTCTGGAAGCTACAGTTATCGATATCTCGTACAAAATGTACATAGGGATTCCTACCATAATTTGGGTAAGTGCATCAGGTGGCGTGATAATAGCCGCAATAATAAATATTATTAAAAATGCCTCTCTCCGGTACTTCTTCATAATGTCAGGACCTATGATTCCTATCCTTGCAAGGAAATAAACCACTATAGGCAGCTCAAACGCCAAACCAATAGGAATTGTAAACATGGTAAGATAACTTACATATGACGAAAGGGTAGGACTATTTACGGCTTCAGTACCTACAGAGTAACTTCCCAAAAAGGATATCGCAAATGGGGCAATTATATAATAACCAAAACTCACTCCTAATATAAAAAGAAAAGATGTCGCACCGATAAGTCTGTTGGCAATTTTTACTTCAGTCTGATACAGGCCTGGTTTTATAAATTTCCAAAACTCATAAAATATATAAGGAAACGAAGCGATAACTCCAGATATAAAGATACCGTAATACCCATAAAAAACTGCTCACCTAGTTCTCTGGTAATCAATGGTAATTCTGGTGGACTAAAACATGTGGCTTCAGAAATTGCACAAAAAAGTTTATAAGTAATAAAATCTGGCTTCTTAGGCGCATAAATGATGTATTCGAATACTTCATTTTGGAACATTAATGCAATTGTAGCAAAAAATATAACTGCTAGCCCAGCTCTGATCACATGCCACCTAAGTTCTTCGAGGTGATCAAGAAATCCCATCTCTTTGCCATCATCGCCAGCATTCTGAACGTCGGAAATTTCTTTTTTAAGCAAGCTTGCCATGAAATTACTTTTAAAAATGAGCCGCAAAGATACATTTTTTGTTACGATAATATTGAAAAATAAAATATATAAAGTATGACAATGTTTTTTAATATATTATTTTTGCTCCATGAATTTTTCATCCAAAATATTAGAAGAGTCCGTTAATGCACTTTCTTCGTTACCAGGTATAGGTAAAAAATCCGCTTTGAGGTTGGCACTCCACTTGGCGCAAGACAATTCAGATAAGGCAAACCGGATTTCGTTTGCACTTGCAAAATTGGCAAAAGACATATGCAAATGCAAAAAGTGTGGTAATATTTCAGATTTTGACTTGTGTGAAATTTGCAAAGCACCAGCAAGACAAAACAGTATCCTTTGCATCGTAGAATCTGCGCGAGATGTCATGGCTATAGAAGATACCAATCAGTTTAAAGGCAAATATCACGTTTTAGGTGGCGTGATTTCACCACTAGATGGCATCGGTCCTCAGGATTTGAGTATTGACTTGTTATTGCAACGTATCAAAGAAGAAAATACCGAAGAGATTATTATGGCTATCAGCCCGACAATCGAAGGAGAAACCACGATTTATTACATTACCAAATTGCTAAAAAATCTTAACATAAAAGTCAGCATTATTGCCAGAGGTGTGTCATTTGGTGGAGATCTAGAATACGCTGACGAACTCACCTTGGGTAGATCTATAGTTTCGCGCGTTCCGTACCAAATAGAATACTGATCATGTTTACACATGACATAGGAATCGTCATCGTCAATTATAATGTAAGGCATTTTTTGATCCAATGTCTTCAGTCAGTCAGACATTCGCATACCAATAATTTGAAAATAGATGTTTGGGTGGTGGATAATGCATCTGTTGATGGATCTCAAGCGCTTATTTCTCAGAATTTTCCAGAAGTACACCTAATAGCCAATGAAAAAAATGTAGGTTTTTCGGCAGCAAACAATCAGGCTATCAGAGAGATGAATGCCAAATATGTCTTGCTCCTTAATCCAGATACCGTCCTTGAAGAAGACACCTTGCAAAAGTGTTTTGCGTTTATGGAAGAACATACGGATGCAGGAGCAGTTGGCGTGCGGATGATCGATGGCAGTGGCAAGTTTTTACCTGAATCCAAAAGAAAAATTCCCGATTTGTGGAATTCATTTTGTAAACTCACCTTTCTGTCCGACTTATTTCCTTCATCGAAGCTTTTTGTGGGTATAATTTAGGCTATCTTTCAGAAAGTGAAACAAATGAAGTAGAAGTGCTTTGTGGTGCATTTATGTTTATGCGCAATGATACCTTAGAAAAAACTGGTCTGCTCGACGAAGATTTCTTTATGTATGGTGAAGACATAGATTTGTCATATAGGATATTAAATGCAGGTTATAAAATCTGGTACTATCCAGAATCCAGTATTATCCATTACAAAGGTGAAAGCACGAAAAAAAGTAGCTTAAATTACGTTCGTACATTCTATGGCGCGATGCACATTTATGTAAACAAACATTATGGGCAAGGAAACGCCGCAGTTTTTGCTAGAGTGATAGGCGTTGCAATTAGTTTGCGGGCTATGATGAGTGGACTAAGCAGATTTATCAGTCGGATATGGCGACCAGTCTTGGATTTTGTGTTGATATGGCTTGCTTTATCTACTATCAAAGATTTCTGGGCGACGCATCATTTTCATCAAGCTGATTATTATGAAAATTCTGAAATTTCCTACGTATTGAGTGCGTACTCTTTGGTTTGGGTGTTTTTTTTGTGGCTCGGTGGCCAATATGACAAAACCGTTAAAATTTGGAACACAATCTTTGCAATTGGTTCTGGGACTATTTTTATTTTACTCGTTTATGCATTATTACCTGAAAACTTGAGGTCGAGTAGAGCTATTATTCTTATGGGAACAATATCTAGTGCAATAATTGCAACCTTCAGTAGTCTGATAGCTAAGATCATTTCCAAGAGCGGCAAACAATTATCAACAGATATCGTGACAGCTATTGTGGCATCCAAAGAAAACGCACTTAAATTATCTGAAATAGTAAAAAAATCAGGCCTACATACTGATCAAATACATTACATCTTTCCTGGCACACAGACCAATGATACATTTTATACAAATACCATAGCCTTATTACCTGATGTGGTGAAGAATCTCAAAGTAAATGAAGTTATTTACAGTTCAGAAGACACTACCATGAAAGAAATTATCAACTCTATGTCAAAACTTGAGTCCAAAGTATCATTCAAAATCGGTGGTGATGATTCTTTAAGCATCATAGGTAGCCACAGCAAAAATCACCCTGGAGAATTATATTCATTGGATGAAAATTATATTCTTTCATCTTCAACCTCATTACGATACAAACGTATCTTTGATATTGTCTCATCTTTATGCCTATTTCCTATTTCACCTATATTATGGGTACTCAATGCTTTTGATCATCGATTTTTATTGAATACAATCCTAGTTTTATTAGGAAAAGCCACATGGATAGGTTACGGAGGCGAAAAGCAGGATTTTAATTTTTTACCAACTATAAAACAAGCTGTTATCTCTTATCCGCAATCCGAAAAAAAACTGAGCTACCAGGATGGTCATTTCAGAAGAGCAAATATTTTCTACGCTTCAAATTATAGTTTTTTGTTGGACGCTAGAATATTGATTTATAATTTGTTTAAGCTGAGCAATAAAATAAAGTGATGTTCCAGTTTTGTTTTGTAAGGCGCAATTTTATTTTGAATTTTTATTTGTTATGTTTAATATTCTTAACTTTGCCATCGAATTTTTCTTTAAAATTTTGTTATAGGTAAAATATTTTTTTTAAAAAATTCCTTTTCTTAGTACATATTATTGACACCAAACATCTTATAGTGAATCTGAAGCAAGTAGCAGTTTTAATAATTATAGTTTTTCATGTTTTTAATGTTTTCGGTCAGCCAAGGCCATCTATGATACAGATAAATGACGATGCTCCAGAATGGGTACATTTAATGAATCAAGAAAATCCAAATGTTTTTGATATAAAGGAATCTTATACAGCTTACTATAAATCACACCCATTTGTAAAAAACACATATACACAATTTTACAAGCGATTCATGAGATGGGCTAGACCTTTCATGGATGGAAAAGGAAGGATTTCAATACCAGATCCAAAAACTTTGGCAACTCGAGAAAGAAACATTCTAGAAAATAGAAAAAGTGGTAATAGGACAGCAAACTGGACCTTTGCTGGGCCCAATGAAACTTGGCACACAGACGGAACAACCAAAGTGACTTGGCAAACAAATATTTACAGTTTGGATATTGCGCCATCCAATGCCAATATTCTATATGCAGGTGGTGAAAGCGGCGGATTGTGGAAAACAACAGACAAAGGGCTTAACTGGTCTCTCAAGACAAAAGATATTTTACATAGTGCTTTTGGTGCTGTGAAAGTACATCCTACTAATCCAGATATAGTCTATGCAGGTACAGGTGGGAAGCTTTTAAAGTCCATCGATGGTGGTACAAATTGGACAACCATATACACAGAAACTGACTTTTGGGCAAATGAAATTGCTATTTCGTCTTCCAATCCCAATATTGTTATAGTAGCATCCAATCAAGGTCTTTTGAGATCTACAAATAGTGGGAGTACTTGGACAAAACTATTTACCAATAAGGTTTGGACTGTAAAAAGGAAGGAGTCTTCAGGTACGAGTTTCTTTATAATTAGGAAATCTGGTACGGACAACTCTGAGTTTATGAGTTCTACAGATTCAGGCGCCACTTGGACAGTGCAAACTACTGGTTGGTGGCAGCCTAATACAGCCACAAACGAAGCAGTAAGTGGTGCAATTATAGCAACTTGCCCTTCAAGTATAAACAAAATATATGCTTACCTGTGTGGCAGTGGAGGCGCGCTAAATGGTTATATTGGTGTTTTTGTAAGTGTAGATGGCGGAGTATCTTGGAACAATGCAAACGGACTAAATCTCATAGGTGGAGCTTATACCATACCTACACATACAAATTTGATGGCACACAACGGTACCGATGGTTTTAATCAAGGATTTTATGACATGGCTATAGTTGTCAATCCATCAAATTCAAACGAATTGATAGCTGGAGGTACATCCTGGTTTAAAAGCATAGACGGAGGCGCTACTTGGAATGGATTAGGTGGCTATGTCGGAGGATTGGGATGGTCACATCCGGATATCCAATGGTGTGCTGCATCAGGTAGTGATTTGTGGATTGCATCAGATGGTGGTTTAAATTATTCACCCGATTTTGGCCAAACAATAGAAGCGAGGATGAATGGTATTTCTGGTGCTGATATGTGGGGATTTGGAAGCGGGTGGAACACTGATATCCTAGTAGGAGGTAGATATCATAATGGTAACATGGCGTGGCATGAGTCATTTCCCGCTGGAAAGTTTTATCGCATGGGTGGAGCTGAAGCACCTACAGGATATGTCAATCCTGGACCAAGCAATAAAGTTATGCACTCTGATATTGGTGGTCATAAGATTAAATCTGGATTTGGAAATGGGGTAGATTATTTTTCAGTTGGTGCATGGCCAAATGAAAGTTATGCCTACTTTGCAAATAGTGATATGACTTTCCACCCAAATTATTACAATACGATTTTTATTGGTAAAGAAAATACCATCATGAAAAGTACGGATGGTGGTACGACATTCTCTGTTTTATACACGTTTCCTGGAACAGCAGCAAATGAAGTTTTTGAAGTTCAGATAGCCAGATCGAATCCTAATATTATGTATTGTTCGCAATGGAATGGCACGGATGATGCCTTGTGGAAATCTACTGATGCTGGTATAAGTTGGTCTCCCATGACTGCACTGCCACTGCCAAATAATAATGACCGCGTTAAAATGGCGGTAAGTTCATCTGATCCCAATATTGTCTGGGTCGCAGTTAGCTATGGTAGCAATGGAAAAAAGATTTATAAGACAACTAATGGTGGCACTTCCTGGGTCAATATGACTTCAAGCCTACTGAATGGAATAACCATAACCAATATAATGGCACAATATGGTACAGATGGTGGTATCTATCTCGGTACGAATGCAGGTGTTTTTTATAGAAATAATAGCCACACCGACTGGCAACCGTTTAGCACAGCATTGCCGGTAAGTACGGAGACAAATAGGTTGAAACCTTTCTATCGAGATAATAAAATCAGAAACGGTTGTTGGGGATTTGGTGTTTGGGAATCACCATTATTTGAAACATCACTTCCAGAGGCAATGCCAACTGTAAGTGCAAAATTTATTTCCTGCCTACGAGATACTGTTTATTTTGATGATTATTCTGTCCTGAATCATGACGGTGCGAGTTGGCATTGGAGTTTTCCTGGCGCTTCCTATATTAGTGATTCATTATCACGCAATCCAAAGGTTTTATACCCATCAGAAGGGGCATATGATGTTACTCTTACTATTACAAATGGTTTAAACCAAAGTAGCTCCAAGACAATCCCGGCAATGATTACAATCGAAAATAAGTGTTCGGTAGATACGATACCAGGTAAAGCTATATTTGCAACTGGTAGTGACAAACACGGCTATGTCCCTGATTTCAATCTGGAAGATGTTGACTCACTAACTGTCACAGCTTGGATAAAACCTTCGGGGATACAACCTGATTATTCAGCAATTTTTATGGGTGATGGTACAAATGCTGCGGGTTTTAATTTACGGGAAGGAAATAATACACTTGGTTATCATTGGCCTGCCGGAGCTTGGTATTGGGATAGCAATATTATTGTTCCTTCTGACCAATGGAGTTTTGTAGCTATGGTAGTAAAACCAACTGGAGTTACCCTATATTGTAATGAACAACAGGCAACGCATAATTTTACCCTGACGCCAACGGATATTCCAGCCTTTAGGATTGGTAGTTATCGCAATTGGGCAAGTCGAAATATGAATGCCTTGATAGACGAAGTTGCAATCTATGATCGTCCATTGAGCACAGGTGAATTGCGAGATATCAGGCATCTGACTAAATATCCTGAAAATGATTCGTCTCTCATTGCTTATTATCAATTTAATAGCACTGATACCCATGATTATGATAAGATAGGGACGCACCACATTTTACTAACTTCTGGTGCTACCAAAGAAATATCTGGTGCTCCTGTAGGTGGTGGAACATCACAACGTATAACAATAAGTTCAGGTGGACTTAAAGACTTCAGTAACGCAGGAATGAGATTGTATTTACATGCCACAGGAACATATCCAAACGGTGAAGTTGTAGTGACTAGAATCAATCAATTGCCCAATATAGTGCCGAGTAGTGGATTTCAGTCCAACAAATATTGGATACTCAATAATTATGGAAGCAATCCTACTTTTTCCATCCCTGATAGTATCAAATTATATGATAGTGGCAATATTTTTGGCGGCTGTTACCAAGATGGTTATGGTTTGCGCAAAAGAACAACCAATAGTGATTCGGCGAATTGGACTGATGTGGATAATGCAGACTATTACAATGCTTATGCACAGCCACCATTTGTTACGTTTGGAGATGGAAATGTATTGACATCAGCCGGACAATTGTATATCACTTTAAATGGGAAAGTAAATGGTAATCCAACTGAAATTTGTAACGGCATTGATGATAATTGTAACGGGTTGATAGATGAGAGTTATAGCTTGGAAGTGACCAATTCTGCCGATGCAGGTGCCAATACCTTGCGCGCTATTTTGAATTGCGCCCAAAATGGCGAAACGATAACCTTTGCCGCTAATGTGGACACAATCACGCTTTTATCTCCTTTGAAAATACAAAAAAATATCACATTGGTAGATGCATATGGTTCCAAAGTAGTGATTCGTGGCAATCTCTCAGATCCAGGGTACAACAATGCAGAAGCAATGGTTATTGTAGAAGAAACCAAACAATTGTATGGCGAAAATATCGAATTTCGGCAACTAAATAACTCCACATCAAAACCTATCATACTGAATAAAGGACATTTTGAACTTACCAATAGTGTCATGAGTGGTGATCCTACATCCATAATAAAGCATGCCTTGGGTTCAAGTTTTGAAGCAAATGGGGTAGTGGAAATAAAATAAGTGCCATTTAGAATTTTTGCATGATAAATCCAAGCCCAAAGTATTACTTAAATATAGATTCAAAATTAATATCTTTGCCAAGGATTTAAAAGGGCCTTATTACTTATGTTATTGTTTTCCTTATTATAATTATTTGTAAAATCATTATTTGAACTTGGTTTTAAAAATATAAATATTGGTATTATCAATTCAATAGTATTCATATTGTTGGTTTGCCCTTTTATAAATGCCAGCCCGATAGTCTCAGCATGGGTATCGATCAGATGACATGGCAAGATATCAAGCCAAGAGACCAAGTATTAGGTGCGACGAAGGTAATTTCTGGAGGCAGATTTGAAAAGAGTATAAATGAAATTCCCTTTACCATCTTTGTGGTATCAGGTGAGGAAATAAGGGCCAATGGCTATACTAGCCTCACAGATGCACTTAAGATGCTTCCTGGAATCAGGGCTCATGAAGTGGGTTCGGGATTCGATGGTAGTACCTTCATGATGCGAGGGCTTAATGGTAATGTTCATGCTAAGATATTGATCAATGATGTGCCTATCAAGCCATTCATAGTAGGTGGTATGCCTCTAGGAGCACAGTTGCCAATCCAGCAAGCAGAGCGGATTGAGGTACTTTATGGTCCAGCTGCCACCATATGGCGCAGATGCGACAGCTGGTGTTATAAATATTATTACAAAAACCCACTCTCGTCCTTTTAGTATTAATGCTTCTATCAATTCGGGAAATTATGGCTACAAGTCAATGAATCTATCAGTAGGAATCAGGAAAGGATCTAATAAATATCCACTAGAAATAGATTTTTATGCCAATAATACGAGCCGAGAGACGCGACCTATAGTGTATAACGTTGATTCTGTGTATTTATCATTTCCTAAGTTGGAGCTCATAGACAGCTTAGCAAATTATGTCACGGAAGATGGTAAGCCGAAATTTGGAAAACTGCCACATCAAAGCCAATCGATCGGACTAAGGCTTAAATATTTTGATTTTCATGTCAATTTTGATATTATGTCACGTGTTGACCATAGTGCATTGGGTATGTTACCGTATAGCATGTCCTATGCCAGCCCATTGAATTATTTTGGTGAGGACATACTTAGTACCAATATTATTTACCAAAAAATATATGGAAAACTTCAGGGTAAAAGCCATCTTAAGCAGATTAGAATACAATACTAAGGCATCATCCAGTGCTAGCTATGTCTTGCCTGTAGCTGGAATATTTTATGGATTAGCACAGGTATTTACTGATTCTGCTAATATTGTCAAAAATCTGGAAATGAATCTAGTTGGAGGAAATCGGCCTCTGTCAGCAAGTTCGACAGAGTTAAATTCAGAATTGATAATCCAATATAAAGCTACCAATTACGCAAATATTTCATTTGGATTCAGTAGTAAATCTGGATCTGGCAATCCTATTATCCCATTGAAATACAATCCAGATACTGAAAATATTCCCTATCCGACTGATTATACTGAATATAGCGGCTTTACCGAGACTAATCTTCAGTGGGATAAATTAAATGCAACTTTTGGAATACAGTTTTTGAAACGAGAGGACGAGAATACTAGATTTAAATTTGAAGAAAATAAAGTCATTTATAATCCTAGAGTAGGCATATTATATGAGCTATCGCAACAGTTCAATGTGAGAGGTAGTTTTACCAAAGCTTTCAGGAATCCTTCTCCTTTTATAATTCTACATCCATGGCGGTGCAAATTGAAAAGCCTAATTATGTGGATATAGCCTTTCAACAGCTCCAAGCGGAACGTACGGCGCATTTTGACTTTGGTTGTAGGTATAGCACGTCCAAAATTGACATTGATGCAAGTGTGTACAATCTTCAGACCTCTGGTTTTGTGAATTTTATTTTGAGTGACGATACTACTGCGTTTTTATTGCGTTGGTCAAATGACTCTATTTCTTCCAAAAAGATATATGGAGCACAATTATCAGCCAGCTTCAAGGACTTGTACAAACCCATAGGATGGAGTGCAAAATTTAATATCAATTATACTTTGGGTAATGAAAAATTCACTTACACTTATCGAGATTCTATAACAAACGAAAACAAAAAAAGTATCTCAACGATAGAATCTCTATATGGCCAACCTAAGTGGATCGTAAAACTTCAAAATGAATTTAAATATCAAAATTGGTCACTATCATTCAAAATCAATGGATGGGTGCAGTGACATCAGCTTCTAGGTTTATTTTTGATTTTAGCAATAGGTCAAACAGGGTTAATCCTGGCTTCCACGTGATGGACTGTATCCTGAAATACAAACTTAGTAATAATAGCCAATTCAGAGTAAGCGTATCCAATGTACTGAATACTCAATACGCAGGTATATCAGCCGACCAAATTTTCGAATCATTACCCTATAATCCACAGCCCTTGCGCACATGGTCATTTGGGGTAGATTATAATCTGAATTGATGATGATAAAGTATTGGCTGACGATATGTATGTTTTCTATTAGCATCTTTGCTGGCAACAGCCAAGAGGATGCGGACCTGATAGAAAAATTATATAAAGATGCAAAACAGACCAGCACCACGAGCCAAGATAATATAATCAAGGTGTCAAAATGGATAAAATTACTCAATGAAATCGCGGAAACACATCCTTACTATATAGAATCAAATCGCAATATGGCATCGATCTACTCTCAGGAGCACCTATATGCAGAGGCGATCACTCACTTTAAGAAGTGTGTAAATATTGATAAGAATATCCAAGAAAAAGACATAGATCTCTTGCTAGCACTGAGCAATGCTTATGCACGCAATGGCGAGGCTGGCAAGGCCATAGAATTGCTCACTAAGATAAAAAGTTATCATAAAAATAAGAATAATCAAATAGGGCAGATCAATACCTTACGGCAAATGGTCGTAAGCCTACAGTCCAATAATGATTATAAAACCTCGCTCATCTACAATCTAGAGCTAGCACAAGCCTTGAAATCTTATACAGCTGATAAGCAGGAATTAGCAACTATTTACAACAATGTCGGCTACAATTATGCACTGCTGAAACAATACCAAGATGCGATACATCACTACGATGAAGCAATAAAATTGCTAGGATCTGGTGGCGGAGCATTAAGAAATTCATTATTGATAAATCGTGGTATTGCTTATTATAACTTGGATGAATATGATGAATGTATCAAAAATCTCACGAATGCCGAGCAGCATATAGACGATAATTCGGAACAGATTTATATCATATTGGCTAATGTATTTCAGAAAAAAAATGATCTGACGCAGGCTCTCTATTATGCTGACAAGGCAGAAAATTTTAATATAAAAAACAATAATAAAGAATTGCTTGCAGATACATACTTCGTCAAGGCAGAGATTTATAATTCACTGTATGAGTATGAGACGGCAATTGATTATTATCAGAAATTTTTAAAATTAAGAGATGAAATTGCATTTGCCGAAAGACTGAGGAAAGAGCAATTGCTGCAATCACAATTGGCAATAGAAAGAGCTGAAAAGGAACTAAAATTGCTTAGAATCGAACAAAACAACAATAAACTTACCATTGCACAATTGAAACTGGAAGGAGAAAAAAATGATCTCCAGCTAAACAATTTAAAACTGGATTCAGAAAAGAAAGAACAACAACTATTGCTCTTAAATAGAGAGAAACAAGTGCAAGAAGCACAATATAGAAATCAAGCGCTGGAGACCAAACAAATATCTCAAGCACTCCTTATAGCTAGGCAAAAGCTGGACAACGAGATGAAAGACAGGCAACTATTCACCCTAGATCAATTCAAAAAATATCAACAACTCGAGATAGAAAAGAAAGAATCACAACTCAAGCAAGACCAAAAAGAAAAAGAAATCTTACTAAAAGATCAACAAATCAGCAAGTTGGAAATAGCAAAAGAAAAGGGCTTTCGCCAAAATCTAAGTCTAGCTTTACTGTTCTTAGGTGCCTTACTTTGTTTTATCTATATCGTATATCGAAACAAAAAAGAAGACCATAAAAAGTTAACAGCTGCATATACCGAATTGGAAGATTCAGAGCAGAAAGTAAGAGCCGCTGAGATCAAGATCAAAGAACTGCTAAATCAGCAATTATCTGGTGCTGTCGCAGATCAGCTATTGGCTGCAGATGATTCTGATCAAGTAGTGGCTAGGGAAGCATGCATCTTCTTTTTGGATATACGCAATTTTACACCATTTGTGGCAAATAAGCCACCAGGAGAAATAATACGTTTTCAGAATGATATGTTTGCGTTTATGATAGACACTATCTTGGATCATGGAGGTGTAGTTAATACATTTTTGGGAGATGGATTTATGGCTACATTTGGAGCGCCAGTCTCATCTGGTCAGGACAATAGGGATGCATTTAATGCTGCCATTAGCATACAAAATGGACTCAAACATAGAATCAAAAAAGGTGAATTGCCAGATATCAGAATCGGAATTGGCCTATTTGCAGGCAAAGTAGTAGCAGGAAATGTAGGCAGTGACCGGAGAAAACAATATTCTGTCAATGGTCAACCTGTCATCACTGCATCGAGACTGGAACAATTGAATAAGGAGTTTGGCAGCACCATAGTCGTATCCAAAAAAGTATATGACGAGATGCCGCCACACCTGAAATTTGCCACCAAATTTGAAAGTGTATTATTAAAAGGTATGGACCATCTTGTAGATGTGGCCATACTATTTGACAAGGATTTTGAATCATAATATTAAAACTTAAAAAATGTCATCAGACAAGAGCCATAACATAAATTGGACCGATATATTTTCCGTAAAAAATTTGTTTTACACCATTATTGGTGCGCTTCTAGCTGTCATTGCCCTAAAGGGATTTATGATACCTAACCACTTTATAGATGGAGGCGTGATAGGGATTTCAATTCTATTACATGAGGTCTTTCATTGGAATATAAGTCTTCAGATTATTATTTTTAATATTCCATTTATTTATCTCAGTTACAAGAAGATAGGGCCAAACTTTGCGGTGCATTCTACTTTGGCAATATGTATTTTTGCTCTATTGTTGCAGTTTATTACTATTGAAGCCATCACGCATGACAAATTGTTAATAGCCATATTTGGTGGAGTTTTTATCGGTGTGGCATTTGCTTTAATAATAAAAGCAGGTGGCGTATTGGATGGATTCGAGATCATAGCTGAATATACAAATAAATATGTTGGGTTATCGTCAGGCGAATGGGTACTTTTTGTAAACTCTATTGTTATCCTTATGGTTGCTGTAAAATTTGGAATAGAGACGGGAATGTATTCTTTGATTACTTACTTTACTGCAATGAAGGTCTCAGACTATGTCATCGATGGATTCAATGCATATACGGCACTTACTATAATATCTTCTAAAGATGCTGAAGTTAAAGATGTTGTGGCCAATAGGTTCAACAAGGCATTTACCGTCTATAAAGGAGAACGGGGCTATCTCCCAGGCCAATTTGATGTGAAATATGAATGTGATATTATTGTTACTATTGTGACCAGATTGGAGATATTAAGATTAAAAAAGGCAATATTTGAAATAGATCCAAAGGCTTTTATTTATGCGAGTTCTATAAATGAGGTGCATGGTGGCGTTATTAAGAAGTTGCGAAAACATTGAGTTTATGATCGGCCATTTTGACCAAATATATAATGAAATAGTGCAGGTTTTAAAGGACAAATTGCCAGAAAATCTAACTTATCATAATTTAGCCCACACTTTATACGTACTAGACAAGGCCATGCATATTGGGCGTAAAGAAGGTGTAAATGAAGATGATATGTATCTGCTGAAAATCGCGGCTTTATATCATGATTCAGGCTTTATTGTAGATCCTAAAAATCACGAATACCATAGTTGTCTTTTAGCAAAAGAATATTTAGAAAAATACGATATTACCGCTGAACAATTAGAAAAGATAACTGGTATGATAATGTCTACAAAACGCCTCAATCACCGCAAAATAATCTTGAAGCTATTTTGGCAGACGCTGACCTTTATTACCTGAGTACCAACCGTTTTGACGAAATATCAGGGTATCTTTATCAAGAATGGTTGTCGCATGGGCACGAGATAGATGAAAATGCATGGGCTGTATTAAAAAATGATTTCGTAAGTCAACACCATTATCACACTTTATATTGCAAAAATAATCGAGAAAAGCTTAAACAAAACAAGGTACAGAAGTGATGCGCTTTCTGTATTAAGCTAGATAGTTTTAAGACCTTTTAGGTATGAAATCGGGTATCAACTCCATACATCCTCCGTAGGAGCTCCCTATCAGCTCCCTATCAACTCCCACCACGTTCCCACCATACTCCCACCGAGTTCCCACTGAGTTCCCACGAATTCCCAGTGAGTTCCCACGAGATCCCACTGGAGCATTTTTTCAAGCATAAAATCATAGTAAGGATAACAATAGATAATTTCTCAATACGAATGCTAAAAAAAGCGGAAGTTGGTTTATATTTGTGTTTGGGATGAACAAGTTATGCATTCATTAAAACAAAAATTAGATTATGGGATTCAATATATCAGGTTTAGCGATAAATAAAAACTATGAAAAAGAATTTGACAAACTTCAAAAAGAACTAGGTTGGAATCTCGAAAAACAATCAGAAATCAACTTTGAAACAGCTTCTGCTAATTGGACAGAAGAAGGGATTTGTAATGTTTATTTTTCAGAAAATGGAACTTTAATATTTATGGGTATGGATATGTGTACCGATTCATTCCCATTAAAGAATGAAAACACACTAACATTTGCTCTTTCTGAAACAACAATGGCATTCAATTTAAACTACTGTGAAAATGGAGTAGAAAAAAGGACAATTATGGAAGTGAATGATGAACGAATGACTGATGAAGGAGATAAACTTGAAGTAGAAGAAAAATCAGAAGACACTTCAGAAATTATATGGAATCAAATAGAAAAAGTCATTGGGAAAAGATTTTGGGATATAGAACCGAATGAAAAAGCAACAAGGTATGTTTTTTCTAAAAATATTGGGGGTAAAAGTTTAGAAGATGTTTTTTATGACATTGATAAACCAATTTCTAAAGAAGACTTATCAGAAAAGTTCTCTGATGATGAATTATTTAATTATTTTGATCAAATCATTGAATTTGCACAAAAAAATCAAATAAATGCCTTTTTAATTCCTTGGTGTCATAAGGAAAATAGTAGGAAATTCATGAATTTATTGGGAATAGTTACTGAAATTTCAAATCGTCCAAATTTGTCACACTTAATAACTAAAAGAATGCCGTTAGAAAGATTCAAAATGCTGTGTCATTTTGACCCTGACAAGATTGGACACTAGAATTTCTACGCAAATGATGAAAGAATTAAATATGATTATGATTAATAAATCTTCTAATAAAAACGTTAATCAAGATAGGCAACAATCAAAACCTATTGAGAAAAAATGGTGGGAATTTTGGAAATAAATAACGAAATCCTTATTATGCACTGGACGTACAGACTTGTTAACGCTTCGTCCGTCGCCAGTGAGAGCCGTTACCATCCATTAAAATGAAAGAAGAAATTCAAATAGAATACTTTATAGATAAAGGGAACTTTGGTACAGAAAGAGAAATCTATTTTGGTATGAGTAGAGAACATCTACTGAATCTTCTTGGTGAATCGAAATGGGTTCAAAAGAATAGGAAAGCTATTAGTCCATCAATCTACAAATATGACAAAGTTGAATTTTATTTTGAAAATGACATTAATGGTAGACTTTATGGGATACAAATTATTCCAGGAATCGAATCAGTCCCTAAACTAAATTTGAAAATAAATTATAATTTTATACATACAAAATTAAAATATAAGGAAGCAATTGATCATTTAGATATGAAGTCAATACCATATAAATTTATAAAATATAAGTATGACGAGATTGGTTCACCTGATAGGATAATTACAAGTGGAAATGTCGAATTAATATTTGATGATAGTTTTATAATAGAGAAAATTTCGAAATTTATTATCTTTGACCAAGAATAGGGAAAACCAAATATCTTGAAGTTTTACGAATTAAGTCATATAGGGGAATTTCATGTTAATCATAATGAAGACTTTTTAGTTTCCGAAGAAGCTGGGAGCTCAAGGAAATTGATTGCAGTTATGGATGGGTGTTCAAGTGGAACTGACTCTTATTTTGCATCGACATTAATTGGTAAATTGTTGAGAAAAATTGCAAAGCAAGAAGCCTATGAAGAATTTGCAAAAAAAGAAACTAAAGAGTTGAAAAATCAACTTGAACAAATCTCACTACAACTTTTTGAAGAATTATCAAATTTAAATAGACAACTCGATTTGAAATCTGATGAAATTTTATCAACTTTGATACTTGGGATTATAGACTTAATGGATAAATCTGCTGAATTAGTAATTGTTGGTGATGGGTTTATTCATGTTAATGGAGAAAATATTGAATATGAAAATGATAATAAACCAGATTATATTGGCTATCACCTAAAAATGGACAAACATTTATGGTATCAAACAAGAACGAAAAAATTAACCGTCAATAACCTTAAAAATCTTACAATTTCAACTGATGGAATTTATACTTTTAAGAATTTTGACGGGCAATCATACGATCAAATCAGCCAAGAACAGATTATGGCCAAATTCTTTGAATACGAAAACGACCTTGATAACTTAAATAAATTAAAGAAAACAATGATTGAAATTAAAAATAAAAATGGTTTGATGCCAAGTGATGATTTAACAATGATAAGAGTTATTAATATATGAATAACTGATGGTAAACAAGCCGTAGCAAATCATGCTCTATCGAGAAGGCACATCGCCAGTACTTCATGTTAGCGGTAATTTGAACAACCCAAATCCCAAAAAAAGACTTTGAAAAATAGTATATTTGTTCAAAATTAAGATGCAAAATAGAATGAATGAACACGTTTCAAGTCAGTTAGTTAATAAAATTTCAGAATTATTGAATTCCGCAAGTACGAAATTGATAAGAAACTACCATGAAAATGAAAGAAAGTTCTATGAAAATTGAATCAAATATAAATAATTGGAGTTTTATTATATCACGACACATCAAAAACAACAATTGGACAAAATAATATGCAAGATTTTAAAATAAACGAAAATGGTCAATTAGAAGTTTTTGCTTCTCCAACTTCTGCACACACCGACTTTGACTTTTATATAGGCAAATGGAATATTCGCAATAGAAAACTTAAAGACCGACTCAACAACTGTGACGAATGGATAGAGTTTAGCTCAACTGACGACACATCTCATTTGTTGAAAGGTTTTGCTAATATGAATAAATTTTCTGCAACCTTTGACGGAGAGCCATTTGAAGGAATAGCAATCAGACTTTTCAACCCACAGACAAAATTGTGGAGCATTTATTGGGCAGATAGCAACGCAGATTCCTTTGACCCACCAATGGTTGGCTCATTTGATGGAAATATCGGAAAACTATACTGCAAAGACACATTCAAAGGACAGGACATCATCGTATTATTTCATTGGAACAAAACCGACATTGACAATCCTATTTGGAGTCAGGCATTTTCAACAGACAATGGAAAAACTTGGGAATGGAATTGGTATATGTACGCAAACAGAATAAAATGATAACAGAAATAAGAATTTACAAATTCAAAGAAAATTCGGCAGAGAATTTTATCAAAGTGTTTACCGAACAATCATTGCCAATGATGAAACGTTGGAAAATTAATGTTGTGGACTATGGTTTTTCACTTATTGACAAAGAAAGTTTTTATTTAATCCGCAATTATGAAAGTCTAGAACAACGTAAAGAAAGCCAAGACGCTTTTTACGGAAGTGATGAATGGATTAACGGGCCTGAAAAAGAGATAATGAATTGCATAGATACTTACAACACAATTGTAACGGACAACGCAACATTCTTAACGAAATTGAATGACGAAATAAGACCAACGAACGACTGACAGGCATTTGGCAAAATAAAGCACCAAATACAAGCGATGGTCAATAGATGCTAATACAAGTTTATAACTTGTGCTCATCCTGATAGAGTGATAGAAAAACTGGTAGTTTTTATAGCCGGACCGGAAAAGTACTTTTGCCACCAATCACAGTGCAAATAAAATACAAAGTCCGATTGGTATATTGATATCCAATGATCACAACAAAGAATTTCAAAATAAAAATGCTAAAAAAAGCCAAAGTTGATATATATTTGTGTCGGGGAGGAATAAGTTAGCATCCATAAATGAAAATGAACGAAAATACAATTTCAGTCGACGATATTCATAAACTCAACTATGAGCTTCATGGAAATCCCAAAGGGAATACAATTTTATTTGTGCATGGTGGCCCAGGGTTAGGTGTCAAGAAAACCGATCTTAATTTTTTTGACCTATCTAAACAAAATGTCATTTTATTTGATCAAAGAGGCTGCGGAAAGAGTATTCCTAAAGGGGAGTTAAACTCTAATACAACAGAACATTTAATCAATGACATGGATAAAATACTAAAAAAATTAAACAAGAAAGAAGTCTTCTTATTTGGAGGTTCTTGGGGAAGTACGCTTTCACTGCTTTATGCAATGAAATATCCAAAAAAGGTTAAAGGATTAATAATTAGAGGGTTATTTACCGCCACTAAACGAGAACGCGAACATTTTGAATTAGGAGGAACCAAAATTAAATTTCGAGAAGAATGGAATAGATTCATATCATTTGTTCCTTCCAAATACTTAGAAAACCCTTCTCAATATTATTTCAATCAAGTGCTAACTGGAGATATGAAAACAAAATCTATGTATTCATTTGAACTAATTAGATATGGAAATTCTGTAGCAGGTAAAAAAAAGCAGCCAGATATAATAGATGCGGAATTAAAGAAAAATGATTATCTTTCCCAGGCAAAAATATTGTCTCACTATTCAATAAATAATTTCTTTTTGCCTGATAACTTCATAGAAGATAACATGATTAAAATTAAGCAAATACCAATTAAATTGCTTCATGGAATTCATGATCAAATTACTTTGTTTTCTACTGCTCAAAATTTTTCTAAAATGTATGAAAATATTGAATTAATAAGTGTTGATGCTGGTCATTCCTCCAGTGACGAATTGATGAAAAAGGCATTAGTAAAAACGGTAAAAGAATTTGTAATCTAAATACGGATGCTAACAAGTGCTTTGACGCCAGTTTTGGCTATCGCCAAAAACCGTCGCAAAGCACCGAACCGTTAGGTTATATAAGATGAAAAATAGATTTGTAAATATTACAAAATATTATAAACTTTGTAATAATATTGTAAAATGAGTATGAATACATCAATATCCTAGGAAATCATTTTGAAAAATTTGTTCAAACACGAATAGGAGAAGGTAGATATACAAATGCAAGTGAAGTGATAAGAGCTGGGTTAAGATTATTAGAAGAAGAAAAACAAAAATTTTATACTTTACAAAAGGCAATTCAAGATGGAATTTACAGTGGAGTAGCAGAAGATTTCGACCCGAAAACAGGTCTATAAGAATTGTTAAAGAAAAAAAATAAAATTGTCAAACTAAGGCAAGGAATAAAAAAAGAAAAAATGAAAATTGTAATCTATTGCTTAATTATGGTGTCATTAGGATGCCAAACAAAGCCTAAATCATTAAGTGACTATCCAGATATAACAAACATATTTGAAGCATATGAAATTGATGACTTAGAAAAAATAATCGACTCCTTTAACAAATCTATTTGCAAATCAGAAAATTTGAAAGGTACCGATGTTCTGGAATGCTACGAACATTATTTTACAAGAATGCAAAAGGCAGTAGAAACAGGCAGATTAGAATTTCAACTACCTTATGCAGAACAAGAAAAATTAATGAAAGAATTGGATATAAGATCCTTCTATGAAGTTTGGGGTAACCTTAGGACATGGAAGAGAGGATCAGACACTCTTAAAGTCGTTAATAACAAATATAATGGAAAGTATATAAAATTCTTGAAATCGTTCAGCAAAGAAAATATTAAGGTACAAAAATACGTATTTAGTTACGAAAACATTGGAGATATATCACCTACAATGATAGCCGATATTGTGACGAATTTCAATGAATATGACATACGAGACGAAAGGATAAAACTGTTAATAGCTATTCATTATCTGACTCTTAATGAACGAAATAAAATTCATGAGATATTGAATTCAGCAAACAACAAAAGCTAATACATTTATTCGCGTAAAAACTTGCTGGACCTAGTAAAGGACATTATTTGATGGTAGATTCTATCTAGCATCAGAGACTAAAGTCTCATCACTCCACCAATAGTTGTTTGATGAAATTGCGTGCCCAAAACTACACGATTTTTTACGAAAAAGACAAAATAGGATAGTGCACTATAGTGCTACCAACGCTACAAAACAATAAGCTTTTTGACTATTATTTCATTGTTTATCATCAATTTTATATAAAAAATACCCTTCTCAAGGATCTGAATAGACTGGTCAAACACTGACCCATTTGAAATTTTCAATCCTTGTAGTGAATAAATTTCGTAATTGGCAGGCTGTGCTAAACCATGTACATAAAAAATATTACTGGTTGGATTTGGACTGACAGTGATAGATTTAGGGTTTATTATAGATTGAGAACTTGAAACATCAATAGTAACACAAACACTGGTATCTACACATCCTGATGCATTCGTAATTATCACGGCATAATTTCCATTCTGTGTTGGGATGAATATTTGTGAATTTTCATTAGGTATATTTTGACCTAAAGTACAATCGAACCATTGGTAAGTGCCGCCACCGATAGCCTGAATTATGGTATCGTTTATAATGCTTACTTGTGCTTCGGTTGCATTATAAATAAAATATGTGCTTATGATGCTATCACATGAGTTTACTGTGGTTAGCGAATCAATATAAAATCCCGTTGCTGTCATAAGCTGTCCGCCTGGAGATAACTCATTAAAACATGAAATCACTTGGTCACCATAACTATATGTTGGATAGATGGTGACTTTTATACTATCTGTTTTTTGACATAAATTTGTGCCTTGTCCTTTTACCTTATAAATGCCGGATTGTGTTGGAATTACATTATGCAAAACAATTGTATCCAACGTGGAAGTGAAGCCATTAGGGCCATTCCACATATACGTGTTGGCACCTGATACAGTGAGGATTAAAGAATCTTTTTGACAAGAAAAATTATTTTTGTGTAATATTAACGTTGGTGCTGGGTTGATCAATATATTGACAGAAGATGTACTACTGCAGCCATTGTTTTCAGTAACTGTGAGAAAATAAGTGCCAGAATTTTGTGGCAATCCTTCAACTAGGGCATTTTGCTGAGTTGAATTAAAATTATTTGGTCCTGCCCAATTATAGTATGTCCCACCATTTCCAAAAAGAATTGTTCCAAATCCCTCACATACTGGAGTGTTGGCAAATGCAGTAACTATTGGTAGTGCGTTTACTATAATAGTGATCGTACCCGTGTCAGAACAATTATTTATGTCTGTCACCGTCACATTATAATTCGTATTGACATTTGGTGAAACTGTTTGATATTGATCAGGAGATAAGTTTTGATCCCATTGATAAGAATACGGTGGCGTACCAAAATTTGCAAAGGCTTCTAGCAACGCAGACTCACCATCGCATATAGTCGAAGTGTTAGTGATAATAGATACTGATATATTACAATCTTCCCAAAACACATATCAAACTCCATATTTCCATTCATAAAACTAAAATCTGAAATCCTTATATAATAGGTCGTCCCAGGGTTTACATTAAGGTTGAAATAAGGATTCGATATATTAAATGGTCTGCAAAATATCGGACTAGAATTGCACGCATCATAAATGCTTAAATGACATTGACCTGTAAAAATGCCTAGATTGCCATACAACACATTTTGCGAAGGTGTGATCGAATACCATACATCATTAGTGGTTACTTCATTTTGACACCTTAAATTATTAGAAAAAGTAGCATTAGATACAGCATAATTTACCAAGTTGCAAGATGTACCTGCTTCAAGTGGAACAGCTATCGCATTCGTACAAAAATCATTCTGTGGTTGCCCAATTAACTTAATGGTATTACCAAAAAAAATGAAAATAAAAAATATACAAATTTTAATCTGATTGTACTTTAATACATTTAAATACATAGGTCAAGAATTTTATAATTAAAAAAATATCTACCCAAAAATATCCTGCAAGTCCCATCAATTAAAATGATTTTAAATGTAGGAATTCAGACATTGATATATACAAGCTTCCATGATGACTGAATAAACTGAAGATTGTTGTTTATTATCTTTTTTTTCTGCACACATACTCACTCGATCAGTTTTTTATGGCGCTTAATTTACAAAGTGTTAATTGGGGTATTAAACTACTTTGAATTGGTGAAAATGGAGTTATTATTAGTCATTGTTATATTGATTAAATAGGTAACAATGATTAATTACCAAGGTATGTAAATATTTTTAATAGTATGTATAAATTGAAATTAAATTTTATACTTTTCAGTCTAGGCTTTATTATTGTGGTATATTAACCTAAATATCTATAATTTTAAATAGGGCGCTAATCATCGTAAAAGACGTTCCGAAGAGCGTTGAGATTTTGCTTGATTGATGATTTATGGTACGGCTCTCTTTTTTATGATATCATAACAATAAGGAAATTTGACCAAAATGATAATAATCGTGCTGAATAATCCCATTTAATAGATACTTGTAGTTGTATGTTCTTTTAGGCACAATTTGGTCAAGCCATTGATCGTCAAAATGTTGTAATGCAGCAATAATGTCAAATTGGCTATTTATGAATTGGTTTTTTAAATTTTCCCAATTTTTCCACTCAGATGGCACAGTTTGTGGCCAGTCATTTTGGTCGTTTTGGTGTATGTCAAGCGCTGAATCACTATTTAGACGGCTTAAGAGAAAATTTCTCCAAGCTAGGGAATGTGCTACTAATTCATATATCGAATGCCTGTTGGGTATTTTTTTTGTATACACATTTTCAGGTGTAATTTTATCGATTATGTCTTTCAATGAAATGGCTACCCAATTTTCACCAGTAAACATGCCTTCAAATTCATCTATAAAATATTTTATTTTCATATGGTTTATACAATTAGGACAAAATTAGATAATATACTTCACAAATATTCCGATCCAATTACAAAATATACTTTACCATCTTTAAAAGTAGGATACAATTCCTAGAAATATGTCAATTTTGGTTCCAATATTTGTGATATAGAAGAGATTTGAAAGTATGTAAACGAAATATTATTCGAGCATTTTATTCTTCAGTAAGCGCTCTTTGTATCTTTTTGGGAAGTCCAGCTACAACCAAATTATACGAGTCCAATATCCAAGCTTTCATTTGCATGTCAGTTATTTGTCCTTTTGTCTTTATGCTATTCCAAAGCTTCTTATTCATATAATAACCTGGTGTTACATCTCTGTACATTTCTCTCAAACCAATGGCTTCTTCAGGATCGCACTTTACGTTTATAAAATCAAAAGTAGTGATATCTGTTGCACAAAACATTTTTCCAAACACAGAAAATACCAATGTTTTGTCATCAAATGGCATTTTCTCTTCTGCACCTTTTAACGTGAGGCAAAATATTCTTAGCGATTCTATATCCATTGCTATTCGGCTTTTTCGGCAAATCCAAGAATATAGCCATTTAGATCTTTTACATAAAACTCTTGCATGCCATACCAAGTAGTTTTTAGATCGGTCAGTACAAGTTGCTTGTTTTTTAGGTCAAGGTAAAATTCATTTATGCTATCTATGTCCATATAAAATGAAACACTTGCACCGATTGTTTGCCCTTTTGAAAAAATAACATCGTTTTTGAAAGTGTCTGATCGTTGAAACATTAATTCAACATTGTCTTTTTGCATCATGGCATACACATATTCCTTGTTTTCTTCAAATGTTTGGTCAATACCGTCTTGTGATTCAGGAACAGCCATAATTAAGTTGAAACCGAAATTTTCTGCATAAAAAGCAACGGTTTTCCTAATATTTGTTACTTCAAAGTTTGGCGACATTTTACTTATCTTCATTTTTCTAATTTTGAATTATGGCACAAAATTAGGCTTCAACTACTTTAGATAATTGTAAAATCGGTCGTTTTTGTTCTTACTCAGTTCCTTCGGTGTCACACCAGTATATTTTTTTAATTTCTTTGATGAAATGTGCTTGGTCAAAGAAATGAGAAGAAGGATTTAAGTTTCCGTTTGAAATATTTTGGTAAGTGGCGTGGCATCGCACAATTTTTAAGAATTCCTTTAACGAGATGCCAAATTGAGATTGGAAGTACCTATTTATCTGCCTACTACTCCAAAATATTTGGTTTGAAAGTTCTGAAACTGTCAATGTTTTTTGTTGGTAAACTATGTCAAATAAATTCAATTTTCTATTGTCAATTTCAACTAGATGTTTTATCGATGCATTTAGTTTGTTGGTGAGTTCAAAGGCAAATTTTTCAAATTCTTTACACTCATATTTGTCAATGTTCCAAAATGAAAATGGTATATCAGCCGTTGTGTCTAAAATCGTTTTTATCTCTTTCTTGAAGATATATTCTAAGGCTAAAAGTTTAAATCGAATTGCGAAGAATATCGTGTTTTTGGGAATTATAATATCCTTTGGTTGCGTCCAAATTCCGGTTAGTTTTAATGTTGACAATGTTTCGTTTTCAAATTCTGCGATTAAATCAAAGTAACCATCAGGCAAAATTGTGTGTTGAATTTCAGCATCTTTTGTTTCGTAATACCAAATACACTTCACAAAGTTGCTTAAAAATCCACTTGGCTTGATTTCCCTGTACTTCATTGCATGATCGGTTTAAATTTTGCCCATTAAAAGTAGATTTACCTACTAATTATTCCTGGAAACAATTCTAGTTAGTAATTCTAGAAATTCAAAACAATGAAGTCTTTAGTTTCTGGAGTAACTTTTCATTGGTGGGATGCAGATAAAGTTTTATCATCAAGCACGCTTCATCACTCCACCAATGGCTGTTTGACAGGTTTTACGGGCATAGCAGGCTTTCTTTGGAATTTGGCTTGCATATTGTTGTCGCCATAGATGGACGAGCCTACAAGCACCAAGGCATCATTTGTTAGGATAGTCTGAAATTCTTGAGCTTTGATACGAGAATCTGCATCCAATAACAACATGATGTTTTTGTCCACATCGAAATGATATTTGCCTTGCCCTTTGATGACCTCGAAGTTTCCATATTCATATAGGTTATTGTCTTTGAAGTCAATCCAAAATCCATTCACATCCGTGCCAAATGTCATTTTACTGCCTTTCAAAATGGCATCCACTACCCAAAGATCCTTATCCATTCCAGTGGCAACACCAGTTTTTGATTCTTTGATCCTGTGTTCAAGGATTGGTCCAGCATTTGCTCTAGCCACTTGAGCTAAGCTATCAGATGTCTCCGACTGATTGGATAGCATCCATTTTTCTGATATTGGTAATACGACGGCACTTCCTTTGGAAGATGAACTCGAAGATGATGTTACTTGTTTACAACCTATTGCTATGGTAATAATTAGTAAAAGTAAATATCTCATTTTTATATTGTTTTACAATTGATTTTGAAAGTGAATAGGTGTATGATCACATTTTAAATAAAAAAAATTATCTTTGATGTGTATATACCTTCTATTTTAATACAATGCAAAAGTAATGCTTGATAAGTTTTTATTATATATTAATGGGAGAAATTTAATTGATAATGGACAAAAAGTTTTATTGGCGGTTTCAGGAGGCTTAGATTCCATGGTAATGGTTGATGTATTTTTAAAAGCACAATTTCCAATTGGAATTGCACATATCAATCATAAGTTGCGTGGAGTTGAGTCAGATGAAGACCAAAATTTTGTCGCTAATTTTTGTGCCAAATATCAAATCCCATTTTATTTGCTGGAGTTGCCTGAAAATACATTTGACAAAGGAAATCTTCAAGATAAGGCCAGAAATCTTCGCTATGAATGGCTACAAGACATAGCATTGCAACACAAATATGATTTGATAGCTACAGCACATCATTCTTCCGACGAGGTAGAGACTTTTATGATCAATTTGATGCGTGGTGCAGGTCTGAGTGGTTTGGATGGCATACCTGTTCGCAGTGGCAATATCATCAGGCCATTACTTTTCGCAAGTAAAGAAGATATACTACAATATGCGATGGATCATGCTGTACAGTATAGAGAAGATAGCAGCAATGCCACAGATAAATACTTGAGAAATAAAATAAGGCACAATGTATTACCAGTGCTTTATGCTACCGATGTCAGGTCTAAATCTGGAATTCTAAAAAGCATCAATAATTTACAACAAACAGAAAATTTACTTACTTTCTTATTGAAACAATATACAGACGAAATAGTCATTGTAAGAAATGGTTTAACGGAGATTTCACTGGAACCGATAGTGTCAAGTGAAGTAGGCCCCAGTTTATTGTTTGAAATCATAAAGCAATTTGGATATAACAAAGAGCAATGTCATGATATCTTAAATAGTTTTACAATCAATGGCAATCGATATTTGACCACCGAACATGAAGCTATCACCCATAGAAAAAAATTGATCATCCGAAAATTTAAGGAAATACCAAAATTCCAACCCATAAAGATCGAATCTTTCCCGTTAGAGTTTTTGTGGTATAACCATTTGTATAGATTGGAGATTATAGATGTGCCAACTGACCTTTTTGGCAGCAGCAATGTATTTTACCTTAGCGATGATATAGAATCACCGGTCGTTATTTCTCAATAATCGCAAAATGTCACTATTTGAAAAGGAAGAAGTTTTAGTAATTGAAGCGAATGGAGTTATAAAAGCTGTATTGATGGCTGGGATTTCAGATGGTGCGAGAATAGATCATGATGCAAAAACTTGTATAAAAATTACAAAAACGCCAGCAGTAGGAGAGGATTAGTCTGTTTTCAAAAAGTCTTTTTGATTGTTACTCTTTTGAATTTATAAAATAGCCGAATGAATGATATCTTCATCCGGCTATTATTGAAAGATTTATTCTACCTTAAAAGTATCCGGAGATATTTCTTTATTGATCGCAACATTGGTTGCTTCCATCACAAGCGCTGTAGGCATTACTCCACTTATAGAACTAGTGTGTGGGATCATAATACCATCAACTGCTTTATAATCCTTATAATCAATGGTCATTGTCATCTTTTCACTAGCGCTTACTGTGCGCATTAGCAATCCTGATTTTACATCATAAAATTCAGTGGTTTGTTTTTCCATTGGATCTGTCACAACCAACTTGTAACAATTAGAACCTTCAACATTTTCAATGCCTTTGAGTTCCATTTTGTATCCAGTGGTATTATATCTAAGTTGTTCAAACAAGATGGCTTGCTTTTTGATTTCGGCCAATTCACTTCCTTCTGTCAAAATCTGGTTTTTACCCATTTGACCTACAGATGCTTTGACGCCATTATATTTCTGCTCTTGGACTACCATGCCCATCATTTGCATCTTGCTTGCATACTTGTCAGGAGCCATTTGGTATGTTTCGAATGACGCTTCTTGTCCCATCATACTTGCCTTCATACCAAGTTGCAAAGTCTTTACTGCTTTCAATTTTGCAGATCCACCAAGTGCTTCGATATAATCTTCAATCACACTTTGTGCTGTGATGTCTGCCGATAAAGCTACATTGTTGGTTTCTATTTTTTTGCCAAAAGCATCATAAAAATCTAATTCGCCATCTGCATCAAATTTCTTCAATTTGTCTGCTACATTATCTTTATTACCTACAACGACGATATTACAATTTTCAGGTCTGATGTATTTTGAAGCCATTGCCTGAATATCACCTACGGTTACTGCATCTACATTTTTGAGATAATTATTGTAATAGTCTTTCGGCAAATTGTAACGGAAAGTGTTGAGTGCGAAATTTGCAATAGTCTGTGGAGACTCAAGTGATCGGCCAAAATTACCTGCTGTACTGCTCTTGGCAAGTTTTAGATCTGACTCACTTACAGGTTCTTTTACGATTCTGTTCATTTCATACAAAAATTCGGTAACAGAACTATCGGTCACTTCATTTCTTACACTGGCAAAAGCATTAAAATTACCTAATAATTTGTCTGTAGAGATATTTGATCTCGCGCCATATGTGTATGCTTTCTTGTCTCTTAGATTTTGCATTAATCGACCACTAAATATACCACCACCAAGGATTGAATTCATCAAACTGGCTTTGATTGCATCTGCACTTCCTGGTTTCATATCTACTGGATAAGAGATATTAATGACAGATTGTACTGCGCCATCTTTATTACCGAAACGAACTTGGGCACCTTTGACAGGAGTTGGTGTATTATAATTGAATGATGGGATTGTTCCTTTTTCCCACTTGCTAAAATATTTGTTAGCCTGTGCTTTTGCCTCTTCAGGAGTGATGTCTCCCACGATGACTAAATAAGCATTATTGGGTTTGAAATAGGTATTATAATATTTTACGCAGTCATCTACGGTGATGTTTTTGATGGTCTCATCTGTTTGCACTTCGCCGTAAGGATGATTACTGCCAAAGTTTACAATACTTCGTATATTGCTTGCGATGGCTTCAGGATTGGTTTTGGAAGATGCCAAATTTGATGCTGTTCTCTTACGTACTTTTTCAAATTCTTCTTTCGGAAAAGTAGGATTGTACAACACGTCTGTCATGATTTCGAGCAATTTGTCTCCGTGCTTTTTGAGTGAACTTGCAAAGATACCTGAAGCCGAAGTACTCAAATCTGCGCCTATAAAGTCGATAGACTCATCGATCTGGGCTTTAGTTCTGTTTTTTGTACCTTTATTGATTAGTTCACCAGCAAAACTGGTATATCCTGCTTTGTCACCTTCGATAAGCGCTTCATTATTGAGCGAAAGCTGATAAGATACTTTTGGCAACTTATGATTCTCTACTACGATGACCTTCAAACCATTCGCAAGGTCAAAAGTGGAATATGCACCCAATTGGATATCTCTTGCAGCGGCTGGTGCTGGTGCCATTTTTCGCCAAGATTTGTCCACTTGGTTTTGTTGGACATTACTTGCCGTTTCTATTGTTTTTTTAGCACATTGGGTGAAAAAGAATATTACGCTGAATGCAAAAATTAATTTCTTCATTATGTATTGTTATTATTATACTAATTAAAAAAGTGTTGAATAAAATTATGGATTTACAGGCTTTGGCAAATAATGAAGTACCACTCTGTTATTATTGTTATAATATTTAATGGCTGCATTTTTGATGTCATCCTTCGTTACAGCAAGATATCTTTGCAATTCTGTATTGATAAGATTGGCGTCACCATAATACATTTTATAATTTGCCAATGACTCTGCTATACCTGCTACTCTTGAATTGGAAGTCACAAAGTCATTTTCTACCTGATTGCTCCATTTTTGAAACTCTTCATCGCCGATAGGTTCTGTTTTTATACGATCGATTTCCGCTGTGATAGACTTTTCGGCATCGAGTACATCAGTTCCCATACTACATATACCATATGCGATAGAGACACCTGGATCTTCAAGATCTAGTGGGAAATTACCTACAGCTACTGCTTTTTGCTGGTCATCCACCAAGGCACGTTGTAATCGAGAAGATTCACCTTGAGATAACAAAGTACCCAACATAGATACCGCATAATATTCAGGTGTGCCCGCAGCAGGAATTCGGTAGGCCATAAGCACTGCTGGAAGCTGGATATTGTCATAAAATGTATCTCTCACTTCACCACCCAATGCAGGCTCTACTACTGTAGGTCTGTAGATTGGCTTCATACTTTTTGGTATAGTTGAGAAGTATTTGGTAACCAAAGCTTTCGCATTTTCATAATCTATGTCTCCCGCTATCGAAATGATGGCATTGTTAGGTACATAGAAGTCTTTATAGAAGTTTTTATAGTCTTTCTCTTCTGCTGCATCTAGGTGTGCCATAGAACCAATTACTGGCCATTTATATGGATGCGTTTTATAGGCTCGTTTCATGATTTGTTCCAAAAACGAACCATAAGGTTGATTGTCAATACGTTGTCTTCGTTCTTCCTTTACCACTTGTCTTTGGGTTTCTATACCTACATTTTCTACTTTGGCGTGGAGCATTCTTTCTGATTCGAGCCAAAGTCCTAATTCAAGTTGGTTGGATGGTAAAATCTCAAAGTAATACGTACGATCCATAGACGTGTTAGCATTAAGCGTGCCACCTGCTTTTTCTATGTATTTGTCATATTCACCACGACTGATATTCTCTGATCCTTCGAATAATAGGTGTTCAAAAAAATGGGCAAATCCCGTACGTTCTGGATTTTCATTCTTAGAACCAACATGGTACATGACCGATACAGCAACGATAGGCGTGCTTTTGTCCTGATGAAGAATGACATGAAGTCCGTTATCCAAGGTGAATTCCTGAAAGTTGATCTTATTCAACTGGGCCTGAGCCATTGAAATCCAAGTCAACAGGAAAACTGGTATTAAAAATCTGTTCATTGAAAATGTTGTTTTTATGTATCAAAAAAAAATTGTCCAAAATTATAATTAAAATAAAAATGGAGGTCGGGCATTATACCAAACCACCATTTTTATAGATTAAATTTCCTTAAAATGTAATCAAATACTACATTTTAACTATTTTTAATGAAGATGATTTCTCTCCTTTTATCACTTTGATGATATATATACCACCGTTAAAATTTGAAAAGTCTATCGTATTTGTAAACGGAGCTTTGTTGATCAATTGACCAATGGTATTATATACTTCTAAAATTTCTGGCTGAGCCGAAGTAGAGATTGTCAGTACGTTTGAAACTGGATTTGGAGAAACTGATAAAGCAGCATCCAATTCTAGGTCTTTGCTTGCTGATGTAGCCACAAAATCTGTATAATAGTTCGGCTGTAATTGATATCCATCTGCAAAAGGTGCAGAAGTGGTAGCTGCAAATTGTGTCAAAATACCAGTTACATTAAATGTAGTTCCGGATGGCAATGACAATGCATAAGCATCTGTTACATTTGCTACTCTTACTGTAAAATTGTTGGTTCCATCGGTCATTGTCATATTAAATCCTGAACCAGTTCCTGTCCATTGTGTTGGATCAGCAAAACTTACATTCTTGATTTGAACATATGAAGACTCATCATTTTCAGATAGATTTGTTAATACTTTTGGTGTTACGAGCGTATTTCCAGTAGAAAGTACTTTTAGAGAATCTGCTGTAAGTTGTGATAAACCTCTGAATTGTGCAACAGTACCTTTTACCTGAACTTCGTCGCCTTCCTTTACAGTATATCCTAAATTATTGTTAGAATTAAATACACCGAGTCCTTTGTTTTGCGCATCGATTATAGTGAACTGTAAGCCAGCAGGTCTAAAATTGATTCCATATACTACTCCTTTGATCGTACATTTGACACCAAGAGAATCTGCAACACCATCAGCATTTACACCTTTTAATTGTGCAATTGTTCTCAATGGATAAAGATCAACAACAACTGGTGATTTGACCGTCACAGTTCCAACCATTCCCAATGATGCATGTGGATCGCATTGGTAATCGTATTTTCCTGGTTTTGTAAATTTAAAATCATAAGTCCAAGATGTAGCTCAAGCTGCGCCATTTCCAAAGCTCTCTGGATTATTTGGGAATGTGGCTTGGCTACCATTTACATTATGACTTCCGCCTTTGTTTTCCCATCTCACTGTTTGATTTACATCAATAGTGATATCTTTAGGCGTAAATACATTTGACGACACTTCTATTACGTGGTCAGCATGTGCAACACATTCAGTGATAGAATTGACTGCATTAGGTGTACCGAATATCTTTTTGCCATTAAGCTCCACGCCAAAGTCATGCAACGAGGCCTTCCAATTGCTACCTACAGAAGGATCTGCGGCCAAGTCACATATTTCGATCGATGCACCGCCGCCGTCTGTACCTTCTGCAAACGTAGGCCAAGGTACGACTTTCTCATACTTAAAAGACATCTGAATGTTGCCGTTAACATCTACGATTTCAAGGATTTCACCGCTATTAGATAATGTGTTGCTTGTAGATAAAGGATTTGTAGGACTCCATTCCAAGGCATTTATTTTGTACACTGCATTGAAGGCTCTGGCATGTTTTACAATAAGCAAATATTTATGACTGCCCAATGTTGTATCAGGAAAAGTGAAATCAACGCCTTTACTGAACTTATAATCCTTAAGATTTACACCGGCATTACCGGCATTGTAAATCTCGATGTATTCCAAAGAATCCGTTCCAGATTCAGGTGGATTATAGGAAATTTCGGAAATAACTATTTGGCCATAGGAAGTAAAAGTAACCCACAAAACAGCCATCAATAAGGTAAAAAACTTTTTCATTTGTGTATATTTAAAAATTAATTAAATGTCGGTTCTTGATACGCAACCAGTCAAACAGCATATTTGAATTATTTTGATGTACTACATTTAAATCTGATATGAAAAGAAAATAATCCCAAAATGATTGAACTATACTGATTGAAAGCATAAAAGTAAATAAAATTATAAAAAATATGATGAATAGTAGTTAGATATATAAATTTTATATATAAAAATTAACATTATTTTAATATTTAGTGATTACTTTTGTGGAAATTTTTTTAACCAAATCAATCATTAATTAACCGTTGACTTCTGAGATTTAAAAATGGACATCAGGAGGCGACAAACCAAAATCAAAGTTTTATGAAGACAAGATTTGTACACATTTTTTTATTCCTGCTGTTAGCACTTGGTGTTCAGGCGCAGGTGACGACATCAAGTATGGTCGGAAAAGTTACAGACGACAAAGGAGAAGCATTGATCGGAGCAACAATTGTTGCAACACATGTTCCTTCTGGGACTACGTACGGCACTGTGACAAATGAAAATGGTTCTTATTCACTTAATAATTTAAGAGTAGGAGGACCGTATAATGTAGTATTTAGCTATGTAGGATACACTGAAACACAAGAAAATAATGTATATTTAAGCTTGGGACAAGAATTTATTCTTAATACTAAAGTAAGTGAAACAGGAGTAGCATTGAGCGAAATCACAGTTGTAGGTACTAAAGATAATATTTTGAATAGTAAAAGAACTGGGGCAAGTACAAATATTAATAAAAGGCAGTTAGAAACTATGCCATCATTGTCAAGAAGTTTAAGTGATTTTACTAGGTTGACTCCTCAAGCTAACGGTAGTTCATTTGGTGGTGCTAATAATAGATTTAATAACATTACTATAGATGGTGCAGTTAATAATGATGTTTTTGGATTGAGTGGTTCAGGAGCACCAGGAGGCCAAGCAAATACGCAGCCTATTTCAATTGATGCCATACAAGAACTTCAAGTAGTTTTAGCACCATATGACGTTACTTATGGCAACTTTACAGGAGGAGGTGTTAATGCTGTTACACGCTCTGGGACAAATAATACTGAGGGCTCTGTCTATTTTTTTACAAGAAATCAGAATACAATTGGAAAAAGTGTACTTACAAACTTAAAGGCTACAGAATTTAAAAACAACCAAATGGGTTTTAGATTAGGAGGAGCATTGATAAAAAACAAGTTGTTTTATTTTGTAAACGCCGAGGTAGGAAGGATTTCCACACCAACTACATTTAATGCTGGTGAAACAGGTTCTTCAATATCACTAGCTACAGCAGAATTGATTGCTAAAACTGCCAAAGAAAAGTGGAATTATGATGTAGGATCTTACGGTGTAATTAATACATTAACTGAAAACAATAAATTTTTAGTAAAATTTGATTATAATATTAACAAAAACCATCAAATATCCTTACGTAATAATTATATCAAGGCTTTTGATGACAATATGAGCCGTTCAGGTACCTTCTTCCGTTTTGGTAATAACGCATATAAATTTAACAACTCACAGAATATTACCGTGGCTGAATTAAGAAGTAAGATTACGAATACTATATCAAATAACTTAATTGTAGGTTATTCTATAATTAGAGATAATAGAGAAACACAAGGCAGTTTATTTCCGCAAATTACAATCAATAATATTGATGGTAAATCAACAAACTCAGTTCAATTTGGATCAGAAAGATCTTCTACAGCCAATGAATTAGATCAGGATATTTTTGAAATAACTGATAATGTGAAGTTTAGTAAAGGCAATCATCAATTTACAATTGGAACTCATAATGAGTTTTTTAAATTCAGAAATTTATTTATTAATAATTACAATGGTAGATGGGATTTTAATAATGTTCAAGATTTTGTTGATAATAAACCTTCAAGAGCGAGAGCTACTTATTCTATTGTTCCAGGAGTAGATCAACCTTCAGCACAATTTTCTGCAATGCAATTAGGATTTTATGTTCAAGATGAGTTTAAAGTTTCTACAAAACTTAAAGCTACTATTGGATTAAGGTTGGATGTGCCTATAATTAGTGATAAGCCATTATTAAATACAGATATTGATACAACATCAGCTTTCGGAGACTTGACCACCTCAAACACTCCTAGCGGTCAATTGCTTTGGTCACCACGCTTAGGATTTAACTATGATGCTAGTGAAGATAGATCCCTTCAGATTAGAGGTGGTGTTGGAATATTTACTGGTAGAGTACCATTTGTTTGGTTGTCTAACCAATTTTCAAATAGCGGCAAGCTTTTCGGAACAGTTGATATTAAAGACAACACAAATACACCAACGAATGAAGTGAATAATAACAATGGTTTTGAACCAATAATTGCAAATCAAAAAATGTTGGTACTGCTGCTAAAACTGTTGAGGTGAATTTAGTATCTAAAGATTTTAAACTTCCTCAGGTTTTACGATTTAACTTAGCTACTGACATTAAATTACCATATGGTATCATAGCAACGCTTGAAGGTATTTATTCAAAAACCTTGAACAATGTTGTGTACTCAGATATAAATCTTAAAAATTCTGTTGCTAAGATAGATACTTCTTATAGCCACGGTGCTGATACAAGGGCATTATATAAATCTTCTGATAAAGTAAACAAAGCATTTACTAATGTAATTTTATTAAGCAACACAAATGAAGGTTTCAATTACTCCTTGACAGGCCAATTGAGCAAACAGTTTGATAACGGTTTCTCTGCAATGGCAGCATATACTTATGGTCAAGCTAAGTCCATTAATGATGGGGCTAGCAGTACTGCTTTATCAAATTGGGAATTTGTTCAGACTAGTTCTGCTGCAAATAATCCAGATTTAGCTATTTCAAATTTTCAATTAGCACACCGCTTAATAGGAGCTTTATCTTATACGTTTAAGTATGGTAGAAATGAAGCTTTTGGTACTGGAATTAACATTTTCTATGCTGGAAGGTCAGGTAATCATTTTTCGTATATTTATAATAGTAGCAGTGATTTCAATGGTGATGGTGCATTTTCTAATGACTTGATTTATGTGCCAAAATCTATTAGTGAAATCAATCTATTACCATATACAGTTGGTGGTGTCACAACTTCTCCAGCTGACCAATGGGCAAGTTTGAATGCTTTTATCGAAAATGATCCTTATCTTAAATCTAGAAGAGGTCAGTTCGCAGAAAGAAATGGTGCAGTTACTCCTTGGGAACATCAAGTAGATCTAAGAATTATACAAGATTTAGGCACAAATATTGGCAATAAAAAACATGGTTTACAGTTGACGTTTGACATATTTAATTTTACTAATTTATTGAATAAAGATTGGGGAAGACAATATTTTGTCTCAAATCAGGCTTTATCTTTATTGAATATCGATACTGCAAAAAAGGGATTTACTTATAGAAATACAAATCCTGTTGGATGGAGTGTTTCAGATTTCGCATCAAGATGGCAGGCACAAATTGGTGTTAGATATACATTCAATTAATAATAATACTTTTAATATTTTACAAGAGAAGTCAGGCCCAAAAACCTGACTTCTTCTTTTTTATGCCATATGAAACCGAGAACCAAATATTTTTTAGTGTATTTATTGAGTGTATTAGGGTTTTATATTTCAAAAGCCCAAGACATCTCCCAAACCATCCAAGCACTCCACATCAAAAAATTTAATTGGATTATAAATCAACAATTGGATTCGCTTCAAAATTTATTTCATGATGAGCTGCATTATATTCATTCTAATGGTTGGAAAGAATCAAAGGCTGAGATCTTCGAAGATATGGCGTCTGGCAAACTGCGTTATGATGACATCATTGTCCATTCATCTGACGTCAGATTGATCGATAGTACTGCAGTCGTAACGGGTAAAGGAACTTTCTGTGTGCAAATGGCAGGCAAGCCTCTCGAATTTAAACTCTATTACACGGAGGTATATGTGATCACAAACCAAGGCATCAAGCTCATAAGCTGTCATGCTTGTAAGGATTCTGGATTATAATTTACAAAATAAAATCCGTCCTTATCACATCCTAATTATCATGCGCTCTAGCCTTGATGTTTTTGTCTGGTACAATAGGCTCTTCCTTGATGGTAAGTGTTTCGATTTCTCCAATTATAGGTTGACCAGCATCTACCCAAGCCGTGTAGATACAAGAACCGACAGCATTTATTGCCAATCTCATTTGCTCTTCAACCATAGATCCCATCGCTTTGGTGTAGGCATCAGCATACTCAGGGCATTGGATGCGGATTGTTTGGCCCAAACGTTCATCATAGCAATACTGTAAAGCTGAATCAAATGTTTTACTGAGTCTTTTTTCGATTGCTAAAACACTATCTAGATGAGTGTGAGCTTTGATGATAATATTCCAGAAGAACGTCTTTGGATCTTCTATGTAAGTAGCTTTACCAACGAAAAAATCATACTCTCTTTCGGCAAATAATTCAGGAATTCGCGATTCCCAAAAAGCATGAATACCAACCTGATCAGTAAGTTGGCCGTTATAATTTGAAGTAGTATGTAAAGGCACATGCGCATCCCTTATATAATGTCCAAATTCTGCAGAAATTCTCAATATTGCTGTCAAATCCTTATTTTCGAATGCCTTGGTAAGTTTTTTTTGCGTACTTTCTAAGTGATATGGCACGATACCATAAGGTGAAAAATGATCTTCGATAAGTACATCCACCTTGTTTGTTTGGAAATATGTAGTCCCAAAAAGTTCATCTAAATCATAGCCTGAGAGTCGCCATTCATCTTCATAATATAATGGTTTGATGACCTTTTTCCAATATTTTACAAAAGTAGGGTAGTCTATAGCTAATCGCACACCACCAAAGCTTTTTGTGGACAAGAATACTGAATCTCGAATGATTTCTTTATCAAAATACAAAGAATCCGTGCCGCTGATAAATTTAATTTTACAATGTTTGATGATGGCTTCTTCAAAATCACGAGGTACATTCGGAAATGGAATTTTATCCCAATGATCGATATCTATATAATGTCTCACGCCTTCATGTTTGGTGGCATATCTCCGCTTATCAGGATCTACTGCATGTTCAGACATGTAATCAATGTTCTTTTTGTAAAAAACAATCAACTCTTGTGGTAAAGTAAAAACAGCCATTCTATTGATCAACCGATGACCATAAAAGCCCCAAGCTTCTGGTTTGACCATGGCTGTCATAACTATCAATGTCAGAAATAAACATCCAAATAAACAAATCTTCTTCATATATCTATGAATTTTATGGTGCAATGTATTTATTTTTTTAATATTACCAAAGTGTATTTTTTATTTTGTTTTCAGGAAAATCAAAAAAACAAGAAAGTATCAGAAATGTCGAATAAGTAATTGGAATTATAGTAAAAATAATTAAATTTGGATTTTCTTTTAAAAATACTTTAAAAACCCATCATGAAACCAGTTTTACCTTTGTTAATTTTTGTTTTTGCTGTTCATTCTTATCTTTATTGCCAAGTTTTCGAAGTGAATAGTCAATACAAATTACCTTCCGAAACATATGCTGGTAGTTTAGTCGCAGATATTAATAATGATAGTTTTCCTGACATCTTTTATGCTGATAAATTTGAGGTAAATCTATATGTTAATCAAGGTACAGGAAAGTTTGATTTCAAAAAGCAACTTTTGCTGAAAGATCAGAGTTATGGAAAAAAATTTCAACTGTGGGACTTGGACAAAGATGGAGATCTGGATTTGCTGCTAGGTGTCGCTGGCAGGATTTTGAAATTTGATAATGTAAGCAATGGCCAAAATGTCCAGTTCGAAAGAGCTGATAAAGATTTCTTTTACTATGGCACTCAGACGAGCAAAGTTCCCGAATTTATTGTAGATTATATCAATCAAGATACACTTTATGATCTTGTACTTGCATATAATAAGACTAAAATTCTCTTTCAAAGACCAGATAGCACATTTTTTAATTACGAGATACCTGGTGCCAATTATACGGACGTACAAAAAATAGCCGTCATAGATCTGGACACAGATGGAAAGAATGACCTTGTTTTTTGTAGGAAAGGTGGAGATAACGAACCAGGTTTACTATATTTTCTAAATTCGAATAATAATTTTAGTTTCCAACGTACTATTTTGAATGATACAATTGCTGATTTTGAACTTGTTGACTTCGATGATGATGGTAAAAATGAAATTTTAACGACAGCTGTTGATGGATCAAACAATCTATTATATATCCACAACGTAGATACTGTATTTACAACTGAGATTGTATCAACATCATTTGAATACCCAGTTAATTCTATCACATCAGGTGAATTAAACGGACAGCCAGGTCTGGAATTTGTTTTGGGATTTGATAGTATTGCTTCATTGCAAATTATGCAGAATTTGGGTTCAATTCCAACAGATTGGGATATTAAAAATTTGCCAAGTTCTTCCTTTATTTCAAGAAATATTTTCATTGAAGATCTTGATAAAGATGGCGATGATGATATTGTACAAATGCTGAGTGATGACGGATTTCTCATTTTTGAAAGAATTCGAATTACCAATACTGAGAATGTAGATTTTGAAATCAACATTTATCCAAATCCAGCTGATGAAAATTTGAATGTGGATGCAGATCAGGTTTATGGTATGAAAATCATAGATGCATCAGGCAAAGTAATGTATAGTCAGCCGAATATAGAAAGTCAGACCGTCTTAGTTCCTGTAAAAGATTTTAAAACAGGCATGTATTTTATTGAACTAATCACCAAGGACAATAACATAAATCGAAGGCCTATATTGATAATGCATTGATAAATTGATTACCATAAATTCTCTTTTCAAGATGATCTTCGTCTTATTTAAATAAATTGTTGGTTGAATAATTTTGTGATCTCAGTAAAAACTATATTTTTGCCTTATTATAAGTATTAGTAATATGATTGCACTTTTTTTGTGCATCCAAATATAATAAATATTATGCAACCCACAGATGTGAAAAATCCGGAGTATTACCATAAAGTGGTGGATTGTCAGTATGCATGCCCTGCACATACGCCTGTACCACAATATATTAGGTTGATATCTGCCGGACGATACACCGAAGCATACATGATTAATTGGGAGTCGAATGTATTTCCAGGTGTGCTCGGGCGTACTTGTGATCGACCATGCGAACCAGCTTGTCGCCGTGGTAGGATAGAGGAAGAGCCTGTAGCTATTTGCCGTTTGAAACGCGTGGCTGCTGATTTTAAGGATGATATTACTCACTTATTGCCAGATATTCCTAAGGTCAAAAACGGAAAGAAAATAGCTTTAATTGGTGCTGGTCCTGCATCACTTTCTGTGGCACGTGATTTGGCGCCTTTGGGATATGAATTGCATATATATGATAATCAACATAAGGCTGGAGGTATGATGCGCAGTCAGATACCTTCTTTTAGGTTGCCAGCAGAGGTTTTGGATCAAGAAGTTAATTATGTGTTAGACATGGGACTTATTACCCATTTCAATACATATGTTACCAGCTTGAAGGATGTTTTGTCTAGAAATTATGATGCTGTATTCATCGGAACAGGTGCACCGAGAGGGAAAGATCTCGTGTTACCAGGTAGAGAAGAAGGAAAAGCCAATATTCATATAGGCATAGAATGGTTGGCGAGTGTTGCTTTTGATCATACCCACAATATCGGTAAAAGAGTTATTGTGTTAGGTGGTGGAAATACAGCAATGGATTGTTGCCGTACTTCCAGAAGACTCGGTGGCGAGGATGTAAAGGTCCAGAACAAGGCAAGCTGACAGGCATGTACTTCGAAAAGGTAAAAGCTGAATATGTGGATGGTAAGAGGAAACTAATACCTACTGGCGAACCGGATGTATTTTACCCTGCGGATGACGTCATTATTGCGATAGGTCAGGAAAATAGGTTTGAATGGATAGAACGTGATCTAGGGATTGAATTTGACAAATGGGATATGCCAGTGGTCAGTCCTGAAACTTTTGCTTCGACAGCACCCAAAGTATTTTTTGGTGGAGATGCAGCATTGGGTCCAAAGAATGTAATAACAGCAGTTGCTCAAGGACATCAGGCAGCTATTTCTATTGACTTGTATTGCAATGGATTAGATATATCGGATAGACCTGCACCAGATACAAAGTTATTTAGTACCAAGATGGGCATTCATGAGTGGGCATATGATAATGATGTCACAACCGATAACCGATTTATAGTTCCACAAGCTGATAAAAAGGAAACTCTGAGCAATCGTCTCAAAGAAGTGGAGCTTGGTTTTGATCTTGCTACCGCATTTAAAGAAGCACAAAGATGCCTTAATTGTGATGTGCAAACCGTATTTGACGAATATAAATGTATAGAATGTGATGCTTGCATGGATATTTGTCCTACAAATTGTATCACCTTTACTACCAACGAAGATGATGAAAATTCATTGAGAATGAAACTATTGGTACCTGCTATCAATCAGGAACAAGAACTTTTGGTATCAGATACATTAAAAACTGGCAAAGTCATGGTCAAGGATGAGGATGTATGCCTCCACTGTGGACTATGTGCCGAGCGTTGCCCTACGGCAGCATGGGATATGAAACAATTTAATTATAATACTGCTAAGGCAGGACATCTTTGTTACGCATGAGTAGAGTAAATGATTTTGTAGTCAGATTTGCCAATGTAAATGGTACGGGATCAGCCAGTGCCAATTATTTATTTGCTAAATCTGTTTTTAGAATGGGTGTACCCGTTTCGGCTAAAAACATATTTCCATCCAATATCCAGGGTTTGCCCACATGGTACGAAGTGCGTGTCAGCGAAAAAGGATACTTAGGTAGGAAAGAAGGCATCGACTTGATGATTAGTGTCAATCCGCAAAGTTTCAAAAAAGATATAGCCAGTGTACGTTCTGGTGGTTATTTTCTATATGACAGTACCAAGCCACTGCACAACGAGTTTTTGCGTGAAGATATCCATTTTATAGGTGTCCCTTTGATGGAAATTTGCAATCGCGAGTTTACAGATCCTAGACAGAAGCAGTTGTTTAAAAACATCGTGTATGTTGGTGCTGTAGCAAGACTTTTGAATATTGATACCAATATAATTGAAGGACTTTTTGCAGAGCAATTTCAAGGTAAGGAAAAACTCATTGCACCCAATGTCAAGGCGTTGCATTTAGGAAGTGATTTTATTAAAGAGAACTTTTCCTTCCCGCTTGATTTTTATGTAGAAGCAAGGGACTTAGTGGGTGATAGTATCATGATAGATGGCAATAGCGCAGCTGGTCTTGGTGCTATCTATGCTGGAGCAACAGTTGTTTCGTGGTATCCGATCACACCATCAACATCATTGGTAAGTTCATTCGAAAGTTATGCCAAAAAGCTTCGTAAAGATCCATTGACTGGTAAAAATAACTTTTCCATTGTGCAAGCCGAAGATGAATTAGCAGCAATAGGAATGGCGATTGGCGCTAATTGGAATGGAGCCAGATCCTTTACTGCCACAAGTGGTCCAGGATTGTCATTGATGAGTGAATTTTTGGGTTTGGCCTATTATTCAGAATTACCAGTAGTCTTAGTTGATGTCCAGAGATCTGGTCCATCTACAGGTATGCCTACTAGGACCCAACAGTCTGATTTTATTTCAGCAGCGTACGCATCTCATGGTGATACCAAGCATGTCTTGCTCATTCCATCTACACCAACTGAGTGCTTTGATATGATGGCCGATGCATTTGATTATGCCGAAAAATTGCAAACACCTGTGATCGTTATGTCAGATCTTGATTTGGGTATGAATGATCATATGACACCTGCATTCAAGTGGGATGATTCGAGGAAATATCAACGTGGTAAAGTACTTACAGCTGAACAGTTGGATGCTTTGCCGCAATGGGGACGATATAGAGACGTTGATGGTGATGGAATTCCTTATAGAACTTTACCAGGTACACATCCTACAAAAGGCTCTTACTTCACGAGAGGAAGTTCACATGATGAAAATGCAGCTTATTCAGAAGATTCGCCTACCTATGTGCGCATCATGGACCGACTACTCAAAAAATTAGAAACGGCTAAAAAGATGATTCCTGCACCTGAAGTTCATCTAGGTGAAAAGAAATCAGATGTAGCAATGTTGTATTTCGGCACTTCTATGCATGCAGCTGAAGAAGCACTGGATATTCTGAAAAATGATGGTGCGTCAATGGATGCCATCAGAATCAAATCATTTCCGTTTTGTAATGAAGTCAAAGAATTTATTGAAAATTATGATCGAGTATTTGTGGTCGAACAAAATCGAGACGCTCAAATGCGGTCATTACTAATAAATGAATTGGAAATTGATCCTAAAAAATTAATCAAAGTCTTGAATTATGATGGAACGCCGATTACGGCTGATTTTATACTCAAAAATGTCCATCAACATCTATTTCAATCAATCAACTAATCGACATGACATATATCAAGCCTAAATTTGCCCATCCGAGACTGCCTGAAAACAAACTTGGATACACCAGAAAGGAGTATGAAGGCTCTTTATCTACGCTTTGTGCCGGATGTGGTCATGACTCTATTAGTGCCGCTATTGTAGATGCATGTTTTGAACTAAATATCGAACCACACCGCGTAGCTAAGATGTCGGGCATCGGTTGTTCTTCCAAAACGCCTGCTTATTTCCTTAGCAATTCACATGGATTTAATTCAGTGCATGGTCGGATGCCATCCGTGACCACTGGAGCCAATCTGGCCAATAGGTCTATGATTTATCTAGGTGTTTCAGGCGATGGAGATACAGCATCTATCGGGATGGGACAATTCACACATGTCATCAGACGAAATGTAAATATGACCTATATCGTTATGAATAACGGCTGTTATGGACTTACAAAAGGTCAAGATTCAGCCACTGCAGATTATGGCTCTATCTCAAAATCAGGACATGTCAATTCCTTTGAAGGGATCGATCTTTGTGGTATGGCGATAGAACTAGGTGCAACTTTTGTAGCTCAGAGTTTCAGTGGTGACAAAGCGCAATTGATACCTTTGATTAAAGCAGCATTATCTCATTCAGGTTTTTCTTTGATTAATGTTGTTTCTCCATGTGTGACATTTAATAACAATCAGGGATCCACTAAGTCTTATGATTATGTGAGAGAACACAACGAGGCTTTGTCTAGTATAGATTTTGTCCCAGTAAGAGAAGAAATTCTCACTGAATACGATCATACTAAACTTAAGGTAGTAGAAATGCATGATGGATCATTAATAAAACTGAATAAGTTATCTCCTGAATGGGATCCGCAAGATAAGCTCTCTATCATGACCGCTTTACACAAATCACACGAGCGGCATGAAATTTTGACAGGATTATTGTATATTGACAGTGAAAGTGTAGAGTTGAATGAGCTTATTAATACAACCAATGTGCCACTTAATACATTGACTGAAAAAGAATTGTGCCCTGGTAGTGAAATATTGGAGCAGATTTGTAGTGATTTGCGGTAAATAATTGAGTTAGATTTCTTACAATATTTGGACTACATATTTGTTTTTTGAATATTCAAATTTAATATGCTATAAAAAGAAATGCCGCATCAACTCTTAAGCTGATGCGGCATAAAAACCCTCTTTAAAAAAATTACATTTTTTTTAATTAATCACAAGATTCTTTTAAAGCTTTCAACTCATCTTGAGTGTTTACAGTAACAACTGTACCATCTTCCATGGTAACGGTTATTGGGAAAACCAATTCAGGATGTACTCTTACACCAGGATTATTTTTTCTGTATTCTTTTATTGCGTCATGCAAAGTTTTGCGATCTTCTTTAGAATTTAAAGTGATGATCGTACTATCTGGCAAGCTCACACTAAAAGGGAAATTGATTTTAAAACAAGCATTGTCATGCCCACCTTGACCACCGTGTCCACCTTGACCATGTCCATTACCATGGTTGCCACCTATGATACTTTTGCCGCATAAGGCTCTCAACTCTTTTTGTACCGTAGCATCTGTCACTGTGATAACTTCACCTGCGTCATTGATCACATCTAATGGATAAGCTAATTGTGGTCTAGTTTGTACATCTGGATTATACTCTCTCCAAGCTTTGATTGCTGCTTTCAAGGCTTCATAAGAGTCAACTTCTGCTGTTGTACTATCTGCAAAAACCACAGTAACAGGAAAAACCAACTCATAACAACCACCTTTTCCAAGTGCTGCTGCATCACGTGTTCTGGTTACTACTTCTTCTGAATAGTCTTCAGCAGTGGCTGCGTCAGTACTTTCTGAAGAATCAGTACATGAAGTAAAAAACATACCTAAGGAGAAGACCAACAACATGGTAAATTTAAAAAGATTCGTTTTCATCTGAACAAAATTTAAAAGTATGAATTAAAATGTTTTACGATTATAAAAGACGAGTACTTGCTTTTTGTACTCAGAATTATTTAATTATTTTGTAAAAAATCTATAAATAATTTTTATGGCAATATGTATGTATTTGAAAATTAAATTATTGTGTTTATATTTTGATTTTAAATTATTTTTCATTTTGATGGGATTTTATTAATATTTTTTAATAAATGAACTTATTCAGAAACTTTTTCTACTTTCGTACATGAAACCATTAGATAATGTACTTAAGGATTTTAATAATAATATTGCTAGCCTTTGCAATCGAAAGTTGTAAAGAAGATTCGGAGATAGATTTAATCATTAAAAACGCAAATATTTATGCAGTGGACACAACTTATGCTGCTGACGCCATTGCTATAAGCAACAATAAAATATTTAAGATTGGTTATTGGAATGATTTAAAATCAGAAATAAATGATAGTACAAAAGTAATTGATGCGCAAGGCCACTTTGTAATGCCAGGTTTTATCGAAGGGCACGGACACTATGCAGGTTTAGGTTATAGTATGATCAATCTTAATTTTTTACTAGCTAAAAGTTGGGAAGAAGTAGTAAGTAACGTAGCTACAAAACTAAAGAAACGCCTAAAGGTGTTTTGGATTATAGGAAGAGGATGGCATCAGGAGAAAGGGGAGAGTATTCCGAAACAACAAATGTACAATTACCCATTCCACTATAGTCTAAGTGCAGTATCACCAAACAATCCAGTCGTGCTCTATCATGCATCGGGACATGCTTTATTTGCCAATAAAAAAGCTATGGATATTGTTGGCATTTCAAAAGAGACACCCAATCCAGTTGGTGGAGAAATTCTTCGTGATTCTAATGGTGATGCCATCGGCGTCTTTGAAGAACGAGCGATGCGTATGTTTCAAGATAAGTATGATGCTTATGTCGCTTCTTTAGACAAAGAAATTTTAGATTCTATTTGGTACTCAGCCATAGTGAAAGCTGAAGATGAATGTCTCAAAAAAGGGATTACATCATTTCAAGATGCAGGCAGCACATTTGATGAGCTAGACAAATATGAAAAACTTGCAAATGAAGGCAAAATGCGTGTTAGGCTTTGGGCTATGCTGAGAGAATCGGCCGACAAAATGGTAGAAAGAGCCGCTACTTATAAAAAAATTAATGTTGGTGGTAATCATTTCTTCACCTGCAATGCGATCAAATCGGAAGTAGATGGTGCATTGGGCGCTTTTGGTGCTTGGCTGATAGAACCATATTCAGACAAACCTGGATTCAAAGGTCAAAATACAACAGACATCTATGAAGTAAAGAAAATAGCTGATATCGCTATGAAAAATGATATGCAATTTTGTGTTCATGCCATCGGTGATAGGGCAAATAGGGTAGTCTTGGATATTTACGAAGGCGTGATGGCACAGCAAAAAGAGCAAAAGGACCTAAGGTGGCGAATAGAACATGCTCAACATTTAAATCCTGATGATATACCCAGATTTGCAAAGAATAAAATCATAGCTTCTATGCAAGGTATTCATTGTACATCAGATGCACCATTTGTCGTCAAAAGGCTCGGAGAACAAAGGGCCAGAACAGGTGCTTACGCTTGGCGTTCATTACTGGATCAAGGTGTATTGGTGGCAAATGGTACGGATGCACCAGTAGAAGATGTGGATCCGCTAAAAAGTTTTTATGCATCGGTTACGCGCAAAAGAACTGATTCTGGTAAGGCGTTTTTTCCTGAACAGGCAATGACCAGAGCAGAAGCAATTTATTCATACACATTGGGTAATGCTTATGCAGCTTTCGAAGATAAATTGAAAGGTTCTCTTCGACCAGGTAAGTTGGCAGATTTGGTCATCTTATCCAATGATCTTATCAAATGTACTGACGATGAAATTTTAAACACAAAAGTACTTTATACTATTTCGGATGGAAAGATTATGTATAAGTATGAGTAAAGTATCCAAAGCCATTATCGCATTTTTTTATTCAATAGAAAAAAATATTAATCACTAAAATTTGTAAATTGTAATTCATGAAAATTAAATTCTTTTTTATTCTGCTAGTTTTTTCAAACGTAACATTTGGACAAAAAACTTCACCTTTTATTTGTGGCCACGACCATGTAATGAGTATTAATGCGCAAAATTTTCCGGACTATCGAAATAGGGTAGATAAGACATTTGAAATAGCTTATAAAAATATGGAAAATGGTGGGGCTAGAAATGAAACTTTTAAAATCCCAGTGGTTGTCCATATTGTATGGAAAAATAACGAAGAAAATCTGCATGATTCTTTGATACATTCTCAAATTAAAGTTTTGAATGATGCATTTAGACTTCGTAATGAAAATAGGACTGATATCAGGGAAATATTCAAAGATTTACAAGCAGATGCGGAAATCGAATTTGAATTGAAAGATGTAATCAGAGTCAAAACTACTGCAAACTTTTCATTAAGTCTTACTGATTTGCCAGACGATGTGAAAAGGCCTACAAATGGAGGTAGCTCGGCTATTGATGTAGATCGGCATTTAAATATTTGGGTGTGCAAAATCCAGCCGATACCGTTTATTGGTGGACAAATTTTAGGGTATGCTTATCCACCTGATGGTTTGAGCAACTGGCCAGATGATGCCAGCGCACCATCTAAGAATCTAGAAGGTGTTGTCATCGATTATAGAGTATTTGGGCTTAATAACCCGAATAAGTTGACAGTCAATGGGACAACTCATCAATCATCAGCACGTACTACTGTCCATGAAGTGGGGCATTATCTCGGATTGAGACATATTTGGGGAGACGGAGGAGGCTTGTTTGGAGGCAATAGTTGTAATGTAGATGATGGCATCACAGATACACCCAATCAAGGAACACAATCGGCTGGTGGTTGCAATAAAAATTCCAATACTTGTATTGATGCGTCAAATGATTTGCCAGATATGGTGGAAAATTATATGGATTACTCTGGAGAAGATTGCCAAAATACATTTACCAAAGAGCAGGTAGCTTTGATGAGGTCAGTACTTCGCAATCAAAGAAAATTGCTTACAAACATTCAACAAGATTTAGAAATAACTGGCGTTAAAATCTGGCCAAATCCATGTCATACCCATATAAATATCGCATTAAATGATAGTAAACCGACTGAAGTTGCGATAAGGACCTTGGATGGTAAACTTGTTTTGAATTACAAAATACAAGGAACTGATGTTATTTCATGTGAAGGATTATCTAATGGTGCTTATATATTAGAGTTAGTCAATGATACGATGCATAAAGTTGTAAAACTCATAAAAGTACATGACTAAAAGATCTTGGTATCAATATATTCCACATCCGCTGGTCATGCTTTTCGGTATGCTCATGGCTGCCGTATTAATAGGATATATTGTGCCTGCAGGAGAATTTGAAAGAATTGTTGTAGAAGGCCGTGAAAGGGTAGTAGCGGGCTCATTTCATTTTATTCCGCCTTCACCATTATCATTGATGGACATGTTTGTTGCGATTCCTGCTGGATTTAAGATTGCGAATGATATCATATTTATTGTATTGTCAAGTGGAATCATGTTTGGATTTATGGAAGAATCTGGTGCTGTCGAACATGCCATAGGTACACTAGTCAGAAAACTAGGAGTAAAGAGAAAGTATTTGATCGTATGGATTATGACTTTTGTTTTCGGGGCTTTAGGAATATTTGTAGGTTATGAAAATAATATAGCTATGGTACCAATGGCTTGTGTATTGAGTCTTGCTTTAGGTGGAGATTTAATGTTGGCTGCTGGTATTTCTGTAGGTGCGATTACTGTAGGATTTGGTTTGTCTCCATTTAATCCTTACACCATCGGGACTGGCCATAAAATAGCAGAATTACCTTTATTTTCTGGTGCAATTTTACGATCTGTACTTTGTCTGACTGGTTTATCTTTCATGTCTTGGTACAATGTAAGATATTTTAAAAGGTTATCCATAGATCCTGATTTTAGCTTAGTTCGTGACGTAGATACATCTGGGTTTGCATTATCAAAACCACTGGAACAATATACTATGTCGAGAAAACATAGCTGGATTATTATTGGATTTGTATTTTCTTTGGGGATTATTCTATTTGGGGTATTTGTACACCATTGGTTTATCAATCAGATTTCTGCTGTATTTTGCCTATTGGCGATTTTTATTGCAGTTATCAATAAACACAATACAAATGAGATTGGTATCATCGCACTAAATGCTGTCGCAAAAGTAGCACCTGGAGCATTCATGGTTGGAATGGCTGCTTCCATCAAAGTAGCTTTGGATCAAGGTCATGTTAGTGATACCATAGCATATTTTCTATCAGATTCGTTGACTCATTTACCATTGATCATATCGGCTGCTGCTATGACTATAACCCAGGCATGTATGAATTTTGTTATTCCTTCTGGTAGTGGACAGGCACTTGCGACTTTGCCTGTGATGATCCCTGTTGGTGAAGTTATTGGCATGACCAGACAAACTACGGTATTAGCATTTCAGGTAGGAGATGGTGTATCAAATCTTATAAATCCATCATTAGGTGGCATTGTGGCGATGTTGGCATTATGTAGAATACCTTTTGATCGGTGGTTGAGGTTTATTTTACCACTTACTGGGATTTTGATGTTGATTTCACTATTATTTGTAGTTATAAGTGTGTTGATACATTACGGACCTTTCTAATTATTATGATGACACAAATATTTTCTATCATTTCACTATTCTTGAGATCCATTGCGGATTACAAATCTACAGCCACTAAGTATTTAGTTTACACAGGTATGCTTGCTTTAGTTGTATTTGCCATTATCGGGTATTTGGGTTGGAAATTATCATCAGTTGTTGGTATGTGGTTATCTGATTTATTGCCCACTAGTTGGAGTCATGAATCAACAGTTTTCACTTTTTTGACTGGAATTGCCATAATTTTACTTTTTTGGATATTGATGAAGTATATCATGCTTATTCTGATGTCACCATTATTGAGTTTAATTTCAGAAAAAATCGAAAAACAAATATCCCATGAGGCCCAAAATGCAGGTTTTTCTTTCGCTACATCCGCTGCAAGAAGCGTTCGCATAAATCTGCGTAATCTCACAAAAGAAATAGTTTTGAGTGTCATCCTATTGATAGCTGGATTGATACCTGGCATCAATGTCATTTCACTTCCATTATTATTTATAGTCCAGGCATATTTTGCTGGATTTGGTATCATGGATTTTTATCTAGAGCGACATTATACATTCTTAGAAACCAAATCATTGATCTGGCAACATAAATGGGCAGCGGTCACATTGGGAAGCATTTTCTCTTTATTGATGCTTGTACCAATTATTGGAGTATTTTTTTCGCCATTCTTGACTACAGTAACTGGAACAAGATATTTTGCATCGTTAAATCAAACGAATCCCATTACCTAAGTAATTTTCATTTGGCCATTATCAAGGTGTAAATTTATATCCTACACCACGCACCGAATAGAAATGTTTTGGATTGCGAGGATCTTCTTCAAAATATTTTCTAAAAGAAAGTATAAAATTGTCAATCGTTCTTGTAGAAGGATACACATCGTAGCCCCAAACTGTCTGCAATATCTGATTGCGTGATACTACTTCATTTTGACGCTCTATCAATAATTTCAAAAGAAGCACTTCCTTTTTTGTTAATTGGAATTCACCTTGTTTACCTGAAGCTTTATAAGTAATAAAATTGATCCTATTGCCCGAAAAGGAATATTCTGTCTTCTCTTTTGCACCTGCTTCTGTACTCCTTTTCAAGAGATTATTGACCCTGAGCAGTAATTCTTCAAGGTTAAATGGTTTGGTAAGGTAATCATCAGCACCTAATTTCAAGCCAGTGACTCGATCGGAAGATGTATCCTTGGCAGATACGATGATGATACCTACTTGATTGTTTCGCAGACGCACTTGCTCACAGATTTGAAATCCATCAACTTCAGGAAGCATTACATCCAAAATGATTAAATCGAAATACTGCGAATTAATAAGTTCTAATGCTTTTCGGCCATTGTCTGTTGCTATTACTTCATGGTTTTCCATTTCTAGATTCAACATGACCATTTTCCTGATTTGTTCTTCGTCTTCTACTAAAAGTATTCTCATAATTTTATTTATTTTTACTTAATGGAATTGAAACACTTACAATGGTTCCTTGTGGTATATTGTCGCTGATGGTCAGCTTGCCATGATGTGCCGCTATAATCTTATTGGCTATATAGAGCCCGAGTCCTGTGCCTTTTGTTTGGCGAGTATTTTCATTACCAACTCTATAAAACTGGTCTGTAACTTTGGCTTTCTCGTGATCTGGAATGCCTATTCCTTCATCGGCTACTGACAACACTGCAAATGGTGGCACTGTTTCTACTTTTACTCGTATAGCAGCATGTTGCCCAGAATATTTTATACTATTTTCTAAGAGATTATTGATAAGTGATATTATGGCTTCGTGATCTGCATCGATTGAGATATCATCTCCATCAAACTCCGAGATGATTTCCGTCTCAGGATTTTGCAATTTCAACCTTTTGATGCAATAAGCAACTTTTTCATGTAGCAAACATTTTTCAAAATGATATTTGTAATCGTGGTCTAATTTGGCGGCCATTAAAAGATTGCTTATGAGTTTTTCTAACCTTGTACTTTCTTTCAGGATACTTTCGTGCAATTCTACAGTCATTTTTGGTGATAAGGATCGTTTTATCAATGTCTCAGTTGTGAGATTTATGGCTGCAATAGGAGATTTCAATTCATGGGTGATCGAAAGCAAGAAGTTTTTTTGTTTTATAGTACTGACAATTTCTTTGTTATAAGCTTTCTGAATAAACCACATACCAAGGACTAATAAAATGCCAAATACCACACCTTCTCCCAAAATCATGATTTGATTTCGCTTATAAAATTGGTGTATTTTATCAATGTCATGTGCACCGCTATGTGTATCAATGCCTTGTGATGAAATACAAGTAGAAAGTGCTAACTTATGTTCGTATAATGTTTGATTGTTTCTGGACAATAAGACGGCCCACCAGATCAAAGCAAGGAGCATATATACCATGACGCCGTAAGATAAATACTTCATTTTACTTCGAACTTTTGCGTAAATTTAATGCGTAATCTTTCTTTTCTTGTCATTCAACGGTAAAATTCACAAATTTGGCATAATTATTTCCATACAGATCATGTTAATAAGGAGATTTTGATGCAGAATCAGGTTTATGCCCGGTATTTATACCAAATGTTGATGAAATCAGGAAAGGTTAGTTTGCCTTCTCTGGGTAGTTTTTTATTGGATTATCATGAATCAAAGTTCGCCCAACATAAAACCACATTGCTTCCTCCTTCGACAGAAATTACCTTTTCTCCATCGTTTTTTCCTGAATCAGCTTTTCGCAATTTGTTGGTAGAAAGCGGCATGTTAGAAACAGACGCAACACATTTAGAAGCGCTGTTGATTGATGACTATGTTGCTGCTCAAAATGCAGGAATTCCATTTGATTTAGGAGGATTAGGCTCGATAGTCAATGGTCAATTTATCCCAAGTAATCCAGATTATTTCAATAAGTACTACGGCTTGTCTGAGATCAAAATTGCGCCTAAAGTATCAGATGTCAAATCCATAAAGCACGACGAAGACTATTTATACAGGTTGAAGACTACCAATACGGCAGATAAATCTTCATCATTTAAAGATTTGTTGCTTCCTGCAATAATTGGTTTAATAACATTATTTGTCATATTGTTTTGGATGTTGAATAGCGATGATGAGCCCCAAAAAGTTATAACACAAAATGAATCGTCAATTGCAGTTGTAGATTCAACAATAGATCAGACCCAGAAAAACATTGCTGATTCTTTGCGTATTGAAAGAGAGCTAGCAAAAATGGATTCTTTGGCTTTGGTAGAAGAAATGAAAAAGGAAGAACCATCGACAGCGGTAGAACCAAAAGTTGAACAAGCTGTAGAAATAAAAGAAAAGATTTCCGAGCCAAAGACTGATTCAGACCAACCTTGTGTCATTGTAGTAGGTGCGTTCAAGAATGCCGGCAATGTGAAGTTAATGAAAAAGAAAATTGCCGCAAAAGGGTACAAATCCTTCTCATCATCTTTCAATGGTTTGACGAGAGTAGGAGTTGTTTATAATTGCAACCAAACAGATCCTGAAAAATTTAAGTCGAAAGTACAGAAAATATTCAATGCAGATGCTTGGAATCTGCACGATACCATATAAAACAAGAATTTTACTTCATTTTGGGTCTACGTCTTTTACCACCAGGCATCATCATTTGTCCTGTTTTCATACCCATAGTTTGTGCTACTTTCATTTGACCACGGTTTTCGATTGCGGTTTCAAACTGCTTAAATTGTTCTTTAAGCTGGGGCTCAGTGATCTTAAGCTTTTTGGCTTGATAAAAATAATTTTTTGCTCCTGTCCAATTATTTTTTTGTGCTTGTATTCCGGACATTTGGAGTAAAACCATTCCTTTTTCATTGTCTGATGGCAAATCCAGAGCGAGTGCTTGATTAAATAAAGTTCTGCTGCATTGTTATCTTTCTTTGGGCGCCAATGATCCCTTCAAGATATAATAAAATGCGCGATTAGTTACATATAGCAACGTAGGGAAATACGTAAGATTCAGCCGATTTTCTGCACCTTCAAAATCCATTTTTTGCAACATCTCTGATGCAGACTGGACTGTACCCAAAAGTAGGTAACTCGCCAAAAATAACAAGCCAATGATGATGAAAATCCATGTGTATCCTATGCCGAGAACAAATGAAAGGACAATGCCACCTACTAAACACAAAAATATTATCGCAAATTTGAGGTATATATTTATCGTAAACATATATAATATTATTAAGATTTATCAAATGAGAGGGCGAAATTAACGCCTTTTTTGATTAATTCAGCCCATTAAAATATATTAATTTACCAATAATATGTATATCACCTATCGGATGTTGTACTTTTGCATTATAAAATCACAATTCAGAATATTAAAATAATATAAAATGAAAATTTTTTTAGAATCCATTCATGGCGAACTTAACTTTAAGGGAACTAACGAACGTGGACAAAGTCTTCATTTTTCTGGGAATAAGGAAGCTGTCAGCCCGATGGAGTCCGTTTTGATGGCTGTGGCAGCTTGCAGTGCTATAGATGTAGAGATGATCCTGAAAAAAATGAGACAAAATGTTACTGATGTTAAAGTCGAAGTTTCAGGTGTCAGAGCCGATGCAGTTCCAGCCGTGTTTACCAAGATAGACTTGCATTATATAATCTCAGGTGATCTTAAAGAAGAAAAAGGCATTAAAGCTGTAGAGATGTCTATGAATGAATATTGCTCTGTATCGAAAATGTTGGCCCATTCAGTGGAAATAGGCTTCAAAGTAGAAGTAAGGCCGGACCAATGGAATGAACAAATGTAAATTTTATTTTATTATCATCCTAAAGAATGTATATGCACTTTGAAACAAAAGCCATCCGAACTCAGACTGAAAGAAGCCAACATAATGAGCATGCTACGCCGATTTTTGCCACATCTAGTTTTGTCTTTGATGATGCAGAACACATGCGTGCTTTGTTTGAAAACGAAGTTGAAGGAAATATCTATTCTAGGTTTACCAATCCATCAGTTAGGGAGTTTGAAACCAAAATGGCTTTGCTAGAAGGTGGCGAAGATTGTATAGCTACAGCAACTGGTATGGCTGCCATATTTGCGACTTTTGCATCTTTGCTTTCTCAAGGAGATCACATCATTATGTCCAGAGCCGTATTTGGCTCTACTTTTAAGATCAACAGTGATTATTTGGCAAAATGGGGCATTACATACGATTATATCGATCCGCTTGATCCTGATTCTTGGCAGCAGTGTGTTCACCAAAATACAAGATTATTATATATAGAAACGCCATCAAATCCTGCGCTAGATATTATTGACTTAGATTATTGTTCTGAGTTCTGTAAGCAAAATGGTATTTATTTGGTAGTGGACAATTGTTTTGCGACGCCTTATCTTCCAGCAACCTTTAGAGCATGGAGCTGATATCTCTATTCATTCCGCTACAAAATATATTGACGGACAAGGAAGAGTGATGGGTGGAGCCATCATTTCGAGTCATAAAATCATAGAGAAAATATATCCTTTCATGAAGAATGCTGGACCTTCACTTTCACCATTTAATGCTTGGGTATTGTCGAAAAGCCTGGAAACACTGGCTGTCAGAATGGACAGACATTGCAGTAATGCACTTAATATTGCCCAATGGCTAGAATCAAATCCCAAAGTAAAAAGTGTAAAATATCCTTTTCTACCTTCCAATATCGGATATGATACAGCCAAAAAACAAATGAAAGCTGGTGGAGGAATGATTAGTTTTGAGCTATATGGTGGTTATGATGCAGGTATTCAATTGATAGATTCACGAGAAATGATATCATTATCTGCCAATCTAGGAGATACAAGAACCATAATCACCCATCCAGCATCATCTACTCACTCAAAACTAACACCAGAACAACGAACAGAAGCTGGCATATCAGACGGATTAATAAGACTTTCTGTAGGTATTGAGCATGTGGATGATATTAAGGATGACTTAAAGTTATAGATTAAGTGGAATACCCAAAAGATATTAAATTTAAGCCTGACTTTAGGAGTTTGATCCTTGTTTGGGCATTTGCTGAGTCAGGAATTGGAGGATTTTTGCATGCCCTTCGATTACCATTTACAGGAATTTTGGTAGGTGGAATTGCTGTAATTTGTATCACACTTATTGGGTACTACAAATTTGAAAATAAAAATAGCATTTTGGAGGCGATGTCTATTGTATTATTGACAAAGTTGGCCATGAGTCCGCATTCACCTTGGCAAGCATATGTGGCTGTCATTTTTCAAGGCTATTTGGGACATTTGATATTTAAGTCCAATCAATTTTTTAGTATAAAAGTCTTGATATTTGCGATTATTAGCTTATTGGAATCCGCTTTTCAAAAAGTTTTAATAGCATTTTTGGTTTTTGGTAAAGAATTTATGTCGAGTATTGATCAAGCAGCAATCTCAATAGCTAATGCGTTGGGATTCAGTAGTGATATTTCCATTGTTAAAACGGTATTTGGTATTTATATCCTAGCACACTTGTTAGCAGGTATTGCCATAGGTATTTGGTTGCCCAAAATTCCTTCACAGTTAAATCTACTCATAAAAAATATGCCCGAACCCGAAAATTATGAAAAGTATTCATCTCAAATTATTAAGAGGAAATCAAAGGTAATCTTTTCATCTTTGGCAATTTTTATTGGTATTTTGTTATTATTAAAGTGGATATTGCCCGAAGTCAAAGGGATAGAGCTCATTTGGATTTTTTTTAGATCAATTCTCATCAGTGTTATGCTTATATTTCTCATTGGCCCTTTGATTAGAAAGTTTATCAAAAATAAATGGACTGTCAATAAAGATAATGAGGAAATGTTTCAAACCACCATCGCTAGAATTCCAGAATTTTCCCAAAAGGCAATTTGTTGGATACAATATGTCAATAAATACTATGTAGGTATTTCAAAGGTGAAGTATTTAGTCCTCGGTTTGCTGGTGATTTCTGGTACAAGTGAAAATGAAAATGGCTGAATTTCTAATTTTAAGTGGCCCAATACGATCTGGTAAAACATCCAACTTAATGAGTACTTTCGGAAATCGACAGGAAGTAAGTGGCTTTCTTACACCAGATTTAGGAGAAAAGCGGGTAATTTTTGGTTTAAAAACTAGTACATATCACAACTTTGAAACAATCGAAAATGAGTTAAACCAACCTTTTGTTTCGATAGGCAAATTCTATTTTCTAAATAGTGGCTTTGAAATTTGTAAGCAATTAATGTCAGATTATTTAAATTGCCCTACTCCAGTTTTTGTTATTGATGAAGTAGGGAAATTAGAAATGAATGGAATGGGACATGAACCAAACTTGAGCGAATTTTTAGCTTCGGCAAATCGATTGGATCAAAATTATAAAATAATTATCGTTGTTCGTGATACATTGGTATTAGATTTTTGCCTTAGATATAGTTTCTTAAACCCAATAGTAGTTTCAGCTCCTGATGTTTTGGACATAATTTAATTATAAAAGGTGAAAATTGTAAATTTATATTTGATTTTTTAGTTGAAATAAATTCTTTTTGTTGCAACTAAAATTAAATGCAATATTTAACATTTTATTACTATATTTGCGACATCCCATTTATTTTAAATTTTCCTATGTATTTACTGTTACTTTCTTAATGTAAGTACGTCAGAACATATGTTTTATAAATTAAAAAAAAGATATTCTAAAATGAGCGATTCCATTAAAAAGGTAGGAGATGATTATTTGCCATGCGAAGCATATCAAGGTAATCTTATTGATGAACAAGGTTTTTATCGTTTTGAAAGCGAAGGAGAATTTTATTTTTCATTTATAGATCACGGTATTGTAGTTCTTAGGAGCGAAGGGTATGCTTCAGAAGCAGGTAGAGAAAATGGAATTGCATCAGTTTTGAAAAATATAAATGATGAAGAAAAGTATAGTACAAAACAATTGGAAGACGGTAGTTGGGTTTTGGTACTAAAAGCTGGCAACCACCAAGAAATCGCTCGATCATGTCCTGAAGAAACCGAAGAAGAAGCAAAATCGTATCTACCTTCAAGCCGAGCAGCATTTGCAGCCGAATTTTTAAGATTGGCGTCGGTAGAAGCGGGAAGTGTCAAAGTTCCGGGTTTTGCTTTTGCAACCGAAAGTGATAATTCAGAAGATGATGATTACATGATATGTCGTGAGTATGAAGAAAAAGTTCAAACTTCTACAATTGACGAAGATGGATTTATTAAATTTCAACATGAAAATACTGGTAAATACTATTTTGCATGGGTAGCCACAGATGGTAAAATCATACTACGAAGCGAAGGTTATCCAACAACAGGAGCAAGAGACAATGGCTTGGAATCTGTAAAGAAAAATAGAGATATTGAAGAAAGGTATAAGATTGAAGAAAGTCATGGAGCTTACTTTTTGACACTAAAGGCAGGAAATCATCAAGAAATCGGCCGTTCTTGTATGTTCAATACAAAAGAAGAAGCCAATATGTACTTACCGTCAGAAAGAGCAAAACAAGCTGCAGCACTTATAGCTAATTTGAAGCCTGAAACTTCAACAGATTCTGAGGCAGATGATTATATGATTTGCAGAGAATACAAAGAAAAATATGATGCAAAGCTTGTGGATGAAGATGGTTTTATCAGATTCCAACACGAAAATACAGGCAAATATTATTTTGCATGGTTTAGTCAAGATGGTGAAGTTATCTTAAGGAGCGAAGGATATCCTACTACAGGTGCTAGAGATAATGGATTGAATTCTGTACTTAAAAATCGTGAAATAAGAGAAAGATATAAAGTAGAAGAAGAACATGGTGCTTATTTTCTGATATTAAAAGCGGGAAATCATCAAGAAATAGGAAGATCATGTCCTAAAGATTCTGAAGCAGCGCTTTGGGCAATGTTGGATAAACCGTCAAAAGTAGAAGATGTTAGTGCTATAGTTGCACCAATTGTGACTCCTGTTGTTCCAGCAGTTATTGAAGAGCCTAAAATTGAAGTAGAAGAGAAAATTAATATAGCTGCTCCGATTGCTGCTGCTGCTGCTGCAGTTGCATCCGCTGCAAGTTTTGAAAAACCGGAGACAAAATATAAGGAACCTGAGAAAAGCGATGATTATCTTAATTGCGTAGAATACAAAGGATTTGCGGTAAGTGATAAATTGCACAATATTGCATTTTTCAAACATAAAAACGGCAAATTCTACTTTGTTGTTTACAAAGAAAATGGTGATGTTAGACTTCGCAGCGAAGGATTTAAGACAGCTCAAGAGAGAGACCAAGAGCTCAAAGGTGTGATCAAACATCTCAATGACACTACCAAATATGAAACCATTCGTGAAAATGGTAATTTCTTTCATGTGTTAAAGGATACTACAGGCAGAGAAGTCGGTAGATCGTGTGCGGAGAAAGAAGGAGCAGTAATAGTGCCGATAGCACCAGTCGCTGCACCTGTTAGTGCAGCAACTCCAGCAGTTACAGCAAGTGCGAAAATACCAGTTGCACCTATAGTTGCCCCAGTTGCAGCTGCTTCATCTTCTGGATTCAAATTATGGTGGTTATTGCCATTACTATTGATACCATTATTCTTCCTATGGAAATCATGTGGTGACCAAAAGACAGAAGTTGCGTCAAAAGCCGCAGTAGAAGAAGTGAATACGACAGCACCAGTTGTTGCGGATACAGCAAAAGTCGTAACCGAAAAAATTGAAAAAGTTGAAACGCCTATTCAAGAAACAAAACCAAGTTGCGATTTGAATTGGATATTATTTGATTTTGACAAATTTGATATTAAATCTGATGCAAATGGTGAACTGACGCTGATGGCAAAAATATTGAAGGAAAATCCAACATATAAGGGAGTTTTGAAGGCATTTACAGATTCGAAGGGAAATGATGATTATAATCAAAGATTGTCAGCAAATAGAGCACAAGCAGCAAAAGATGTACTTGTATCAAAAGGAATCGAAGCAGGAAGGATAACAACTGGGGCATTTAGTGAAGGAGAACCAATAGCGGTGAATACAAGTGATGATAGTGGACGAAGATTTAATAGAAGGGTAGAGCTTTATGTTCAGGATGCTAACGGTGTCGATGTATGTAAATCAATTCCACCTGTCGTTCCAACTGATTTGAAAGGTAAATAAAATATCTAAGGTTAATTATTTTTTAAACATATTAAACAAAAAATCAATGAGCAAATTTGATGAAAAAGTAGCAATGTATGTGGCAAATGCCAAAGAGTTAGGATTGAAAATTCCTACAGAATTGCTTACTAAAGTTGCAAAAGGATTGGGACCATCTATATATTTGACAGATGTGTCTTTAGTTTCAGGGTCTGATGCAGAAGAAAAGGCAAGAGTTAAAAACAATTTCCTAATCAAAAAATTAGGATTAGCGGACTCAGCTGAATTGGACAAAGCAATAGATGAAGCTACTGCTGCCATGGGTACAAGCAACAGAAACAAACACAGAGCAATAGTTTACGCACTATTAGTTATGAAATTTAAAAAAGAATCTGTGTACGCTTAATCTTTACGATTATCAGATTTAATGATTAATGGGCATTCTTGAATAAGATTGCCCATTTTTTTATTGGAAAATCTCCAAATAATTTGCAAAAAACATAAATATGCATTGGGAAATCTATTGCTGAGCATACTATTATGTAGTTAGTCTCCCTGCAAGCATGATTGATGTTGAATAAAACTGCAAATCAGAAGTTTCACCATAACCATAACTTGTACAGCTCTACTATAGGTATGATAGTGCAATATCAGAATGCAGTCTGTTTTTAGATGCTAAGTTGCTGATTTATTGTAGTTTAGCTTTTTGTGAAGAATCCTAATTCATAATTCAGGCTTAATGTATTACTTACATAAGATTATTTTACTACATTTGTTCTTGTATAAATCGAGTAAAAAAGGCTTTAATATTGTTTAATTTAATACGCTATAAGTAGCATTCATAATTTGATTACATGTCATTAAACCTAGAAATGAAATCATATAATTAGCTAATAATGAATATACTTATATATGATGATCACGAGTTTGTAACAGAAGCAATAGAAAGTTATTTTCTCAAGCAGTCACATGAAATCAAATTAGTTCGGAAACACAATGTATCAGATACCTTGGCATATTTACATGACAATGATGTCGAAATTATTATTTCAGACTTGCTTTCTGATGAGGATGTAGGATTTAGCTTATTTGAACAGGTATTTCATTTATATCCACATATTAAGATCATTGTCTATACGAGTGTAACAAATGAGTTTATCAAGGATATGCTTTTGGAAATGGGTGTAACCGAAATCATCAATAAAAAAGAACCACTAAATAGTTTGTGGAATTCGGTTCAAACATTATGTCAAAATATCACACTACCTACAAAAAAAACTAATACAAAGCTTGTTAAACTCACAAAAAAAGAGATAGAAATTGCGCTATTACTAGCAAAAGGATTGTCTGCAAAAGAGATTGCAGATTTACTTTCGTCATCAGTAAACACCATAAATAATCAAAAAAATAATTTGTTAGATAAATTTGGGTGTACAAATAGTACTGAGTTAATCGTTAAGTTGGCTCAATCTGGGTTGATAACGCTTTTATGAAATAACTAGAATTACTATAAGATTTTCCATCAATGATGGGTAACTGATGCTCCTATCTTTCAACCAATCGCCACAATAGTACCTCGCCCATCTGCATTTTGGATGGTCATCTTTACATCTGTGTCCTGCAATAGATTTTTTATGAGATATAATCCTAAGCCTGTACTACCTGAAACTGCTTTGCCAGTTTGGGGAACCATTTTATTATCAGCTATTCTTGCGAGAATGTCTTTTGCTATTCCTTTCCCATAATCCCTAAGCAATATGCTATTGTTTTCAGAAAATATATCGATAGATTGGAAATCATCGCTGTGTTTTATAGAGTTGCTGATGACATTAAGTAAGATTAGGTAGAGTTTTTGTTTCGAAATTTTCAATGTGATGTCTTGGATTTGATCCTGTAATTTATTATTAATGGTAATATTCTTTTCTTTGATGCTATAATTTAGGCTTTTTATTACTGAGTCTATCGTTTCATTGATTTCTTGCAAGTTGCAATTCGAATCTGGCCCATTGTTATTAATTTTGTTTTGCAATAGATTATTCACTATGATATTTACAGCATTTACCTGATTTTCCAAAGCTGCTGATGCTTGTGATAGAAATGGATCTTCTATTTTTAGTTTTTGTAAAAGCAGGAGTACTCCGAGTAGTGGCTCCTTTATATCATGGGACAAGCTATATATTAGATTTTCATTAGCATTATTGAGGATTTGGAGTTGAGCATGTTGTGATGTGATCGTTTCCTTAGATTTTTTAATGACCTTGTAGGCCCAATACCAAAAATACATTAGTAAAGAAATTGCTATCATACCAAAAATCAAGGTATTTTGAATAAAACTTTGTCTTTCGATTTTGGATTGGTATAAAGCTTTTGTAATAGCTTTTCAGATTCAAATTTGTGATTTAATCTCAGTTCTGTGACTTCTTCAATATTCTTGGTTTTTCGGATAGAATCGTATAATTGAAAAAATTGTTCGTGGTATAATAACGCATTTTTATAGTCACCTTTCTTCTTATAAATCTCTGCAAGCTGTTTACTGGCAGATTGTTGTGAAATAATATCTTTTAAATTTACATAAATAGTATGATTGCGTTTTGCATAATCAATGGCTTTGTCAAAATCGCCCATTTCGATATAAGAATAACTATAATCATAATATACATTGGCAAGTTCCCTTTCATGATTACCTTCTTTGTAGAAATTTTCAACTATTTTGTATAACTCTAAAGCTTTTTGATGATCGCCCAATTCGGAATAACAAATACCAATATGGTGGATACACTGCATTTTAAGCATTTGCTGATCATCTTTTGTCAATAAATTCTTTGCGCTTGTAAAATAATATAACGCAGAGTCTATATTGGGTAGATTTAAATATTGGATGCCGAGATTTTTAAGCGCTGTTGCATAATAAAATGTATCTTTTATAGATTGTGCATTATTCGATGCTATTCTAAAATACTCGCGAGATTTATTATTTATCCCTAGATCAGCATATAATTTTCCAATATTTAAATCGCAAATTATTTCCGAAATTTTAGCATTAGTTTTTATTGACAAATCGATACATTCTAGGTAATGTTGTAACGCCTCCTGATTTTTGCCGAGATAATTTTCATTTGCACCAAGATTTGTAAGAAGATTGACACTTATCAATCCTCTTTCATAAGCCTTCTCTTGAAGTGCCTCAGACTCCGCATATTCACCATTTATTGAATACAATTTACCAATATATTCTATGATAATCAATTCGTCTTGTTGCGACAATTTCGTAGATTCCATAAAGTCTAATAAGGTAGAAATGTAGTTTTTGCTTTCAGATTGAGTGTCAAATTTTTCGAACCAAGTTTTTCGATTTTTATAATCAAAAGTATTATTCGCTATCTTTGATTTGGCGATATTGGCCAATGAGTCATAGGTAATAAGCGATTGGGATACTGATGACTGGGCAATTATTATAATTATAATAAATACAAAATATTTCGGCTTCATTATGAGATATTATTGAAATTTGTTGGCATTGAAATAAGTGCTTTGCATCATGGTGTCTATTAATGATTTTAACAATCCTAAATGACATGCAAATAAAATTCGGCAAATATACAAATGAATACAAAATGTTATTACAAAAATCAACCAATAGCCACAATAGTACCTCGCCCTTGAGCATTTTGAATGGTCATCTTTATGTCTGTGTCTTGTAAGAGATTTTTTATGAGATATAATCCTAAACCAGTACTGCCTGGTGTTGTCTTATTTGTTTGTGTAACAATTTTATTTTCTTCTATTTTTTCGAGTATTTCTTTATCTATCCCTTTACCATAATCCCTAAGTAAAATAAAGTTATTCTCTGAAAAAATATCAATTGATCCAAAATGATCACTGTGTTTTATAGCATTACTGACTACATTGAGTAAAACAAGGTAGAGTTTTTGCCTTGAAATTTTCAAAGTGATGTCTTGTATTTGGTCTTTGAGCTTATTATTGATGGTAATATTTTTTTCTTTTATATTATAGTCCAAACTTTTTACTACAGAATCAATGGTTTCATTTATGGCTTTTAAATCGCAAATCGAATTTGCATCTGAACTATTATTAATTTTATTTTGCAATAGATTATTCATTATAATATTTACAGCTGTAACTTGCTTTTCTAAAGCAGAAGAGGCTTGAGATAGATATGGGTCGTCTATTTTTAATTTTTGTAAAAGCAGCATTACGCCTAGCAAAGGCTCTTTGATGTCATGGGATAAGCTGTAAATGAGATTTTCGTTTGCATTATTTAGGATTTGTAGCTGCGCATGTTGTGACGTGATGGTTTCTTTGGATTTCTTGATAAATCTATACGCCCGATACCAAAAGTACATCAATAATGAGATAGCGATCAATCCAAAAATCAAAAAACGCTGGATTAAGTTTTTCTTTTCGATTTTAGCTTGGAAAGTGGCTTCAGTGACGGCTTTTTCTGACTCAAATTCATGGTTTAATCTCAGCTCTGTTATTTCCTCGATATTTTGGGATTTTCGTATTGAATCGTACAGCTGAAAATGTTTTTCTGAATACAATAATGCATTTTTATAGTCGCCTTTGCTCTTGTAGGTTGTTGCTAGTTGTTGAGCTGCATTTTGCAGTCCGTAGATATCTTTCATTTTAGTGTAAACATTATAATTCTTTTTGGCATAATCAATAGCTTTTTCAAATTCGCCCAATTTTCTATAAGAATAGCTGTAATCGTAATAAACATTTGCTAATCCACGTTCCATATGGTTATCTTTATAGAATTTTCAACAATTTTGTACAACGTTAAGGCTTTTTGCTGGTCCCCAAGTTGTGTATAACATATACCTATATGTTGAATGCATTGCATTTTCAAAGCTTCATATTTGCTATTTGTCGAAATATCTTTACCCAAGGTGAAGTAATACATCGCAGAGTCCAGATCGGTTATATTCAAATAGTGAATGCCAATATTTTTTAATGAATTCACATATTGAACAGTATCCCTTAAACTTTTTGCATTTTCTGCACTAATTCTAAAGTAACTTAATGACTTTTCTTCTATTCCTAAATCTGCATAAACATTCCCCAAATTATAATAACACTGAGATTCTGACTTAGTATCTTTTTCCTTTTTTGCAACATCAATGCATTCTAAGTAATGCTTTATTGCTTCTTGATTTTTACCAAGGTAATTTTGTACAGCTCCCAGATTTGTTAATAAATCAGCTTTTTTTATTCCTAATTCGTATGCCTGTTTATAGATAATTTCTGCTTCAGAGTATTCATTATTAGTAAAATGCAGGTTACCTACGTAAAACAAAATGTTGAATTGGTGCTCTTTGCACAATTCTGTTGTCTCCTTATAGTGCATCAAGGTTTTGATATAATTATGGTTGTCAGAAAGCCGATCATTTTTTATTAGCCAAGGCTTATTCTCAGAAATTTCAAACGTATTATTAGCTATTTGTGTTTTGGCAAGATGGGCTAGTGAATCATAGGTAATATCTGATTGTGCACTAAGGAAGTATGTAATTTGTAGCAAAATTAAAACAATAAGATATTTTGGATGCATATTCATGTTTTTATAGCACTTGGTAATTAAAAAAATAGGGCATTTGTTATAACCTATAAATTAATGATTTTATTATTTCTAATTAGAGAGCAAATAATATTATGCAAATATAAATTTTTATCCAAATAATATTAGAATTTGCGTGTGCTAAAATTATGCATTTATATATTGGATTTCAAAAAAATGCATTGTGTATAGTTAGTTTTGATTATATTTCTAAATACCCCATACTAATTAGTTTTAACAACAATTCATTGGTGTTCGCACAAGAAAATTTCTCGATTAAATGACATTTCTGGTTATTAATAGTGTTAATAGAAGTATTGGTGATTTCCGAGATTTCTTTTGCTGATTTTCCTTCTTTTAGTAACTGAATGATATCTCTTTTCTTTATTAGTAATTTTAACAGGGAGACTTTACAATACGGTTTGTATCTTGGGTTTTCAAATTGACTTCTATGATTTTTATGATATAAATTTTCGAAATCTGATCTTTTGGAGACAAAAGCATCAACTACCAGTATCTATCAAGGTTTGAATAATAAAAGGTGATGATATAGCGCTAAAGGCAATTATTTTGGATCTTTTATTATGTTTTTTATTTGTGAGATTATAGAAATACCTATTTCTTCGCAAGAAAGTATATCGGTTATTATTACGTCTACATCAGTAGTTTTACTACATTTTCACAAGTCTGATACAACTTCAAAAGTTTTCAAAACCTTTATATTATTGTATTTTGATAAGTACTCTTGGATGGCTTGTGTTACGACAGGATGATCGTCATATAATACTAAACGTAAAGTGTCCATAATATTTATTTCTTTATCCGAGACAAAAGTATTTTATAAATTTGCATAAGAAAATAGTGATAAATAGCTATTTGATTTATATTTTTTCTAAGTGTAACTCTTATAATATGTAAATAAAGTTTCTAAGCTTAATAATTTCTAAAAACAAGCTGAATTTCCTTTGGTAATTTAATGATATGTTAGAAAAATTGAGCCACGGATTTTAAATCTCTAGATATCCCAATCCTATCAGTTTGATAATCAATTCATTACTATTTGCACATTTAAATTTCTCTATTAAATGGTTTTTCTGATTATTAATAGTATTTACAGAGGTGCATGTAATTTCTGAAATTTCTTTGGAAGATTTTCCTTCTTTAAGCAGGTGAATTATATTTTTTTCTTTTATTGTCAGACGGACTGGAGTCTTATACTTATAATTTACAACATTTTCTTTCGAGTTTACTTCTATTATTTTTTGATATAATTTTTCAACACATTGTTTTTTGGAAACATATGCATCAGCACCTGCTTCCAATATAGTTTGAATAATATATGGCGAAGAAACACCACTGAAAATAATGATTTTAGCGCTTTTATTGTATTTTCTTATTTGTGAAATCATTGAAATACCTATTTCGTCACGAGACAAAATACCAGTTATTATTACATCTACATGATTTTTGTTAATGTAATTTAGAAAATTTTCGACAATATTGAATTTTTCTAAAATGAGAATATTTTTGTATTTTGACAAACACCCTTCAATAGCTTCTGTAATGCATGGGTGATCATCAAATAAAACTAATCGTATAGGATTCATGGTCTTTTATTTCTTTTGTTATTCGTTGCAAAAATAATATAATATTTTGTAATAAAATATAGTTAATTATAGCTATAAAAATTAATATAGTGAAATATTTAATATTGTATAATTAATGATATAAAAATTTAATGGTTTAATTCTAATTTTCTGCATATGAATTGGCGGGAGAATCTTAATCTAACGTGAATAATGTTTAAGCTACAGCTAAAAGTTGATTTCGATCATTAAGTTCGTGACTAATTTTAATGGAAGGTTTTTTATCAAAACTCTGATAGGCAATTAATGCTGAAATTGCATTGTTCAGAAAACCTTGTAATGAGCGATGTCTAGTATGTTGAATTGAACATATATTTTTCAATTCGTCATTTACGGTTTCAATTAATGCTCTTTTTCTAAGTAAGATTTTGTCCGTATCAGACAAATTCATGCTTTTCATGTTTTTTCTGCGTTTGTATATGAGCTCCACACCATCGTTCCAAAGGTATTCCGCCAATTTCTGATCTATATAACCTCTATCTCCAAATAATTTGCCGAACACTTCTTTGGTCATTATTGCCATGATCTTGGTATCTCTATCATCTACATTAGCCCTTGAAAAACAGAAACTTAGGATTTCACCCTTATCATTTATTATCAGGTGAATTTTAAATCCAAAAAACCAACCCATTGTACTTTTTGATTTTTGAGCTATTCCCTTGAAGACCTTATGTTGTTTCTCTCTCTTGATATGGCATACTGGCAAAGTGGTAGAATCTACATAACTTATGCCTGTGCATTGGCCTAAACAACGATTATTTATGTAGAGCATGAGTGGCATAAAAAGTCTATTTTGCGACTGATTAAAGCGCTCATATGAAATAAGATTAGGGAATAAATGCTTATAATGAACACTCAAAAAATCTTTATAATAACTCTTGAAATTAGTATGATTCGAAACATGGAATCCTATATAGATTGTCATCATTTCTGACAAAGTAAGAATGGTTTTTCTATCCCGACGTGCTACACCATCACCTAATAATTGCTTTTTCATCGAAAAAAGATCTAAATCTTTTACAAAATCATCTACATCTACAAAAATTCTTGTAATTTTGTCTTCGAACATAAGAGTATGGTTTAATGTTATTTAATTGATTATCACCAACAAATATATTGAATTAATTTCTTATGTTCAATTTTTTCATACTTTTTCTTATCCATTATTCACGTTAATCTATAGTTCGCATTCATTCAAAACACGAAAAATTTTATAAAGGGAGTTTTTTTATAGTCTGTCTAAATCCTTTTTGGTACTGGCGCTTGTAAAAGAAATGAATATTTGACTGCTAAACAACGAAACTACAAATTTAAATTATTTATAATTTACAGCTTAACTGTATTATAAATTGAATAAAGTAATTTAACCTGAAATATATAACTCAGGTTAAATCATTACCAATATTTATTATTCTAATCGAACATGGGGTATTCTATTATTTGACAAAAAATATAGTAACCAGATTTCAACACAACAGTAATTTAATTGCAAGCTGAATTGAAGATGTCAAATTTCAATTTTTCAATTTTATGAGTTATATATTATTAGATTCATTCAAATGTAAAGCATGACATTTTATTTAAACAACGTTTTTAGAATAATTTAGTATAAAGTTTTGATGTATAGGAGTATATTAAAGATAAATTTTGCAATTTATTTAACAGTTTTTAGATCCAAAACTCAAATATTTTCTCATATAAAGTAAAAAAATAAAAATATTTTGAAGAAATTTATTTATATGTTTATATTGTATAATATATATAATGCTGAATATTAGTAATGTGTGATTTAGTAGTTATTTCTAACTATTAAATAAGAAATATAGGGATTGTAAATTTGCACCTAGATAATAGAACCAAAATCATAAAAGCGTATGCCTTTTAGTATTTGTAAGTAATTTTTACAAGCTTAAATGGTACAGCTCCGGTTGTGTTTTTAAGTTTTGTGAAGGCTTTTTTTAGGCATAAATTTATTGATTCATTATTATCTATAATACTTTGATTGATGTAAGTCAATCATATGTATATATAAATATTTAATAATCAACCATGAGACGCAAGTTAACTTTCCTAATGTTTGACTTAGAAAACAATGTTTTACCAACATATGTTTTAAATTATATATATATATGTTTATCTAATTTTTATGGAAGAAACCTACAGAAATTAAATTATTCTCAAAATAACTACAATCAAAATATATCAAATTCGATTAAAAACGCGAACAACATATTGCATAATGTGATAGTAATACCTTTCTCAAAAATTATTATCCATTACATAAGAAAACTCACAAGCGATATTCATGTAGCCTTTATCCCACTTAAATTGAATTTTTAAAATTTTAATTCCAAAAAAGAACATTTTAATAACCAAAACTTTTAATCTCTTTATTTATGAAAAACTTAAACAAAATTGTACTTGATAATGGAATACTCCAAGGGAAGTACATGTTATCATTTTTAATTTTCCTATTTCTTAATGTATATAGTGTGGCGGTGTTCAGTCAGGCTTGTCCAACAGCACCAACGATATCAGGGATTATGTTTAGCCCTGGGGATGCTTGTATGTCGGGCAATCATGCTATACAAAATCTAACTATAGCGCCTGTGATCCCAGGAGTAGGGTATGAGTATCGGTACTCCTTGGATGGTAGCCCAGTTTTTGCAAACAGCTTGCCAAGTGGTGTTCCGGCAGGACCACACTGTATCACAGTAGCTGTTTTCGCAACTACAAATGTGACTTGTGATGGCAATACCTACACAGCAGGTACAATGATACCTGCTACTACCACCACGTATAGTTTATATTTTGGTAATAGTGGACCACCTGCCCTTCCGAGGACAAGTATTTTAGGTAATCTTAGTTGTGCGGCTACTATAACTATAGTGCCTAATCCATTGTATTCATGCTTCACTTATGAATATAGTATTGATGGTGGCGCATTTAGTTCTACAATACCGACTTCACTTAGTAGAGGATGCCATACCATATCATATAGATTGGTAGCAAATTCTTCAGGATTCTTTGGATGCGGTACAGGCAATCCTACACCAGCTTCTGGAACCACAAATTTTGTATTGTTTGATGATTTGAGTACAGCAAATATAACAGTAAACACGACTTGTTCGAGTGGTACCAATGGAACAATTACATCAATTTCAGGAATGCCACCTGCAGCTTTAGGGCTGACTAATGAGTATAGTGTCGATGGAGGACCATACAATTCTGCGTTACCTACAAATCTAGAGCCTGGATGTCATAACATTATGATACGGCAGATGGCAGATTGCGATAATACTACTGCAGATGGAGATTCACCTTCAGATTGCAGAAAAGATTTCAATTTTGTGGTATATCCTACACCACCTGTAATATCTGCACCTACAAATACTTGTGATGCTATGTTTACATTACCAAATGTTACACCTGTAGATGAATTTACGGTAGAGTATAGTATAGATGGTGGCGCATGGGAAGCAAATCCTACTACAACAACTCCAGGTTGCCACAGTGTTAGTGCAAGATATGTTACGGCAAGTCCATGTGGCACTATGCCGTTTAATATAATACCTGCAGGGTCATTTTCTGATGGAGGTACATCTTCTTGTGTTGCTCCAAGCAATACAGTGAATGTAGTAATCTTCCCTGAAGCACCTGTATTGACAGCACCAAGCAATACATGTGCTGCGGCATTCGCCTTACCTACAGTAACTCCAGTACCTGGATTTAATGTACAATGGAGTATAGATGGTGATGTATTTACGGGTTCCCCAGTATTGCCTACCACACCAGATTGTTATAATATAAGAGCACAATATGTACTTGCGGCAGACTGTGGAGCGACCCTTGCAGGGGCTACAGGTACAGGTGATTGTGGCATTAGTAATACGGTCAATGTGGTGATTTATCCACAGGCTCCTACCATTACTGCTCCAGCAAACACATGTAATAGTGCATTTGCACTTCCAGTTGTTGCAGCTGTGCCTAGTTTTACAGTAGAGTATTCGATTGATGGTGGTACTTTTGCGCCAGCGCCTGTCGTTCCTAATACTGCGGGATGTCATACAGTTGCTGTGAGGTATGCGCTGACAGCAGATTGTGGCGCAGATCCTGAAAATGTAATTGATGCTGGCTCTGCTGGTTCAGGGGCTTGTGCTACTAGTAATGTAGTCAGTGTGGTGATTTTCCCTGCTGCTCCTACGTTAACCCAACCAGCCAGTACCTGTAATGCCATGTTTATTTTACCTGCTGTAACACCTGTGTCAGGATTTACTGTAGAGTATGAACTTAATGGCTCAGGGAGCTGGGACGCAAATCCAAGTACAACACTTGCAGGATGTTATACATTAAGAGCCAGATATGTATTGGCTACCACTTGTGGAACAAATTCAGTGGGAGCAGCAAGCTCAGATGCCGCTTGTGCAGCGAGTGCTCCAGTAAATGCATTAATTTATCCAGATGCACCTATCATCACTGCGCCAGCAAATACGTGTAATGCAGCGTTTACTTTGCCGATAGCACCTTCATTTGTTGGGTTTACAGTTCAATACAGAATTGAGAACACACCTAACAGTATTTTAATCGATTGGACTGCATCCCTTTATTACCTACTACACCTGGTTGTTATACTATCCAAGTTAGATATGTAAATAATTTGGCTTGTGGAAGTATACCTTCATTTACTGGAGGTCCAGGAGATTGTGCAACAAGTAATACTGTAAGGACAGTAATATTTCCTGAAGCTCCACAGATAGGATGGTCTTCTGGAGTAGATGTTGATCGACAAAGATGTCCAGATGGTGGTTTAACTTTAACTTTGTATAATCCTTTTCCACCAAACTTTTTAACTTATACTAATAGTGAATTTAATATCCAGTTTAGTTGGAATGGCATTTGGCTCCCTGCTGGACCTTTTCTGTCAGATTTTGTCTTTCCTACTGATTGGTTTACTGTTGGTTGTAAAGAAGTAGTGGCAAGATATGTTCTTAGAAACGATTGTGGCTCAACTTTAGCTGGTACTAGTGCAGAATCAATTAGTCCTGCATGTGGTTTAGGTAACAATATCTTCTTGCATAATTCGCCTCCACCACCTACAATTACAGCAACAGATAATACCTGTGGAACCATGTTTTCTCTTCCAGCAGTGGCACCTGTACCAGGTTATACTGTAGAATACTCTATAGACAATGGCACTACTTGGCTTGCAAATCCAAGTACGATCACACCTGGATGTTACAATGTTCAAGCTAGGTATGTACTTGCAGCATCTTGCGGCTCATTCCCAGTAGGTACTCCTGCTTTACCTGCTTGTCAAGCAAGTAACGCCGTACAAATGACTATCTTCCCTGATGTGACCAGTACGATTACTTCAGTAACCAAAACAGCAACTTGTGGTACTACTAATATTTCGGTAAACTGGAGCGCTGTTCCAGCGGTAATACCAAATTTTGAATTAAGATATAGTTTAGATGGTGGTGCATATAGTGCAACACTTCCTACAAATGTAGAACCAGGTTGTCATACACTAGAAGCAAGATATGTACTTACTGCCGCTTGTGGTGCAACTCCTGCAGGCACAGTATCTCCTGGTGCGGACTGTGGTGCTACCAGAACATTTATTGTTTGGCCAGATTTGAGTGCAACAAGACCAAGCGTTAGTATGCAAGCTAATTGTGGCAATTATACAAACATTGCGACAGTTGGTTTTACTATTCCAGTATCTATCCCATCTGGTATGGAGGTGGTATATAGTGGAACAAATAATGGTCTGCCTTTCGGTCCTGTAAATCTTGCAGATCTTCAGGCGATTGATTTTGTTCCAGGGATGTCATAGCATTAGAGCAAGAGTACGAGCTACAACGGCTTGTGGTGTTGGGCCAGATGGTGCAAGTGTGGGTGATATAGCTCCAACAGATTGTACTTCATTAGGTAGAGGTTTTATAACTTTCCCTGCTCCACCTACGCTCACGATCACTCCGGTGTGTGATGGTGGTAATTTAACCGCTACTGCATCTCCGTCTGCTCCTACTGATTATGAATGGAGATATAGGTTGATAAATACAACAACAAATGCAGTGGTTGGTGGCTGGCAAACATCAAGTACTTGGGTGGCTCCACCAGTGGGTTGTTATAGTGTTGAAGTGGTAGCAGTTAGGATTTCAGATTGTTTTGGTATATCAGCAACACCTGCGACACCTATTTATCCTTCCAATATTCAAAATCCATTGAATATGCAAACACCTGCGATAGTTGATGCATTACCGACATCATTTAATGCCGCTTGTGTAGGTAGCCAAGATGCTTTTGTACTTCCAGCACCACCGATGGCGATTACACCAAACAATATCACGGTATGTTTGGGAGACAACGGTAAAATAGATTTGCAATATTTAGAGCAAATGGTCCCAGCGTGTTTAGCTGATCCAGTTACAGGAATTAGTACAGTGGGTGCTGTTGTATCTTATATTGTAACTAGTAGTGACCCATTAGTAGTGGCTCCTGGTACATTAAACAGTTTACCTAATAATGCTCCTGAACTCATGTGGATGGGCGAGAATGGAAATAATTTCCCTAATGTAGTAACGATTGGAGTGACGCCACAGATCACTTTAGACGGTGTTACTTGTGCTGGTGCAGAAGTTAAATTTAGCATTACAGTACAACCAAACTTTGCACCTACAGGTGGTTGGGTATCATCTCCAAATACAGCAGTTCAATGTGCAAACAACAACGGTTGGACATTATCTACTACAGCGAATACTGATGCAGCATGTACTTACGAGTTGTATTATAACCTTTCTACTTCACCATTGGCAGCTCCTATCGGTAATGCCTTAGTTCAAACAATTGCAGGAAATGGTGGGCCAGTAAGCTTCCAGCCTGTTTTTATTCCAGGTACTTATCAGATATGGCAGAGATGTGGTGGATGCGCAGAGTTAGCCATAACCTTTAATTTAAGCATCATAGATGCACCTACACTTACAGATGTTTTATTGGAAACTTGTCCTACCACTCCAGGTGGTAATACAGGTACTTTCACAGGCATCAATTATACATTGCCTACGGTACCAACTCCACAGACGATTACAGTCTTAGGATATTATGATAGTTTTAACAATGCGAATAATGGTGGCACAACAGGATTAATTTCTGCCACAGCGCCATTTGATTATATCTCTTCTGACGCAGCAATTTATGTCAGAATTGGTCATAATGTTGATGGTCTTCCTGGTGACGACTGCTACTATGTGGGTACTATAGAACTCAGAGTAGTCAATAGACCAATAGTAACGCTCACAGCAATAGAAAATCCTTCATGTATCAATCAAGAAGTGCAACTTATCAGTACGGTAGTTGCAGGTAGTGGTGTAGGATATATACATATAGTTGGGAAAGAGTTAGCCCTGTGGCTGGCCTATTACTGGTGCTACTGGTACTGTTACTGTAACAGAAACCACTCCAGGTGATTATGTACAGATTGACAGTTACAGATCCAAACGATGATACTAACGGTGCAGATGGTCCTGTTTGTACTACAGTAACAGACATTACAGTTACATATACAGGTCCTATCATCACTTGCCCTGCTGATTTTACAGCTGCAACTGATGCTGGTTCATGTAGCACCTTTATGAATTTAATACCTGCTGAGATCAATGCAGCATGTGCAGACGAATTTACTATCAGATACTGGGTGACAGGGGCTACGACGATAGCTTCGATGGCTGCTCCAGAAACATTAAGTACTGTCAATGCTACTGCGTTTAATGTAGGAGTCAATACAGTTCATGCTATTGTAGGTACATTGAGTGGTGGTGTGTTTACTCCATTAGCTCCAGAAGTATCTTGTACATATACAGCAAATGTTATAGACAGAGAACCACCAATTGCGAAGTGTAAAGATATTAGTGTTTTCTTAAATTCTGCTGGTCAGGCATCGGTTACTGCAGCAATGGTTAATGGAGGTAGTACTGATAATTGTGGTGTTACTGCAGCTTTCATTTGTCCTACTATTCAAGGATTTACTGGTATTTTTGCACCAGGAAATTGGAACTTTAATCCGGGTATTAATGGTACTTTAGATACTAATAATGCACCTAACTCCTTAACTCTTTCAGGAAGTAATTCTGGCCCAAGTTCTACACCTGGTTTATTTCAACCACCTCCAGGAGTATTGACAACACTTTGTATAAATGTTCCTGCATCTGGTTCAATTACGTTTACTTGGAATTATCAATCCTTTGATAGCTATAGTAGTGCCAACTGGGATAGATTTGGATACTCTGTTAATGGAGTATTTACTCAGTTAACTTTAAACGATGGTCCACTTGTTCAATCAGGAACTAATACTGTAACTCTAAATAGTGGAGATGTATTTTGTTTTGTTCAAGGGTCAGATAATGTTGATGGTGTAGGTGTAACTATATCTAACATGTTCATTTTTGAATCAACACAATTACCATGTAACTTTACATGTGCTAATTTAGGTCAAAATGATGTAACTCTAATTGTTAGAGATGCATTTGGAAACTCTTCCACTTGTCTCGCAAATGTTACAGTGGTTGATGCTATACCACCTACATTAGTATGCCCAGCAAACATCACTATGAACGTGAGCAGCAATACAGTATGTACTTGGACCAGTGGAAGCTTGGCTCCAACTACTTATACAGACAATTGTACTGTGCCACCGGTATTGACATATTCTATCTTGAATCCTGATCAAACTGTAGCTAACGGTACTGGTGCAGTAAATGCATATGTATTTGCAAAGGTACATCAGTGGTTACTTATTCATCTGCTGATGCAAGTGGTAATATTTCAGTTTGCACCTTCACAGTGACCGTGGTAGATAATGTATTGCCAGAGTTTGATGGTTGCCCTGAAGATATTACTGTAAATATTACAAATGCAGGGATTACTGTTTCACCAGCTTCACCTGCTGGAGGTTTTGTAATTAGCCAGCCTGCAGCGAATGATTGTTCAGTAAATATCAGCTATACAGCACCAGTCGTTCTGATAACTGTCCTATGTTTGTTACAGCAATTAACTAACGGTAAGGTGCTTCCTATTCAAAATTATGGAGCAGGTACACACACTGGAGAGTTATTTAGTAACTGATATGAGTGGAAATACTGCAACTTGTTCATTCGTGATCACAGTGGTAGATGATAGAGATCCAGTAATAACTTGTCCAGCTAACCTGACTGTAGGAACAGACCCTTCAGCAGGATGTACAGCTTTTGTACCTTTACAACCTACAGTAAGTGATAATTGTACAGATGTTGCTATTTCACATTATTTTGGTAATGGTACAGCAACCCCTTCGCAATTACCTAATCCTGCGGCTACTAGCGCAGCTACTGCAGTTTCTGGATTTACTTCAGGATTATTCTATCCTGGTGATAATGGTGTGTCTGGTACAACAAGAGTAACTTTTATAGCTACGGATCTAGGTGGGAATACAAGCAGTTGTTCAGTAGAAGTAACTGTAGTTGATGATGATGCTCCAGTAGTTTCTTGCCCTCAAGACATCACTTTAAATGCAAATGCTACTTGTGTGGGTGTATTACCTGCTCCTTATGCAGCAGTGTTTAATTGATAATTGTATGAGTACTGGTTTGATTGTAACTTATGCAATTACTGGTGTAACCACTGCAATAGCCCAGCTACTGGTCAAAACAGTGTACCTACGTCACAGACATTTAATTTAGGTACTTCATTTGTGACTTATACAGTAACAGATGCTGCTGGTAACAGGTCAACATGCACAGCTACTGTTGTGGTAAGCGATGTTACTGCACCTGAAATTACTTGTCCTACCGTGCAAGCAGTATATTATGTACCTGCAAATGCATGTGTTGTAAACATACCTTTGGTAGCAACAGCTACAGACAATTGTTCAGTAGCTTCATTAAATCATAACGATCCTTTCTTTAATAATGGAGGAGATGCTTCTGGTAATT
>JADKGF010000017.1 GCA_016717105.1 Saprospiraceae bacterium | reverse complement strand
TGCACAACAATTCACAATCAGGATCATCATTTCCTTCAGGACATTCACAATCTACGACAGGACCCAATTTGTCCTCGACTTTCATGTTGCCCCAGCATGAATTGCCAGTTGAATTTGTGACGGTAACAGTATAGTTACCAGGATTGGTTACAATTGGTGAATTGGTGTTATTGTTAATAATACCTGCACCGCTGATACGGATACGAAAAGGTCGCGCATATTGTAAAATAGGCCCTTCTAATATCATATCAGGTCTGATTACGGCTTGACAGTCGCCATCCAAAGACACCTGAACGTTGTCGTTACAGACGATTTGTGACTGACCAAAGCCATTAGAAGTTAAAAGAAAAATAAACAGGAGACTCAACAGTGAATTACGAAATACCGGAATCCCCTTACTTTGGGTAAGTAAATCTTGCTTTACCATGGGTAAAAAGTTTTGGTTAAAAAATAAATAAGTACACGCCCGCGTCTTTCGGGCTTAGGTCAGATTTAAATAAAGATTTACTCTAATGAGTGGGGAATGACGCAAAGGTATAATGTCATTGACCTTGCAAGTGAATAAAATATGGGGTAATTTTGGTATATTTTTTTGTGTAATATCAATATAAATTAATATTATAACTTTTTTTATTTTGTAATCCTAATGGAAATAGGAAGATATAAATTAATATATTTATTTTCGTTATTTTATAACTGAAGGATAAAAAATTCGATGGGTTATATCACCTTTATCAAAGTCACTGAAACCTGTAGTAATTAGGCTATCTTCAACCGATATAAGACAAAAAGTGTGCCAAATGAAACCTATTAATTTTACCAAAGAATTATACACCAAAACACAGCAATACTTCATCTTAGTTCTATATAACAAGTACTTTAGCTTAATGTATAGCTTTTAGGGGCACTTGTTATTGTCGCGCGATTTGATATTTTGATTTGAATTTTGTTAACGCTTAAACATTCATATTATGTCATCATATACGCATCCGGCATGGGATAAAAACCGATCCATATATTTTCAACTAGGACTTATTATATCACTTATAGCAGCCAATATCATTATAAATAGTGAATTTCAAATTTCTAATATAGGCTTTAATGAATATACTATTATAGATGCACCATTGCAATTTCAGGAGATGCGCGCACATAATGAAATTTCAGAAGTGCAAAAACAATACACCACAAAACCTAATCCCATAGCCGCAAAAATAGTACTGGTTCAAAATTCTGTTCCAGTAGCCTCGGTGCCTGATATACCGACAACGACAGTTTCTACTAATCCTGGTCTAGAAAACTTGCCTGTAACAAAAGAATACAAAGCGGCATCTGTGATTACACAAGCGCCCAAACCACCATATAATAAGGTGTGGATTGTAGCTGAGTCAATGCCCTATCTAAAAGTATGTGACCAAAGTGTTACAGCCGAAGAAAGGAAGTCATGTACGAATAGGTATATGCTTGATTATATCCAAAATAATCTTAAATATTCTAAAGCCGCCAGAGAGCTTACTATAGAAGGTACAGTCATTGTGTCATTTATAATAGATATTTATGGAAATATGAAAGATATTACTGTATCCCGAGACATAGGCGGCGGATGTGGGCAAGCTGCAATAAATGCACTGAATGGTCTGTCTGCTTGGGTGCCTGGAAGGCAAAATAATCAAGCCGTCAATGTCAAATATACGATACCTATAAAATTTAAACTGGACTAATTTGCTAGGGTTTTCTTGTACCAATATTCGTATAATAAGATTTCTTGATGTACCGATTTTGCTTATAAAAGATACAATTCAGTGTTAATGTACTAAAAAGCATTAATTTATGCTGAAAATAGGATGTCTTATTTGGAAATACCTGTAAATAATTTACCTTTGTGCCGCTTTTCGCAAAATGATTGGTGGAAGGTATTATTTTATTTGCAAAATTAGATATATTAAATTTAATAAGATACTATGGCTTTAATAGGAAAGATCAGAAAACACATGTGGCTTGTCGTTGTCTTGCTTGCACTGGCATTGGCAGGATTTATTATCATGGATATGACCAATGGTAATAATGGCAGCGGTATGGGATCCAAAACAACCATCGGAAAAGTAGCCGGTGAAAAGATTGACTATATGGACTTCCAGCGTGCTGAAGAAGCACTTTATAGTGGATCTGGTGATGTATATGGTAGAAGAAACTCGCTTTGGAGTTATTTTGTAGAAAATGCCATCATTAACAAAATTTCTGATGCCACTGGTATTGGAGTTGGAGCAGACGAGCTAAACGAACTTGAATTCGGCACAAATTTGAGTCCACTTATTCAGTCTTTCTATCGTGACCCACAAACTGGTCAAGTAAATAGAGAGCAACTCAATGAAATCAAAAAGGCAATCGATGAAGGTACTGTTACCAATCCTGAGTTTGCAAATCGTTTTAATGAACTTCGTAAGCAAGTTATAAAAACTCAAAAGCAGACAAAACTTAACAATATGGTTGCGAAAGCTATCTACACACCTACTTGGTATGCAGAAGCCATGAATAAGTTGAACAATGAAGCAGCCACTTTCGATTATGTAAAAATACCATTCGATAAGGTGACTGACGAAGAGATTAAATTGACAGATGCAGATTTTGAAGCATATATTAAAGATCACGAATCCAAGTATATCAATACTGAAGAAGTACGCAATGTTGCTTATGTAGTTTTGACGTAAAACCAACATCAGAAGACTCAACTTCATTAAGAGATAAGATGGTAAAAGCAGCAGTCGATTTTAGGACTACACCTAATGATTCTCTTTTTGCAGCAAATAATAATGGTTATTTAAATAATACCTATGCTAAAAAAGCAGACCTTTTGGGCAAGATGAAGGATACCGTTACTACATTGTCTGTTGGTGATGTTTTCGGACCATTTATCAATGAGAATGTATATACTGTAGCAAAACTTGTAGGCAAAAAAGTAGAAGCTGACTCAGCCAAAGCATCACATATCCTAAGAAGTGTAGCGAATGGCGATCCTGTACAAATGGCAGCAGCTCAAAAATTTATTGATAGTCTTAAAACAGCGATCAGCAGTGGTTCTATTTCATTTGCTGATGCAGCAAAAGCAAATAGTCAGGATCCAGGCTCAGCCACAAAAGGTGGAGATCTTGGTTCATTTGCCCCTGGTGCTATGGTTCCACAATTTAATGATGCTGTATTTGGTGGCCAACCAGGAAGCATGTATGTGGTTACTACACAGTTCGGTGTACATCTTATCAAAGTTGAGAAACTTATCTTCAAGACAAATGAAATGAAGTATAAAGTAGCTTATATTGGTGAGCCGATAATTCCTTCAGAAGGAACTCAAAATGCAGTGGAAGACAAAGTGCTTGCACTTCTAGAAAAAACCAAAAAAATCGAAGATCTAAACAAAATAGCTACTGGTGACTTGAAAGTTGAAGTGGCTGGTGGACTTAAAAAGAATGATTATGTCTTCGGTACTTTGGGCTCAGGTCAGATTTCAAGAGACATCATCAAATGGGCTTATGAAGACGATACAAATGTAGGTGATGTATCTCCATCGCTTTATACTTATGCTGACGAAAACTTGTATTATACAAGCAAACAAGTGATTGCAGCATTAAAATCAATAGACAAAGCAGGCCCTGCAACTGTAGAATCCGTAAGATCTAAAATCGAGGCATTAGTCAAAAACAAAAAGAAAGGCGAAAAAATCAAGTCTCAAATCAGCGGTACTGACTTAGACCAAATAGCAACAAACTTTGGCTTGACTAAAGGTAATGCACAGAATATAACTTTTGGTTCAGCAATGATCCCTGATGGTGGTCAAGAGCCAATGGTAATTGGAAAAATATTTGCTGCAAACGCAGGTGCTGATGTTGCTCCAGTAATCGGAAATTCTGGTGTCTATGTAGCAAAATTAGTAAGTAAAACACCTGCTAGCACAGAAAGTGGTGCCTTTGGCCAAAAAATGCAATTGACCCAAGGTGCAAGAATGCAGGTAAATTACAAACTTATGGAATCACTCAAAAAAGCAAATAAGGTAGAAGACAACCGATTTACCTTCTTTTAATTGATTAGATTTGTATAAATTATACAGCGGGTTGGTAATGATTATTTACCAGCCCGTTTTTTTTTGATACAGAATATTGAAAAAATCATCCAATTTCAACATCAATAATAATCATCAACAAGTAGATTTGTGCCATTGATTATATACCAAAAATAATCTTACTTTCGTTATATCAATATAAAACAAAACAACAATGATGAAGTATATACTTTTTATTACCCTAGTTTTTACCTTTATGGGCTGCGGATTAAAACAAGTTGAAACAAAGTTTCCAAATGGTAAAATCAAAGAGGTGTACACGTTGAACAAAAATGGAGAAAAAGAAGGAAAATTTCAGGAATATTATGAAGATGGAAAAATCAAAGAAGAAGCATTTTTTAAGAATGGTCAATATTCAGGAATAAGAACATTATTTTTTCAGAATGGAAAACCAGAAATAGAAGAAAACTACACAGATGGTGGACTCCTGAATGGTGCATATAAAGCATACTATGATAATGGTCAGGTAAAGGTCGAAAAAAACTATACACAAAATGTACTCACCGGACCAGTAAAAGTTTATTATGAATCTGGCAAAATAAAAGAAGAAGTCATCATGTCAGATAATAATGAAAATGGACCTTTTACTGAATATTATGAAAATGGTCAGATACACTGGAAGGGAACATATCTTAATGGCGACAATGAATTTGGTCTTTTGGAAGAATGGGATTCACTCGGTACCATGATCAAGCGAATGAAATGCGACTCAATGGCGGTATGCCGTACTTTCTGGCGCCCAGGAATGCCGGAAGTAAATTATGACACTTTGAAATCAGTTCCCACCTTAAAATTCTAATTAATACGCTATGAAACAATGGCTTACCGTATGGTTCTTTTGTAGTTTTGCTTCGTTATTGATGGCCCAAATTGGCGGTCAAGATGCCTACGAATTTCTCAACTTGCCTTCGTCCGCAAGAATTACAGCCTTAGGTGGTGCATTACCATCTGTGCAAGATGAAGATATCACGCTTGCCTTGAGTAATCCAGCTTCACTTAATGAAAAAATGCATAATAGGATCTCCTTTTCGCACAATTTTCATTTTGCCAGTGTGCAAAACGGCTATGTCGCTTATGGTAGGAAATTGGATAAGTGGAATCTAAATACACATTTTGCCGTTCAATATATCAATTATGGAGATTTTAACTATGCAGATTTACTGGGTAATGTCGGTGAATCATTTAGTGCCAAAGAAACAGCTTTTATACTAGGTGCTTCTAAAAAAGTTGCGGAAAGGATCACCGTTGGGGCAAATATTAAAGGTGTTTTTAGCAATTTAGAGTCTTATTCATCTACGGGATTACTAATGGATTTGGGTGCAAATTATGTAAAAGATTCATCAGGTTTTATTTTGTCTTTTGTCATCAAAAACATTGGTGCTGAACTCACTACATATAACGGCGTTCGTTATGGTACACCTTTGGATGTGCAAATAGGATTGTCAAAAAGACTCAAATATCTGCCATTTAGAATCTCGGTTATTGCCCACCATCTCAATAAAGGCAATTATCGATACGATGATCCATCTTTGAATCAACAAACGGATATCTTTGGAGAAAAGATTGAAGAAAACAATTTTGCAAATGTCGTGGACAACATCTTTCGGCATGTCATCATCAATGGCGAATTCTTGCTCGGCAGAAATGAAAACTTACGTTTACGTGTTGGATACAATCATTTGAGGAGGAAAGAATTGTCCTTGAATACCTTCAGAAGTCTGGCAGGATATAGTCTTGGGCTTGGTATCAAGATCAATGCTTTCAAATTGGATTATGGCATAGGTTATCACCATGTCGCAGGTGCTACAAATCACATCAGTATCAGTACAGACCTAGGTAAATTTTTCAAAACACTCTGATTTTTTCCTTACCGTTATTTAGAAAAGTGCTATTGAGATAACGCAGCAAGCATCCTTTTGATCTTGCGTAATCCGATATCCCAAGCAGACAATTTATGTTTCTGCACATCCTGAAACCAAGGTTTACCTATATTGAGAATTTTATTCATAAAATAGTTGGCCGTCATGCCCCATTTCAAGATAAAGGTACTTCTTCCTTTGTTTTTACGGATTCTTTTGGTCGATTTGGATCCGAAATGATAGACCATACTATTGCCGATACCTTTAAAATGACGAACACCTACTTGGTACAACTTCATACTAAAATCTGGATCAGAATACATACCTGGACTGTATTCGATACTCAGTCCACCTACAAGATCCCAAATATCTTTATGTACTACATTCGGCGGCCAAGTACTTCCTTTCCAGTCTTCTTTATGATGTGTATGATAAGAAGAAACTAATTTTTTTTCGTCAAAACTATCTAGATCTCTTCCGTAATTGGCTATGGAAACGCAGGGATTTCCAGTTTCTTCTGGCTCGATCATTGTGGCAGACAACATAAAATAATGGTGATCAAGCTGCTTAATTTCTTGCATCAATTTCACATCCCAATCGGGCAAAAAATACATATCATCATTCGAATAGACAATATAATCAGCCTTTGCCAAACTGCGGGCTATGTTCAATGCATAACAAATACCCAAATTCTTTTTTGCATGGATATAATCTATATTCTGCACGCTTTGCAGCCAATCAGCAGTGCCATCTTTGCCTTCATTAGCGATGACAATCGGTTGAATTTTCAATGTTGAATGCTTCGAAAGACTGTCTAGGCAATTGCGCAAAAAAGGCAAATTATTCCAAGTCGGTATCAGCACACAAAAATCATATTCGGCGCCATCAGAATACACATATTTTTCAAAATCCATCACTTTCCATTCTTATGTATGAATATGTATTTGATCTCCCACACTAATAGATCCAACTTGTTTACAAATGGCATTCATGCCAAAATTTACACTATTTCCTTGCTTTCGATAAGTATTCAAGATCGCCAATGGTGTTGAGTCAATTGCAGCCGTTGATTGGTCTATGGTCACGACCTGACATCGCCCACATGGTTTTATATTGCATAATCGCACATCATTCCCAATGGTAAACTCTTGCCAGTCATCCTCTTCATGTGCAAAGCTTGTATTGATGACAATGTTGGGCCTGAAACGATTCATAAACAGCGGCGTTTCCATCTTTTTATTTAGATAAAATAAACTTTCCCAACCCAAGATCAGAAAAGGATATGCATCTGCTAGACTTACGTCAAATGTTTGACTTGTGGTTGATGCGGTATGTTGTCTTGCGGTCGTCGATGCTAATTTAACCAATCTAACTCTATTACCTAATTGCTCTGAAAACCATTGGTCGGCTTCGTCAGATACAGGCGTGACCGAAGCTTTATCATCCCACACAGTAATTGTCAATTTTTCATCTGATGCTGCAGATAAAGGCACTACTAGTTTTGAGTTATTATATGTGATAATCAGATTTTCCTCGTCTATCTGCGTCACAAAGAGCGCAAGAAGCGAATTTTGTCTTTGTGAGATAAAATGATTTTCGCTATCAATTAGCATCCAGTTGCGATCATACTCCAGTCCATGTTCAAAAACACGTGAACTTTGTAGTTGGATACCCGCTAAACCTTTTACTGGATATATAACAATCTCACTTACCTGGTACATTTCCTAAATTTCATCAGTTTGAAAACAAACCACCAGATAATCTAATAAGTTCAAGATTAGCCAGTTTTCCTTCGTATATGGCCGTCAATTTTCGAAATTGTGCTTCGATCAGGTTGAGTTGAGCTTGTCGCAATTCGAGCGAATTTATACTTCCTACACGCATTTTTTCTGATGTGATATCGAGATTTTGCTTTGCTGCCAAGATATTTTTGTCTTCTTGACCGACCATCTTATTTGCATTCACGAAAGTATTATGTACAGTATGAATATTTGCCTTCACGTTAAGTTCAGTCTCTTCTTTGGCCAACTTTCCCGATTCCAAATTAAGTTTTGCAACCTGAATTTCTCTTTTGTTATTACACCCATTAAAAATATTCCATCTTCCTGTGAGACCAAATGAAACACCTGCATTTTGATTGAATTTAAAAACACCAATCTCAGCATTAGCTTGTGAAAAATTATACCCTGCATTGACATCAAGTGTCGGATATTTGTTGGCTTCCCATTGTTTGATTGTCAGCCCTGAAATAGCCAAATTTTTGTTTGCTAATTGCAGCATTTTATTTCTTTGCGATGCCAAATTCAGTACTTCATCCAGACTTGGAATAGGAAGTGATTCAGTCTCGAAAATGACAAAGTCAAATTCTGGATTTTTTGCCATTAAACTATTCAGGTTTATTTTCATATTTTTGTAGAGTAATTCCTGATTTATGAGCATCGAGCTATCTGCATTGATATCTACTTGAGCTTGTATAATTGGAATTCCAGACCCACTGCCTGCATCCTGTTTTAATTTTGCAAGCTGTAATCTTTCCTTGGATATTTCAATCGCCTCTTTGATAGTTTTTAGCCTTTCCTGCTGATATTCCAATCCGTAATACAATTCCATAACCTGAGCGACGGTATTCTCTATTTGCATTTGAAGGTTTATCTTACCTAAATTCTCGATCTCGCCAAGACGATCTCTAGTCACGAACATACGCATCCCATCAAATACTGTCCATGCTGCTTGAATATTAGCACTCAAATTGCGGGAATTAGCACCACTACCTTGCCTGACATCACCATTTGAAAGTTCCAATCTAGAATTATTGATATTAAAAGTCTGTCCAAAATTCAGGGCAACCTCTGGCAACATGCCCGCATTTCCTTTGGTATTGTTTGCTGCATCTATGGCCAATTCATTCGAAGCTATTCTAATCTGATAATTATTCTCTACGGCATTCTTTATAGCTTCATTCAGTGTAAGTGCATGTTGTCCCCAAGAAGAAACTATCCACGAAATCGAAAAAATAATAATACCATAAATTCGCATAGCGGTTAGGTTTGGTCTAAAATAAATTATCATTAGATATAATAGCTCAAAGGTAAATTTAGTTTTGCTTTAGTATAAACCTTTTCACAAATAATTTAGATAAGATAAATCTATATAGAACAATACAACAAATCAATGCCTACAAAATATCATGATTGCGTTTAAATTTCCACATCACTTTATAGTCAATTTACAAATTACCGATCTACTTGGAATGCATCCATTGGTATGGCAGTTTTTTCATGGTTTATCAATTGCTTTACCAAAAATCCAGTAGCTGCAGCCAATGATACTCCTAACATAGCATGTCCACCAGCTATTGTTACGTTTTTATGATGTGGGCTTGGCCCGATATAGGGCAATCCATCTGGCGAACAAGGTCTAAGGCCAGACCATATTTTATCTTCTGATGGTACAGTTAGCTTGATATCTGGATAATATTTATTGGCAGCTGCAATGATGGGATGAACTCGGTGCATGTTAATGGTTTGGTTTATTCCCGAAAGTTCCATTGTGCCGCCAACCCTTAATTCTTTGCCGAGTGGCGTCATAGCTACCCGATCATCGACAAGAATTGCTGGGTGATTGAGGTTATTTTGACGATCAGCATACGTCACACTATAACCTTTTCCTGGTTGCAAAAGTAGGTTTATTCCGAGTTTCTTTGTAAGTACTTCCATCCAAGATCCTACAGCAATTACTACATGGTCGCATGGAAAATTGCCTTTGTTTGTGATAACTTCGCTTACCTTATTATTGTGGATAATAAAATCTTTTACATCTTGATTGTAACAAAACTTTACACCTTTCTGTACCAAAGAATTAGATAATGTGTGCATCATTTTTACAGGATGCAAGTGGCAATCTATAGGAAAATACACACCACCTAAAGCATCGACTTTTACTTCTGATTCCATAGACTGAACTTCCGAAGCCGAAAGAATGGAAGTTTCTATACCATATTTTAATGCTTCATTTGCCAGTGTTGCCTCATGACTTGCCGTTTCTTGGGTTTTATACAGCATTAAGCAACCTTTTTTCTCCAACTCAAAACCATGACCATTCGCATGATCCAGATTAATCATCAGGTTTCTACTCAATTGCAAAATATTGTTTAAATGTGGGGCATTTTTGGATACCGTCTTTTCATTTGCCTTAGTATAAAACTTCCAGCCCCATTTTATAAGTGAGGCATTTATCCTAGGCTTAATGTAAAAGGGGCTAGTCGAACTCAACATCCACTTCAATCCTTGCGCCACAATACCAGGTGATGCCAATGGTATGAAATGACTAGGCGAAATATATCCTGCATTGCCGAATGAACAATTGTTTTTGCCATCGCCTTTATCGATTATAGTAACTTCGTGACCAGCTTCATGAAGATAATACGCAGTACTAAGACCTATGACACCAGCTCCTATAATTGTAATATGCATGTAATCAATATAGTAAATTAGAAATCGAATACAAATGTAAAAAAATACTTGCCCCCAAAATTATTATTCATTAAAATAAATTACTTCGTTTTTGGTGACAATTTAATAATTGGGCATATCATTTCTTCCATAGAAACGCCGCCATGCTGGAAGGTATCTTTGAAAAAATTGTTGTAATACCCATAATTATTCGGATAGATGAAAAAAACATCTTCCTTAGCAAAAATAAACGAACTGCTCATATTGGGTGAAGGCAGACCTGCTTCGACCGGATTTTTTACTTCGAAAACATCTTTGCGGTCATATTGCAGATTGCGACCTACTTTATATCGAAGATTGGTTGTGGTCTCACGATCACCAATAACTTTACTTGAGTTTTGTACGCGGATAGTGCCATGATCCGTGGTGATGACCAGTTGAATGTCACGTTCAGCAAGTTTTTGCAAGGTTGCCCAAAGTTGCGAATTCAAAAACCACGATTTTGTCAATGACCTATAAGCCTTTTCATCACCTGCCAGCTCTTTCAACACTTCCATTTCTGTCCTAGAGTGAGATAGCATATCAATAAAATTGTACACAATAGCTGTGAAGTCATTATTGGCATAATTTAGGGCATTGTCTTGCAGCTGTCGTGCACCTTGAACATTCGTAACTTTGACATATTCTGATTTCATTTCCTTTTTTACCAATCGTTTTATCTGGTCTGCCATCAATTCTCCTTCTTTGAGATTTTTGCCTCCTTCTTCATTGTCATTGAGCCACCATTCGGGAAACCGTTTTTGAATGTCAATCGGTAATAGTCCTGAAAAAATTGCATTCCTGCTGTATTGTGTTGCAGTTGGCAGGATGGAAAAGAAAAAATCTTCTTCATCCACTTTGTACAATTCTGTGATGATTGGTTCGATGATTTTCCACTGGTCAAATCTCAAATTGTCCATCAGTATCATAATCGTGGGCTTATTATTTGCGAAAAGTGGAAAAACCTTGTCTTTAAGCAAATTCTGTGAAGTCCTTGGTCCTTCTGCCTTTTTGATCCAATCTATATATTTTTTTGAAACGTATTTGAAAAATTCTCGGTTAGCATCTTCTTTTTGCATATTGAGAATTTCTTTCATCTGCTGATTGTTGCTATCATCTAGACGCAATTCCCAAGAAATAATTTTGCGATAGATTTCTACCCATTCTTTATAGTCAGGGCCACTGTTTATTTCCATTGCGATATTGCGAAATTCCTGCTGATAATCGGTCGCTGTTTTTTCTGAAACTAGACGTTTATTATCCACGATCTTTTTTAGCGTAAGCAGGATTTGATTTGGATTTACGGGTTTGATCAGATAGTCGTCTATTTGAGACCCGATCGCTTCTTCCATTATGTTTTCGGCTTCATTTTTGGTAATCATGACAATGGGAATATTGGGAAGTTTGGACTTAATACGTGCCAAAGTCTCTAATCCCGTCAATCCAGGCATGCTTTCATCCAAAAACACGATATCAATGGTCGAATCTTCGTCCAAAACATCCAACGCATCGTGTCCGTTACTGACTGTGACTACCTCATAACCCTTTTTTTCCAAAAAAACAATTGCGGCTTAAGCATATCTATCTCATCATCAGCCCAAAGTATTTTTATTCTCTCGCTCATCAGCTTTTATGTTTTTATTTTGTAAATGTAATGAAAATATATAACGTTCGGAATTTAATTATATTTTTGTACTCATGAACAAAAAGAAAATATTCAATGATCCTATTTATGGTTTGATCAGATTTCCCTTTGATGTTATCTATGAGATCACCGATCACCCGTATTTTCAGCGATTGCGCAGAATTTCCCAGCAGGCACTATCACATTTGGTGTATCCTGGCGCATTACATACCCGATTTCAACATGCATTAGGCGCTACGCATTTGATGTGCAAAGCCATTGATACCTTAAAATCAAAAGGTATTCTGATTTCAGATGAAGAGTTCGAAGCAGTGTGTATAGCCATTTTGCTGCATGATGTCGGACATGGACCATTTTCACATGCCCTTGAGCACACGATTGCCGATGTCCACCATGAGCATATCTCCTTGGTCATCATGAAAAAAATAGCCGCAGAACTGGGTAGAGATTTTAGTCTTGCTTTTGATATATTTACAGGAAAATATCACCGACCTTTTTTGCATCAATTGGTATCAGGACACGTCGATGTAGATAGAATGGATTATCTTACTAGGGATAGTTTTTTTTCGGGAGTAGCAGAAGGTATTATTGGTTATGACCGGATTATTACCATGATGAATGTCGTGGACGACCACTTGGTGATAGAAGAAAAGGGCATTTATTCGATAGAAAAATTTCTGATGGCCAGAAGGCTGATGTATTGGCAAGTGTATCTGCACAAGACTGTAATTTCTGCAGAGATCATGCTGATAGCCGTACTAAAAAGAGCGAGACACCTTACGCTTTCAGGTATCCAAATTCCTTCTTCACCAGAGTTAAATTACTTTTTGGGCTTGCAAGGTGAAGGCATAAATTACTTGGAAGATCCAGCGTTTCTACAGAATTTTGTACGTTTAGATGACATAGACATCTTGTGGTTGATGAAAAATTCCGTTGATCATGAAGACCAAATATTTTCAGCATTGTGCAAAAATTTATTGGATAGAAAGCTATTGAAGGTCAAGATAAAAAATGAAGAATCTTATGCAGACTTCTCTTCACTAAGAGCACAATTTCAAGAAAAATACCATTTAAATGATGAAGAAACTAAACTATTCTTTACAGAAAAAAAAGAAGTGATTTATCCTTATGACTTGAAATCTGATGAGCTCAAAATTTTACTAAAATCCGGTAAAATAAGCCCATATAGTGCATTAAATCCATATCTCAACAAATCGCCTGAAGAGCGGACTTTTTATTCTACCAAAGAGGAAACAATATGAAGGCATAAAATTTTCGATCAATACCTTCATGGCAAATTAAGCTCCGAATTTGTCTCGTATTTTGTGATAACTAAGATTTTCTTAAACTTAAGATCGCAGCCCCGCCGCTGGCGCAGCCCACCCATGCAAAAAACTATGCCAACACATCTGATTTCACTTTTTATTCATACCTTTGTCCAGTATCAAATCAGGATTATTATCATGGAGGACAAACGCCTTTTTCTACTCGATGGCCATGCACTTGTATATCGTGCACACTTTGCATTCATCACACGGCCACTCATCAATTCCAAAGGACTGAATACCTCGGCGATCACGGGATTTGTACGGACATTGTGGGATCTCATGACCAATCAGAAACCGACGCATATCGCAGTGGCATTTGATCCCAAAGGTGGCACATTCAGGCACGAATATTATCCTCAATACAAGGCCAATCGAGACGCACAACCGGAAGATATCACAATTGCTATGCAATACATACCTCCTATTATTGAAGCGTTCAATATTCCAGTAGTGATGGTTAAGAATTATGAAGCAGATGATGTCATCGGTACACTCGCCAAACAAGCAGAAAAGGAAGGATATACTGTCTATATGGTGACACCAGACAAAGATTATGCACAATTAGTCTCACCCAATATCTATATGTATAAGCCTGGCAGACAAGGTAATGAAGTAGAAGTTTTGGGTGAAAAAGAAATTCTGGCTAATTGGGAAATAGATCGCGTAGAACAAGTCATTGATGTATTAGGATTGCAAGGAGATAGTGTGGATAATATTCCTGGTGTACCAGGTATTGGTCCCAAAACTGCTGTCACCTTACTAAAAGAATTTGGATCGGTAGAAAATATCATAGCCAATGCGGATAAACTCAAAGGTAAACAAAAAGAAAATGTCATAAACTTTGCTGACCAGGCTTTATTGTCGAAGCGATTGGCAACCATCGATATCAATTCGCCAATACAATTTGACGCTGAGAAGTTTAATCTCGATCCAATGAATAAAGAAAAACTTAAGGAAATCTTTCTTGAGCTTGAAGTTCAGGACATTGGCACAGCAAATTCTGGGTAATGATGTAGTCGGAAATCCAAAAAGTGGACAAGGCGTACAACAATCATTATTCGGTAACGACGCACCAGCTCCAGCGCCTGCACCAGAAAAACCGGATTATGAGATAGCAAAAAGAAATATCGAGAATACGCCACATACCTATCATTTGATACAAACCGATGACGAAATATTAAACCTTGTCGCTAAACTTAATGCTTGTAAGGAAATCAGTTTTGATACAGAAACCACGGGTATAGATGCGCATCAGGCAGAGCTTGTAGGACTTTCTTTTTCGACTAAGCCTGGCGAAGCTTATTATATCCCATTACCAGCAGACCAGACTGAATGCAAACGAAAACTCGAATATTTTCGCCCTGTATTAGAAAGTGCCACCATAGGCAAAATAGGACAAAATATCAAATATGATATGACTATGATGAAGTGGTACGGCATCGAATTACAAGGCTTTCTATACGACACAATGATCACTCATTATCTGTGCGAGCCTGATCTGAGACATAAATTGGATTATTTGACTGAGTCATATCTGGATTATAAAATGGTACCTATCGAAGATCTCATAGGCAAAGGTGGCAAAAATCAGCTTTCTATGCGCGATGTGAGTATCGAAAAAGTCAAAGAATACGCAGGTGAAGATGCAGATCTGACACTGCAAATGGTGCCTGTCCTTAAAAATATGATGGCTGAAAACGAATTGGATGAATTGTACCAAAAGATAGAAGAGCCTCTTATACGCGTGCTTTGTGATCTTGAATATGAAGGTATCAGGATTAACGGAGATTTCCTCAAGGAATATTCCAAAGAATTGGATAAACTCATCTTACAAAAAGAACAGGAAATTTATAAAAATGCTGGTGTTCAATTTAACATTTCTTCTCCAAGGCAAGTAGGTGAAGTGTTATTCGACAGACTAAAAGTGCCTTATAGGTGGAAAAAAACATCATCCGGGCAATATTCGACTGATTTTGATAAATTAACAGAATTGGCTGGAGAGCACATCGTAATTGATACCATCTTGGAGTACCGCAAATTTTCGAAATTGAAATCAACCTATGTCGATGCTTTGCCGACTATGATCAATCCAAGAACTGGAAGAGTACACAGCAATTTAATCAGGCTCGTGCTGCCACAGGAAGATTGAGCTCCGAAAATCCCAATCTGCAAAACATTCCCATAAAAGATGAAGCAGGTCGGGAGATCAGAAAAGCATTTATTCCGAGAGATGATGACCATATTTTATTGGCAGCCGATTATTCACAAATCGAACTGCGCATCATAGCTGAAATAAGCAATGACCAGTCTATGCTGGAAGCGTTTGTAGCTGGCAATGACTTTCACAAGGCCACAGCTGCCAAAGTCTATAATGTCGCCTATGAAGATGTAACGTCTGAGCAGAGACGCAATGCAAAAACGGTCAATTTCTCGATCACATATGGCGCAGGTGCCACCAACTTGTCACGTCAACTTAGTATTTCTCGTAAGGAAGCTACTGAATTGATTCAAAGTTATTTCAGAGAGTTCAGTGGTTTAAAAATTATATGGATACCACTGTCAATTCAGCTAGAGAAACAGGATATGTCAAAACCTTGCTGGGCAGAAGGCGCAATCTGAGAGACATCAACTCGAGAAATTCGCTTACAGCATCCAATGCAGAGCGCGTAGCTATCAATACTCCAATCCAAGGTACAGCAGCAGATATGATCAAAATTGCTATGATCGACATCCATAATGAATTCAAGCAGCAAAAGTTAAAATCTGTTATGGTCCTACAAGTGCATGACGAATTGGTTTTTGATGTGTATAAGCCTGAATTAGAACAGGTTAAAAGTATCATCAGCAGTAAAATGCAAAATGCTATTCCCGATTTGAAAGTACCGATATTGGTAGAAATGGGTATTGGTCATAATTGGTTGGAAGCGCATTAATCTTTTTTCAAACAAATAAAATAAGGCGTATGCAGTCAGTAAGCGAGTCGATTTTGTTGCATTTACACCAAGACAAAATTCTTTCTCCTATCATAGATAAGTGTACGCTTACTATACACAAAGCGCCGCTCCAGTTATTCGATGATTTGCTTCGCTCTATTGTATCACAACAACTCAGTACCAAGGCGGCTGCAACAATTTATGATCGGTTTTTGGCACTTTTTGAAAACAAAATACCTACACCAGATCAAATAAAAAAACAATCTGATGCGCAGTTGAGAGCAGTAGGTCTATCGGGCCAAAAATCGGCATACATTCGCAATGTAGTAGATCATTTTGATGCAAATAACTTGTATAATAGAAATTGGGACAACTATTCAGATGATGAAATCATAGATGAACTTACCAAAATAAAAGGTGTCGGCAAATGGACGGTAGAAATGATTTTGATGTTTTCGCTGCATCGACCCGATGTGTTACCACTAGATGATCTTATCATTCGCAATAGCATGATTTCATTTTATAATATTACTTCAGAAAAAAAACAGCAAGTCCTTGATCTCACCCAAATAGCCGAAAAATGGAGACCATATAGATCTTATGCTTGTCGATATCTTTGGGCTTCAAAAGACTTGAAATTTTAAATTCTATACCAAAATGAAATCTTTTTATACGATAGGATTACTGATCATTTCCAATGTATTCATGACCTTAGCTTGGTACGGGCATCTCAAATTTTCGGAATGGAAATGGACATCCAAATTAGGTCTTTTTTCGATTATTGTAATAAGTTGGGGCATTGCATTTTTTGAATATTGTTTTCAAGTTCCAGCCAATAAGATAGGTTTTGCTGGTAATGGTGGACCTTTTAATCTTTGGCAACTAAAAGTACTTCAAGAAGTGATCACTTTGGTTGTTTTCACAGGATTTACGATTATCGCATTCAAGACCGAGACATTTAGGACCAATCATCTGATCGGGTTTTGTCTTTTGGTACTTGCTGTATATTTTATTTTTAAGAAATAGCTTATTAGTTTATACATCCCAAAACTTGTCCGTCCTGAAAACAGTTCCTTTAAACAAGGCAACCGTTTCATTTTTCTGATTGGTCAGCACGACATCATAGATCCCAAGTTTTTTGCTTAGATTTTTTTCAGTAGCTATAGCGGTGATGACATCACCAGCTCGCACCGGTTTGGTATGTGAAATAGACGTTTCTATAGATACTGCTTGAATGCCATGCGTATTGCTCGCAAATGCAAAAGCACTGTCTGCGATAGAAAAAGTGATGCCACCATGACAGATTTCAAAACCATTCAACATGCTATCCGTGATTTTTGCTTCGACAGTACAAGTTCCAGGTGCAACATTAATGATTTCTATACCCATCCATTTCGAGAATGCATCATTACCAAGCATGAGCTGATGTACGATTTTCAAGGCTTTTTCGTCAGGTGTCATGGCTGGTGCAATTGATACAAGTCTTTTAGATTTCTACCCATACCATCATAATCCAAGCCGTAACCAAATACAAATTTATTGGGAATAATGAAGCCTGGATAATCTGTAGTAATGTCATGTTTTAGTGCGTCTGGCTTTACCAAAATAGATGCAAGTCGGATAGACGCCGGCTCATATTTTTTGAGTTCGGGTATGAAGGCAGCCATAGTATTGCCTGTATCGATGATATCTTCTACGATGATGAGATGTCTGTCTTTTAGATCGATATTGGGCGGCATATAGATATCTATCTTACCCGTACTTTCTGTTCCATGATAAGATTTAATGCGCACAAAATTCAATTCGCAAGGAAAGTCAAGCTTTCTGATTAGGTCTGCGGCAAAAATAAAAGCACCATTCATTACAACCAGAAACATAGGATATTTTTCATGAAAATCCTCTCTGATGGCGTCTGCTATTTCTTGTACTTTATCCTCTATATCACTTGCTGGTACATATTTTTTAAAAGAAAGGTCACCAATTTGTACTATATCCTTTTCAGATTTCATGCTCACTTTATACCGTATTTATCAATAAAAAAAACAAGGCTTGCCATAGCGGCTGCACCCAATTCCAATTCTCTTTTATTTACATTTTCGAATGTATCTGTAGCCGTATGATGAAAATCAAAATACCGCTGTGAATCTGGTCTCAATCCTATAAGCAAACCTTTTTGGGATTTGAGCGGTCCTATATCGGCTCCTGAGCCTCCAGTCTCGAAATGCAATCCATAGCTCTCCAACATAGGAAGCCACTTGTTTACGTTTTTATAATAGGTCTTAAATACCGAAGTATCTGCTTCAAAACTAAATCCTCTTGGTGAAAATCCACCAGCATCTGATTCAATAGCTGCAAGGTGAAACTCTCCTTTGGCGTTTGATTCTGCAGCATAGGTTTTTCCACCAGCTAGTCCATTTTCTTCATTTGAGAATAGTACACATCGTATGGTTCTTTTCGGTTTGTATTGTAACGATTCTAATATACGCAAAACTTCCATAGCCTGTACGCAACCTGCTCCGTCATCATGAGCGCCTTCACCTACATCCCAGCTATCCAGATGTCCACCAATAAGTATGATCTCATCAGGAAAATCTGATCCCCGAATCTCACCAATAACTGTCGGAGCGGATCGTTTACCCATCATCTTACCACCTGATATAACTGATACTTTTACTTGACCGCCTTTAAGTGCTTGACTTAAATAGTCTGCATCATTTGTACTTATACCAATACCTGGAATGCGTATTAAGCTATCCTTATAAACGGTAACTCCAGTATGCGGTACATCATCCTGCCGAGTAGTCATAGATCTTACTAATGCAGCTACAGCACCATATTCTCCTGCTTTGGATGGACCATAGACACGCTGATCCACTGCGCCACCATATGCAGAGAAAGTTCTAATTTGTGTTGGATCCATTGGCCTGTTGAACAAAACTATTTTACCACCTATCTTTTCCTTACCTAGTTTTTCCACATCATCGAGACTATTTACTTCTATGACTTCGCCAGTTATACCTGATTTCGGTGTGGCCACAGAATTACCAAGCGCTAAAGTGTTAAGCTTCTTTTTTTTGCCATTTTTGAAAAGGACAGATACCTCGTCAAGTTTGCCACGTTGCCAGTAATTGGCTTCACAAGGCTGAAGATATGCATTGACTCCGGCTATTTTTCCGAGTTCACCTTTTGTATAATTGGCAGCACCAAGGTATGCTTTTGAGCCTGCGATCCGTCCACCGTGTTTCTTACACAGACTATGAAGCCAATCATAAGCTTTTCCATTTGATAATGCTTCATTATGTATATTTTTTACCATATACGCATCTTCATCCTGAGCACAAATCATAGTACTCAAAAACAAAATACTCAAGAAGAAACTAAACGAAGATTTTACAGACATTTGGATCTATCAATATTGGATGGAATATAAATGAAGTAACAAAGCTAAGGAAAAAAATTGACTATCACAAAAATGGCCTTAAAAGGCGCAATTTGGTCTAACTTTTTGAAAATATAAGTTTGTCATAACGAGATTAAGGTATAAATTTACCTAAATTCCAAACATATTTGCTGCAAAATCCAAAAAAATATACCATCTGTATCGTAATATAATAAATCACATATAACCAAAACTGCGAAATCCACATTATTCCCAATTTATTTTTACGGTATTCCATTAGGAGGAAAATATTTTTACGTATGAAAGAAGTTTTGATAAATTTTGTTTTATGCACACAGGATTACAACTGCGCATTTATTTGGCATATTCATACAAATTGTTAGTAAATAATTTTAAAATATCACTATATTTAATATTTATTTGAAGAATTATTAAAAAATACTTGATAAATAATTTTTTTAATATTACCTTTGTGTAGCTTTTACAATAAGTAAAACAATTTGGTTTCATTTGGTTAGGGTTGAGGTAATGCTTCAGTATTACCTCATTTTTTTTGCCTACCCTTATTTAAAATGCTATTATTTTGATAATTGAGTCTTGTGTTGAAAATTTAGATGAAGCCGTACATGCTGTAAATAATGGAGCGCACTGGTAGAAATATGTCGTGATCTGGCACATGATGGGCTTACTCCAGATGAAAACGAATTGATCAAAATTATATCTACCATCAAAATCCCATGTAAGGTCATGATCCGCAGCAGAGCTGGTGATTTTTTCTATACACATGAAGAAATCCAAGACATGATCAGAGAAATCCAACGTTTAAAGTCTTATAGAATTGATGGGTTTGTCTTTGGTGCTTTATCTCATGGCGATATTGGAAATATCACTTTGGATATGGCCTCAGTTTATCAGATTTGTAAGGCTGCCTACCCTATACCCGTGACTATTCATAAAGCTATAGATCTATGTACCGATATACTTAAAGAAGTAGAAAAACTCAAAAATGTAAATAATGTAAAGTTTATATTGTCTTCTGGCGGTGCTAAAGATGCAGCGTCTGGCCTACAAACACTCAATGCAATGCAGAAACAAGCAGGTGACAGTCTTCAAGTGATCGCAGCAGGTAAAATTACAAAAGATAACTTACCATCTTTGTCAAAAAAGTTGAAACTAAACTACTTCCACGGTCGCAAAATTGTATAATAGAAATACATCACGCACCAAAGCTAAAGCCATTATTTAGGCAACATATTTTGCTCAAAAAACCTTCTATAATTAATGGCCGTTTTATCGTTCATCATTTTTCGGTAATTGGTCTGAGATAACGGTAATACATCGTAAGTAAACTTCCCGCCGCCTGAAAACTCATCTACATCCTTGATTACTTTTGAGTAATATTCGATGGATTTGGCTTCATTATCAAATTTTCTGATCAGGATTACTTGGGCGTTTTCTTCTATATTTAACATTCCATCACCCATTTGCAATCTTTCATTTTTAAAATTTTTCTTATTGTATTCAGAAATGGCTATTTTAAAATTGACTTGTTGGTCTTCAGCTAATCCATAAGTAATGACTGCAACATAATGTGTACCAGTCTCATCTCTTTGGAAGATCTTATCTACATCTCTCACATCGGCAAATGCACTATTGTCACCACCCAAAAATCTTACTATCTCCTTAGCTTTTATTTGTTCTGGACTATTAGGGAAAGAAGTAACTACTTCATTCAATGCTTTTAAATATGCTGCTTTGCCTTCCGTATTTCCGATACACATTGCCTTTAACAATGCAAATTTTGCCTTATATGAATGTTCGTCACCTATTACAGAATTTGATTGATTGATAGCGCTTAATGCTTTGGCGTAATCGCCTTTTTCAAACATATCGTAGGTTGTTGAATAATATTGCTCTTCCTTGTTTAATTTTGAAGTGGATTTTGCAAAATAATTTGGATCAACAAGAATGGCTGCATATTTGGAATCAGGATACTTTCTGATAATGTTGTTCTTGTATTCGGCTGCCTTAGTTGGATTATCCATGGATAAATAATCCAGATAAATATAAAAATATGAGTCTAGTTCGTATTGGGTTGGCCCAAAACGAGTGTGCATATTTTCTAAGGTCTCTGCAGAAGTAGCAAAATTTTCTATTTTATCTCTGAACAATTTACCCAAAACAAACATCGCAGTTATGATTTTGTCCTTTGCTTCCTGCACTTTGACTGGATTGGAAGGAATTTCTCTGAGATATGCACTTAATGCTTCTTTGCTGACTTTGTCTTCTATTGGTTCTGCTTCATTAGGTTTGGTATCCTTGCTATCAGATTCACTAGCATTGATGCCGGTAGATTTTGTACTTCTACGCCAGTCATCTTCCAACGATCTTTTGCCCCAAGCTTTATTAAAATCATCTTTCCCTTTCTCTTTGCCTGACTTATTATATGCGAAGAAGGTACTAGTGCCAAAATCTACACCTGATGATATGTTTTGTTTGCTGCTCAATGTGGTACTTTTGGCAGAAGGTTGTTGGGTATTCTTTTGATTTCTTGCGAGATATGCAATGATCATTTTCTCTTTATTGTCATCGACCAAGGATGCAAAGTACAACAAGGTATCCTGATAAGCGATGATTTCGAGATTTGCCGCAATGTCTTTTAGATTATCTACATATTTTTTGACCTGAACCTGTCTTACATCCGTCAAAGGCAAAAGCGTAAGTGTAGAGTCAAAATAATTAGACGCAAATAGATATTTCTGTTTATCATAATACAAATTTGCTACCCTATAATAAGCTTCAGATTTCAGTTTTTGATCTCCGACATTAGCAGCAAGTGAATTTTTATAATATCCAATGGCCGCTTCTTCGTTATTTTGTGACAATTCTATTTCGGCAAGTGTAAAATAAATTTGATCTTTTACTTGTACATACTTATCTTCATTGAGCAATTTTTTAAAATCTTCTATCACGCTTTCTTTAGACCTCTTACCACTGGCAATCCCATTTTTGGCAACAGCCAGCTCAGACATAAACTCCATTTTAGGGTCTGATGCGTATTTTTTTGAAATGTCAAAATAATTGAGGGCTGCTTCTACATTTTTATTTTTCTGAGATATCTGACCTGCTATAAATGCATACCTTGCTTTCAGGCTTTTAACATCAGAAGCTTCTATTGCTTCATCCAAGTATGGCAAAGCTTCATCATATCGCTCCTGTTTTAAATAAAGATTAGCAAATGTTGCCGGCAATTCAGCTATTAGCTCATCACTTTTAAAACCTTTATCGAGTTTTTCCAATAATATCTGTGCAGCAAACCAGTTTTCTCTTTTGATGTAAGTTTTGGCCAACCACAACATACCTTCGCTGAAAGCGGTCTTATCCTCTGCTGGCTTTTCAGGTGTTATAGGTTTATATATTTCTTCCTCTTTTACCACCACTTCCTCTGGTTTTTTTGTTGTACTCGTGGTCGGAGTCGGCTCGACAGTTTTGGTTTCCTCTTTTGTTGTTTTTGGCGTTTTTATGCCCTTTTTCCTATACTCTTTCTTTTCTTTTTCTCTTGCCTTTGCTTTTGCTTTACGCTCTTCCTCTTTTGTTTTTGCTTTCTCTTCTTTGGCTTCTTGTTTTTCTTCCTTTACTTTTTCGCGCTCTTTCTCTTTTTCCTTCTTTTCTACTTCACGCGCTTTTTTGGCAGCCTTTCCTGTTGGTTTTTTACTTTTATAATTACGTCCATATGGATTGGATGGATTAAAATCTTCTTGGAAATACTCGAGGGTTTCTTCTGCAGTTTCGTATTCATGTTTCAAATATTGAGCTTTGCCCATCATGACATAACAGTCATCTACCCAATCACTAGCTTCATGGAGCTGTGCCACCGTGGATACTTTCTCCTGAATTTTGTCCATTTCTGGTTTCACCATTTTGGGATTATCCACAGCAATAAAATCTTCAACTTCAAGGATTTTGTTGTAGTCATCCACATTGGCTGCCCTAAGTGTAATAAGGCTTTCTTTTAATATTTCATTGGCATTCCAGTAGCCATTATAATACGCCGTAGTGTTCTGATAAAATTTTCCGAATTTGCTGGTTTCGGTTCTTTTCTTTTTGGTGACACAAGCCATAGTAGCCGTTGCGACGACTAATGCCAAGATCAATTTTATATAAAATCTGTTCAAAATATATTATAATTTAATTTAATATCTAAATTCAGGATGCAAAGATAATTTCTTATTTTGTTAAATAAACATAAAATTTGCAAGCCTTAAACATAATATAACTATTTTTGAGCAAAATTATTTTATTTTTCATCATAAAAATTAGTCCATGCCGGACGGCTTGAAGATCAAAAGGAAATTATTGGACAGGTTGAGAGACACCTACCGTATTTCGATTTTGGATGATGAAAATCTCGAAGAGGTAGGATCGTACAACTTGTCATTGCTGAGTTTCTACATTTTTATAAGTGTAGTGGCCATATTGTTATCTATTCTAGTGATTTCATTTATTGTTTTCACACCAGTCAAAACATTGATACCGGGATATGGCGATATTACTGACAACAAAAAATTTATCGAACTCTCAAAAAAAGTAGATGAGCTCGAAAAAGAAGTTTCGGCCTACGACACATACACTGCCGGATTGAAAAATATGCTAACTGGTGGCATCCATAATAGCAGTATCGAAAAGATAGATTCCTTGGCAGCACTAAAGAGCATCAGACCCGAATTAGTAAATCAGGCAGATCTTCAAGAAACACATCGTGCGAAAGAGTTGAATTTTCTTAAATTGGCAACACCTGTTTTTGGTGCCGTCGCTGCAGGATTCCAGCCAGACATTCGACATTTCGGTGTAGATATTTTAGCAGCTAAAGATACGCCCATTAAATCCATCATGGATGGCATAGTGATCAGTGCCGAACAATCAGTAAACGCAGGAAATTGTGTGTATATTCAGCATAGTAAAAATGTAGTTTCCGTTTATAAACATAATTCAGCTTTACTTGTCAAGACAGGCGATATCGTAAAAACTGGGCAGGCAGTAGCTATTATAGGAAATACTGGTGAGCAATCTACAGGTCCGCATCTCCACTTTGAAATGTGGTATGATGGCAAATATGTCAATCCAGAAAATTACATCACTTTCCAATAAATAATTTTAGAAAATAAGAAATCTGGTATAATAATGAGTAGCAATCTTAAAACCATAAAGAACGAAAAAGGCGAAAACATAAGCCCTGTCTTACCATCACATATAAAAAACTATCTGATCGATATAGACGGTACTATATGTGATGACGTGCCCAATGAAGAACCTGAAAGAATGGGTACTTGTGCACCATATCCCGATGCACTAGAGATATGCAACAAATGGTATGATGAAGGCCATATTATTACTTTCTTCACATCACGAACAGAAGAACACCGTGAAATCACCGAATATTGGTTAAATAAACAAGGATTTAAGTATCATGGGCTACTGGTGGGCAAACCTAGAGGTGGCAATTATCACTGGATAGACAATCACATGGTGAAAGCTACCCGATTCAAAGGCAAGTTTACAGATCTTGTAAAGTAAATGCCGAGATCGAAGTATTTGAGTCTTAATTTTTGTTTAGTAAAATACGAATACAATTTCTTTTTTGAAATACATCCATGTTGTCAAAACAAAGTAAAATCCTGATTACCGGTGCCACCGGATTTGTCGGAAGCTATATACTGAAGTGTTTGGTACAGGATGGATATGAAAATATTTATTGTATGAATCGCAGCTCCAGCAACATGAATCTGGTAGCTGATGTTAGAGATAAGGCACAGTGGATTGATTGTGACATCATGGATATGCCTCGGGTAGATGAAGTCACTCAGGATATGGAAGTGATCATTCATGCTGCTTCGATAGTCAGTTTTCACACCAAAAACAAAAATAAGCTGATAGATACAGCGATGACTGGAACTGCCAATCTAGTAAATGCCGCTTTAGGTCACGGCAAAGCCAAGTTTATACACATCAGTTCGATAGCCGCAATAGGCCGCAAAAGAAAATATGAAGAAATCGACGAGCGTCAGATTTTCAGTCAGAGCGAGTTTGATACTACATATGGATTGTCCAAATTCCTTTCCGAGCAGGAAGTATGGCGTGGACATGCTGAAGGACTACCTATCACCATACTTAATCCATCTATGATTCTCGGTGCTGGCAATTGGGATCAGTCATCGACACAAATCTTCAAAAAAATATACCAAGGAATGACATTTTATCCTGAAGGCAGCAATGGTTGGGTAGATGTTCGTGATGTAGCACAAGCGGTACTGATTAGTTTAAAAGGCAATTTTGATGGTCAGCGGTATATAATAAGTGCTGAAAATGCTGCTTATAAAACAATTTTTGAAAAAATAGCAACGCAACTTAAAGTTAAAGCACCGAAATATCCTTTGATTCCATTCATTGGTGGCTTGATACAAAAAGTGGAGACCCTAAGGTCTTTGATCACCCAAAAGCCTCCACTTCTTACTAAGGAAACCCTGAAAAGCACATCTGTCACATCTGTTTATGACAATACAAAATCTCGTGTGCAGCTTGGCTTACAGTATCGCCCTATAGATATAACTATACAGGAAAGTTGCCAAGTGTTTCTCGAAAACTGGCCACTACCCAAGACTTGGGCATCGATACAATAAAGTGGTATAATCTATTCATCATTTAATGACTTTCTGCCTTTCTTTCAGTCCAAAGATGCTTATTTGAATCTGTGGTATTAACAATATTGTATTTGTCCTGAAAACCAATAAGTTCCACCTTGATACCCTTTTCTGGTCCGCCGATTTCGTTAAATTCACGTATCAAATCCAATACATCATGCGCGATATATTCAGTATTGGTCGCATTGATTACAACTGTGCTGTTTTCGGGAAGATGACCAAGAGTAAGTTTTATCGCAGCTTTATTTAAAAAAGATACCTCTTGAGCAAGATCCAAATGGATTATATCACCAGTATGATAGCTTTCTTTTCTATAATAATAAGCGCGTTTCAAATTGCCCATCAAAACGAAAATGATACTAATTACAAGTCCGATACCTACTCCTTTGAGTAAGTCAGTAAACACAACAGCCAAAACCGTCGCTACAAATGGGATAAACTGATACTTACCTTGGGCATAAAAATGCTTAAAATGTTTAGGATTTGCGAGTTTCCAACCAATAAGTAGCAAGATGGCTGCCAACGTAGCCAAAGGAATTTTATTGAGCAATACAGGAATAGTCAATACACTTACCAACAACAGGATGCCATGAAAAACAGCCGAAAGTTTGGTTCTCGCTCCAGCATTGACATTGGCAGTAGTCCTTACGACAACTGAGGTCATTGGTAGTCCACCGAGCAATCCACTGAGCATATTTCCTATACCTTGTGCCTTCAATTCTCTATTGGTACTACTATATCTTTTGTACTTATCCATCCTGTCTCCTGCTTCTATACAAAGTAAGGTCTCGATCGATGCTACCACTGCTAAGGTAACTGCCACTGTCCAAACTGCGCCACTTGACATAGCCGAAAAATCAGGAAAAACGAATAAAGTATGTATTTCAGAAAAACTGCTCAGCACTGGTAGTGATACGAGATGTTCATTTTTGATGGCCAATGAAGATCCAGTTTGAATAAAAATCTCATTGAGCACAATACCAGACAAAACAGCTACAAGCGCTCCCGGCAAAACTTTTAACTTCTTTAGTGCTGGCACGCGATCCCAAATAATCAAAATAATCAAAGATACTAAAGTAATTAATGAAGCGCCTGGATGTATGTAATCGAATGATTCCATCAAGGTAGAAAATGTATTAGATCCCGATTTTTCTATAAAGTCCAGATCGCCCTCTGTATCTCTGTCGTAACCAAAAGCATGTGGAATCTGCTTTAAAAAAATAATAATACCGATACCGGCCAACATACCTTCGATGACGTTATTAGGGAAATAATTGGATATACTTCCCGCACCCAAAAATCCCAAAATCAATTGAATCAGACCTGCAATAACTACTGCAGTCAAAAATAATTCAAATGAACCTAAGGTAGAAATAGCTGTCAAAACGATTGCAGTAAGTCCTGCGGCTGGGCCACTCACACTGACATGGGAATTGCTCAGACTACCTACGACTATGCCACCGATGATACCTGAGATAATCCCTGAAAATAAAGGTGCACCTGAGGCCATAGCGATACCCAAACAAAGAGGTAAGGCTACTAAAAATACGACCAAACCTGATGGTAGATCTGATTTTAAATGCTTGAAATAGGCATATATATATGTCATTATAAATTTAAGTTTAAGATAATTAAGAATAGAAAATGAAAAGTTCGAAAAACTTTTAAGCTACTTTGATGTGATTTTCGGTTTGAAAATATATTCTAAGATTTGAACAAGCATAGCGGTAATTGTTTAGTGTGCGGATACTTCACATTTGGTATAGGTAGTACCAAATATTAAATACAACAATCAGTAAACCATATTAGGATACGTCATCAGAATGCAAAACCTGAATAATTACGCTGTCCTGTAAATCTAATTATGAAATAAATGTAGCTAAGCTTCCGGAGGATTTTCTATGTCTCGACCTATATCAGAAACATTATTGAAGCATGAAAAATGAAATCCGTAATTTTTTTTCCGTATTTGATGCAGATTTGCAAAGTGATCAAAATTGTTGTAAAGCTTGGGTTCAATCAGTTCATCTTCTGACTTCTTTTCATGACCCATGTTGTGGTTTTCTTCTTCCAAAATGGCTATGGCATACTTTGCATTAAAAAAATAATTGACCAGATCACCTGTGACAGTGCTCATCATACATAATACCAAACTGAAAATAAGAAACCTGCTTACAATCATAAAGAGATAAACGATCGGTCTCGTGAAATTGTTCAAAAAAATGTTGAGAGGAAAGGTGATGGATTGTGTTAATATCTTTTATTATTTTAATCTGCTTTAGCTACAATATCATCCATTAAATTATTTATAAGAGATATCTTCATTCAAAAATGCTATCAAATACAATCTGGATTCTTCCATTGGATTTGTTTTTTCTAAGAGATGCTTAAATATATGCGAAGCAGAGTTAATATTATCTAGACAGTTGCATTCTTCTTGTGCAAAGGTGCCATAAAAAGCTCAACTTAAGGCTCATTCTCATCCTGATACCAGCTTATGAATTCCAGGAAACTTTATGCACTTCTGTTCCCTTGGCCAAAGCCATTGCTGGTAGCAATAATGTGTAATCTGTTTTACTACTAAATGGAATATACGTTTTATAAAGTTTATCAACTTTGTCAAAATACCATTTTCCAGCCCAATCTGATCTTACTTCTGATGATGCTACGTAGTCTATCGTTCCATCACCTAATAAATCTATGGTCACTACATAACTTAAATAATCTGATTGACTACAAGTAGAACTTCCTGATATGGTAGCTGTAGGTATGACCGTGGCCATACATCCTCCGAAAGGGTTTGCTGGACTTGGATTGGCAGAATAAACCTGATCACTTGACTGAATCGCAAAATGGATAAAATTTTGGAATACGAAGTTGCTGTTTTCGCTGAGACGACCATAGGGGCGATCATCATCAACATTCTTGCAAAGAAATGCTTCATGGGTTTGTAATTAAATTGGTTATGAAAATATTGTAAAGTCTATTTTACTTTGATCAATTTGATGACTTTGTTGCCTGATAGGCCATTCAGTCTGACTAAGTATAAACCTGATTTGCTAATCATTTCATTATCCAAAATCAATTGGTTCTTTCCTGCTATACCTTCGATTTGCGTCGCATATACTTTTTGGCCATTCATGTCCGTAATTGCCACAGTGACAAGCTGATGTGAAGGTAAATCAAAACTCAAAACACTTTCATCGCTGAAAGGATTGGGTACAATACTAGCATTAAAAACTTCCTGCGGTGACTTTCGCCAGTATGCAGAATCCGCTTCCGATACGATTTTTGGATCTAAAATATCTACATCTTGATCTAAGGCATTGCCATCTAAATCACCCAATTTTATAGCCAAAAAATTATTATAAAAATCTCCGTCTTCTTCGTCAAGTATTCGTTCGGTTTTGTAGGTATTCCAATCTGTGGGAGCGATAACTTCATCTACAATTACAAACCAACTTGGATTATACGGTCTCGAAATATAATAATCATACATTAGGTTTAAATCATTCATATCGAGTATTTTGTCTTTATTAATATCTCCTGCAATATATTGCCAAAAATATTTTAATTGCTTGGTTCCATTCAAGTGTTCCTTTAGCAAAACATAATCCTTCAGGTCAACTCCCTTTTTCTTTTTTGTGGTATAACTAGCTGAAAATTTTGTATTGAATTCAATAGAATTTGGTACTGAAAAATGTGCCTTTCCATCTTTATCTGTATATTCACCTTTAGGAAATTCGGGAATGTTTGCATCTGCCTCAATATATGCATTTTCTACTGGCTTTCCTTTGACTGATCTTACAAAATTATAAATATTGGCTTTACCATTTATTTGTTTACAGTTTAAAATTACTGTGCAATAGTCCGTATTATAAGCACGATCCCATACATCAATGCGAAGTTCATTACTTTCACAATTGAGCATTTTGCCTACACTTCTAGCTGCTGGCAGCCATTTGTATGCATTTCCTTCCATATATTCCTTTCTAGAAGCATTTACGCTTTTGCCATCTACTATCTTATAAAAATGATCTTCATTTATTCGTGTTTTAATTGGGACTGCTCCATCGAATGTAAAAAACAATTTCATTTGTGCATTACAATTGTCAAATGCGCCTTTGTCGAAATCTCGAGCCCACAGTTCAACATATTGTGAATCCGTAGGTGTAAATATTGATGTTTCGCTTACGCAATAAGGTGTTGGTGCTTTTTTATCAATTACACTGATTGTGCTATTAGCTTGGCTGGTATCACCACACAAATCATATATTTTCCATACTACATTATGTAGTTTTGTATCCTGGGTCAAGGCTATAGAAGGTAACAATAGTGTATAATCACTCTTATTGTCTGCTGGTAGATATGTTTTATATATATTATCGGTTGCATCAAAATGCCACGCTCCCATCCAATCTGTTCTAACTGCTGAAGATGCAATATAATCTGTAGTGCCGTCACTCAATAGATCTATAGTCACTTCGTAGTACATAAAATCTGATTGACTACAAGTAGAATTACCTGATACTGAAGCCGTAGGTATGACCGTGGCCATACATCCGCTGTTTGGGTTTGAAGGGTTTGGGTTGGCAGGATAAATATGGTCACTTGCCTGAATCACAAAATTGGATAAAATTTTGGAATGTGTTGTTGTTGTTTTCGCTGAGACGACCATAGGGGCGATCATCATCAACATTCTTGTAAAGAAATGCTTCATGGGTTTGTAATTAAATTGGTTATGAATAATAAATATCTTACATGTTTTCAGTTTAATGTTAGTTGTAGTATCTTAATGCGACCAATTCAACTCAAAATTAATTCATTTTCAGCTAATTACATAATTTTTAATAAGAAAAATGACAATTAATTTCCTACATCAATTCTATTGACACTTTGGACTTCTTCTAGTGTAACTGGTTTTTCTGTTTTGTTGCCCCATGAATGTAGAATGTAGTTCATCACATCTGTTACTTCTTCATCCTTCAATCCTGGAGGAAGCATTTGACTATTGTAGGTGATTCCATTGACTGTAATTTTTCCTCTTTGACCAAATTTCACAGCTCGAATAGATTGGACACGTTGGTCACGAAGATAATCTGAATTGGCAAGTGGTGGAAAAAATTTAGCTACACCTTCACCATTTTGTTTATGACATTTTATACAAGCTTGTTCATATACTTTTTGCCCACGTTCTATACTTTTCAGTAGTGTTTCATCTTGAAAAAACATATATACAAAAGGCAAGAGCAACAATATACCAATTTTTACAAACATACCAAATTTTTTAATTATTTGAATAACAACAGATTACATTATATTTTGTTTTTACTTTTTCCGTATCAGACTCAGCCCATCTCTTATAGGCAAAATCACCTGTTCTACCCTATCGTCCGCCAGGATTTTTTTATTAAAAGCATCTATTTGTGCTGTCTTCTTATCTTTAATTTCTTCGGCTACCTTACCACTCCATAGTACATTGTCTGCAATGATCAATGCGCCCGATCGGCATTTATCTATTACCAAATCAAAATACAAAGGGTATGCTTCTTTATCGGCATCGATAAATACCATATCTAAGGTTTCGGTCAGAGTAGGGATCACTTTTTTTGCATCGCCAATGATAAGTTGGATTTGATTTCTATAAGCTGATTTTTGTATCGCAACTTCGGCTAGAGCCGCCATTTCAGCATCGTATTCTATGGTGATGAGTTTACCTTCTGATGACAAACCCTTGCAAAGACTCAATGCAGAATATCCAGTAAATGTCCCTATTTCTAGGATGAAATTGGGCTTCATCAACATACTCAACATACCTAAAAAACTACCTTGTAGATGTCCTGACAACATTCTCGGTGCCAATGTCTTGAGATGTGTTGTCCTTTCTACTTTCGTTAATAGTTCTGTAGGCCCAAATGTATGCGCCTCGCAGTAGGTATATATATTTTGCAATGATGTATCCATAACAGTTTACTTTATTACTTTTTTGTTTAGGTACGAATATAAAAACACAGAACCAATGATAATTGCTGCACCAAGATAAAACATTGGATTAAGTTCTTTATGTTCTTTCAATATCACAATTGCCAATAATATTCCATATACGGGCTCGAGATTTACAACTAGATTCAACTCAAAGGCAGATAAATATTTTAAAGCTTTCAAAGTAAGAATCTGTGCAAGCGTAGTGCAAAGCAACGCCAAAATCACCAAATATACCCAATCGTAGATCGTCGGTGGAAAAAATGGAGACATACTTTGACCAAATAAATTCATAGTCAATAAAATAACACTGATAAGCAACCATGAACTACTCAATTCGATATAAGATATAACAATAGGATCCGCTTCTTTGATATATTTTTTGTTCATCACAGAAAAAACCGCCGCCAAAAAAGCAGACACGATACCACTGATCACACCATTGATTTGGGAGATATCAAGGTGATTGACGATCAGGATCATGGCAGGAAGGATGGCAATACTTATAGCCAATTCCGTATAATTTACCTTGGTTCGTATATACAAAGGCTCGATCAGCGCAGTAAATAATGTAGTTGTACTCATACATATCAAAGCCACAGATGCATTGGCGAGCTTGATTGCACCATAAAATGTGATCCAATGCAGTCCAATGATAAATCCTATACCGGCGTATTTTACTATAAGCTGTCGTGGCAAATCACGAAGCATCTTCCCGAATCCTATGAGCATCCACAAGCTGATACTTGTAATCAAGACGCGCCACCAAACAATCATAATCGCAGACATGTCGATCAGATCACCAAGGATTGCTGTAAATCCAAATAGAAATACCGCTACATGTATCTGAATCGTGGCGTTGGTATGTTGGGCTGCTGGCATATGTTTTCAGGAAAAAAACGTAAAGATACACTTCCAATGGGATATGGAGTGGGAAAACTAATCCATCACGTTTCTAATACAAGTAAATGTATTAAAAGACTTTTATTAATTATTGGATAATACCTTCTCTCACTCCTTTACCCACTTGCTGCTAAGTACGCTACCATGGCTATCTCTGATCGCGATGATGTACATGCCTGAAACAAGGTGACTGCCATCCAAAGTGATATCACGTACCGACTGTATTCCAGTCTCTACGATCATGCCTTGTATATTTGAAATTTGATATTGGATGGGTAATGCTATATCTGCCGCCAATTGGATATTTATTTGTTCAGTACCAGGATTCGGATAAATAGTGAGTTTGTCTGTACCCACATCGTCAGTTACAGACACGATCTCAGGTAGAAAATCAAAGTACTTTCCTATATGACTACAGTCTGGCTTGAGACAGCCATCAGTTGTAAGCCGCATGATCCATGCATCTGTCTTGAATGAAGGGTCAATGTCATTGTCATCTCGCTCCAATGCTCCACCTGTGATGATGCTACCATCTGGAGCTTCTTGGATGTCATATATATAGTTGCCCCGAATAGTTCCATCTTTTTTATGTGGTACTATAAAGTGCCGCCAGAGCAGCTTGCCATCTGTATCAAATCGAGCTATAAAACTACCATTCCCACTTAAATACTGTTTTTTCACTTGGCCTGCGACAACAAAACTATCTCTCACAAATACACGACCTGTACATAGGATGTCTCCATTGTGGGTAGTAGAGATTCGATTGATCTCATTGGTATGGGTAGCCCCGATTAGTGCAGGCCATTCTAAATTATAAGTTGGGATCATCGATGTCCATAATACTTCACCTGCTCTGTTTACCTTGCTGATGTACCCAATATCGCTACTACTTATATATGTTGGGTTTATAAAATAATTACCTTGACTGTCAACCGCAATTTTTGGCAGTTCTAATCCTAAATCTGTGATGGGTATCTCGGCAATCAATTTTATGCTATTATCTAGCATGATTTTACAGATACTTCTTGCAATTTTCAAAACAGGATTACCTCTGTACTCATACAGAAATACCATATTGCCATCTATATCGGTACACGCATCAGACATGCGCCTTTTCTTATCATCATTTATATCAAACCAAAAAACATCACTTTTCTTGCTTCCATCAAGGCCTACTCTTAAAAATACTGACCTATATGGTACATTACCTGGATTTGGTTGTCGATTGTCTAAGCCTTCTCCCCAAAGCATTACTTCATTATTGCTTAAAAGTGTTAAACCGTAATTCGTTGGAGTTTGATAACCAAAACTTCCTTTACCTGTATCTTTTAAATGCAATATCGGAAAAACATACTCTGCTATCCGATCACCTTTCGCATTTGTGATGCCTAAAAACCAATAAGTTGTGCTATCACGCTCCTGAAAAAAACTACCACTATATATGATAGAATCATTCCTAACTTGTAGCCTATTAAAAAATCCAGATCCAGTGAAGATTTCATGGTTTGATGCCACACTTCCATTCAAATCTGTCACAATTAGATTTGTACAAAGATGGCCATTACTACAGTCCAAGTCTAAGCTGGATATGATTGTATTTTCTATTTGTGCTTTTACTTGCTAAATAAATGTATTCCTTTCTTTTCCTTCAAAATATATCCTATTAAAGTTTTGTCCAAATGTAGTGGTTGCCCATAGGGTACATACAGCTATGAATATTAGTTTCTTTGGTAAGTTCATTTTTTCAATATTGACTTTATGTAGATTATTATACGCTTTCATGTGATGTGTTTTATAATCACCCGATATTTTTGCGTTAATTATTCTTCTGATTTTCATTCTTCTTCATTTTCTATCAAACAAAGATAGCTAACTTTAAGGTGTAAAGAGAAAAAAATAAACAATATTGTCGTGATGGAGATAAATTATAAGATTGCATTAAAGGGTTTACAATTTGCTTTTCATATTAAAATAATAAATATATAAAAATCTTCAAAACTAAACCACGAAAAATGACTACTTTTGCCCAACCAAACCAATAAACACCATGCCTGAAGTAAAACTTTTTTCTGGGACCATGTCAAAATATTTGGCCGAAAGAATCTCAGACTATTATGGATATCCGTTGGGAGATATTACCGTGAAAACTTTTGCGGATGGCGAGATGCAGGTAGTTATCAACGAATCTGTACGAGGATCATATACTTTTTTTATAGCATCAACCTTCGGTCCTGCGGACAATATCATGGAACTTTTGCTCATGATAGACTCTGCCAAAAGAGCATCAGCAGGCTATATCACGGCAGTCATTCCTTATTTCGGCTATGCACGTCAAGACCGTAAAGACAAACCAAGAGTACCTATTTCTGCCAAATTGGTAGCCAATATCCTACAAGCATCTGGTGTAAACCGTATCATGACCATGGATCTTCATGCTGAACAAATCCAAGGCTTTTTTGATATACCTGTGGATCACCTCAAAAGTGAAGCCATCTTTATACCTTACTTGGCAAAACAAGACCTATCGAATGTAACCTTCGCCTCACCTGATGTAGGCGGAGTAAAAAGAGCAAGATCTTATGCTAAATACTTCGAACGAGATCTCGTGATCTGCGATAAAGAACGTCGAGTTGCAAATGAAGTAGCTGCTATCACGGTGATCGGAGATGTTGCTGGCAAGGATGTAATTCTCATAGATGACATCATAGATACGGCTGGCACGCTTTGCAAAGCTGCTGATGCGCTGATAGAGAAAGGTGCCAAAAGTGTAAAAGCTATGCTGACACATGCCGTTCTTTCTGGTAATGCCTATGATAATATCAATAATTCCTTGATCACAGAAGTCATCGTCACTGACAGTATTCCGCTAAGAGGCAAGTCGGACAAAATTGTTGTATTATCCTGTGCCAAGTTGTTTGCACGTGCCATCAGAAACACCCATGAGTATAAGTCGATTGCTGCCTTGTTTGTGGATAAGAATATTTAAGATAGATATTTTCAATCATAAAAAAACGAAAAATGGGTGGGCCCTGTTTTCTTCTTACTGAGAGAACAGGGGCTTTCTTTTACTTCAAAATGATTTAAAACTTCAATGAAGCAGATACGACTAGATTTCTTCCAGCAGCTGCTATTCCCGAACTATAAGGTCGATATCTTACATCGGCAATATTTTCAAGGCCTGCATTAATACTTATCTGATGAGACAATCTGTACAATGCCTTGATGTTAAATATCATCCATGAAGGCGAATAAGGCTTACCATCACCATCTACCGCATAGATTTCAGGCTTATTTTTTTCTTCTTCTGGCAAATCATTAAAACTTTTGCCGTCGCTATATACACTGCTTACCGCAATAGAGATTTTTTTACTATTCCAAGTGAAAGACGTAGTGCCATAATTTGGTGCCGCGTGTCTAGAAGGGCTAACATTTCCATTGTCAAGTTCTTCCTCACCTTTTTGGATATTGTAAGAAGATGTCAAAGAAAATCCATGTCCAAACTTACATTCAATACCCAATTGTACGCCTTTTACAGTAGCTTGTGCGGCATTTTGGATGGCTTCTACCTTGCTCAACGTCCCATTATATAAAATACTGTCTTGTCCATCCAATTGAAAAGGTCGTCGTACCATAGCATCCTTGAGACGAGTATAATATACACTCGCGTCCAATCTTATCCTATCACCGAAGACTTGCACCAAGCCAAGCTCTGCATTATAGGCATATTCTGCACGCAAATCGGCATTAGGTACAGTCACATATCCATCGACTGAATCAAAGACTTTGCCTGTATCATCCACATTTGGAGCCCGCAAACCAGTAGAAAGATTTCCAGAGATAGCCGTGCTTTCCGTAGGCCGATAAACGACGCCTAGACTTCCAGTAAGCGCACTATTATTATTCACTGATCGCACAAAAGGAATAGGATAAAAGGTAGTATCATAATCTGCTACCAAAGTAAAATAATTATATCGTGCGCCAGCTTGGAGATTGATTTTATCGGATATTTTATATTCATAACTTCCAAAAACAGCATAGGAAGACCACAAAGCTTGCGGATACCTTGAAGGCCCCAAGACACTTGTATTTTTTATGATATCCTCGTCAATTCCCTTTGATTTTACATCATTGATCACCGCTTCCAAACCATAATTTAGCTTGCTCTTTACGTTTATTGATTTTGTAAAGTCTAGATTTGCAGAGTAAGCACCTACGTTTTCTGTACGAATATGTCTTGTCGGTTTGTTGATATCTCTATCTATCCTACTCTCTTCAAATGTCTGGTAAGCCAACCTAAATGCCATTTGATCGTAAAACTTGCCATTTCCATTATGGAGTAGATTCAATTGATTCATCATCCATTTTTGAGGACCATAATCCCATTCACCATATCTCGGCAGCCCATTTTTGTATCGTATGTGACGATCATATCTAGCATAAGATGATGTCGCACTATAGTGAAAAGCATATTGTAATTCAAGCTTCTCAGAAGCCTTAAAACTGATTTTTTGCATCAAATTTAACTGGCTATATGCGGATGGTGATTGGACAAGAGAATCTTTAGTAACCACAACGACATCTTTGTCTCCTTGTCTGATGACATCTAGCTTTTTGAGATACACATCGGGGCCTTTACTTCCCATACGCAAGTCACCGAAATCATTATAACTTATACTCGAAACAGCAGCCCATCTTTTACTTCCTATATTGATATGAAAATGGCCTGTTTTTTCATTATTTGCACTTGAATACCGCGCTGTTGTACTACCTGAAAGGACCATTTTTTCATTTTGTGAAAATTTCGGTGTCCATGTTTGGAAGGACATTACGCCACCTATCGCATCGCTACCATATATCACTGAACCAGGACCAAAAAAAGACTTCAGCATTTTCGATAGCGAAAGCATCAAGTGAAATCACATTTTGAATATTTCCTGATCTGAAAATAGCCGTATTCATCCTGATACCATCAATCGAGTACAGTAGTCTATTGCTCGAAATTCCACGAATCATGGGGCTTCCGCCACCTTGTTGGCTTTTTTGAATAAACACTTTGCCAGAAAACCCAAGCATATCTGCTCCATTCTGTGGATTTTGAAATGCAATATCTTTAGATTTAAGGGATGAAACTTTGTAAGGAAGATCTCGTCCTGATTGGCTCCATCGCGTAGCAGAAATGACGACCTGATCCAATTGATGGAGTGATGTTGCCATTTTTAATGAATACGATTTCTCTTTTAAGTCCAAGAGCGAACAAGTGATCGTTTTGTAACCAGTATGAGTAAATATTAATGTGTCAACATTAGAAAAAGGTGTCAAATCACACTGTCCGTCCACATCTGAATGCAGGATGATTTTGTGTGCCTTATCATGAATTGTAACCCATTCTAGCGGCGACCCACTTTCTTTTTCAAGGATGGTAATCTTTTGGGCTACCAATTCAATTGAATGAAAATGGAAAACCAAGATCAAAAATATATATTTATACATGTTAATTTGTTTATGTAAATGAACCTGAAGACCTAGTGAATCACTAAGGTTTCATAAAATAAAAATCCATAAAGAATAAATTAAATGTACAATTCGGGTGGCGGACAATCTAAGGCCAAAATGTGGTTTTCATAACCAAACCTTTTATAAACACATTCAGATTTTTTTTCAATATTTACAAAGTTTGCCTTAATATCCAAGAAATGATTCGATGGACAAATCAGATTTTTTGCATAGTCTATTTGTCTTTGCTGTTGATTTTGTCTGTTTTTATTTTTACTCCATTCGTAGTTAGAAATATTGTTTAGTAATTTCTTAACCGTGCTTTCATCATTATCCAACCAACAAAAATATACTATCGAATCCATGGTTTCTTCTGCTTTAACGATATCATACAGCTTGCCTTCAAATTCGAATTCATCCGATTTTTCCCAAGATATTTTATCGGCAATGTCTGTTTTGCTAAAGCGTAACTTGGTCAATTGATCCTCATGTAGTCCAGCATTGATGGCAGCCTTCACTGTCTTTCTTATAGATTTGCGTTGGTATTCCAGATATTGATTGGTGATGAAGACCGGCAGATTGATACTGACAGCCAGCAATATTACAATGATACTTTTTATGTAATGAGCTGGTCGATTCATATGGACACAATAAGAAAAAACAAAAATAGGGAATATTTATTTAAAAATTTAATAATCACAATATAGTATAAATCAATTAGTTAGTGTACTAATGATTTTTGTCTGTTAAAACCATGATTTTGATCATAAAAATACTGATATGCCGATTATATCTTTGCTTTGGTAAAATATTAGCTTCACGCATAAACCCAACATTATTATGCCTTTATATCATCAATTGGGTGTCATTCCAGACAAGAGACATGTCGTATTCAGACAACCAAATGGAAATCTGTACCAAGAGGAATTGGTAGGTACCCAAGGATTTTCTGGTATGTCATCGCTTGCCTATCATTTGCATCCACCAACCAAAGTAAAACAAAAAGACAAGCCATACTCTGTAATCCCGAAGGTAGCGATAGAAAATGGTTTGGATGCTATGAGTTTTATTGGATTTAACGTCCAACCCGAAGATGATTTTATCAAAAGTCGCAAAACACTGTTTGTGAATAGTGCAATGCATATTGGGCTTGCAGCACCCAAAAAATCCACTCCATACTTTTACAAAAATGCCGATGCGGATGAAATGATTTTCGTTCATGTAGGTAGCGGCACATTGACCACCATGTTTGGTTCTTTACAATTCAAATATGGAGATTATATCATCATACCAAGAGGTACAGTGTACAAAGTGCAGTTTGATACAGAAGACAATCGATGGCTGTATGTCGAATCCTTCAGTCCTATCTTCACACCCAAAAGATACAGAAACGAATTTGGTCAGTTGATGGAGCATTCGCCATTCTGCGAAAGAGATATCAAACGACCACAAAATCTGGAAACATACGACGAAAAAGGTGAATTTGACATCTTCATCAAGAAAAAAGGATTTATTTTCCCTTACGTGTACACAAATCATCCTTTTGATGTAGCGGGCTGGGATGGATATCATTATCCGTATATTTTCTCTATTTTCAATTTCGAACCACTCACTGGAAGGATCCACATGCCACCACCGATACACCAGACATTTGAAAATACCAATTTTGTAATTTGCTCATTTGTCCCTAGGCTGTATGATTATCATCCGCTAGCTATACCTGCACCTTATCATCACAGCAATATAGACAGCGATGAGTTATTGTATTATGTGGATGGAGATTTTATGAGCAGAAACAATATCCAGAAAGGACAAATTACCTTACATCCAGGTGGCATTCCACACGGTCCGCATCCTGGCGCTATCGAACGCAGCATCGGAAAAAAAGAAACACAAGAATTGGCCGTAATGATCGATCCTTTCCAGTCTGTGATGATCACACAGGAAGCGATAGATATCGAGGTAAAAGGCTACTACAAGTCATGGCTTGATGACCAACATTGATTTTATTCATTTAAAAATAAAAAATAAAAATGTCAACAGATAATTTAACCAATATTAAAAATTACGATTACGGCATTGAAAAAATATTCGACAAAGCTCAAGATTTCCTTCCGATAAACGGTACAGATTATGTCGAACTTTATGTAGGAAATGCCAAACAAGCAGCACACTTTTATAAGACAGCTATGGGATTTCAGTCACTTGCATATTGCGGCTTGGAAACTGGCAATCGGGAATATTGCTCTTATGTAGTAGTCCAAGACAAAATCAGGCTTGTACTTACTACACCTTTTAATCCCGATAGCGAAATCTCTGACCACATCCGCAGACATGGCGACGGTGTCAAGGTGATAGCTTTGTGGGTAGATGATGCCACTTCAGCCTATACAGAGACTACATCTCGTGGCGCGATCAGTGTGATGGAGCCTACTACTTTTGAAGATAAGGACGGCAAAGTGGTAAAGTCTGCCATCAAAACATATGGTGATACGATACATATGTTTGTAGAAAGAAAAAATTACAACGGTGTATTTTTACCGGGTTTTGAAAAGTGGGAATCTGATTATGCCCCAACAAGCACAGGGCTCAAATTTATAGACCATATGGTAGGTAATGTAGAGCTAGGTGATATGAACAAATGGGCAGAATTTTATGCAAGAGTCATGGGATTTGCCAATTTGATAACCTTCGATGACAAAGATATATCTACCCAATACACGGCACACCCTCGGCATTATGGTGGACAGAGACGAAGAAGGATATTTATTGCAGATATTTACAAGACCAGTAGAGGATCGGCCTACCCTATTTTTTGAAATCATACAGCGCAAAGGCGCAAAATCTTTTGGTAAAGGCAATTTCCAAGCCTTGTTTGAAAGTATAGAAGCAGAACAAGCCCGCAGAGGGACTTTATAAATATTATCCAACCCTAATCAGATATATTGAAATCAAAAAGGGCAATGAAGTCAAACTTTATTGCCCTTTTAATATGAAAGTACTTAATAAATCTACACTTACTCAGGATTTTTCATATACATTCTGAATCCGTTTCCATGTATATTTTCGATTTCTATATTTGTGTCTTTGGCTAGATATTTTCTAATTTTGGTAATAAAGACATCCATACTTCTGGCTGTAAAATAATTGTCATCTTCCCATATTTTGGTCAGTGCCTCAGATCGTTGTAACACATCATTGACCCTAAAGCAAAATAATCTCAACAACTGTGCTTCCTTGGGTGATAACTTCTCAGTGCTACCATCTGGTTTGTAAGTCAAAATCCTAAGCGCATAGTCGAAATGGTAATCACCGATGATAAATTCTCTTTGATTCTCCTGATTTTCTTCAGGCTTTGATGATCGTCGCAAAACTGCTTTGACTCTTAGCAATAATTCTTCTGAGTTAAATGGTTTTGTGATGTAATCATCTCCACCTATCTTGAATCCTTCCAGTACATCTTCTTTCAGAGTCTTGGCTGTAAGGAAGATAATCGGAATGGCATTATTGATTGCCCTGATTTCTTTTGCCATCGTAAAACCATCTTTTTTGGGCATCATCACATCAGAGATACACAGGTCATAACTTCCTTTTTTGAAAGCTTCTACACCAGCTTCACCATCTGTCGCCAAGGTCACATCATAATCATGCATCTCCAGATAAGATCTCAAAACATCACCGAAATTCTGGTCATCTTCGACAAGTAAAATTTTATTTCCCATATTTGACTTTAAATTAATTTATATAAAACTCATAAACTGTTAAAATTATTTTATTGGTTGCTTCGATGGCAAGTAAATAGTAAAAATACTTCCTTTACCTGGTTCGCTTTTTACAAATATCTTACCATGATGAGCATCTACCATCGCTTTGACATAACTAAGTCCCAGACCAAAACCTTTCACATCATGTACATTGCCAGTATGTACTCGATAGAATTTTTCGAAAATGAGCTTTAAGGCATCCTTCGTCATACCGATACCATTATCACTTACATCAAATTCGATTCCGCCCTTCACATCACGTGTCGTAATGACAATCTCGGGACGTTCGGGCGTATATTTTTCGGCATTATCGAGCAGATTGTTTATGATGCTCGAAATGTGTATTTGATCTGCTTCGATGATTGGATTTTGAGACAAAAGCACGGTCTGTATTGTCCCACCTTTAGCTTGGATCTTGAGCTCTGCATTGATTACAGCATCTTCTATCGTTTCGTGCAGATTGACGGCATTAAATTTCAATTCTACATTTTCCTTTTCTATCTGAGCCATTTGTAATACTTTTTCCACCTGACTAAGCATTCTTTTGTTCTCTTGCTTGATGATATTGATAAATCTGGTCACTTTATCTTTATTTTCCAAAATAGAAGGACTCAAAATACTATCAGATGCCAGTGAAATCGTAGCAATAGGCGTTTTGAATTCGTGTGTCATGTTATTGATGAAATCTGTTTTCATTTCAGACACCTTTTTTTGATGAAATATCACATATATGGTATATGAAAAACAAAAAAGAATCAATCCCGTAAACAAAATCGAACTTATCAATATGCCAATCACATTTGACCATAGAAAACGTTTTTTACCAGGAAAATAGATATTTAAATGACCTGGATTGATGACCTCATTATCGAATAGAGAAATTTTGTATTCGGCTTTGTATAATGGATTCATTGCAGCGACATTGCTCGATTTTGTGGTATCTCCAATAGTTGCGATATAACTGCCATTCTCTATAAAATACGATTTATACTCATTAGAATACACACCATATTCATAATGCAAGTCGATGTTTTTGGATTCAAGTTCAGATTTCAGGTACTTATCTAGTTGATCTTTATTGATATTCTCCAGCAAGTCAGATGGATTCATAAACGAAGATTTGTACTCTAAGTCTTTGATTATCTGGTCAAAAGATTCCTGTTCGTTTTTCAGATCATCGCGCATTATTTTTTCGATGATGGACTTTGGTTCGGTCAGTTTTGATCCTTCATAATATTTTTGTTCGGCGAGGGCTTCGGCATCATTTAGCAACCTTTTTTTAACATTATTAAGTGCAATGGTCACTTTATCATTAAAGTTTTTTTCATCCAAATCCACAGCACGGTCGATCCAAAAATATTGGATAACACCAACACCGATCAGCGAAAGTGTCATGATTATAATAATGCTCCAGATTGCCCTTTTACTCATGACAGCAAATATATTGAATGATTTGGACAGCAGACTTATTTTAACTATTATTTAATTTGCAATAAGTCTGATTCGTTACAGATTTGCTTGTTTTGCAAAAAAGCTTCTCTTTAATTACCTTTGTGGCGAATGACAATACAACCTGATAAATTGATCCGCAATTCTATATGGAGAAGAATCGGCTATTTGCTGATTTCTTTGATTGCATTATTATTACTTTTTACCATTTATATCTACATAACTGAGGTACCAACCGAAGAAAAACTTAAAAATCCTGATATAAAACTAGCCTCCAAATTGTATGATTCACGAGGCAATCTAATTGGATTATATCAAACAGAATATCGAAGCATCATCACCTATGATGAAATAAATCCCTTTGTAAAAAGATGTCTGATAGCCGTTGAAGATGCGCGATTTTATGAACATAATGGGATAGATTATAAGGCACTGGGTCGAGTTTTGGTAAAATCACTTTTGATGCAGGATAAAGAATCCGGTGGTGGCTCTACAATCACTCAACAGCTTGCAAAACAACTCTTTCCAAGGCCCAATACACACAACAGTCATTGGCTAAAAGGCAGCTATTTTCTACTCAAATCAAAAATAAAGGAATGGATTATAGCCTTAAAACTTGAAAATATTTACACGAAAGAAGAGATCATGACGATGTATCTCAATAAGTTTGAGTTTATCAATGGAGCACATGGCATCGATGCTGCTGCCAAAACTTACTTTGACAAACCACAAGCTGAGCTCAATATGGCAGAAGCTGCAACTTTGGTCGGCATGCTCAAAAATCCAAGCTTGTACAATCCTGTACGGTTTCCAACACTTGTGTACAAAAGAAAAAATGAAGTATTGACAAAAGTTCAGGAGCAAGAAAAAATAAATCTTGATGTCGAACTAAAAACTAAACCAGATTTCTCAGCCTATAATAGACATGAAGTATATGATACTATTGTCCCTTATTTCAAAAATTCGCTGGTAAGCTTTATCCAAGAAATAATAAAAACTGAAAATTTAAAAAAATCTGACGGATCCTTTTTGGATATCTATGCTGATGGTCTTGAAATAGAATCTACGATAGATTTGCGCTTACAAAAATTGGCTGAAGAAGCTACGATGGAACACATGGTATGGATTCAAAAATGGTTTGGTTATGACTGGGCGAAAAAAGATCCATGGACCTACAAAGCTGGCGAAAATGAAAAAAAATGCGTTTAGATGCATTGGAATTGAGAGCCAAATCATCTGCTAGGTACAAAGCACTCAAAAAACAATACCTCTTGCCTGTACTTTTAAAATATAGGATAAATATCACCGAAGACGAGCTCGCATTATTGATTGAATCGGAATCAAAACCTGAAGTGCTGAAAAATCTTTCCAAAAACAGAAGAAATGAACTCATCAAAACTAAATCCAAGGAAAACTTTAATGAAATAAAATTAGCATATAATGCACTGCAACAAGCGTACAAAACTGCATTCTCTACAAAAGTAAAATTAAAGGTATTCGACCACCTACATGGGACAAGAGAAGTAGAAATGACGCCAATGGACTCGATACGATATCATGCTATGTTATTGCAAACTGGCTTGATAGCAATCGATCCACATAATGGCTATGTAAAATGCTGGAACGGTGGATTAGATTTTGAATATTTCAAGTACGATCATGTAACATCAAGAAGGTCGATTGGATCTACTGCAAAACCTTTTTTATATACTGTAGCTATGACAGAAAAAGGGATCAAGCCTTGTGATGAATTTCAAGATATACCTTATTCTATCTTGCCTGCAAGGCAAATTTTAAAAATAAAGAGCCTTGGCATCCCCAAAATGCTACCAAAATCAATACAACGTTGATGTATAATCTTTACCATGGTCTATTATATTCAAAAAACTCGATCACAGTACGACTGCTCAAAGAAATAGGATCCGTAGAACCACTCAGAGACTTGTTAGACAAATTGGGTATCAGTAAAAATGAAAAATTACCCAATGGAAGGTTGGCTGTACCTCAATTACCATCAATTGCACTCGGTGCAGTGGATATTTCATTGATACAACTAACAGCTGCCTACGCTACCTTTGCGAATAATGGTACATACACAGTGCCCGTATTGATAAAAAGGATAAAGGATAAAGAAGGTAAGGTAATATACGAGGCAAAACAAAAAGTAACCAAAGCTATAGATCCACTGTATAATGCGATAATGCTGGACATGCTTGTAAATAATGAAACAGGCGAATTCAGTATGCATCTAAAGACACCAAATGGTGGCAAAACAGGCACTACGGATGACCAATGTGATGGCTGGTACATGGGACTTACGCCAGATCTTGCCGTAGGTATTTGGACTGGTGGTGATGATAAGTGGATAAGATTTTTGCGTGATGATGTAGGTCAAGGTTATTTTACAGCAAAACCTGTTTTCGAAAAATTTATAAGAAAACTTGAAAAAGATACTACGGGAATTCACAATGCAAATACCAAATTTATAGATCCACCTTCAGGATTTAAGGAATTGACAAATTGTAAAAAACACAAAACAGAACCATTACCTGAGTTTTTGCGACCTAAAAAACCTGCTGAAGATAGTCTAAAAGTACAACATATACAAATCGATACATTAAAATAATAAAAAAGGCCGATACCTATTGAAAGGTACCGGCCTTGTATTTCCGAATTTTTATCGCTGGATAACCAGTCTTATTCTATTCTTATCAATTTCTTCTGTGTCTGTACGCCATCTATTGTGATGATCACATTGTACACTCCTGCAGGAATATCCTGTAGATTTGTATTGTACGATACATCACCAGCTTTTTGAATGCCAGATGGTTTGATTACTTGTATCAGTTTGGCAGCTGCATCAAACATTTCAACTTTTACGTCGGAATCTTGTGCAAGTACTATCTGGATACTTGTCTCATTTCTAGCAGGGTTAGGATAAATTTCTATGCTATTTTCGCCGTTATGACTGACTTTCACCAGTTTGCTGTAAGACGATTTGCCATCGAAATCATATTGTTTAACTCTGTAGATGTACACACCAGATTTTTCTACTTCGAAGTCAGTCAAATTATAATCAAGAACTTGAGCAACATTACCTTTGGCCATTACTTTGCCAGGTATAGTGTAAAACTCTACTTCTTTATTCAATCTTCTTTCTACTTCGTAATGGCTTACGTTGGACTCTCTGGTCACACTCCAGCTGATAAGGTGCGTATTATTCACTCTTTCAGCTCTCACATCCAACCAATTGACTGGAAGTGGTGAAAATGCAAGTCCCATGTCTATGTTCTCATAAGCGTTTGCAGGCTGCATATCAAATGCTCTAGTTGTATTAGAACCGAAGCTATGATCTACGTCACTGTCCTTATCGTCTGTTGTCGCTCTCGCTACTGTTGCATAGTAACCTGCTGGTGGTGTAAACTTAAGATAATAAGCTTGTTTTCCCAAACCATCAAGTAAATATGTACCTTCTGCATCAGTTACAGCCTGTGAAGTAACTTCACCAGTCTCGACAGAGATTGCTTGTACAATTACATCTGCCATTCTTGATTCAGCACTTTCCTGAACACCGTTTGCATTAGAGTCAACCCATACCAAATTACCAGCAGTTGCCTGAGGATAGAATCCAGCACCAAGATCACATTTTTCCTGACCTGATGTTACCGTAAACTTATCAGAAGTAACTGCTCCATTTGCATTTGTGATATCACTGTCGATCTCCTCGTTGCTACCTACATTCGCTCTTGCTCTTACCAATCCTAATGGTGGTAATTCAACTTCGATGTAATATTGTCCCGGAGGCGCACAGAATTTGAAGTATCCGTCGTCAGATGGTGTATTTGGTTTATGACCTGTTCTCACATGATCCCAAATCAACCAAGTTCCAAAGTGATTTCTCCAAAGGTTAACTGTAAGTGCATTGATACCGTTCTCATTTGTATCCCAAATGTCATTCTTATTGATATCATACCATACAAGGTCTCCAATAGGAACGCACTTGTAATAACCAGCATCCCAAGTCATATCTCTCTCACCTGGAGCAAGATATGTAGTAGCTGTGGTACGTGGTCCATTAGTATCATCACTATCACTGTCAGAGACATCATTACCTATGTTAGGGAATGTTCTATCAAATCCAGTAGGATTAATGAATTCTAGATAATAATTACCAGGGTATAAGAAGTCAAATAGATACTTACCGTTAATGTCCGTGTATGTTGTTCCGACATAAGTACCATCACCTTTATACAAGTTCACTTGTACACCAGGTATTGCTGGTTCGCCGAATCCTTGTTGACCATCAGCATTAAGATCATGCCATACATAGTCACCTATAGCTGCAAGGATTAATAAACCTGCATCATAAGTACTGTCGTATTCACCACCTGTAATATTAGTACAAGGTCCTAATCCTGTCAAATCAACATCACTATCCAATTTATCACTTGAACCTTGATTCTGGAACGTAAATGCACATCCTTGCGGAAGGTTACTGATATTAAACTGTACTTGATAATCTCCAGGAATCAAATTGTCAAAGAAATAGAATCCATTAGCATCAGTAACATCTGTCGCTAACACATTTCCTCTACAATCAGTAAGTGTAGCTATAACATTGGCAACTCCAGGTTCTCCTGGATCTTGGATACCATCACCGTCAATGTCTTTCCACACGGTATCTCCAAGGCCACCAACCACAATTACTTTTTCTGGATCGTGATCATCTTCATCTTGATTAACATTAGGACCGTTGCCATTTACAACATTATCCCAAGCATCATCTGGTTCTACGTCATTTTCGTAAGGACTATTACTATTAGGTGTACTGTCAGCATCATCATATCTGTTGTTGCCTAAAGTATCCTGAGCCGTTCTAATTTCTGCATAATTCCACCAGTCTGTGACAGCTGGATTAGCATCAAGGGCTATTTCAAGTTTCAATGTCACTACGATACTGTCACCAGGATTCAACAAGGTCGGTACTGTATAATTCAACAAGCCATTAACTGATGGTGTCGCAGGTGTAGTCAAGGTCCAACCTGCATTTGCTGCAGGATTGAAGCTGAATCCACTTCTTAAATAATCATTCAGTTTAATATTTTTTGCAGGTACATTACCTTGATTAAATACTTTTAGTCTGAATGTTGCTGTTTCACCAATTCTGTATGGTCCCCTATTGTCCACAGTTTTGCGGATTGCAAGGTCAAATACTTCAATTTGATGTGGATCATGATCATCTTCATCCTGAGGCGCTGATGGGTTGTCAGGGTTATTTGGATCACCATTGATTTCATCATCTTCAGGAGTATTTGGTTGACCACCTTCGTCATTGTTGTTGTTATTATCAGGGTCACTGTCTATATCCACTGGCGGATTAGGTGTATTCGGATCGTTATCATTAGCTGATTCGATTTCAGCCCAGTTTGTCCATGCCTTACCAACACTTGAATAACAAGGTACTACCTTATTATCTAGTGACAATTGAGCACTTGTGCCTGCAGCTAAAATATTCCTATACGTTGTTCTTACTTCCCTTGTAACTGGATTATAAACCCAGCCAGCTGCTATATTTACTGCTGATGTTGGTAAGAATTCTAAACCACATGGAAGTGTATCTACAATAACAATGTCTTTAGCATCTACATTACCTTGATTGAACAATTGAATGCCGAACATTACTGTTTGACCATAGCTAAAGCTAGGTGTTGCCGTCAATTGAACTTTTCTAAGTGCTAAGTCAAAGATTTTTGGACCCGCTGGATCGCTATCATCTTCGTCATCATCATTTGTATCAGGATCATTTGGACTTTCATCCACTTCGTCATCATTATCATCTCCAGGAGTGACAGGATTATCATTATCAGGATCCACATCTGGAGTACTATCTGCATCATCGTCATCTCTAGGATCACCATTATCATCCTGCATTCCAGTGATTTCAGAACCATTATAGTAAACACTTGAACCGCCACTAGTTTGAACTAATTTTAATTTAAGTCTTACTTTCGTTGAAGCTTCTGGAGCCAATGGACCAGATACTATCGTGAATACTGCAGGATATGTACCTTGCCAGATCTGGTTGATAGCTGGGTCATAAGTAAATCCTTCAGGAATATAATCGATCACTTCGATATCTGTCATTGTTACATTACCTTGATTGAATATTTCAATATCAAAGTCAATGATCTGTCCGTAACGGTATGGTCCTGCTGTAACCATGGTCTTCCTAAGTGCTAGATCCACTATTTCTATTCTTTCTGGGTCATGATCGTCTTCGTCGTCATCACCAGGAAGATTTGGATCTTCATCTACAACATCATCGTTAGGTCCATCTGGTTCTCCACCTGGATCATTATCTGGATCTTTATCAGGATCAGAGTCAATATCCGTTGGTGGTTCATTTGGATCATCACTATTACCATCTGAAATTTCAGCGATATTAGTCCAAGCGTCAGTACTTGAAGCTATACAAGGTTTTACTTGTAAGTAAATATCAATGGTCCTAAATGCACCTGGTACTAAAGAGCCAGGCATTATTACCGTTGCATTTCCAGTCGTACTGTTGTATGACCAACCAAGTGCATTATTTGAGGCAGCTACATATTTGTATCCACATGGGATATAATCTGTCAACTCAATGCCACTTGCTTGAATACTACCTTGATTATAAACTTCATAAGTAAATTTGACAATGTCTCCATATCTAAATGGACCGGTAGCAGTGGTTACCTTTCTCTGAGCAAGGTCATATATCTCAATGCCCGCTGGATCATGGTCGTCCTCTTCTCCACCTTTGTCTGTACTCGCTAAATTGTTATCAGCTGCATCTCCAGGTTCAACTCCGTTTTCAGTCGGATTGTTACTTCCCGGGTTACTATCTGCATCTACTCTAGGTCCGCCATTACTATCAGTTGCTGAAGTGATTTCCGCATAATTAACCCAATTTTTCTCTCCACCTGTTGTTTGCAAGATGGTGAGTTTCATTGGAATAACTGTACATTGGTCTTGAACTAATGTACCCGGAACAGCGTATGTAGGAGCTGTTACAGTACCAGTCCAACCTGCATTATTTGCGAATGTAAATCCGTAACCAGCAGGAAGATAATCACTTACTACAATATTTGCCGCGTTAACGTTTCCTTGATTACATACGGTAATATTAAAGTCTAATATTTGTCCATAATGGTAAGGTCCCGCTGTGACAAGCTCCTTCTTAAGTGCAAGATCAAAAATCTCAATTCTTTCTGGATCATGATCATCTTCATCATCATTACCAGGTAAGTTAGGATCTTCAGTGACTACATCATCATTTGGTCCATCAGGCTCTCCACCTGGATCATTACCTGGGTTTGTATCAGGTGTGCTGTCTATGTCAGTAGGTGGTTCATTTGGATCATTACTGTCAGCATCGCTGATTTCAGTATAATTTGTGAACGAACCCACACTATTATCCAAACACTGTTTCAATTCGAGTGTGATAGTCACGAAAGTTGTAGCACCTGGTACCAATGGTCCAGCAACAACTTTTTTGGCCATACCTGTTGTAGCATTATAGCTCCAACCATTTGCATCATTGCTAGCAAGATATTTAAACCCACAAGGTATAAAGTCTGTAACTTCAATGTTTCCGGCAGATATGCTTCCTTGGTTAAACAACTCGATTGTATAAGTCAATTGATTACCATATTGATAAGGTCCTGTTTGGTTAGCGATAACCTTTCTTTGTGCAAGGTCGAATACTTCAATACCTGCAGGGTCATGGTCATCTTCTTCTCCACCTTCATCAATACTAGTGGTATTATCATCCGCTGGATCACCAGGTTCGACGGCTGTTTCTTCAGGTCCATTACTGTTAGGATTACTGTCAACATCGTCAACTGGCGTACCGTTGGTGGTTTCCATCTCTGTGATCTCTGCGTAGTTGATCCAATTCTTCTCACCACCAGTCGTTTGCTGAATAGTAAGTATCAAAGGAACACATATAGTATCGCATCTTAAAACAGGTCCTGCAATTGTTCTTGTTGCTACTGTACCTGTCAAAGTCCATCCTGGATTATTTGCTGCGTTAAATGCATATCCAGCAGGAATGTAATCCTTAAGATCTACATTTTGCATAGTTTCACTACCTTGATTAACTACACATACATCAAACTGTACTTGCTGACCATACTTATATGGACCTGCAGTGACAAGTTTTTTGTATAAAGCCATATCATAAACTATGATTGTCTCAGGGTCGTGATCATCTTCATCCGTCAATGGATTTGTGCTACCATAAACATCTCTAACTACTCTATTTCTATCAACACCAATTCCTGTAACGATGTCATCAGATGTGGTTTCAACTTTACCACCAGCATCATTTGTTTTGGTTGCATCTGGTGCACTATCAATATCAGTTGTCACAACAGGATCTACACTGTTATCGTCACTGATCTCTACATAATTCACCCATCCATCTACTTCTTTAGTAGGCTTAGCCTCAAGTATTAGTGTGTAAATTACTGTTTCACCAGGCACTAACACTTCGCTTGATACAAAGGTAAGTTTGCCTCCAGCACCTAGTACCCAACCTGGATTATCACTTGCATTGAACACATAACCTGAAGGCATGTAATCTGTTAAAGTGAAACCATTAGAAGTGATACTTCCTTGATTTGTTACATTTATTGTGAATGTTACATCATCACCATAATTGTTAAGAACTACAGTATTGTCAGTCATGTAAACAGCAAGGTCAAAAATCTCTATACCTGCAGGATCATGATCATCTTCTTCGCCACCTTTATCATGACCGTCGATTACATTATCTCCTGTTTTACCTGGTTCTACTGCATTTTCAGCAGTTCCATTACTACCAGGGTTAGAATCAATATCCCAAGTATCTCTACTATTTCCATCTGCATCTGATGCATGAGTAATCTCTGCATAATTGATCCAATATTTCTCACCACCAGTGGTTTGTTGAATTCTCAAATAAACTTTTACAGTTTGAGAAGCCGCTGGCAATATTGGTCCTGCAATTACATAAGTTGGACTTGGAGCTGCTCCTACCCAACCAGCATTATCTGCTAGGCTAAATGTGTAACCTGCTGGAATATAATCTGTGATTTGTACATTTGTAGCTGCCTCATTACCTTGATTAAACACGGTAATATTATACTCCAACAAATCGCCATAAGCATAAGGTCCAGCTGTTACTAATTCCTTTCTCAAGGCCAAATCAAATATTTCTATTCTCTCTGGATCTGCATCGTCTTCATCACCTGATGCAGGGCCTCCACCGATAGGACCATTTCCATCACCTCCAGTGTAATCATCAGAAGGTCCTTCTGGTTCACCACCAGCGTCATTATTTGGATTTGTATCAGGTGAACTATCTATGTCCATAGAACTTACATTATTACCATTTGTATCTTCAAATGAATAAATTTCTGCTCTATTATCCCATCCTGTAACATAATTTGTTGTAGGTTGTACTTCCAAGTAAATACTTACTGAAGTAGATTGACCTGGTAACAAAGTAGTTGCAACAGTTGTAGTTGCATTGCCACTAAATGCATCATATGTCCAAACACCGAAGTTTTCAGCACCTCTGTATTTGAATCCTGCTGGTATATAATCAGCAACTTTGATATTTCTAACAGGGAAGTTACCTTGATTAATTACAGCAATATCAAATTTTACAACCTGACCGAAACTGAAAGGTCCAACTGCAGTTGTGGTTTTAGCCAATGCTACATCATACAATCTTGGCCCAGCAGGGTCATGATCATCTTCATCCTCACCTTCAGAAGGTCCACCACCATTTACATTATCATCATTGGAATCTCCAGGGACAACAGTGTTTTCCTGTGGTGTATTACTACTTGGAGTACTATCAGCATCTGTAGGAGGTGTATTCGTTGGATTGCTATCATTATCGGCACTTCCGATCTCTGAATAATTAATCCAATTTCTACTACCACCCATTGTCATCTCAATATTCAATACAACTGGTATTGTAACTGATGCTCCTGGAGCTAATGTACCTGGTACATTGTATGTCAAATTAGGTAAACTTCCTGCCCAACCTGGGTTCAGGGCAGCATTGTAAGTATATCCAATAGGAACATAATCATTGATTACAATACTTTGTGCTGTTTGATTACCTTGGTTGTACACAGTTATATTAAATGTGAGTGGTTGACCATCTGTGTATGGACCGCCTGTAACTAACACTTTTTTAAGTGCTAAATCGAATACAGGTATCAACTCAGGGTCATGATCATCTTCGTCAGTGGTTAACCCAGAATCTCTAGGTGTTCCGCCAGCTAATTTACCATCACCATCAACATAATCATCATTAGGGCTATCAGCTAATCCACCATCATCATTAAGATTATTATTATCTGGTGTACTATCGATATCCTGTGCACTGATATCATTTCCATTTACATCTTCAAAACTCTTAACTTCAGCATAATTCAGCCAAGCATTTGGAGATGTACAAGCTATAACTTTTAAGTCAATTCTTATTGTTCTAGTTTGTCCTGGCACCAAACTACCAGACAACATAGCCGTAGCCTGTGTTCCACTTACGGCCCAAGGCTGACTGCCACTTACATATTCAAATCCACAAGGCAAATAATCCACTACAGCAATATCTGTAACTTCTACGTTACCTTGATTTATTACGTCAATATTGAAACTTACAACTTGCCCATATGTATAAGGACCAGCTGTTATGTTTGTTTTGCGTAATGCAACATCTACAAGTGCAGGAGCTGCTGGATCATGATCGTCTTCATCCTCACCTTCTGATGGGCCACCACCAGTGATGTTGTTGTCGTCAGGATCTCCTGGTTTAACAGGATTGTCATTTGTAGGATTATTATCCGGTGTACTATCTGCATCAACTACAGGGTTGCCATTCGAGTCAGTAGCAGTGTTAACTTCTGCATAATTATCCCAAGTCGCATCCCCAGATCCTCTTGCAAGAGTCAATACAATCGTTGTTGTTACTGATGAAGCAGGGGCAATTGGTCCTGCAATAGTTTTAGTAACTAATGGTGCTGCACCACTCCATGTTGGATTTAAAGCACCCACAAAAGTATAACCTGCAGGAATATAATCATTGATGACTACATTATGTGCTGCAATATTACCCTGATTAAATACTTCAATTGTGAAAGTCAAATTATCACCATATCTATAAGGACCAGCTGTTGTTAAAGTTTTTCTTAAAGCTAGGTCAAATACTTGAATTAATTCAGGGTCATGATCATCTTCATCTGTAGTAGTACCAGCATCTAATGGAGAACCACCAGCTGCTTTACCATTACCATTTACAAAGTCATCATTTGCACTGTCTGCCAAACCTCCATCATCATTACCATTGGTATTATCAGGATTACTATCAATATCTGATCCACTCAGGTTGTTACCCTGTGTGTCTTCCATATTTCTAACTTCTGCATAATTTAACCAAGCATTTGGTGAAGAACAAGCTATAACTTTCAAGTCAATTCTTATAGTGGTAGATGAACCAGCTGTAAGAATTCCAGCCAAGTTGGTCTGAGCTTGTGTTCCGTTTAATGTCCATGTTTGGCTACCACTTGAATATTCAAATCCACATGGTATATAATCAACTATATCAATATCTGTCAAATCAACATTTCCCTGATTGATAACTTCAATGTTGAAGCTTACAACATCACCATAATTATATGGGCCAGGCGTTACTGTTGTTTTACGCAAAGCTATATCCACGATAACCGGTGCTGCTGGGTCATGGTCATCCTCATCCTCATCAGGATTTGCGTTTGGTCCACCACCTAAGATGTTATTATCATCTGCATCACCAGGATTTACATCATTGTCATTGTTTGGATTATTATCCAAGACACTGTCTGCATCATCATTTCTATTGTTATTGTTATTATCCATAGATGAAGATACTTCGGCATAGTTGTCCCATGCATCATCACCTGTTCCATCCATGATCAAAGTCAATACCAATGGAAGACTACCAGTACTTGCACCTGGAGCCAAAGGTCCTGCAAAAGTTCTAGTGATTACAGATGGTCCACCTGTACAACCATTGTTAGCAACAAAAGTATATCCAGAAGGAATATAATCAGATATTACAATGTTTTGAGCAGTTACATTACCTTGATTAAACACTTCAACATTAAAAGTCAAAGCTTGTCCATAAGTATATGGCGCTGGTGTTGCTAAAACTTTTCTTAATGCTAAGTCAAAAATTTCAATCTTAACAGGGTCATGATCATCTTCGTCACCATTTTCATTATTTATAGTGTCATCAGTACCACTTGAAACACCACCAAAATCTGGAACACCACCAGTATCATTACCGTTGGTTCCATCAGGCGTGCTATCAATATCTACTGGTAGAACACTCGTTGTTGGGTCAGTGTCATCAGCTTTTGAAATTTCAGCATAGTTAGTCCATGCTGTATTCTGATTCGTATAACATTCTCTTACGATCAAGTCAATATTTAATATTGTACTTTGTCCTGGATTTAGTGTACCAGTGTACGTTTTAGTCACCTTAGAACCAGATAAACTCCATCCAACATTAGTAGCTGATAAAGCATTAAACTCTAATCCACACGGCAAATAATCTGTAACTTCAATACCTGTAGCAGCAATATTACCTTGATTAAATATTTCTATTTGGTACATTACTGTTTGTCCATAACTAAAGCTAGGAGTTGCCGTAACTTTGGTCTTTCGTAATGCAAGATCAAAAACCTTAGGTCCTGCTGGGTCATGATCATCCTGACTTCCAACACCAGTATCTGATGTACTTGTGATGTCATTATCACCAGCGCCATTAGGATAAACATTGTTCTCATTAGTACCGTTGCTACCAGGTGTACTATCTACGTCATATACTGGATTGCCACTTGCATCTTGAGCTGAAGTAACCTCTGCATAATTGATCCAAGATTTGGCAGTCGGAGATGTCAGACTTACAAATGTCAAATCAAGATTTACAGTTGTACTTGCACCAGGTGCCAATGGACCTGCTATGGTTTTTGTAATCGTTGGTGCAGCTCCAGTCCAGCCATTATTTGCAACAAATGTATATCCAGCAGGGATATAATCACTAACCACTATATTTGTAGCTGTGATATTTCCTTGATTATGTACTGTTATTGTAAAATTATGTACTTGACCATATGTATAAGGTGCTGTTGTATTCAACGCTTTTGTCAATGCTAAGTCAAAAACCTTTACAAACTCAGGGTCTTCATCATCCTCATCTGTAGCGGCTACTGTACTTCCCGGTGTACCTGTTCCATTTCCATCCAGTGTATCGTCACTTCCAGGGAAGCTTCCTCCTTCACTATCAGGTATCGGCGCGCCACCAGCATCATTGGTGAATATCAAATCTGGTGTACTATCAATATCTTTGATGCCTACTTCATCTGCAATTGGTGTGTCATCGCTTATTTCAACTTTGACTGTCCATGCTGTTGATCCAGTGGCTGGTTTTGATACTAAAACAATACTCAAATTATCTGTCTCACCAGGATTTATAATATCTGTGGTCGTATAAGTTGCCATACCAGTTCCTGCATTGTAGCTCCATGACGGATTTGTTCCGAAATCAAACCCACTAGGTACCATAACTGTCAATGTATATCCTTGACTACTTATATTTCCTTGATTTTCAACGACAATTGGGAATGATACATTCTCACCATATGACGTTATTACATCCGTATTATTTGTAATTATGGTTGCAAGGTCGAATATCCATGGTCCCGCAGGGTCATGATCATCCTGACTTCCTACACCTGTATCTGATGTGCTTGTAATGTTATCATCACCAGTCTTTCCAGGTAGGATGTTGTTTTCATTTGTCCCATTGCTTCCAGGTGTACTATCTACATCTGTTGCAGGACTCCCAGTTCCATCTTGTGCTGAGGTTATCTCAGTGTAATTGATCCAAGATTTCGCTGTAGTTGTTCCAACTTGCACAAAAGTCAAATCAAGATTTACTGTTGTACTTGCACCAGGTGCTAATGGACCTGCTATGGTTTTTGTAATCGTTGGCGCAGCTCCAGTCCAGCCATTATTCGCAACAAATGTATATCCTGCAGGGATATAGTCACTCAACACTATATTGGTTGCTGTGACGTTTCCTTGATTATATACTGTTATTGTAAAATTATGTACTTGACCATAAGTATAAGGTGCTGTTGTATTCAACGCTTTTGTCAATGCTAAGTCAAATATATTTACAAGAGCTGGATCCTGATCGTCTTCATCAGTTGCTGCTACACCACCACCTATTGGTCCCTGTACCATTGCCATCTAAATAGTTATCGGCAGGGCTTTCTGCTAAACCACCTGCGTCATTATTTGGACTTTGGTCGGGTTCACTGTCGATATCAAACATACCAATCGCATACCCGTTTACATCATTAAAGGCACTGATTTCAGCAACATTCAACCATGCATTTGGTGCCGTACTTTGTTGAAGTGTCAATACCAAATCAAAGCTAGTTGAAAATCCAGGATTTAATGGACCTGCAATCGTTCTTGATATCAATGGTGCAGTACCACTCCAACCATTATTTGGGGCAAATGAAAAACCTGCCGGAACATAGTCGGACACTGCAATCGATGTAGCAGTCTCATTGCCTTGATTAACGATTGTAATCCTAAATGTAATAGGTTGACCATAAGAATAAGGTCCAGCAGTAACAATTTCTTTTTTCAATGCTAAATCTACAATTCTAACAGTTGCTGGGTCTTGATCATCCTCATCTGATGCCGCAACACCCGAACCAACTGTTCCAGTGCCATCGCCATTCAAATAATTATCAGCTGGGCTTCCAATAAGACCACCTGGATCATTTCCAGGAGTTGAATCAGGCGTGCTGTCAACATCATCAGTTCTACCTTCTGAATCTGTTCCCGCTGTGATCTCAGCTATATTTAATACATTGGTACTATTGGCTGTATTATTAACTGTCAAGTTTATAGGAACAGTTATACAACCTGAAACAGGAATTCCTCCCGCAGGGATAATTCCACCTCCTGCCGTTAATGTTCTAATGGCATTCGTTCCCGATAAGGACCAAGAACCATCATTAAGTGTAAATCCAGAAGGAATATAATCAATTAGACTTACACTCGTAACCGGGTCTGTACCCTGATTACAAACTTGAATATTAAAGGTTATAGTTTGTCCATAACTCACGGGCAAATTATCACTCTTTTGTTTAATCAGAGCCAAATCAATATAACCACAATCTTGTGTTTGAACCGTAATCGGACAACACAAACTTACTACACATCCGGTGCCATCCAGTGCAGTATAATAAAACTCTTCTGTCCCATCTACCATACCAGGTGTAGAAACTGAAACAACCAAGCTACCTGCACCAACCTGTACGTTGGCTTCATTAAACCATAAAACGTTGGTTAATCCTCCAGTCGCAGTTAGGGTTACGGTGTGAGGTCCAGCATTCGCAGGATTATCGCAGATAAATTGTACAGGAGTTGAACACCCAGCACTACAACTGGCTTGTGGTCCAACTACGACTGTCCGTTGACATGACAAGTCTGACTTGTCAGTTAATGTTAGAGTGTAACTTTGACTACTCCCTGCGGTGCCATTTCCGAGAGTAATTGCCAAAGTACTCCCATAGGTGCCTTCTTGAGGTGTCACCGTAGTACCTCCACTAACATCTATCCAATAACCCTGAAGGCTTCCACTTGTGGCAGAAACATTAAGGTTAAATTGAATAGCATCATCAGCTGGAGAATCAGTACTTTGATTCTGACAAGAAAGCCCTGTCACTGTCGGAGTACCGATACTACATTGACCCCAAAGGCTTTCTGCACCTGTAAGGAAGAGCAGAAAAACAAAAGTCTGTAAAATACCTTTCATTACTTTGAGATTAAGTGATTTAAATAAACTAATTTCCTCTCTAAGAGGCTTACCATGAAATTTAACGCTTTCATATGAGGGCTGCCTGTGAAACATAGTTTAAAAATTGTATGTGATTAAATTGGTTTTGCCTATGATTTATGGTATTCAAAAATAAAATTTCATTCATTTTGTTAGTGTAATTATACAATCTTGTAAAAGATTTCAATATAAATGACATAGCAAAAAATGCATCCAAAACGAATTTTGAAGGCATCATAAAAAATAAAAATATTTTAGTTAAGTCGCTCATTTTGAAATAATTACAAAAACAAATAATCTAAATGATTAAATGATTGAATACTAAATTCTATTATCTCAAAATGCGCTTTTGGCGCAGCTTGTTAGGTTTATAGGGCAAAAATATTATAATTTTTCATAATATTATAATTTTTTGTAATATTTTTTGTAATATTTTTTGTAATATTTTTTGTAATATTTTATCACTATTAATTTTATTAGTCTTTTTGTAGATTTTTATTTTATACATAATAAGTTTTAATAAATTATATTAATATGTCAAGATCAGTTTACTAATATTAAACATCTCGTCAGCTATGTCTATTGCTGTATTTAATATTTCCTTCTCTGCTTCTAGCCGTTTGATCTTGGCTTCCAACTGTGATATTTGGCTGCGCGGTGGCGATTTCTTCTTCATGGGTGTTTTACTTGTCCAGTCAAAGGTACCATGTTTTCTCAACCAAACCAAAACTGTACTCCTTCCTTGTATCCCATAATGCCTTTGTGACTCTTTGTAAGTCATTAGCCCTTTTTCAACTTCATCTACAACTTGTAATTTGAAGGCCAAGCTATAGTCTTTTTGAGTCCTCCTTTTTTCTTTCCCAACTCTTTGTTTCATTGTATAAGTCAACTTTTGTGTCAACTTATTTCAGGACTATTCATTTAATCAATAAAAAAAGCCAGAGATAAATTAATACCTCTGGCTTTTTTTAATTTTAATAATTATTTTTATTCTAAAATGATCAGTTTATGTGATGTCACTTCACCATCTATAGATATCATCACATAGTATATCCCTTTGGCTAATATGCCTCTCTCGATGATACTATCAATATCCTTACCTTCTGATACTGTATTGATTAATGAACCAAGTACAATTCTGCCTGTATTATCATATACATTGGCTTCTACTTTTTGGCCTTCATTTGCGGTGACTGAAATATTTACCTGACCTACGCTTGGATTAGGATAAATCTTACTGCCATTCTCAGCCTTTCGATCTACCTTAATCTCTACAATAGATGAATAACTTTCTCTTCCGTCAAAATCTACCTGACGTAATCTATAGCTGTAAATACCATTTCTACTGATATCCTCATCATCCATTGCATATCTCACTTCCTTGTTGCTATTGCCTTGTCCGCTTATTCTCCCTACTTTCTCAAAGGCACTTCCTTTGAAAGATCGCTCTAACTCGAAGTAGTCATTATTTACCTCTGACATCGTTACCCAATTCAATTCATTTACATCCTTACTTTCATTCCATCTTCCCGTAAATGAACTCAAACTTACTGGCAATGGTATCAACTTCAAGCCCGCATCTATGTCCTCTATTGCTGCTGCATAACCTACTGTAAATATCAGCGTCGTTTGGCTCTCAAAGTCTATAATGTCGCTATCTATTCCATCATTTATTCCTTGATTCGGCTGTACCCAATTGTAAACAGTCATGTCGGCCTTCACTTTGATGAAGTAATTGCCCAATTCGCATACCTCAAAATTGTAATACCCTGCCTGACTTGGATTGCTTGGATCATTTATCGTTCGCATCGTTTGTACTGGTGTGCTCGGATTGCTCGATTTATATAATTCTACTAAGACGCCATTTATTCCAACATCACCAGCATCCTGTAGATTGTTCAAATTATTATCCAACCATACATAATCTCCTACATATCCACATCGGTAATATCCTGCATCGATCGTTTGATTATCTGTTCCTGATACCAACACGATACTTCCTGACTTTCCGCTGATAGCATTTGCATCACTATCTTTTGCATCATCTGCCGGTGTATCTGATGGTGATGGCTTATACGTCAATCCTGGTTTGGTGAATGTCACTGTGTATGTACCTGGTACCAACCCTGTAAACTCATATACCCCACTTTCATTGGTGGTCGTCGTCAAATTTACTACTCTACCTAATGCATCTGTTCCTGTTAAGGTCACTGTTACATTTGCTATGCCTGGTTCAAAGGCATCCTGTACTCCATTGGCGTTTTTATCCTCCCATACAAAGTTTCCTATCTTCGCTAACTTATAGAATCCTGCGTCAACAGTCAAATTATCTTCTCCTCCATTCAACACAACTGGTACTGTTATTCCGGTTACCATATCTGCATCGCTATCGATTGTATTGTCTGCGCCTAGATCTTTGCTTGTAGATTCGTATCCTGCAGGTTTGTCAAATTTTACTGTATATGTGCCCGGTACTAGGTTTGCAAATAAATAGTACCCTGAATTATCAGTTACTTTAAACGCTACTTGTATTCCTGCACTGTTGAATAATCTAACTACCACATTAGCTATGCCTGGCTCACCAGCTTCCTGGATTCCATCGGCATCTTTGTCTTCCCAAACATAATTACCTAGGCTCGCTAGATTTTCTTCGATAAAATTATTGTCATTATCGTTCTCTCCAGCGGTGACTGTTACTGGGATCATGTCGTTTGGTGTAGCGCCATCGTTTCCATCTGGATCTGGCGTCGCATCAACGTCACTTACACTATTGTATCCCGTAGGTTGTACTTCCATGATCGTATATTGACCCGGAGCTACATTCAAGAACTCGTAATTACCTGACGCATCTGTAACATCCGTTGCTACGGTATTACCTGCAAGGTCTTTAAGGTTGATCGTCACATTCGCAAGTGGGCTATCTCCTATATTGTCATTGTTTGTGTCTGCTGTGACATTTCCTCTGATGTTTGCTGTTTGCTCCTCTACCAAGTTATTGTCATTATCAGCTTCACCAGCGGTGACTGTTACTGGGATCATGTCGTTTGGTGTAGCGCCATCGTTTCCATCTGGATCCGGTGTAGCATCAACGTCACTTACACTATTGTATCCTGTAGGTTGTACTTCCATGATCGTATATTGACCTGGTGCTACATTCAAGAACTCGTAATTTCCTGATGCATCTGTAACATCTGTTGCTACGATATTGCCTGCTAAGTCTTTCAAATTGATCGTCACATTGGCAAGTGGTGTATCGCCTACATTGTCATTGTTCGTATCTTTTGTGACTGTTCCTCTGATACTTCCTGTTTGTTCCTCTACTAGGTTGTTGTCATTATCGTTCTCGCCAGCGGTGACTGTTACTGGGATCATGTCGTTTGGTGTTGTTCCATCATTTCCATCTGGATCTGGTGTCGCATCAACGTCACTTACACTATTGTATCCTGTAGGTTGTACTTCCATGATCGTATATTGACCTGGAGCTACATTCAAGAACTCATAGTTTCCTGACGCATCTGTAACATCTGTTGCTACGATATTACCTGCTAGGTCTTTCAAATTGATCGTCACATTGGCAAGTGGGCTATCGCCTACATTGTCATTGTTTGTATCTTTGTGACTTTTCCTCTGATATTCCTGTTTGCTCCTCTACTAGGTTGTTGTCATTATCATCTTCTCCAGCTGTTACTGTTACTGGGATCATGTCGTTTGGTGTTGTTCCATCATTTCCATCTGGATCTGGCGTCGCATCAACGTCACTTACGCTATTGTATCCCGTAGGCTGCACTTCCATGATCGTATATTGACCTGGAGATACATTCAAGAACTCGTAATTTCCTGACGCATCTGTAACATCCGTTGCTACGATATTACCAGCTAAGTCTTTCAAATTGATCGTCACATTCGCAAGTGGGCTATCGCCTACATTGTCATTGTTCGTATCTTTTGTGACTGTTCCTCTGATACTTCCTGTTTGTTCTTCTACTAGGTTATTGTCATTATCGTTCTCACCAGCTGTTACTGTTACTGGGATCATGTCGTTTGGTGTTGTTCCATCGTTTCCGTCTGGATCTGGTGTCGCATCAACGTCACTTACACTATTATAACCTGTAGGCTGTACTTCCATGATCGTATATTGACCTGGAGCTACATTCAAGAACTCGTAATTACCTGATGCATCTGTAACATCCGTTGCTACAATATTACCAGCTAAGTCTTTCAAATTGATCGTCACATTCGCAAGTGGGCTATCGCCTATATTGTCATTGTTTGTGTCTGCTGTGACATTTCCTCTGATGTTCGCTGTCTGCTCCTCTACCAAGTTATTGTCATTATCAGCTTCTCCAGCGGTGACTGTTACTGGGATCATGTCGTTTGGTGTTGTTCCATCATTTCCATCTGGATCTGGCGTCGCATCAACGTCACTTACACTATTATAACCTGTAGGCTGTACTTCCATGATCGTATATTGACCAGGAGCTACATTCAAGAACTCGTAATTACCTGATGCATCTGTAACATCCGTTGCTACGATATTACCAGCTAAGTCTTTCAAATTGATCGTCACATTGGCAAGTGGGCTATCTCCTATATTGTCATTGTTCGTATCTGCTGTGACATTTCCTCTAATGTTCGCTGTCTGCTCCTCTACTAGGTTGTTGTCATTATCAGCTCTCTCCAGCTGTTACTGTTACTGGGATCATGTCGTTTGGTGTAGCTCCATGATTTCCATCTGGATCTGGTGTCGTATCAACATCACTTACGCTATTGTATCCCGTAGGCTGTACTTCCATGATCGTATATTGACCCGGAGCTACATTCAAGAACTCATAGTTACCTGATGCATCTGTAACATCCGTTGCTACGATATTGCCTGCTAAGTCTTTCAAATTGATCGTCACATTCGCAAGTGGGCTATCGCCTACATTGTCATTGTTCGTATCTTTTGTGACTGTTCCTCTGATACTTCCTGTTTGTTCCTCTACTAGGTTGTTGTCATTATCGTTCTCACCTGCTGTTACTGTTACTGGGATCATGTCGTTTGGTGTTGTTCCATCGTTTCCATCTGGATCTGGTGTCGCATCCACGTCACTTACACTATTGTATCCTGTAGGTTGTACTTCCATGATCGTGTATTGACCCGGAGCTACACCTAAGAACTCATAGTTGCCTGATGCATCTGTAACATCCGTTGCTACGATATTACCAGCTAAGTCTTTCAGATTGATCGTTACATTGGCAAGTGGGCTATCTCCTATATTGTCATTGTTCGTATCTGCTGTGACATTTCCTCTAATGTTCGCTGTCTGCTCCTCTACTAGGTTGTTGTCATTATCGTTCTCACCTGTAGTTAATGTTACAGGGATCATATTATTTGGTGTGCTACCATCGTTTCCATCTGGGTCTGGTGTTGCATCTACATCACTTACACTATTATATCCTGTCGGTTGTACTTCCATGATCGTGTACTCTCCTGTAGGAATATTTAAGAACTCATAGTTGCCCGATGCATCTGTTACATCCGTTGCTACGATATTGCCTGCTAGGTCTTTCAAATTGATCGTCACATTCGCAAGTGGTGTATCGCCTACATTGTCATTGTTCGTATCTGCTGTGACATTTCCTCTAATGTTTCCAACTGGTATAAAGCCTGCATCTATGGTAAAATTATCCTGTCCACTCACTATTGTGAATGGGTCAACATTGCCATTTGTAGTATTCGCATCTGAATTTGATGGTACTTCTCCACATATGTTTTTGCCTGTGAATACATATCCTGTCGGCTGACCAAAGTTTACATAATAACTACCTGGACATACTTCAAATTGGTAATATCCTGCCAATCCATTTGTAGGATTATTGCTCGTGGTGGCTGTTGTTACTAAGGTGCCTGTTGATGTGTATAAGCTCACTGTTACACCATTTAATCCTAATTCTCCTGTCGTCTGGCATCCATCCTTATTCGAGTCGATCCATGTATAATTTCCTATCTTTTGTTTTGGATTGACAGTTATATTTACAAAATCTGTATCTGTACATCCATTCGATGCTACTACTACTACTCGGTATTGTGTATTTAATGTAGGACTTACCAATGGATTATTCAAGGTACTCGTGATCGTACTTGATGGTGGTACACTCCATAATACACCACTTATTGTGGCGCCTCCTGTTGGCGGTGGCGTTGCTGTTGGTGTTCCACCTATGGTCGTACTCTCACTCAAACATATCACTTTGTCTGCTCCTGCATCTGCTATTGGATTCAGATTTACATTTACATCCACTGTTATTTGCATGCTTGTCGCACATCCATTTACGGTTGCTGTCAACGTATATTCTATATCAAATGGCGGTGTACTCAATGGTCTCGCTACCGTATTGTTATTTAAAAACAAATTCGGCGTCCATTGGAAACTTGATCCCGGTGTCACTTGGGCTGGATCATTCGGATTAGGGCCTATTTGCACGGTGCCGCCTTGACATACTGGATATAAGGCCTGCGTATTCAAATATGCTCCTTGTTTTACTAGTACTGCTTTTGTATATGTTGATGAACAATTATCTTTTGTTACTACCAAGGTTACCGTTCGCGTTGTATTCGCATAACTTGGCGCCCACTTCACACTTTCTGTAGGATCGTTCGCATCGCCATCCAATGATGTGCCTCCATCAAATGTCCAACTATATGTAGCTCCACTCACTACTGGACTAGCGCTAAATACACCGTATTCATCCATACACACTTCCGTAGGCCCTGTCAAACCACTTGCAGGCAATGGTGTCACAGTTACTAAGGCGGATGCTGTATTCGTACAACCATTCGAACCCGTTACGGTTATTGTATAAGTTGTCGTCGTTACTGGTGTAACAGTTATACTCGCTGTGGTCATATTGTTACTCCATAAATAACTTCCATTACCTGTTGCTGTTAACGTTGTACTCGTTCCATTACATATCGTTCTATCTCCTCCCGCATTGGCAGTCGGTATGCCTACATCCTGTAACACGGCTGTGCTCGCTGATGACTTACACCCATTTATCGTATTCGTAACCGTAACTACATAATTTCCTGACACAGACACATCTTGCGTTCTACTTGTTCCATAATAACTATTCGGTCCACTCCATTCATAACTATATGTTGCTATATTCGGAAAGGCTCTCACCGTCACACTATTGTCAGTACAGGTCAATGGACCACCTATATTGTCGGCACTTGCAATCGGTGCTATTATATCTTGTGTTACATTGGTCGTTGCTGTCGATGTACATCCATTACTTATGGTGGTTACTGTTAGTGTATATAATCCCGGTACTGTCACTACCTTGCTTTGGCTTGTGCCGCCGCCACTCCAAGCATAACTTACTCCTGTGGTCGGGCTAGCTGTTAGTGTCACACTTGTCTTACTACAAGTCAGTGGCCCATCATTACTCGCTGTTGCTGGTGTTACTGTTGTATTTTGTGTTACCGTGGTCGAATTTACTGCCGTACACCCATTTACTATATCTGTCACTGTTACTGTATAGCTACCCGCAACTGTTACCACTTTTGTCTGACCTGTACCGCCACCACTCCAGCTATAGGTCAAGCCTGTTCCTGGTAAAGCTGTCATCGTAACACTCGTTTTACTACATGTTAATGGGCCGTCATTATTGACCGTTACCGTTGGCGGTGTTACGTTTTGTGTTACCGTTGTCGTCGCTGTTGACGTACAATTTGATACCGTATTCGTTACTGTAACCGTATAAGTGCCTGCAATGCCTACTGTATTTGTCCTACTTGTTGAACTATATCCTGAGGGCCCATTCCAATTATAGGTATAAGTCGCATCATTCGGAAACGCTTGTATTGTTACACTGTTGTCTATACAGGTCAATGGGCCTCCTAAATTTTCTGCACTCGCATTTGGTACTACTGTATTCTGATTCACCGTTGTTGTGGCTACTGCCGTACACCCATTCAAATTATCTGTTATCGTCACACTATAGGTTCCTGGTAAGGTCACCGTCTTTTGTCTCGTCGTTTGTCCTCCATTGCTCCATACATACGTTACGCCTGTCGCTGGATTGGCTGTTAATAATACACTCGTTTTACTACACGTCAATGGACCGTCATTGGATGCCAAAGCACTAGGTGGTACTATATTTTGTGTTACTGTCGTCATGGATGATGCTGTACAGCCGTTACCACTCGTTACTGTAACTGTGTAGGTACCTATCGTACTCACTGCTTTCGTAGGGTTGGTACCACCACCACTCCATAAATAACTCACACCTGATGATCCCGTAGCCGTCAATGTTACGCTCGTCTTTGTACACGTCAATGGGCCATCATTACTCGTATTTGCAGTTGGAATTGTTGTATCCCCACTAACTATGGTACTTGCGGTCGCTGTACAGCCATTGGTTGTATTTGTTACTGTTACCGTATAAGTCCCTGCTGTTGTTACTACCTTCGTTGCTCCTGTTCCGCCACCACTCCAAGCATACGTGCCACCGCCTGTTGCCGTCAGCGTTACGCTCGTCTTTGTACATGTCAATGGGCCATCATTACTCGCTCCTGCACTTGGAATTGATATATCCCCACTGACTACGGTACTTGCGGTCGCTGTACAGCCATTGGTTGTATTTGTTACTGTTACTGTATAAGTCCCTGCTGTTGTTACTACCTTCGTTGCTCCTGTACCACCACCACTCCAAGCATACGTGCCGCCGCCAGTTGCCGTCAACGTTACGCTCGTCTTTGTACAGGTCAATGGGCCATCATTACTCGCTCCTGCACTTGGAATTGTTGTATCCCCGGTGACTACGGTACTTGCGGTCGCTGTACAGCCATTGGTTGTATTTGTTACTGTTACGGTATAAGTCCCAGCTGTTGTTACTACCTTCGTTGGGCCTGTTCCACCACCACTCCAAGCATACGTGCCGCCGCCTGTTGCCGTCAACGTTACACTCGTCTTTGTACACGTCAATGGGCCATCATTACTCGCTCCTGCACTTGGAATTGATGTATCCCCACTGACTACGGTACTTGCGGTCGCTGTACAGCCGCTGGTTGTATTTGTTACTGTTACGGTATAAGTCCCAGCTGTTGTTACTACCTTCGTTGCTCCTGTACCACCACCACTCCAAGCATACGTGCCACCGCCTGTTGCCGTCAGCGTTACACTCGTCTTTGTACACGTCAATGGGCCATCATTACTCGCTCCTGCAGATAATGTTCCTACTGTAACGGTAAAACTACCTACTGCAGTACAACCTTTATTATCTGTTACTGTAACTGTATAAGTTGCATTAGATGTAGGTATTGACTTTTGTGATCCTGTTCCTAAGCCATTACTCCAATTATAGGTATAACCTGGTGTACCACCTGTAGCTTGCACAGTTTTGGTATAATTGCCACCTAAACAAACCTCATCATTAGAAATAGTAAAATTAAGTTGTGGATTTGTAGTAACCATTACCATGTCCACTGCAGTACAATTATTATTGTCTGTAATGGTTACAGTATACGTTGCAGTTCCCATAGGTGTTACAGTTTTAGATTGGCCTGTTCCCAACCCATGACTCCATGTATAAGTATAATTTGGTTTACCACATGTAGCTTTTGCGACTAACACAATAGGTTGATCAAAACAGACGTTACCACATGTTGAAGATTCTACCTGAGTCATAGTATTTCCACTTGCACCAAACATAAATTCACCAGTACCTCCAGCTGTGAAATTTTTTGCTGTTGGATTTGAAATAATTGTATATATAAATCGACCATTCGCCCCAAACAATCCTATATCATCATTTGTGCTTGCATTAGTTCCAAGTTGAAATGCAGACCCTGTATCTTCTATACATACATTGCCACCCGCCAAACCATTGGTACCTATTAATGAACCTTGCATTTGTGTATAATAATACCAGTCAGTTGTAGCCACATTAAAATTACAAAATCCTTTCCTTGGACTTCCGAAAGGTGGTGTAAACACTCTTCCAGATAAAATGACATTAATATCCATTGTATAATTTGTATTTCCTAAGTTTTGAACTTGCATACTTATTAATGCGGTTCCATCACAATATTCTTTAATTGTGCTTGTATTTAAGATTCTCCAATTATTATATGCTCCCGATCCAAAAAGATTCATCAGAGAAGAAATAGTTAAAACTTTACTTGTAGTAGAAGAAAGACAACCTGTCTCATCATTAATAGTTCTTGATTTAACCAAATTAACTTCAGTAGAGATGTGTCCATATAAAGCACTGGATTTTACAACTGTAGTTGCAGACTCAGAACATGTATTGTTCAAATACTGCATGGTCACCATATAAGTGCCCGGGCCACTAGTTGTCACAGGGTTTTGCAAATTTGAAGTAAACCCATTTGGTCCTACCCAGCTAAATGTGGGATTGCCAGATGCTCCTGACGGAGTTGCTGGTCAGCTGAGTAACACCTCCTGTGCATGATGGGCCACTATTACTGGCTAAAAGACTTGCAGTACATGGATCAGGTATTGTACACGATAGAACAGGCCCAATATCACCTTCAACACTAACTCCACCTGAACTAGTTCCCATAATCCATCCAGCAGCTCCATGGGCATTAGCTGTCCATAAACTTGCCCCATATCCAACTTGAAAAGCAGGTCCTTTTCTACCAAAACTAATATTTTGTACTTGAGTACTTCCAGTGCTTGTAAGTGTACCAGAAAAGGACGTATAATAATAATAACCACTGCCACTAACTGTATAGCAGCCACTATGTGGAGATTGAGAATAAGTACCTCCACTGAAACTGACACTGATGGAGTAGCTAACACTTGGTACATTGGCATGTGTCATTGTACCAGACATTGTCGCTGTTCCATTGGTGCGATTTTCAATAAATGATCCTCCAGAGACCACAAAATTAACACCAGAACTTGAATATCCAGGAACGTTATTCAACCACATAGCCACTGCTTCTACACCTTGGCAAGTGTTGTAATTGTTTTCCATTGTACAATCTTGTCCCCTAACAGAAAGTGTCAACAAAAAGAAAATGAAAATTAGATTTGGTTTATAAAAAATCTGAAAACTGCTTTTGGAATTCCAGTTAAATTTCAGATTAAAATATTTCTTTTGATTCAAAACAAAAAGAAATATAACTTTGCTTAAGTTAAATAAAAACATTCTCAAATTTTTAGGTACTAAATAAATGACACAATACGGTCAACAATATTGTTATCACAAATAGGACACCATATCTAACTTTTCCACTATAACAATTCAAAATTAAGTACACCTTCTGTAGCAAGTCGTACACATATGTTACATATTTATGTATAACGCCTTGATAATTTATTTTCTAATTTTGATCGTGAGCATCCATTGAATAACCAATTTATGATTTACTCAGTGTAAAATATTTGTAATAATCTTCAAAAATTTTGAGATTAAAACTTAATGAATCAATTCTGAATTAGCCCAAATCTAGGTAATTTGCTTGTCTATCCTTGTAGGTAACTTTTATTTAAACTTTTCAATCTTAAAAATATCAATGGCACTACTACTCGTATTAAAAATTTTCAAAAAGTACAATCCTTGAGCAGCATCAAAATGTAGTTTTACGACATCAGTAGAAATAATTTCTTTGTTAAACGGTTGAGACACACCGCTAGCATTATAAAGTGCAATTTCACACGCCATCATTTGTTTATGGCTTATATAAATATAATTATCCGTTATTGGATTTGGCCAAATAGTCATACTATTTGATGACTGTGGATTTACTACTTTTGCTAACCATTCTCCTATTTTAAGCCCATTTAAATCAGTTTCTTCAAGTTTGTAATAAGAAATATCAGGCAATGGGAACACATCAGTACAAAATAGCAAATCTCCACCTGATATATTTTTCTTTTCACAAATTTCTATAAAATCAAGACCGTTTGAAGATTTGAATACCCGAAAAGTCCGATCATCTACAGCATCCACATTCCACTTACACACCACTTTATTGTCAAGTAATTCTGCTGTAAAAACTCTGTCATCAACACTCAAGGCGCTGGATGGGATAAGTGAAGATTGAAAACCTGTGCCGGGTGAGCCAATAAAAACAGAAGGCGACATCTTATACTCTATCCCTATAGGCATAGCAAACGGATAAGCCATACCACTGTTTTGTTTTGACCAAGAATTCCCATTGTTTTCTGTGTACCATACACCATTTGATGAAGTATTGTATCCTCCTGCTTCGAATGCACTCGATGATGTTGCGTATATTACATTGGAGTTAAAATGTGCTACTTTGACTTTTCGCATGTAATTGTCTGTAAGTAATTTTGCCAATTAAGCCCCTTGTCTATTGAAACATAAAGTCCTTTGGATGTACCTTTTGCTGTTACAAATACTTTATTGGGAATGTTAGGATCTGTTTCTATACACCAAACACCATCATAACCATAATCCCAAAAGGTTTGATTGCTCGACGAAGCAAAGTCTGCATGACTGATGTTATCCCAAGAAGTTCCTCCATTTTCAGATTTCCATACACCTCCTGCACCACCTGCATATATCAAGCTACTGTTGAAATGATCTACAGCCGTAAAATTGCACCCATTGCAATCAAATATTTTTGACCAGTTTGCACCATCATCCGTACTTTTATAGACATCATGATAGGCTGTAATATATAGTGTCCTGTTATTTGTAACAACACTAAGATTGTCAATCGACAAACCCATGACCAAATTTTGTGGTAAACCATTGTTTGACAAATTCCATTGATCTCTGTTTCCTTCTTGGGCATTTTTCAATAAATAAGTTGGTGATTGCCCTTGTTGATTACCTGACATAGTCGCCCAAACTATATTGGGCCTTAAAGGATCAGAAAGTACTTCTGCACAATTGCCACCATGACCATTCCATCCGCCTGTATAATTGGCTGGATTGCAACTATACCATGATGTACCGTGATCTGTACTTTTCCATAAACCAATATCAAAATAAGCCTGATATATCAAATCTGGATTAGTTTTATTGGCATCTACATCCATCATGTTGACATTGTCAATGCCTCTACTTGTCCAAGTCTGATTATTTGTCGTATTTGTAAATATATTATGAAATGTGCCGCCATCATCGGTCGTTTTAAATATCCATTGATAATTTACCCAAAAATAATTGTTATTGTCCGATAAATCTTTTCCTAATGTCATTATAATTCCATTGTAACTCGAACTATAACAATAAAAGAGATCATTATTAAAAAAAGTGTCCCAATTTACAACATCACCAGTTTTTGTAAAGGATGATCCACCGTCAGTTGATGTATAAGTTCCTGATTTTGAATTCCATGGCCAAGGCTCTCTAGGATCTATTAATCTGATGATATTAGCATTTGTTGTACTTGGCCATATTACGCCAGTGTTATTTGAAAGTGGATTGCCCCAAGTATCGCCTCCGTCTGTACTTTTATAAAAATTACCATTGACACTTGTCCAATAATATTGAGCTGAACATGACGCTTCCATTGTGGTTAAAAAAACATTTGACGGATTTTGTGGATCTAATTCTACATCCAGAATAGGATTCAAATTCGTGGTAAGATTCGTCCAAGATGCACCAGAATTAGTGGATCTAAATAATTCGGCATCACCACAAGCAAATCTGCCTTTTCCACTCAAGATATAAACAGTATTTACGTCTGAAGGATGAGTGATTACTTTTAATAGGTGTAAGCCATTTGGCGGATTGGATACTGTTAATTGCCATGTGATTCCATTATTGATAGTCTTGTAAACTCTTGGTGTCGTAGAATTCCAGGCAGTTTGATATGTCAAATATCCAAAGCCATTACTATTTATATCAATATCTGTGATATATCCGCCAGCTAATACTTTTGTAAAGGAATTTCCACCATCTTGGGTACGAAATAAACCATTCTCGGTTCCAATAAAAAAAACATTTCCATCAGATGGATGGAATCCGATACCTGAGATATGTGTTTCAGTCAAGCCTTGTGCAGCGCCCCTGGGTGACCAACTTGAACCATTGTCAAAACTTACATAGGCACCACTTAGATCACTGCAGGCAACTATTGTACCAGTTGGTCCGGCACCTATTGTACTAAATGATCCACCTCCGCCAGGATTAGATCGTACCCAATTATGAGATTGCGAGATTAATTTTGTTGTACAACTCAAAATCAAGCTAATATATATTATGATATTTAAATAAAATTTCATATTGGGTTAATTATACTTTTAGTAAAATAATTAAATGATTCTATCAAATTGCATAAACTACCGTTTTAAGAAAAGGGCCAGTCACTCTTTTGTGAAGGCCCCTCATTTATGAAAGCGTTATTCTTAACCAATGTGTAAATGTGACAATTTGCTAATGTGACAATGTAGTTGTTCAGTTTCATTAGCACAACTTGTAACAGTTTATCATGATTTAGCATGGCTTTTCGTGATTAGCACATTAATCAATTTCCATTTACCTGTATCGTGGCAGTTCCACATTTTACTTGTGGACACTCTGGTGTGGCTGGTGTGCAATTACCTGGATCTGTTACTTGGAATGTCTGTGTACAGCCTGGATTGGCGCTATCTGTTAATGTAATGGTAAAAGTTGCCCCACCACCTGCAGAGCCAGGCCCTAAGACAAATTGAGTTACTCCATAAGGAATGTTTGTATTCGGTGTGATGGTCGTACCGCCACTGATGGTCACATTATATCCTGTAAGCGATGCATTGGTATTGGTCACTTGAGCGCTAAATCTAATCCTGTTATCTGTAATTTTGCTTGGTGTACCATTGTCCAAACATTCTACATTTTGTGGTACGATCGCATTTATATTACAACAATTCATAGGTGTATTCAATGTGACTTGGCATGTGCTGGTACAATCACCAGCATCTGTAACAGTCACTGTATATGTACCTCCTGTCAATCCAGATGCAGTAGGGCCAGTTGCTCCATTACTCCATGCAAAACTGTACGGCACTTGTCCGCCATTACCTACAGCACTGGCAGCACCTCCTGTTAGTGAAGCGCAGGTAGGTTGACTGGTCGCAGTAATGCTACATGTAGGGATCACAGGATTTGTTATTGTAGCTTGAGTTGAATTTGTACAACCAGTTACACCATCTGTTACTGTCACTGTATATGTATTGGCTGCAAGATTTGATATCATCAATGTCGTTGCATTATTACTCCACAGATATGTTGGATTCGTTGCATTAGTGCTGACTGATACACTACCATTTGGAGAACTACAATTGGAATTGGCTATCGGAGTACACATGGCCGTAGGCAAAGTGATAGTACTTGTGATCACTACCTGACAGATCGCGGTGCATCCTGATATTATGTCATCTGTCACAGTCACTGAATATATGCCTGCTGCTTTTCCTGTTATACCACTTGTCGTTTCTCCACTATTCCATATATAAGTTATAATTCCTTGAGCACCTGTAATGGAGGCAGAAGCAGTTCCATTAGCTGGTGTACAACCTGACTGAGGAGTTGATGAACAAGTCACTCCAAGGTTACATGATAAATTGCTATTTGAAATAGTAACATTTGCAGGGTCATGATCATCTTCGTCATCGGTCATCACAGATTTCCTTACACCTGTTATAACATTATCTTGTACACTGCCATCATTATTAGGGTCAGCGTCTGGGTAAGAGTCAATATCAATACCTCCATCTACAGATGATATTTCTGCAAAATTTGTAACAACACCATTAAATGTACCTGCTGTAAAATTAATTAATATCTGAAAAGGCATACCTGGATCTAAACTTGGTATTGGAGTAACCATGGAAGTTTTTCCTCCAACTGGTGTTGTCCAATTTGGGTCATTCAATATCAATCCTGCTGGGATATAATCTGTAACTTGAATATTCGTTGCTGTTACATTACCTTGATTAATTACTGTTATTAGGAAAAATACTGGCTCTCCAGGGCAACAACACTTTTTGAATTCGGATGCAATATTTTTCGCAAGGCGAGTCAAATCCTGCGCAATTTGGTGTCATTATTGTGGCAGTAGTGTGATCAGATGCACAACTTCCAGTAGGACTATTCACATTTATTGTATAAGTACCACCTATAACTTCATCAAATACACCAGTCATATTACTACTAAAAAACATAGTTCCATCTATATTATAGATCAAACCTGGCTCTTTAGGTGACAATACTGTAATTACTCCAGTAGTACGTGGACAAACTGGTTGACTTATTTGTATAACGGGGGTAGCTGGTTTTATTGGTTGTGGATTGATGATAACTGTCAAACTTGTTGAAGTACATCCATTAATTATGTTACGAACTGTTACATTATAATTTCCTGGATTAAGCCCACCGAAAATACCCGTTACATTACTATAATCTACACCATCAATACTATACCTTAAATCTGCCCCTAATGGATCAGACACAGTAATTGTACCTGTTCCAACACTACAAGTAGGTTGTGTAATATTTGCAGCAGGTTTGAAAGGTGTAATTGGTTGTGGCAGGATAATTATATCAGCCGATGTTGATATACATTCATTTCCAATTTCTTTTACTTGAACATTATAAGTCCCAGGTTCTAGATCAATAAATGTAACGCCTGCTTGAAAACCACTTCCAAGATTATATTCATATTGAGACCCTAATGGTGAAGTAACTGTAATACTACCCTTATCTATTGTACAAGTCAATTGTGTAGGTGTTGCTGTTGGTACAATTGGAAATACTGGCGGTGAATTAATTATTACAGAAGTAAAATTGGAGATACAACCTGAAATATTGTTTTTAACTGTAACTGTATAGGTTCCAGCAGTTAATCCTGTAAATATTCCATCAGTATTTGTGTAAGATACACCATCAATACTATATAATAAATCTGGCCCAATTGGTGAAGATATTGTTATAGTTCCTGTAGGATCTCCACAATCTGGTTGTGTTGGATTGGCTAAAGGTACGAATGGCACATCAGGAATTGGATTAATTGTGATTGTAATAGATGCTGAAATACATAAATCAATTCTATTCTTTAGATATATTTGGTATGTACCAGAGCCAAATTATTAAAAATATTACTTTCTTGGAAATTAGTTCCATCAATACTATAATATGGATGATGGGGCGATTTGTTCTAAAGAATTCAAACTAACTGTAATAGAACCAGTATTAACTGTACAAGTGGGATGCACTGGTATTGCCGTCGGAGTTAAAGGTGTTTTAGGCTGTGGTTTTAATAGAATATGAGCATAATTTTTGAACAGAACATCCATTTTCATCAACAATAACTGTAAAATCAAAGGAATTTGTTTCATCATAATTAACCACAAAAATATTTGAAGTTTGAGGATCAGTAGGCAAGTTTGTTGCCCAATTGTATAAGGAATAGGTGACCCCAGTACTTGGTAATGGGCTAGTAATTGTTATTGTACTAGATCCAACTGAACACGAAGGATCTGTTACAGTAAATGTAGGCGTTGTTTGCCCACTAGGACTCAAAGTAAAACTTTTTGGTGTAACACATCCATTAGTATTATTTCTAACAGTTATAGTATATGTACCTGCTTCTAAATCAGTAAAAATAGGGCTTGTAACATATTCGATTCCATTTATACTGTAAGTATAATTTGCTCCTAGTGGAGCAGTAATGGTTATTACACCAATATTTGGATCAGCACATGTCGGATTAGTGATTGTTCCAGTCACTGTCTCAGAACCTGGTGCAACTGGTACATTTACTGTAGTTGGTGCCGAAAGGCAACCTTTATCATCTTTTACTCTTAGAATATGATCCCCTGGTAAAATACAGTTAAAAATATTTGATACTTGAAAAGGACCACCATCTATATTATAAAAATAACCTAAGCAATTATTTGGGACAAGTGTTATTACCTTATCGTAATATGTCGTTGCATTACAGAAAATCCTAACTGTATATTCTTGAGTAGCTGTAGGACTAGGCAAAGTATTAGTCACCACGTAATTAGTACCAGAGATGATTTGTGCTGAATTAAATCCTGCTCCAGAATATGTATTTCCAATTGTAAAATCTACTCTCCTAGCACTTGCATCCATTCCTGACAAAGATATAATTCCATTATTTTGTGGCGTATTCCCTATACAGGTCGGTGGAACTACAATTACCGTTACAACTGGAACTGAACATGGAGGCACAGGAGTTGGACATACGAAATCTACTGCATCTAATCCAAATGTACCAGAAACCCAAGTTAATTTTAAATATCTTGTGTTATTGAGTAATGTATGATTAAAACTAGATGCGACATTGTTTAGTGGTAATGGAATTGTACCTTCGTCATGATAAGTACTCCCGTCTTCTGATGTTTCTATCTTTACAGATCCGGCTATAGATGCGTTCCTGTGTATTGTTACAACATTCCCAATTGGGATTGTTGTAGTGCCTAAATCTATAACAACATTATCTCCACTACTATTAAAAAATGCATATGTCGCATTTTTGTACCCACCATATAAGTTGGAGATGTTGCTGTTCCAGATGCTGATGTGCCATTACAAATAGCTAAAGGGCCCAAACTTATTGCAACAGAAGCCCCCATTGTTGTTGTTGGTGGAGTTAATGAAACCCAAGTTGTTCCATCCCATTTTATAAATTCTGTTGATGTTCCATTACCCATTAATGCATAAATATCTGTTCCATCAGACATGATAGAAACGTCTGATCTGAAAGTTGAAGTTGGTGCAGTAAGTGATGTCCATGAGGTACCATTAAAACTCCAAAAAGTATATCCACCATCTCTTGCAACCAAGCTATACAAAGTACCATTATGAGTTGTCATAGCAATCCTTCTCAAAGTCGTAGAGCCCGTATTTGGTGCATTTGCTGATAAGTCTGTCCATGTGGTTCCATTAAATGACATAAATTTACTTCCACCAATTAATGCATACAAGGTTGCACCATGATATCCAATTGCCATTGGAGTATTAGGATCAGTGGTTGTTGGAGAGGTTTTTACGCTCCAAGTAGTTGATGTTTTTAAATAAAAATTTGTATATAATCCATTTCGCAATGAATACATAGTGGTTCCATTAGTAGCTATGGAATTATAAACACCATTATAGATATAAGAGCTTCCAAACGTACTCCAAGCTGTACCGTTATATTTTTTAGACGCAGAATAAGTTGTAGATCCTGAAGTGACAATTAAATTCGTCCCATCATAACCCATTGCATGTGTCTTACTGTATGAAGATCCTGATGTATTTGATTTTAGTACCCAACTCGATCCATTCCAAAAATAAAATGAATTAGAAGCAGTTCCAGTTAATCCATTCCCCACCAAGGCATATATACCTTGACCTATTATAATATTATGTGCTATTAAAAATTATTGAACTTATAAATAAGTTACATATCTTATTTTTCATTATTTATTTCTTTTTATTATTTGATTGAGAAATGATGTGTATCCTATTTTGGAGAGGTAATGGTTATCACTCCTTTGGGCTCAGTACACGTGGGAGGCGTTACTAAAGCAGTTGGCATAGAAGGACCCGTAGGAGGAGGATTTATTACAAAAGTAGAAGGATTAGATGTGCAACCTGTAGCACTTATCGCAACAACAGAATAGTTACCACTTTGTAAATTTGTCCAATTCCCTACGCCCGGTCCAATATTGCCTCCTGGTCCAGATATAGTATAGGATATGCTAGAAATATTATCTGAAACGAGTGCCGATCCAGAAGTTTGTCCGCAAATAGGGTCAGTTGCTACTACATTTGGTTTACTAGGCTTATCTGCAACAGGATTAAGTACACCAGTCGTCGCTGCAGAAATACATCCGTCTGCATTTTTTACCTTTATTGAAAAATTTATAACTGCGTTCACTTCTACATTAAATATAGGACTACTTTGATATATATTTCCTCCGATGGTATATTCCAAATCTGCACCAAGTGGATCTGTTACGGTAACTTTACCTAGTGGGACAGTACATGATGGTTGTTCTACTACAATTGTTGGTGTCGCAGGTGGTGGTGATGGTGGATTAATTACAACAGTCAAGGGTGGTGAAGCACATAATGTAGAACTTTTAGCTACAATGGAATATGTACCGGAGCTTATTTGAAAATATCTTAGTGGATGTAAATGTAGCACCATTTAAACTATATGTGTAGCCTGTACCTACTGGTCCTGTTATCGTAATTTTTCCATTAGTTCCACCACATCCCGGTTTGTACAACCGTAGCTGTAGGGGTGGCTGCAATCTTATTAATGACGACTTTTGTTGAAGCTGTCTCTGTACATTTAGTACCGTTATAAGTTGCAACTACTGTATAGGTACCAGCGCCGTTATTGGAGACTGGATTCTGTAAAGTTGAAGTAAAGCCTCCTGGACCTGACCATGCGTAAGTTACTGTTCCAGTAGCACCAGATATAGAAGAGTTCAATTGAATAGTATAAGTTGTACCCTCACAATAAGGACCCGTATTTGTAGCTGTTAGAGATGCAGAACATGGGTCTGAACAACCACCGATAACTGGTCCAAAATCACATTGCCCACTGCCATTTACATAAAACCAACCAGCACCACCATATTCACTAGATGTCCATAAATTTGCTCCAGTACCTATTTCAAATGGCCCACCTTTTTGTGATAATGATATATCAATTGCATTGCCAGATGTACAAGTCAACGTACCACTTGATCCTGTATAAAAATACCAATCAGAAGTATTTGCACTATATCCAGAACACCCACTTGAATGTCCAGGTCCTCCCGATGTAGTTCTGCCACTTAAACTAATATTTAATGAATAACTCAAATCTCCTTGAGTAATTGTTCCCGATAAAGTAGCTGTACCTGAACCTATATTTTCAGAAATCGAACCGCCGCTAATTGAAAAGTTTAAACCCCAAGATGGTATTGACATTGACCCAGTGTAACCAGGTACATATGACAACCATAATGCAACATTAGAAACACCTTGACAACTATTATCATTATTATATAAAGATGTACAGACTGGATTTTGAGCCTTGATAAAACTAGTAAAATTTAGGAAAAAAATAAAAGCTAAAAATATACTGCGTGAAGGAAATCTATCATAAGATTGACTTATCTGACTAACGTAATTTGCGGTGAAATCTGGATAAAATAAGGAAGAAAATTCTTTTTTGCTTTCATGATAACAATATAATTAATAATAAATTTTAACAATTCAGATGGCTCTGAATACTTGACAATATTTACTTGATCAAGTATTTATTTATTATCATTCTCATGAACTTATGAAACATGCTCTTGTTGGATGGCGCAAACATATTACAGATATATTATATATTTTTCCATTTGTACACCAAAGGCGTTGTTTGGTACATATTTGTTAAAATACGGTTGTACAAATCGTAAACTATTATTTTAATGTTAAAAGATGGAGAGATGGTATGTAAAATTCAGTAAAACGTTATTGTGATCTACCGAAAGTCAATATTCACAAAAAAAAAGAACCCTCACTCTTTTGTGAAGGCCCCTCATTTATGAAAGCGTTATTCTTAATCAATGTGTAAATGTGACAATTTGCTAAGGTGACAATGTAGTTGTTCAGTTTCATAAGCACAACTTGTCACAGTTTATCATGGTTTAGCATGACTTTTCGTGATTAGCAGCATTAATCAATTTCCATTTACCTGTATCGTGGCAGTTCCACATTTTACTGGTGGGCACTCTGGTGTGGCTGGTGTGCAATTATCTGGATCTGTCACTTGGAATGTCTGTGTACAGCCTGGCGTCGCACTGTCTGTAACTGTAATGGTATAAGTTGTACCACTTCCTGCTGTGCCTATTCCTAATGTAAACTGCGTGACGCCATATGGTACATTGGTATTTGGTGTGATGGTTGTACCGCCATTGATGGTCACATTATATCCTGTAAGCGATGCATTGGTATTGGTTACTTGTGCACTAAATCTTATCCTATTATCTGTAATTTTGCTTGGTGTACTATTGTCCAGACATTCAATATTTTGTGGTACGATCGCATTTATATTACAGCAATTCATAGGTGTATCCAATAATGTCTGGCAGACTCCTGTACATCCAGTTACAGTATTTGTCACGGTTACTGAATATGTACCACCCATCAAAGTTCCAATGGTAGCTGTGGTTGCTCCATTGCTCCAATAATAAATATATGTACCTGATGGACTTGGGTTTACTGTAATTGATCCTCCTGAAACATTAGCACAGCTCGGTTGACTATTAATAGATATATTGCATGTAGGATTTATTGTTGCATCATTTACCGTTGACTGACAAGCGTTTGTACAACCAGTTGATATACTGGTAACTGTAACTGTGTATGTTCCTGCAGCCAAATTGTTAATCATCGCCGTAGTCGCACTATTGCTCCATAAATAAGTTACACTTGTCGCTGTTGCTGTGGCACTTCCATTCGGATTAACACAATTTGTATTGTCTATTTTTTGACAGGACAATGTTGGCGTCGTTGTCGTGGTAGCTACTACGGCACTACAAGTCGATGTACATCCTGTTGTAATACTGGTTACCGTCACTGTATATGTGTCGGCTCCCAAATTGTTTATCATCGCTGTTGTCGCATTAGTGCTCCACAGATAAGTAACACCTGTCGCTGTGGCTGTTACACTTCCATTTGGTGCGGCACAATTTGTATTATCTACCTTACTACAAGTAACAGTAGGATTTGTTGTATTATTATCTACAACAGCTTGGCAAGTATTCGTACATCCAGTAGTGGTATTAGTTACTGTTACCGTATAAGTTCCTGAGGTCAATGCCGTTATCGAAGCTGTAGTCGCTCCTGTACTCCACAATATCTGATTACCATTGGTTGTAACTGATGCTTGCCCATTTGGAGATGTACAGTTTGTATTGGCTGTTGGTGTACATGTAGCTGTAGGTATGGTTGCCGTGGTAGCTACTACGGCACTACAAGTCGATGTACATCCTGTTGTAATACTGGTCACAGTCACTGTATATGTGCCAGCCCCCAAATTGTTTATCATCGATGTTGTCGCATTAGTGCTCCACAGATAAGTAACACCTGTCGCTGTGGCTGTTGCACTTCCATTTGGTGCGGCACAATTTGTATTATCTACCTTACTACAAGTAACAGTAGGATTTGTTGTATTATTTAAAATAATTGCTTGACATGTTGCAGTACACCCCGTCGTAATATTATCAGTTACAGTTACAGTATAGGTAGCTGCTGCCTTTCCTGAAATAGAAGAAGTAGTCTCACCACTTGACCAAATATATGATATGGTACCTTGTCCGCTGGAAACACTCACTGAAGCTCCACCATTTAGTGGCATACAGTTGGTTTGGTGAGTTGGTGTGCAAGTAACTGTTAGAGTACAAGTTGGTCCAGAAATAAATCCAAAATCATATGTGTGATTATTTTGTCCTACTGCACCAGTCGTAAGTGCAATTGTTGCTGTGTTTGACGACATTGATCCATCATTATCTCTTACATCACCATTGCTACTACCGTCCGTATTTGTCCCTGTAAGACTATAGCCTATCAGTGATGCTTGTTGGCTTCCACCCGTAGCATTGATTAACCTTATTTCATAATTTGTTAATTGTTTGATACCAGTAGCGCCATTCATATTTACATTTGCTGTAGTAAAGAAGTAATTTCCACTTGCATCTGTTGTTGTAGTCCCTACTTGAGTATCAACAACATTGTCCCCATTTGTATCTGCCCACAACGGCAAGACAACGCTACCTATTCCTGATTCATTTGCATCTTGGATTCCATCATTATCACTATCCAACCAAACTCTATTGCCTATCTCCAGGGGCGGCAATGGTTTGAAATATTCTATTTCACCCAAACCATTTGCCTTTCCTCCATTTGGAAAATTATTGTACAATTTATACCCAGTCCCAGTCACGAATGTTCCATCTGTAGAAGAAAGTTTTTTAACACCTCCTTCATCTAGTCCTGTTGGGTCGAATACAGTAATCAGCATCTCCTCCAACCCAGGTAAGGGAGATCATTGATCCTGTACTTGTTTCTAAGTGAGCATCTATCCAATTGTCACCCTGAAAAATTCTCCACTATTTGGACCGACATTTGCTGTACTACCCGTAAAAGTTTGACCATTAATGGATGTTATTGAGCCCTAATATCCCCACCTGCATTATAGAAATCAGTACTTCCTCCTGAAAGGTTATTATTATTACTTGGACTTTTTTGGTATCCTGATCTATCAGCAATTGCCATCACCATATCACCTCTACTATTAAACTCTATGTCTGTAAACATCGGAGTAGGATATGTAAAATTAGGGTCTGGACCAAGAACATCTGCAGTATTTTTGGTCCATGGGTACCATTGTAATCCGTAAGGTCCTGTCCAATTAATAGCTGCATCTTTTGCATAATTTAGTGCTTGATTGATGATCGGTGTAGAATTAAAAGTGGCGGTTCCTTTGGGGTCTGTCATCTCAAAAACAAAGGCATAAAGATCAGTACTTCCACCTACCGTGTTAGAACCACCGTTTTCGCCACTACATACAGCTCCTACATAAATTTTATTGTTATAATACTTAAGTGCAAATGGTCTTAAAACACCACTATTGCAATTTTGTGTAGGCAAACTGTAAGCAATTACTGCTGTAACCGATGTAGGATTAAATGGGTCATTTAATGTAAGCCTGTACAACTTCCTATCATATAAATTCATAACAAAAAGGTATTTCCCATCATCACTGATCTCTATCCCACCTAATGAAACTTTTCCAACTTGGTCGAATGCAGCTGGATCATTATTGGGTGTAGTGGCTGAATTTGAAAGTCCTCTTTGTACATTGGTACCTATCACACCTAAACCACTAGGTTGTCCAGTCAAAGGATCTACTGAACCCAAATATGTCGCTTGAGTCGATCCCACAAGGTTATAGCTACTACCTGCCCCATAAGTAGGTGCTGTATTGGCAGCTCTAGTTCTGTACCCATTTGCGTCCATATCATAAAAAAGGGTAGGTACAAATGTCGTCGGGTCAATTTTATATATCGCTCCACTACCCCAGTACCCATACCAGAATGTCTTTTCATAAATGCAGATGTAAATATTTTATTGGC
>JADKGF010000016.1 GCA_016717105.1 Saprospiraceae bacterium | reverse complement strand
CACAAAATCGGGTGGTAGTTGTTGGCTCCTTTCTTGTGTGGATTATAACCCTAGCAGCTCCATCCTGATTGCCATATACAGTTTGTCCGGTACTGTCGAGGTCTCAGTAATATGTGTAAATGATAAGCTATCTAAATAACTCTTGTTAAAACCAATAATCTTTCATGTAATGCTATTACTCCCTTTTGTCCCAAGGAACTAATGCGTTTGGCCTATGGTGTCTTCTGTCAATATGTTTTTAAGGCCAAATGGTCTTCACCAATACGTCTTTGGTGAAAATTTCTATACTTGATATGTGCTTAATTGCCACATAAAGCTGAGCATAAAAAAAGCTCAATAGAACTTGTGTAGTACTGAACTTTGTCGCATTGTGTTTAACATTTGGAAACAAGTCGTCAAATATGTAAGGTATATTAATTTTATCAATGTATTTGAACAAAACACTAAGACCACCATACTGAGTAAGTCGTTCAGCAGAGAAAGAACTTTTAGTTTTTATACCTTCAAACCGGATATGCTTTGTATTTGACTCTCGCATCTATTAAGTGTAATTTATATGTTACTAATTTTATGTTTAGTAGCCTAAAATTAAACATATTACCACTAATAGATGCACTTTTATAGTTTTTTTAGATTTTTAGGTATGACTTCTTTATTCTGATGTTTAGGTTTGGAAAAAGTGATTTTGAATGATGCAGCATCACTGATGAGACGGTCGGTCTTTTGAGTGAATTTTAGTTTGTTTTGAGATGAATCGGGCATGCGTATTAAAACATTTATGGACAAATATAAACAATTATTTTTATTTGAACTTGGCAGTTGGTGCAAGACGGGTGTTTAACTGATTGTTCAAATTTATATTAGATTTAATTCTTCATCAAAATTCTCAAACAATCTAAATACGCCACATTATCAATTAGGAATGGAAAGATTAGTTCAAACTGCCAATCCAGTGCCCGTAGTCGGTATATTAAATCGTTCAAATTGGTGATCAAGTCATCAAAAGACGGCTTATTCTCTTCGTATATCATATCTTCCTTCATTTTGGCATAATCTGCTTTCCAATCAGCAATAACGTCGGTGGGAGGAATAGGGTTAAGTGTTTTTGGATTATGTAAATTGTAATCTACACCACCTACTCTTGAAAATTTGAATCGATGTGCGACAATGGTATGGTACAAGCCATAATCAGATAATGCAACATCAGCTATCCCAGCTAATGTAAGGTGGTATATATCATACAAATGGCGGCTTAATCTGTCCAGTCGCATCTTTTCTGATGGACGATGAAGTTCTTCATGTAATAAGAATAATTTTTCTAAAAAAGTGCGTTCAGGGTTTACAGTGCGCACACTAAATAAAGGTTCTGTGAAATCTCTATCAGAATAAAATTCATCTACTAAGGAACCAAATGATTGAACGGTAAAAGGTTCCTTTAGTGATCTACAACTGATTTCTATTTGAACTCTTGGTAACACATATTCAGTAGGTTGGGCAATTATATTTGGATAATATATTTCAATGTTTCTTGGATCTTGGTCACTCTCGCCTGTATCTATCACTGCAAAATGAAGGTCAACATAACCTTTATTTTTTAGTTCTTGTTGCAATTCTGTAAAAAAAGTTCCTGTGGTATAAGTTCCTGCATCCTTTCTTAGCTTGGTTATTTGTGTTCTTGTAATATCTCCTTTGTAACCTTCAAAAAAATCTTTATCAATAGCCAGATCTATATCTTCTGAAAATCGATTGATAAGTTTCCAAGCTTTGCTTAGTGATGTACCTCCTTTAAATACTAAATGCTTGGCAATGTCCATCTGAAAGATAATTTCCAATGTGCGGCTTACCCACCAATCTTTTTCTACTGCAAATGGCGTCATTCCCATCTCGGAAGCTATTGCATTAAAAACAGCTTTTTTTTCTATTTTTTCTACTTTATAGAAATCAATTTTTGACATCGATCAGTGCTTTTTTCATTATTTTCTGAATCCATACTGGGGCTAAAGTTATATCGTGCTTCAGATCTTTTTCATTTTCCTTTGCAAGTAAGGTTAAAATTTTCATCTCTTCTTCATCTGTCACTTTATCATTTCCAATGTCCTTTAATGCCTGAATGACTAAACGGCTTATTTTGCCTTTGGCCATCAAGTTTTTTGGCGTAGTTGTTTTAAACTTTATCTTGCGATTACCTACTTTTATTACTCGAGGCGAACCATCTGTGAGCAATACAATATTCATAGGTACTTGTGTACTTAGGCCCAAAGCGTTTAAGGCATAATTGCCCGTTGGAAGAGTTCTTATGTGGTCTCTTTTTGCAATGGCTTCAGCTACTTCTTCTGCTGAAGGTACCAATTGACCAATTAATTTACTGATTTTAGGTCGGACATATATGCCTTGAGCTATCCGAATAATTACCTTCTTATCCTCTAAACGATCTAAGGCTTTTCGAATAGCTGTGGAATTGCCATAAGATAAATAATCGCTTGGTAAAATCAATAAACCTTTAGGTTTGCTTTTGATTGATCTTTCTATTTGTTTTTCAATGCTAAGCATTTATTACACTCTTTAAAATCTGTCACAAATTTAGTATATATCTGTGACAAATTAGAATGTTTTTTATAAAGATAAATTTTTGCAAGTTGCTAGTCTTGCAAAAAAAATCAATGAATATTTTAAAATTGGAACTATTGTAACAATAAAATGGGACATTCCTGATTAATTCACAAAAATGATAGCACTGTGTTTCTTCTTCACCACAAACTAAAGAAGTATCAGCATAATATCTAAAAGCGATTGGACTAAGTTATCTATATTTTTAAAGATTATGGTTTTTCTTGTTGAACTTGAAAAATGTGATGTTTTATGACATTCCATTCCTTTTCATCTTTCATTGAATGTAAAGTACTATATTTGCGTTGAATATTTCAAAGGTTTTATTAATTGAAATTAAATAATAAATGTATATATTAAAAAATTTATATAATTTGTTTGGTTGCACTATTAAGTTGTAATTCAAATAAAAAGGTGGTTGAAGCTCCAAGCGGAAACAAGCCTGGGATCGTGTCATTTGTAGATAGTCTTGCAGCTTCTCAAGCTATTATAGCAGACGATGTTGATGGATTTTACGATCAGCTATCAGCAGTTGAGATTAATATTTTGATGAAAAATCCCCAAGGCCCAGAAAATAGAGATGCAGCCATCGAACTATTCAAACCTTTTATAAGACGCAGGTTAGTGATTGGAAAACTGAAGAGAAAAAAATGATGTTTTCCATCTTCAAGGCTGTTAAAAAACTTTGTGATACCATTAGCCCAAGACTATATCCTGGCAATTTAAAGCTGATAAAAATCAAAAATGGGCATTACGGCAATGACGTTTATTATACGCGAGGCAATAATATTTTGATTCCAGAAAATATATTTGAGTACCCAAATGCAGATGTACAAATTCCTGTTATGATTCACGAATTGTTTCATGTCATATCTCGTTCAAATCCAGTTTTGAAAAATGATTTGTACAAACTTATTGGATTTTCAAAAGCAGAAAAACCTGTCAAGCTTAATCCAGTTTTGGAAAAATCGTTGCTGACAAATCCAGATGGTGTGAGTTATCAATATGTAATTGAACTTGAATACCAAGGTGATACAAAAAAAGCAATCCCATTGATCAATAGTAAGTTCGGGACATTTAGGCCAGAAGCACCGATGTTTTTCGATTACTTGCATTTTGATCTTTATAGCCTTTCAGATCGCGGCGACCACTATATGGCAACATCTACACCTGATGGTAAGACCTTAATCCCGATGGAACAAACACCGTCATTTTTTACCAAAATTAAAGACAATACCCAATATATTATACATCCTGATGAGATCATGGCTGATAATTTTATGTTGGCATTGCAGGCATATACTACAGGAGATTATTCTAAGTTTTCTAAAGAGGGAAAAGCCCTGATAGATCAAGTGATCGAAAGATTGAGTACCTTATAAAACAATAAAATTGTGGCTGCAAGCAGAGAAAAAAAGTTGGAAGCGTTCGGGCGACTGCTAGATATCATGGATGATCTCAGGACCAAGTGTCCTTGGGATATGAAACAGACTATTGAGACGCTGCGTATGTTGACGATCGAGGAGACGTATGAGCTTTCTGATGCCATCATGGACAAAAACATGAAGGACATCAGCGAGGAGATAGGCGATCTTATGCTGCACATGGTTTTCTATGCGAGAATAGGAGAGGAGACAGACGATTTTGATGTGGCATCGGTATTACATGGTATTTGCGACAAGCTGGTCAAAAGGCATCCACATATCTATGGCGATGTCAAGGTAGAAAACGAAGCCGATGTCAAAAAAAACTGGGAACAAATCAAACTCTCAGAAGGCAAAAAATCTGTACTTTCGGGTGTACCCAATAGCTTACCATCTCTCGTCAAAGCTTACCGAATGCAAGAAAAAACTGCTCAAGTAGGCTTCGGATGGCAAAATAAAGAAGATGTCTGGGCCAAGGTGGAAGAAGAAATCGGCGAATTTCTATCTGTAGCCATTACAGGCAATGTAGATCATATAGAAGATGAATTCGGAGATATTATGTTTTCGTTGGTAAATTATGCACGATACGTAGGTATCAATCCAGACGGCGCATTGGAACGTTGCAACAGAAAATTTAAGTCGAGATTCGAATATATCGAAGCCAACTCTACTAAACCACTTTCAGAAATGACTTTAGATGAGATGGATCGACTGTGGGAAGAAGCAAAAGGTAATAAAGGTTGATTGTTAGATAGAAGACTCACTTTACCACCATTATCTGTTTCGTCCCAATCGTTGCCATATTAAATGATTTTTTGCAAGAACTGCATTACTTGATCTTTATGAATTTTATAGGTTTTGATAAAATTCCTTTTCCATTTGTCGATCTTATGAAATATAATCCATCTTGCAATGTACTAATATTCATGATATGCTCGCTGGCACCGTGGGCTTCTGATGTAATCAATTGTCTTCCATCTAGGCTATAAACTTGAATGGTGTGTAAATCGGCTCCATAAATGGTTATCTGGTCGTTGCTCGGATTTGGATAGACTGTTAGACTTTCTTTATCATCATTGTAAAATATATCTTTGTACTGACTGATCACTTTGATATCCCGATTGCAATAAGGTGCACCTGACCCAAGCGATAATTGGGGAAATATGGGAGATTGCACGTAGGTACATTTAGCTCTGCAGGCGGACATCGCAACTGCCTCAGATCGGGCTCCATGATCACATGAATGAAAGGTACACAATATCCAGTAGTCATATAGATACGGCAATCTTGCCCTGTCTGCATATAACCGAAGTAAGCTGGCTGGCCCCAGGTAGCGGTCTTACCATCCCAGATAGCTATAGTATCGGCGACCAACCCATCCGCCCCTCCTGTACTGGTTGGTCCGTTGCTAATATACAAACGGGCCTGGGGAGAGAATTGTGCACCATTAAATATAGACTCATGTAGAGGAAAGGTCTGAACAGATAAATTACCACTCTCTCGGTCAAAATCCATTAATGATAATCCATCAAATGCGGAATATGAAAGATATTTTGTACCATCTAGGTTAAACCCTGAATGGCCATTACTTTTTAACTTGCCGATCTTTCCGATTTCTTGATTTCCTTTTGGTATTAGTTTACCATCATGAAGGAGCACTTTATAGTAGTTATTTGTTCCATTATTGTCAGGAATTAAAACCCACCAACAAGATTGTTTGACGTGACGTGTCAAACTCCCATTTAACAATATTGTATCTTCTAGGTAGATTTGATTTTTAACGGTTACCTTACCTCTTCCATTATTGGCATGCATATCCACGATAGAATATCGGGGGATGCCATAGTGGTATATTGATCATTGTCAGCATAAACTCTATTGTATTGTGGGACCACAAACTCTCTTGTCTATAGTATCTAGTGAGGATCATCGAGGATTGGTATCCTTGCGGTATATCCATTATTTCCGTGGCAGTTTTTGTAGCTATTTGGCCAGGATTGAAGCCTGTACCATTTTCTACAATCTCGTGCTGGGCATTGGCCAGGTCACAGCCATTGAAATAGAATAAAAGCTTGCCATCTTTATTAGACATATTGGCAGATGCTACAGTAAAGCCTATGGCTAGTCTTTGATAAGATATAGACACACTGTCTGCCCCAAACTGGAGTACAGGATCTTGGCGAGATCACCACCCAGTAGCCCATCACAGTGTGTCGCCTCGCCACTGGGAGAGACCTTCTCCCAGTAGCCAAGATGATTATCAAAAATGACTTTTGCAAGAACTGCATTACTTGATCTTTATGAATTTTGTAGTGTGAAACATAAATTATCTAAATGATGGTAAAATTAATGTATTAAAATAAATATTTTTGATTCTATCATAATAATCTGGATTTCTACAGAATATGATTTAGTTATAAAATTTCAGATATAGTATGATTTGTGTATTTTTTAACTTCAAACCAGTTTCTAACTTATATAAATTTTTATTTTACATATATAATAAAAATTTAATATGTATAAACGGCAAAAAAAAATGGTCGTCCCCCAACGACCATTTCAGATTATAACCCATGAACTTTTAAAACCTAAATAACAGAGATCTCACTTCTGTCACTCAATCTTTTTTTACTAATTTATTGTACTTTAAAACCAAAACTTCTTCCTATATGGGAAAAGAAATGTGGGTTGATATGTATTTTTTTACCCATGAACATCTATATCAACCCAATCTCCTTTTTGTTTTTAATCCCATGAACATTTCCGAATTATCGGACCCGATTCTTTAATCGGCAAAATCAATGTTTCTATTCCTACCATCGATTTACAATACAAAGATAGATGCACATCTAAGAGAAAAAAAATACAAAATATCAATGAAATAACATATTTATAGTTGTAATATGTATTTGGTTGGATGTTAGATTTTTATAGTGTTTTTTGTATCGTGAAAGTCAGTTGGGAACTGATTTTTTTATTTTTTTGACTTGGATACTATGAAGCCATCTCAGGCATAATATCCATTCATCCGTCGCCAACGCATCTTCAGTACACCTTTGATAGCCTCAGAAACTATATTGGCATGCATTTTCGAATTGCCTTTTTCTCTATCTACAAACGTGATCGGTACTTCTGCCAGCTTGAAGCCCTTGATAAACGCATAATATTTCATCTCAATCTGGAATGTATAACCTACAAATTTTATCTTATCCAAATCCAGGGCTTCGAGTACGCGTCTATGGTAGCAAATAAATCCTGCTGTCGGATCCTGAACAGGTAGTGATGTGATGGTTTTTACATAAAGTGATGCACCGTATGAGAGAAAGAGTCTGTCTTTTGACCAGTTTTTGATATTACCACCTTTTACATATCTACTGCCGATCGACATATCTGCACCTTGTACACAAGCTTCGAGCAATCTAGGCAAATCCTTGGGATTGTGGCTGAAATCTGCGTCCATTTCGAAAATATAATCGAATCCATGCGAAAGCCCATATCGAAATCCCGCAATATAAGCTGTGCCGAGACCTAGTTTGCCCGCGCGTTGGAGAAGATGGATACGTGATTCTTTTTGCTTGAGAATATTTACTACTTCTCCAGTTCCATCTGGCGAATTATCATCAACGATAAGAACAGAAAATTGTGGTCCTTGAGCCAATACAGCATCGATAACCGAATGAATATTTTCAATTTCGTTATAAGTAGGTATGATAACTAGGCAGGATTCCAATTTATACGTTTTAGTAAATATATAACGAAAGTAAAAATAATAAAGTGTCTTAGATTAAAATCTGATGCAAATATTAAAAATAATTCTCCCACGACAAAACCTTAGAATGAATTACCACAATATTTTTTTTTTGATTGGTTCAAAACTTGGAACATATTTGGCTAGTACTTAGTTCATTTACGACTTTTTTGATAATTCATTGAGGAAATAATTAACTTGTGCGCTGATATTTTTTTACTATTAAAATGTCCGTTATTACTAGCGCTTTAAAACAAAAATTTCGAGATCCGGTCTTTGCCTTCCAATATACCCAAGTTGTCCGGTATGTTGTTAGTTTTTTGATTTCTATCATCATGGTCAGGAGTGCACTGGCTGCTGATGACTTGGGTCGTTACGAAATTTTAATCTTTATTGCTGGTGCATTGACTGTATTTTGGTCGGGAGGATTTCGCAATGCGTTGTTTGCATTTTATGCTAAGTTGGATCCGAATGACCAACATCGACTTCCTACTCAGATATTTTGGCTGCTTTGTGGTATTTGTATTGTGATCGCTTTGTTTGTTGGTGTGTTTCCACAGACGGTTATGTCCATTTTTACACAAAATGCAGATTACACATTATATTTTTATTTAATATTAATCCTACTATTATCAGTACCACCAATATTGGTTGATGCAATTTTTTTCCTGAGAAAAGATATCAAGGCATTATTATCCTATACGCATTGGAGCCAACTAGTCAGTTTAGTATTGACCTTGATGGTTGCTGTTTTTATGCCTACTATAGAATATTTCATATACGCTTTACTATTGTCGTATAGTCTTAGATTTGGGTATTTGGTATTTGATGTTTTAGGCTCAGCAGCTTTTGATTTATCTTTCGATTTGATGCGACGTTATGCAATTTTTGCTATGCCATTGATTGGTACAGTATTCTTAGGTAGTATGATGGATATGATAGATGGCTGGTTTGTGACATATTATTTTGACGAATCTTATTTCCCAGTCTTCAGGTACGGAGCCAGAGAAATGCCTTTGTCCGCGGTATTGATGAGTTCTTTGTCTATGGCCATTATTCCAAGCTTATCGGCTGACAGCCAAGGTATTATAATGTTGAAACGGAAAGTGACATCGCTGATGCATTGGTTATTTCCGGTGTCAGGATTGCTGATGATTATATCGCCGATTCTATTTCCATTGGTTTATGAAGCCGCCTATTTAGATTCAGCATTTATCTTCAATATTTATTTGCTTATTTTGATCAGTCGTGTTTTATTACCTCAGTCTATTTGTCTTGCACATCATAAAACTGGCATTATTATCCTTTCTGGAATGATAGAAGTGGTCGCAAATATCCTTTTGAGTTTTTGGTGGATGCAAATTTGGGGTATCTTTGGTCTTGCTTTGGCGACAGTAGTTGCATATTTTGTTCAGAAAATCATTTTGGTTATGTACAATCGTCAGAAATTCGGCATTTCACTTACAGATTATATTGACCTTAAGTATTATGTCTTTTATTCATTATCATTGATAGGCATTTTTTTTATCACCTTATATATATGGAAATGACAGCAAATCAAGCGTACGATTTTCTTTGTGTAAAAATGGAAGGACATTATGATGCACGAGAAAGTTCGATCATAGCTAGATACTTGATTGAAGATTTGTTTTCTAAAAGCTTTCATTCTGATGAATTATTGAATCAATCAGAGGTTGATGTGCTTGAAAATACAGCGCTAAGGTTGCAAAAAAATGAGCCTTGGCAATATATTGGTGGTGTTGCGGATTTTTATGGTTTGAAATTTAATGTGAATCCAAGTGTACTCATACCCAGACCTGAAACGGAAGAGCTTGCTTACCTGGCTATTGATATTATAAAAAAGTATAATATATCTTCTGTAATGGATATAGGTACTGGTTCGGGGATCTTGCCGATTACCATTGCAAAAAAGGCGGCAATTCCTGAAGTTTATGGTCTCGATGTCAGTGTAGGCGCATTGGAAACTGCAAAGTCAAATGCCGGCTTGCATGATGTCCAAATACAGTGGCTACATAATGATATCTTGGATCGGGAATTGTGGCATCAATTACCAAAAGTGGGACTAGTCGTAAGCAATCCACCTTATATCAGCAGAGACGAAAAGGTTGAGATGCACGCTAATGTTTTGGATTACGAACCTGAACTGGCTTTATTTGTGCAAAATTCTCCATTAGAGTTTTACGATGCTATAGCAGATTTTGTAATTTTATTCCAAGATTCTGACTGCAAGCTGCTAGTAGAAATCAATGAAAAATATGGCAAGGAAGTTAGCAAACTTTTTATGGACAAGGGTTTGAAAAATATTATTCTCCTTCAGGATTTGCAAGGGAAGGATAGAATCGTTGGTGCGGAAAAATAATTCATTCCAATCTTGGTAAAAAGTCACATGTATTTGTAACTTTTAGTAAAATTTTAACGTTATGATGTCATACAAAGCAACCTTTACATATTACTTTTGTCTTTTGTTTTAGGTAGTCAATCCTAACCATATGTAATTTTTAATTTTTTAATAAAACGCTGAACGTCAAATGAAATACCCTCAGAAATTAAGATATGCAGTGATAGCAGTAGTCTTGTGCAGCGTAGTTAGTTCCTTGTATCTTGAATTTCGCAATCCATCAAGTTCATTTTTTATAGATCAGCCAGTAGGTATGGATCAGTATATCAAAGAATCTACGTACATGCCAGATATCAAATTTGTAAAGGAAACCTTAAAACATTTTTCAATGTGGTGAATTCATAAGGTATGTAGGAAAAAAACTGATGAAAAATATTACTCAATATTTAAATAAAAAATTCCTTCAATTATTATAGGTCAGATTGCATAAGATGTTGATGTCTGATGGTGTATTGTTATTTCCTTCAGATATTTCATACGTCCTTTTACTATACAAATCAAGTTCTAACCCATAGTCAATATTACAAAAAATTGTTAAAATTTTATTAAAAAAGCCTGTTTTGAGATGTTTGATCAACTTTTTTAAGCCTTTTCTATTACTTTTGTATTCCCTAGATGAGAATTGAGTATTTGTAATCAATATTATGCGTGTACAGTATCTTTTAGTCGGTCTTATTTTAATTATGTTTGGCACCTTATCCGGTCAAAATAAGGTGAGATGGACATCGTGGGATACTGCTACAGAAAAAATCAAACGCGGAGATAAAAAATTTATAGTCTACTTTTACTACGATGGCTGCAAGTGGTGCAGATTTATGGAAGAAAATACCTTTAATTCAGATCATATAGCCCGTTTTATAAATAATAATTTTTACGCATTTCATATCAATGCATCATCATCAGAAAAGATAGCTATTGGTGATAAAACCTATACATCCGTTAGAATAGGTAAGTTTGACTTTCACGAATTAGCAACCAATATGTTGGGTGGCACTATGTCCTTTCCGGCAATCGTCTTTTTGGATGCACAGTTCAAAAAGCTGGCGACCTATGACCAGTACATCGATGCACCCAATTTCGAAATGTTATTGTCATTTTATGCAGGCGACCACCATAAACGTACCATGTGGCGAAAATTTGCAAATAGTTATTGTCGAGACAGCCACTTCAATACTTTAGTAAACGGAAGAAATTAAAAAATAAAAGAATTACATCAAGACTATAACTTCAAAAATCTGCTCCTCACAAATAATTTTATACAGGATTTACTATTTTAATAACATCATTATGTTTTTTTAAGACATTATTAATGTACATAATTGTTGTATGAATTAGGTCGGTTGAGACATAGTTTATTCACTTTCAATACAATGGCTAAAATTTATTATTGATGAATCGAAATCAAGGTAGCGAAGAAAAAAAATTATAAAAATATAACATATTATTTTTTTTTATAATATGTTTTGCTTTATATTTGCAACGTCTTATGACACTTTGTACGTTTTTTATTTTGAGATCCTAGATAGGATACTGCAAACAAAAAAAAACACAGGCACAACAATCCCCACAGAGGTCATCCCAATAACCGAAGATTGATGGTGACTAGGATCGTTTTAAAACCTTGTGCTCAGCGAATATTTGCGGGTGAAGTTTGCAGTATCTTTTTTCAAAAAAAAATAAAGGTGTCATCTTGTCGGATCACACCTTTATTTTTGTTTGATCGAGAGATATTACATTGACTTGGAGAGAAAAACTGTAATATTCTGATTTAACTCTCCGTATATTTGTCTTTGTGTATCCATTTTGTCCCTGAGTCCAGTATGGTCATTAAAATACACATGATTAATAGCTACAGGATTATCTTCTGCTTGTTGGGCGATTGCTTTTTCGTGATTTTTTACATCTTTTTTTAAAACATCAATCACTTCGTCGTGCAAAATAAATTGATTCTGAAAGTGTTCGATTTTGGCTCTGATTTCGTTGGATGAATATCTGACTACGACTTCTCCCAATCTCTTTGAAAAGGATTTGATTTCATCTTCCCAAAATTTCAATTCACTCAACCATTGTGTATGTTCGAAATGAAGATCTGACAAATATACTTTATGATCTTTCTGCATGACTAATTATTGTTTTTATGTTATAAATAAATCTAATTTGATAGACAAAATTACCCGTAAGGAGAAATTAATTGCATGAGCAAAATTACCAAAATTTGTGATATAAATCATCGAATTATTTTCTTTTTATGCAAATTAATACACACTTAAAACCAGAATTTGACTTAAATCTGGGCTTTACAACAACATTATATTAGTTTTCATTACCTTCGCAGTCGAAACCATACCAAAATCTTATGTTAAATGTAAATTCCGAAATAGGAACTTTGCGAAAGGTAATCATCCATCGCCCAGATGATGGAATTGCGCGTATTTCACCAAAAAAAGCAGTCGAACTGCTCTTTGACGACATTGTTCATCTACCGCAAATGCGAGAAGAACATGATATCTTTCGCCGTGTCTTGCAGCAAGTCATGGGTAAAGAAAATGTACTCGATACCCAGAGACTTATTGAAGAAGGCTTTGAAGCAAGTCCAGAGATAAAAGTAGAGCTCATCGACAAGATAGTGGAATATGAAGAATTGCCACTTGCTGACAAGGCATTTATGTTGAGCCTTGATGCACCATCATTGACTAAATTGTTGATTACTGGATATTATCAAGATGAAGACCATATTTATTTTGATCCCATTCCCAATTTTATTTTTACTAGAGACATTGCAGTCGTTGTCAAGGACCACATCATCATCACTAAAGCAGCAAAATCTGCTCGTTACAGAGAAAACTTGTTAACTCGATTTATATTTTATGCGCATCCTTTCTTCAAAAATCTAGATTCGAAGGTAAAATCATTAACTTAAATCATTTGGATAAATTCCCACCATCCAAAAAAGGCGAAGTAGTATCACTCGAAGGTGGAGATTTTATGATGCTCAATAATGATTTTGTGCTGATAGGATGTTCAGAGCGAACGACAGACTATGCTATCCGATGCGTCAAAGATGTGTTGTTTGCGAAAGGTCTTGTGTCAAATGTTGCGCAGATTAATATACCTGCAGATCGTTTTTGTATGCACATTGACACTTTATTTACACAGATAGATCATAATGATATTGTGTGTTTTAAGCCTACTGTTTTCGATGGTGTGAGCTCCAATGTCAAGGTGTATCGCAAGAATGGTGCGGAGATCGTATATGATTCCGTTAAGAACTTTTTTATCCATGAGATCAATCCAAAAGTAAATTTTATTTTTGCTGGCGAAGGTGTCACGCCATATCAGGAAAGAGAGCAATGGACTGATGGCTGTAATCTGTGGCACTGAAACCAGGTGTAGCACTTACCTATGATCGTAATCCAAAAACGGAATTGGCATTTAGAGCAGCGGGATATCAAGTTATTCATGCTAGAGACTTTTTGCAACAAACCACTGATAAGACGATCGATCCACATACGCTCGAAAAAACCATCATTACTTTACCATCCAATGAATTATCACGCGCAAGAGGTGGATCACATTGTATGACATGTCCGCTTATACGTGACCTGATTTGACAATCTAAAGTTAAGGTCATGTATAGTTTTGATTTTAAAAAGCGCGTAAGATATGGAGAAACCGATATGATGGGTTATCTTTATTATGGTAATTATGCCCATCTTTATGAGATCGGTAGGGTAGAGACGATGCGCAGCTTAGGGTTGACTTATCGTGATCTTGAGGTGGTGTACGGAGTCATGATGCCTGTGGTGCATGTGGATGCTCGATATATTTTGCCGGCAAAGTATGATGAGGAACTGACTATCAGAACGATCCTTACGGAATTGCCTTCACGGATGATAGTTTTTGAAAATGAGATTTTTAATGAGGAGATGCAAATGATCCACAAAGCGGTAGTCAAATTATTTTTCATAGAGATGTCATCCGGCAAAAAGGTATCATGTCCTGAGTATATGTTAGAAAAATTAAGACCGTTATTTTGATAAGAAGAAGAGACAGTCTGGTACAAAACCTAAAAGAGCTTCCGTTTGTACAGAAAGTTACTAGTTGGTCCAAGGTCTATAGTCCACCTGGGTTTTCGGGTCTTACTTTGTATGAAGTCCTTGTATTTTTGTTCAATGAGATGCGGAAAGACAACTTGACAACTAGGGCCAATTCTATTTCTTTCAGTTTGTTTTTGTCCTTATTTCCAGCTATCATATTTTTATTCACTTTGTTGCCATTGTTTCCTGTAGTGAAGGATTACACAACTATGCTCAGCGATAATCTCAAAGGTGTAATTCCCGAAAATGCACATCAATATATCTTCAGCATCATAAATGACATTACGTCGATCAAACGCGATGGATTATTATCATTAGGTGCCGCGTTGGCTTTGTTTTTTTCATCAAATGGTATGCTTACACTAATGTCGGGATTCGATAAAGCCTACAATGAGACATTCAAACCCAGAGCTTGGTGGCGTACTCGATTGATAGCAATAGGATTGACAGTTATTTTATCACTATTATTGATTGTATCGCTCATAATTATGGTAGTAGAAGGTAAGGTAATGGATGTACTCAAAAACGCCTACCATATTCCAGATATAATTTTGGTATCGGTAAGCATCTTTAATTATATATTTTCAATATTTATGGTGTACACTGGTATCAGCCTTATTTATACATTTGGGCCGTCTATGTATCGTCGTATATCTTTTATAAATATTGGATCTATTATAGCAACGGTCTTATCTTTATTGACATCGCTTGGGTTTAGCTACTTTATCAATAATTTTGGAAAATACAATGAAATCTATGGCTCTATCGGTGCATTAATGGTCACGATGGTATGGATTCAGCTCAATTCATTCATTCTATTGGTGGGATTTGAATTAAATGCTAGCCTTGCTGTGAAGAAAACCGAATATAGAAATTTGAAAAAGCTGGAAAAAGATAGCATTTTGAAATTATTTATGCTTTAGAAAGATAGTGAATTAACTTACGCCACGCCTTCGTACAAATGCTTCTGAAACTCAACAAACAATCAGTGATATTCTTCACTTCACCAAGTACAGCCTTGGCATCTTCAGGGATTGATATTTATTGGTTAGCAGTGTAGGAAGTTTCTCCTGGTCAAGCTCATCAACACCTGATTCTAATGTATTTGGATAGTACGAAGCTGATAAATCTCTTTGCTTGTCATCTAGGATCGCAAAGATGGTGCTTTGTGCAGCATTAGCTCTCTCATCACGGGTCATGGTTTTAATATCAGCATTAAATACATACTCCAATACATCAAAGAGATCACTTTTCTCTCAGATTGACCAGCTTTTGTAAGGTTTGTAAATCATCTTTAGAGAACCCAGCTTCTTCCAGCTTTTCTAGTAAGGTGCGTCTGGTCATGGGATGACTCCATAAAGTTCGCAATTCTGATTCACTTTGAAATAATTCAGGCAATTTACCAAACAAGTTTTCCATAAACTCTTGTGCAGATACAGGTTTACCATCAGCACTCCAGAAAGATGTGGCAATCATGTGTTGTATCTCACGTTCCTTACCATCTTTCAACTTTACTTTTATCTTTTGCTTTTTATCACATTGACATGGTGCCCTCAAACCTTGCAAAGAGCTATCTTTGGACATACAGCGTATTTGACCACATACTTTACAGCTTGGTACATCAGAAGGTAATGAATCTCCATCCCACTCAGGATCAGCAAAATGATGATATGCATCTACATAATCATAAATCGTAAAAAACTCCTTCCCATCAAACATCCTGGTACCACGACCTACAATCTGTTTAAACTCTATCATGGAGTTGACAGGACGCATCAGTACAATGTTTCTGATGTTCCTGGCATCTACACCTGTGGACAGCTTTTGTGATGTAGTCAGGATTGTAGGAATCGTCTTTTCATTATCCTGAAACTCTCTCAGGAACTGTTCTCCTATCTCACCATCATTGGCGGTGACACGGACACAATAGTCAGGATGGGTAGATTTTTATATTGGTTGACCAGATCTCTCACTGCTGCTGCGTGATCTTGTGTAGCACAAAAGATGATGGCTTTTTCATTTTGGTTAGCTTCATCCATGTATATTTTTACACGTTTCGCTTCACGCTCTTTATTTCTATAATACGGTTGAAGTCTCCTTCCTTATATAGTTTCCCTTGTTTATTTCTCCTTCTACTACATCATCATCACTGGTATAGATATATTCATCCAGTGTAGTCTTGATACGCTTTCACCTTAAAGGGGTAAAAATCCATCATTGATACCATCTTTTAGAGAATAGGTATAGACAGCTTCACCAAAATATTTATAGGTATCTACATTATCTTTACGCTTAGGTGTAGCAGTCAGGCCCAATTGCACTGCTGGTGAAAAATATTCTAATATACCACGCCAATTGCTTTCATTTGCGCCGCCACGATGACATTCATCTATGATGATAAAATCAAATAATCACTGGATACTCCCCAAAATAGGTGATTGGTTTTCCTATCATCCATTTTGCCCGAAGCCATAAACGTCTGAAAATGGTAAAAAATATACTTCCGTTGGTAGGTACTTTACCTTGCTTTTTGATCTCCCCTGGTTTTATTCTGACCAGCGCATCTTCTGGAAAGGATGAAAAAGAATTGTATGCCTGATTAGCCAGTATATTTCTGTCTGCCAGAAAAAGTATTCTTGGTCTTCTGCTTCCATCTCTTTGGAGATTCCACCTGGTTTGAAACAATTTCCATGCTATCTGAAAAGCTATAGCTGTCTTTCCTGTACCTGTAGCTAATGTAAGCAGGATGCGTTGTTTGCCTTTTGCTATAGCTTCCATTGTATTTTTTTACCGCCAGCTCCTGATAGTAACGCAACTGCCAGCTTCCACTTTTATCCTCATAAGGTACTGCATTGAACAGGTCTCTCCAATGGTTATGATCACTGAATGTCTTATCCCACAGTTCGTCAGGAGTAAGGTAGTTTTCTACCAATCCTTCCACACCTGTTTTCATACAGATAGAGTATATCTCTTTTCCATTGGAGGAATAAGTCGTTTCGATCTGAAGCTTTGTGGCATACTGTTTTGCTTGTGCTACGCCTTCGAAAGATTATACTTTGGATTAAACACCTTTTTGAATTGTAAGCTGGTTGCTCCAAAATTGATAAGCAAACCAATTGAAAAATCATAGGCTACAACATAGTTTTTTGCCTGTGCCAAATGTACATCTCTAAATTGATTATGTTTTCAATTCAACTGTAACTTGATTTTCAACTACAAAATCAGCTCTTCTTTTCCCTACTTCTATTCCCTCATAATATATTATTTGTTCTATTTCTCTTCCAAAACTTAAGCCTGCCCTTTCCATTTCAATAGCCAGACATCTTTGGTAAATGACCTCCTGAAAACCATTACCAAGAGTATTGTGCACCTTCATAGCACAACCATTTATTTTATATGTTATTTCGTCTAAAGTCATACATTTCCCTTTTTTTTAATCCTGCTCATAGTTTAAGCTGTCTGAATCACAATTATAATGATTTGATGATTTGCTTGAATTTTTGTCACCCAATAAATCTTGTTTATCCTTGGATCCTGCATATCCTGATCTTAGACAATTTCCCACTCAATGCCTTCTTTGCAAAAATACTTTTTCTCAACTCTTCCAGATCATTAATCTTTTGCTGATAAATGGCTTCTAATTTTTGCGTTTCAGTTTTCATCGTTTCTAATTTCGAACAATAGTTTGTTGTTCTTTCAGTGCATGGTACGGGAATAGGAAGATTGTTCAAATAATTATTGATATTGGGAATGTTGTGACTAGCTTTTGAATTATTAATTGTAGAGTATAAACTCACTATATAATTCAACAAAAAAATTTTGGATCAATCCTATTATTTGAAATCTTTACAACTGCAAGCCGTCATATATGAAACCTTTAATACCAGTAATACAGCATTTACCTGCGAGTAGAGCCACTCACCGTCAATTATGAATTCATTTTCATCAACATATCTACTTTGCTTTGATCCCCTTTTGTCAACCATTCTTGTATGTAATAAGACATTGTTTTCACTGTATGACGAAATATCGCTTATAGTAATCC
>JADKGF010000015.1 GCA_016717105.1 Saprospiraceae bacterium | reverse complement strand
TAGGTAATCACCCAGCTTTGGTAGTGGAAGCCATGAGAAAGATCATTGGTGAAGCAGAATTGCACTATCATATCCAAGGAAAAAGATCTGTACCTGATCCCGAATCGGATACATTTTTGTCTGATATCCTTTGTCTTAATGCACCAAGGATCGCTGAAGAAGTGAATGCCAAAGCAATATTGGGACTTACCGTCAATGGTTATACAGCTTTTAAAATATCTTCATACAGACCAAAACCAGATATCTACATCTTTTCTGACAAAGCACACATGCTCAATACATTAAGTCTTGTTTGGGGCGTGAAATGTTTCTTATATACAAAGTTCACTACTACTGATGAAACCATCGAAGATATCAACCAAATTCTGAAAAACGAAGGTATCGTAGATACAGATGATATCGTCGTGAATACGGGTAGTATGCCGCTTCATAAGCGATTCAGGACCAATATGTTGAAAATCACGATAATAGAGTAAAAAGTTCGATTGGAAGCTTAGAATTTATTTTCTACTTCTGCCACCTCTAGCATAAAATAATGCATGTCAGTATTAAGCATAAATGGCTTCATCCTTTCGCTGCCAGGCCCAAACATAGCTAGCTCTGTAAAATCGGCTGAGTGCTCCATACCACCAAAAGCAACAGATGTATGTTCTGCCTGATACATTGCATACTCTTTGAATGGAAGTTTGTATGAATTATAAACACCTTCTGCGTTGTGTTCATTATACTTTTCTATGATGAAAGCCAGTTGATTTTCGGTGAGCTGATAATTTTGATTTGCAAACACTCGATCAGCCAATGAAGCTGCAGATGCATCGCGTTCAAAACCCATCAATATCCAATCATTCGTATGCTTGAATGAAAATAAAGACTCAAAATTTTTATCCGCCTTTTCCCCGTAGTACAAGCCTGGATTAGCGTTGCCATGATCTGATGTAATGACGACTAGTGTATTACCGTCTTTCTCTGCAAAATCGATAGCTACCTTGATGGCGTCATCAAAAGCTACCTGATCGTAAATCAATGCAGCGGCATCGTTGGCATGAGCTGCCCAATCCACTTTTCCTCCTTCTATTTGAAGACAAAATCCATTTTTATGATCCTTCATCAAGTCAATGGCTTTACTTGCCATTTCGGCAAGCGATGGAACTTTTGCGGCAATCATAGGATCATTTACTCTATCAAGTTCATAAGGTAAACCTTCTTTATCAAAAACGCCTAAAACAGGCTTTTGATTTGTGGCAGATTTCATTTCATCCTTTGATTGCAAAACTGTGAATCCCGCTTTTGCGAACTCATCAAACATATTTCGATCGTCCTTTCTGGCATTAAAATATTTGCCGCCGCCGCCCATCATTACATCAAATCTGAGTTGAAGATATTTTTCTGCAATCTCCGCTTGTTCACCACGTGATTTAGAAGACACACAAAATCCTGCTGGTGTAGCATGGGTTATTGGAACAGTTGTAACACATCCTACTTTTTTACCAGAACGCTTGAATTTCTGCCAAATAGGTAGATATTCTTCGCCATTAGGGCCGGAATTAAGTCGGCCATTTTTAACTCTGACGCCGCCGCCCCATGAAGAACTCGCAGCCGCACTATCAGTCACGAGCGAACTTGCTGACGCCATATCCATCAATCCTCGAGAAACTCTTTGATTTCTATACAGATCAAGCCAATTGCTACCTCGTCCTTCTTTGCGTCTTCTAAACAAATCTCCCATATTGAGCGTACCAGAACTCATCCCATCACTGACCATAAATATAATATTTTTGGCCTTTTTACCAGCACTCGTTCCATTGACCAAAGATTGTGTTGGTGTACAAGCTTGGGTAGGCAAAATAAATGAAGCACCCATAGCTGTCAAAGCTGAATTTTGGAAGAATTGTCTGCGTTTCATTATCAGATTACATTTTATGATTAGGCAAAGATAGCAGATAGCCTTAGATTACGAGCAAATGTAGTATTAAATTTATGGGAAGTTTTATTTATTTATAAGAAAATAGTTGCCAAATTTCTCAACGAAAATGGCCATTGACCAATAAAACACCTTACAAAAAAAGGTATTAATTTACTTAGTAGGAATTGTCTCTACCAAAATTTCATTGCCTAATACATCATAATAAATGCAAGTCATAGCATCTAGACGTACTACCCATTTTTCTATTCCTGTTTCAGCACAGTGATTGCAGAATGTTAAATAGTCTGTTTCACCTTTTTGATGGATTTTTAGATATTCAATAAATTTATCTTTGCTACTATCATCTGAAATAAGCAATTCTGCATATTTAGGATTTGATGTTGTCTGAAAATTATCCTTACCAAAATATGTTGTATGACTATCTTTTACCCATGTTTCGAATGCCACAACGCCAATTTCTTTAATCTCCTGAATATAATTTGGAAATTCTGCTCCAGATTTCACTTTACTATGTGCTAATTCTATTTGTTCTATTGTAAACATAGAGTATTATCTTTAATTGAATTGAAAATAGATCAAAGATGGCATTATGACTTAAGTTTTTTAATATTTACATTTAGGGCCAAAGATTTCATTTGACTGATAGCCGTTTGATTTAACTTCACTAACCTTTCGGATTGTGATAAACCCATTTTGATAAATTCTGCATTTAGGCTTTCCAAATTAGCTAATACCAAAAGTTGTTCAATGGTTGAATAATCTCTTATATTGCCTTCTGTATCAGGATTTTCATCTCTCCACCTTTTGGCTGTTTTTCCAAACAATGCAACATTAAGCACATCTGCTTCATTTGCATAAATATGGCTGATTTGTTCGCTCCTAAGATTTTCAGGAATATTTGATTTAATGGCATCGGTATGAATGCGGTAATTTATTTTGGCTAAGGTGCGATTCAGATTCCAATTGAGTTTCAATCGATCGTTTTCATCATCTTTAAGACGTTGAAACTCTTTAATAAGATACAACTTAAAAGCAGCACTAATCGATGACCCAAATTCAAATGCAATATCTTTATGAGCATAAGTGCCACCATATCGACCTTTTTTTACAACAAATCCTATGGCGTTGGTCTTATCTATCCATTCTGAAACGCTCAAAACAAAAGTATTTAATCCAGCTTGCATTTTAAAGTGGTCGAATTCGACCACTTTAAAATCTTGATTGTTCATTTTTTCCCAGGTTCCTAAAAACTCTAAAGTATATCTGTTTCGTATCCAATTTTTAATTATGTCAGCAGCACGACTTTCATTTTCTTTGGCATTGGCCATATCTGTGATAGAAATATAGTCTTTCTGATCGACAGTAATTATTTGAACTGAAACATTTTGAACAATTATTGATTTTTGAATTGACATAATATTTTTTAGTTTTATTTTCTTTATAACCCATTCATTTGCTAATATTTTAAACCAATATGGTCTCTTAGGGCTTTCAATTTTGGTAAATTCGCTATAATTATCCATTTCTTATAAGTCAATATCATGAATTTACGATAGGTGTTTCCACCACTTTTCCATACAAATCATAATCTTCTGCATCAGTGATCTCTACCAAAGCAAAATCACCAATACGTACGAAGTAATCCTTTGCTGGGACTAAGACTTCATTATCTACTTCTGGAGAGTCATATTCTGTACGACCTATAAAATATTCACCTTCTTTGCGATCAAAAAGTACCCGAAGTGTCTGTCCTATTTTCTCCTGATTATGATCCAACGAGATAGATTGCTGTAATTCCATAATTTTGTTCGCCCTCGCCACTTTTGTTTCAGCATCGACATCATCAGCCAAGAGATATCCAGATGTATCTTCCTCATGCGAATATTGGAAGACACCAACACGATCAAATCGCATTTCTTCTATAAAATCACATAATTGCTGAAATTCATCTTCGCTTTCACCGGGAAATCCGACCAAAAATGTCGTCCTGATCGCAATATCAGGGACTCGATTGCGAGCATGCTGGATAAGTGATCTTTGTTCTTCACAAGTAGTCTGTCTTTTCATTCTATCCAAAACGGTATCAGATGCATGTTGTAGTGGAATATCCAAATAATTGCACACTTTGGGTTGTTTTGCCATGGTATCAAATACTTCCAATGGAAATTTACCTGGATAAGCATAATGTAATCGTATCCATTCGATACCATCGACTTCACATAACGCATCAAGTAGTTCTGACAAAGCCCTTTTCTTATATAAGTCTAGACCGTAATATGTAAGCTCTTGAGCTATAAGCACTAGTTCTTTGACACCAATAGAAGCAAAGTGCTTTGCCTCAGCGACCAGGGATTCTATCGACCGAGAAATATGTTTGCCACGCATGAGCGGAATAGCGCAAAACGAACACGTCCGATTGCAACCTTCAGATATTTTCATGTAGGCAAAATGCTGCGGTGTTGTCAAAGATCTTTCGCCAATGAGTTCATGTTTATAATCTGCATTAAGTCTTGCAAGTAATCCTGGCAGCTCAAGTGTCCCAAAAAATGCATCGACCTCAGGAATTTCCTTCTCCAGATCATCTTTGTATCTCTGTGAGAGACAACCCGTAACATACAATTTATCAATGCCACCTTTGGCTTTTATATCTGCATATTCTACAATAGTATTGATAGATTCTTCTTTGGCAAGATCTATAAATCCGCAAGTATTTACAATAATGATATTGGCATCATTCTGACTTTCATGCTCCACATCTATGTCATTTGCTTTGAGTTGTGTGATGAGATTTTCGGAGTCAACCAGATTTTTTGAACAGCCTAAAGTGATGACATTGACCTTGTCTCGTATTATTGTTTTGGTCTTCATGTTTAATTTTGAAGGTACAAAGGTATCAGTTTCATGTTGAAAAAATCAACCTACTGACCATTCTTTAAAATATTTTATAAAGATCTTGGCAAGATTTTCGGCATCTGATATCGCACGATGATGGATTCCTGTGAATTCAAATCCTTCCATCTTGACTGCTTTTTTTTAATCCCGGCTCATCCTTTAAGGATTTTAATGTTTTGTACGCAGGCTTCAGGTTATAGTGATAGTCCAGCCATTCGGTCTCAAGTTTGTGCAAGATACAGTCTTCTGCAAGTTGTGTCTTGTCATATTTGCCCCATGATATCAAGACGTAACTATCATCTTCTGCTCCTATCCAATCTTGAAATTCCAGAATGGTGTCGGGAAATTTTTTTGCTTTGTCCACATCTTTTTGAGAAATTGACGTAAGTTTTTTACAAAAATCAGATAATATCGGATTAATGGTTGGTTTTACAAATTTTGAAAAAGATGAGGTTACTTCACCATAATTATTCACTTTTACAGCGCCTATTTCTATAATTTCGTTGACGCCATGCGGTGGCCTACCCAACCAACAAGATGCCTCCAAATCAAAAATAATATAATTCATAGGTATGTTGTGAATTTTAAACTTTTTCCCAATCCATCAATTCCTCCAAACCATAATTTGTAAGGCGATTATGATAAAAATATAACAATCTGATATCTTCGCATACTAGATTATTCTTTTTGTCTGGTTTTAAAACAGATGCCGCATGATAGATGCCCAGCTTATAAACTCCTTCTTTTATTAGATCTGAAACATTGTCCCATGATTCATCGGATATAGTAACCAAATCTTTATTTTTCTTATCTAAAATCAAATTTACCACGATACGAACTTTCTCTTCCAAGGTGTCAGCGGTAATTGTAAATGTCTTATACTTTTGATTTACAAGCTGTAGCAATCCTGTTTCCTTATATTCTTCATAAATGATATGAAATGCACAAAACGCCACTACATTACTTGATAAAATCACATTATACTTTGAATATGCTTCGACGACGGATTCGCCTAGCAATTTGGCATAAATACTTTCACGCTGACTATTGGAAGATAACTCGCCAGCAAAGGTGAAGTAATCCTTGGTATCCACAATATGACCAAACTTATCAAAACTCTTACCATCATTGTCCACCTTGTTGCCAAAAACATCCATCGGCTCTCCGAATGACATGTACACTTCAGACGACTTACCGTAGATATCTTTGATAAATTTGAAGATGCTTCCGAATGTTGGGCCGCCTGATTTTGTTCTTTTATATTTATCTCTACCTACTAATTGCAGGTGTTGATCTATCAAATGTGATGCTTCCAACACAAAATGATAACCAATATTTAAAGGTACGACAAAGATTTTACGATCTTCATTATTTTCAATATGCAAGCGCTGTGCTTCAATCAGCGAACTGATCAAACCCAACTTGAGTTTATCTTCCGTTTGTCCACTTCGTGATCTGGTACCACCTGGGAAGAACAAACAATTGACACCTTTGAGTACAGAGTATCCGGCCATAGATTTGAGACATTCGAGATAGATCGGATTTTTCTTTCTCCTATCTACTCTGAAGGCACCTAATCTATTGATAAAATAGGCGACCATTTCTACATTGTACAAATTTAGCCCTGCACCATAAGAAAAATGTGGAAGACCTACATTGGTATCTATGGCATAGCCAACCATGATAGAATCCAAATTTGAATAATGGGTAGGCAAGATTACTACAGTACCTTTTTCAAATAAAGTTCTGATAAGTTCTACATTGCCTTTAACCTTGATTTTTTGTTGGAGTTGGGCTTTATTGCCCCATCGCCACTGACCTTTGTCAAAATATTTATTAAAAATCCTTTTGAAAAAAGATAAAAGGAAGATTCTCGAAAATCGAAATGTACCGGGACTAAAATGACCTACGATCTCTTCATTGTATCGATGGATTATCTTTTTGAGTAGATTGAGTTCTCTTTCTTCTCTTTCTTCGCTATGCACGCTGACTTCGAGTTCTGCTGAAATATTTTTCCAATACAATTTTTCATCAGGCGGATCCACTTTCCAAGGATTCAGTTTTATCCTTTGGTTTTCGAGATAGATAGATTTTGAAATCAAATCATAGAGATTACCTTTGTTTGTCTCTAAAACTTGTTTCTCGACAAACTGATCCAATTCCTTAATAAAATTTGCTCTATCTTTGCTTTGTTTTGCAACAGGCCAATCAGCTACTTCAGGTATTAAATGAGGAAATATCTGTGTCATAAAATGGGTTCGGAGATTTGGGTTAAGTCAGCTTTCAAGATAGAATCTATGTAAGCAAGGATCTCATCTTTGCCTTGTTTCGTTTCTGAACTACTTATAAAATATGGCGGCAATTCATGCGAGGGTATTAACAATTCATCTACAATAAATTTAACATTTTCATGAATTTGTTTCTTACCGAGTTTATCTGCCTTTGTGAAAATGATCGCATAAGGTACACTTTTTTCTCCACACCATTCCAGAAACTCCTGATCAATCTTCTGTAGTGGATGTCTGATATCGATAAGTACAAAGGCAATATATAAGGTAGTACGCATTTCGAGGTAACCTCTTATCATTTTAGAAAATGTATCCTTTTTATCCTTGGATGCCCTTGCATATCCATAACCGGGCAAGTCCACGAGATACCATTTATTATTTATTTCAAAAAAATTGAGCAATTGCGTTTTTCCAGGCGTAACTGAAACTTTTGCTAGGCCTTTTTTATTGGTTAGCATATTGATAAGAGAAGACTTACCTACATTAGATCTGCCAATAAATGCAAATTCAGGCCTTCCATCTTTAGGACATGCGCTTTCTTTTGGGAAACTAGCAACAAACTCTACATCTTTGATCGTCATATCGGCATCCTTTTTGTTATATTATATTTTACAGTCATAAGTTATCTAATAACAATCAATACAATATACTCATTTTCATACATTTATCATGCATGAATCACTGTCTTAACGGTTAAACAAAAGTTAAACAGCGCGTAAAAGTACAGATTTTCAAACTGTTTATTCGTTATCACCTCATTAGTTTTGACATTATTAACATATAAATTTTAGTAACCCCAAATTTTTCATAAAATACAAACCTTACAATCATGAGACATTTAATTTTATTTGGTATTTTCGTCGTAGGTACGATGATGACCGTTCAAGCACAAATTGAATTTGGTATTAAAGCAGGCGTCAGTTCCTATGATTTGGCTGAAAAAGGCATTTTTACAACAAATGGAACACAAAATATAGATTGGCATATTGCCGATGCTGGTTATGGACACCATTTTGGCATTTATACACGGTTGAGCGCTCTTGGTCTTTTCCTTGAACCTTCTTTGCTATTTAACAGCAACAAAGTAACTTACGATATCACTACTTATGGTGAGTCTGGTGTGATAAATACCATCAGAAATGAAAAATATAATACAATGGATATTCCCGTATTGGCTGGATTTAAGGTAGGCGTTTTGAGATTTCAAGGTGGCGTTGTAGGTCACTTATTTATTAATAGCATTTCGGATGCGGTAGATATTAAAGGATATGAGCAGCGCTTCAAATCGGCAACGTACGGATGGCAGGCAGGTACAGGTGTTGACTTATGGAAATTAAGGCTTGATTTACTTTTTGAAGGTAATTTTGATAAATTCGGTGATCACATCACTGTTGGTGGCCACGATTATGCATTTGCTGATACACCTTCAAGGCTGCTATTGACTTTGGGCTTCAAATTTTAAGAATAACAGTTTAATTATTTTAAAAACCCGAATTGTTAACCCAGATAAAAGTCACGTTATAGGTTACGCCCAGTATTAAATAATCATGAAAATGCCGTAATCTTAAAAAAAATATCGCACTTTTGCGCATAAGAATCGGTTATCATGGCAAAGCTTATACATAGGGACGTGAGTTGGCTGGCATTCAATCATAGAGTGTTGCAAGAAGCGATGGACTCTTCAGTTCCTTTGCTAGAACGATTAAAATTTTTGGCCATTTATTCTTCCAATTTGGATGAATTTTTCAGAATACGAGTAGCCAATCACCGCAATTTAGTGAGGGCCAATAAATCCATGTTTAAAAATATGGATTTTTCCCCAGAAATAGTCTTAAAGGATATTCTTAAAATTGCAAATGAACAACAAAAAAAATTCAGTGAAATTTTTGAAGAATCTGCTTCCAGAACTTAAGAAAAATGGGATTCAGATACTTTCATGGCATCACCTTAATAAAGAACAGATAGAATTTGTAGATACATTTTTTAATGAGAATTTACTTCCATTTGTACAACCGGTGATCCTCGCTGAAAAAAAAATCAAACCTTTCCTGAATAATGGCGCCTTGTACTTGGCATTGCATCTACATAGCAAAGATGTGGTAAAACCGGTTTCAGAATATGCAATTGTAAAAATACCTTCGGATCATTTGTCAAGATTCGTAGAATTGCCTTGCAAACATGCAGGAATCAAACAAATCCTTATGTTAGATGATGCCGTAAGACATAGTGTGCGGCTTATTTTTCCAGGGTACAATATTCTAGATTCCTACTCCATCAAATTGACAAGGGATGCAGAGTTATATATAGATGACGAATATTCAGGAGATTTATTGGCCAAGATTAAAAAAAGTCTTAGCAAGAGAAGTATTGGACTGGCAAGTAGATTGGTGTATGACAGAACTATGCCAAAACACTTTTTGAGTTATCTGATGAATGTTTTTGAGATTACTCCAATGGACTTATTGCCAGAAGGTAGATATCATAATAATTCTGACTTTTTCAGATTTCCTTCCTTTAATTTGGTAGGTTTAAAAGATCCAATCTTACCACCGATTAAAATTTCGGAACTTGAAGATGCTGTCTCTGTTTTTGACAAAATAAAACAAAAAGACATCCTGATTCATCCGCCCTACCACAGCTATGGAGTCGGTCATCCGATTATTTGAAGATGCAGCGAGTGACCCATTTGTTACACATATCAAAATCATTCAATATCGGGTAGCTAAGATATCTAGAATCATGATTGCCATCAAAAATGCAGTAAAAAATGGCAAACAAGTGAGTACCTTTATAGAAGTTAAAGCCCGATTTGATGAAGAAGCAAATCTAAAATGGGGAGAAGAATTGGAGCAAGCTGGTGTGAATGTCTATTATAGTATGCCAGGATTTAAGGTACACTCCAAACTCGCATTAATCAGGCGAATCGAAGATGAAAAACCAGCACTCTACGCTTACATCGGCACTGGCAATTTTCACGAAGAAACAGCTAAATTGTATGCTGATTTTGGTATATTTACAAAAGACAAAAGAATAACATCTGAAGCAGCTAGGATATTTACATTTTTGGAAACGAAACAAAGGCCGACACAACCATTCGAGTATCTAGGTGTGGGATTATTCAATCTGAAAGACAAATTTATCTCCCTTATAAAAAGGGAAACAGAGAATGCTAAAAAAGGTCGAAAAGCCAAAATGATTCTCAAAATGAATAGCCTTCAAGATGAGGAAATCATCAATCTCTTGTATGATGCTTCTAATGCTGGTGTAAAAATAAAACTTATAGTCAGAGGTATATGCTGCCTTGTGCCTGGACAAAAAGGTATGAGCGAAAACATCGAAGCCATATCTATTATAGATCGATATCTAGAACATTCTAGAGTATTTATATTTCATAATAATGGCAAGCAAGAAGTGTATCTTTCATCGGCAGATTGGATGGTCAGAAATCTGCATTTTAGAGTAGAAACTGTTTTTCCTGTGCTAGATCCTGACATCGCAAAGACCATCATTACCTGTATCAATATCCAGCTCAATGACAATGTAAAATCGCGAATCATTGATGCGAAACTAACCAATAAGTATAAAAAAAATACAAACGATATTGCTGTAAGAAGTCAAACTGAGACGTATTATTTTATAAAAAGGAATGAAGATTCCTCTACCCTATCAGATCAAATCAAAGAAAATATATAACATGCTTACTTCATTATCTCCACTTGATGGCCGATACCACCAAATCACATCCGAACTTTCAGAATACTTTTCAGAGTATGCCTTAATCAAGTACAGAGTTTTCATAGAGATACAATACTTAAAAGCACTGCGCGCCATTCCATTGCCGCAATTATCTACTATATCAGATAATGCTGATGAAATTTTAGATAAAATTTATATGCAAATGGATCAAAGTGCCGCTGAAAAAATAAAATCCATAGAAAAAATTACCAATCACGATGTGAAGGCAGTAGAGTATTATATAAAAGAAAAATTGGACGAAAATGGCCTTGGAAAATATCGCGAATTTGTGCATTTTGGATTGACATCTCAAGATATAAATAATACTGCATTTCCGCTCATGATGAAGGATGCAATAGATAAAGTGATGTTGCCGCAAATACATAAAATCCTAGACGCTATCCGCGAGAAATCCGTGGAGTACAAAGGTATCCCGATGCTGGCAAGAACTCATGGACAAGCCGCTTCACCGACCACATTAGGCAAAGAATTTGCTGTTTACGCAGAAAGACTAGACGAAGAAATGTCCCAACTTCAAAAGATCGTCATTAAATGTAAATTTGGTGGTGCAACCGGTAATTTCAATGCACATAAAGTCACCTATCCACAGATTGATTGGCTAGAATTTGCAGATAAATTTACAGCAGACCTAGGCTTAAAAAGATCAAAATACACAACTCAAATAGCACACTATGATGATGTGGCTGCCATCTGCCATTCCTGGAAGCGGATCAATACAATATTAATAGACTTTTGCAGAGATATGTGGACATACATTTCTATGGATTATTTTAAGCAAAAAGTCAAAGCAGGAGAAATAGGTTCGTCAGCCATGCCACATAAAGTCAATCCTATAGATTTCGAGAATGCGGAAGGTAATGCAGGAATGGCAAATGCTGTTTTTGGCCATTTAGCGGATAAATTGCCTATCTCAAGATTGCAGCGTGACCTTACAGATTCTACCGTTTTGAGAAATCTTGGCGTTCCATTTGGACATACTTTAATAGCTTTAAAATCTATGCAAAAAGGTATAGATAAGTTATTATTGAATGAACAAGCCTTAAGCGATGATCTAGATCAAAACTGGGCTGTTGTAGCCGAAGCTATTCAAAATATTCTGAGAAGAGAGATGTACCCTTCACCTTATGAAGCACTTAAGGATTTGACCCGAGGCAAGGCCAAAGTTACTAAAGAAGATATTCACCATTTCATCCATAATCTGAATGTTAATGACAATATTAAGGCTGAACTTCTGGATGTAACGCCTCACAATTATGTTGGTTATTTGTAATACCTAGTAAGTTTTTTTAAGAATTTAATTGCCAATATCCTAAGGTTACAATAATTCCAATGGCCTTAAATTAAAAAAGGACACCACATTTAAAATATGATGTCCTTTTAAGGATGATTTAACAGTATTTACTACTTGATATTGAGCATCTTCATGGTTTTGACTTCTTTTCCGAATGTCAAATCGTAGAAAAGAATACCTGATGCACCTAAGGCATCTGAAGATACTTTGAAGATATTATCACCTTTAGCAAAATAACTTTGCGCAGTATAAACCAATCTTCCTGTAATGTCTCTGATTTTAAGGCTAACATTTCCATCTTCAGGCAATGCAAAATTAATGGTTGTTTCATTGCTCCAAGGGTTCGGTGTATTGCCATACAAAGTAAATGCATCTGTCTGGCCTCTGTCTATTCTCCATCCGAGTTTGATCACTTCGCTTTCTGAAGTGTATACCTCAGGACGAAGACCTTTTTGATCTACAGTCAGCATGATATTGGAAAGCTTATCTTCCACTTTCAAATCTGCATGGATGAAGAAAAGAATGTCACCTTTACGTATATCAACAGACTGAGATTGGTGCCAAGCAATATTAAGTTTGCCATTTACCAAAGCATATTGTTCTTCAGTGATTGCAATATTACCACTTGTCAAGAATATGCCATTTACATCCTTGATAGGAAGTGATATCTGGAATCCTTCCATTTCTAGATCTGATCCGGCATATACTGGAATCACATTTTTACCTTGATACAACGTCTGTTCAGTAAGATTCAATAAAGCACTTGCGTTACGGCTTTCAGCTTCATTATTGTTTATATTCGTAATATAACTGTTATTAACATCACCAACTTTGACACCGACCCAATCAATATTCATATTACGGTCAAGTGTATTGATAAAGTAATGTTCAGGAATACTACCTACAAACGGATCTTTTAGATCAGGGAAGCTATATGCTTTGTCGATCATTCTCCAACTGGTATTGTTAGTAAATTTATCTTGAATACCAAGGATTAATTTACGCAACTGCACGATATCTGATGCTGAGACCTTTCGTCATTATTTACATCAGCCGCTATTATTTTATATGGTGAAGAAAGAATTTCACTGTTCAAAATATGCTTCTGAATATAAATCAAGTCTAATGTACTCACACCTTCTAATGGATGATCATCACGCTTAGGCACTACATTATATTCGCCACCACCTTGCATTTCAGGGAATTTGTATTGGCCATTCATCGTAGTATTTGCATCCGGTGCATTACTACCTTCCAGAGTTACTTCTACATTCGGTACAGCTTGATTGCCCTCAGTCATGACACTACCTGAAATTATAGCTGGTGGTGTTGTACAGAAAGGTGCAAACTGATTTTGTAATCCTACCAATGAATTACAGAAAGTAAACGGTGCAGGATCACCAACATACCAGAAGTATATAACAACTGGAATAGGTGTATTTGGAAGATCAGCACAAGTATAAGTCCTTAATGTATCGTTGATATCACTATTAGAATATGAAGCAACAATCTGTGCACCACCATTGGTACAACCTTGGACGATCGTAGCGTGATCATATACACTCTCTTCAATAAAGAGTACATCTGGCAATTCAGGATATGTTTTAGTACAGATAATAGACATATCAACTCCTGTTACAATAAATACCACATCTAATGTATCTGATGTACCTGTACATGACTCGGTCGAAATCAGTTGAACATAGGTAGTGTCATCTGGATAGTCACCAGACAAGTCTAAGTCTGGTACAACTATACCATTATTAGTAAAGACCAAGTTGCAACCTGTGGAGCTTGCCCCACCTGTATAAGATGCCATACATGTTGTAGGATCTCTTTGAATATAAATAGTATCCGTCCTGTTAATACAGGAACTTCTACGATGATATTAATATTCTGTACATGTGTAAATATACCTTGAGTAGTACCTGTGATCAACTGACATGAATCAACCACAGTCCATGTACGTTGGAAATTACCAACACAAGAGTCAATATTATCTGTGAATGAAATAACAATATCCGCACAATCAAATTGTCCCGTATCTACAGTTGTATTACCAGTATTTGATGGGTCAGTAGATTCACAATTTGTTATTGTAACGTCTGTAGGGAAATTTATATCACCAGGTCCAAAAGGATCATTGTTTATTACATTGATCAACTGAACACAAGTATCTGCATTTCCACTCAAGTCTGTGGCAATAAATGTTCTTGTTATCTGACCAACATTACAGTCATTTATATTGGATACGACAATTTCTGAGATTGTTAATCCATTAGGACAATTGTCTGTTACTGAAGCAATACCATAATTAGAAAGCGGTGCATTCGGATTAAAGGTTTCACAATCCAATGTCATATTAATCGGACAATTCAATACTGGTACTAATGTATCGAGTACTGTCACAACTGCTGTACATGACAATGATTGATTTGTGTTTGTATTTGTAACAGTAAGTGTGACAACATGAGTTCCAATATCATTACAGAAGAATTGATCAGGATCTACTTCAGCCGTAATATTGGCGCAAGCCCCAACACTACCTGTACTTATATCCATTGGGTTGATTGTAACAGAACCAATGCCGTTAAGATATGCGGTAAAGTTTTGCGTGCTACATGTCAAAGTACCTGGATCAACTACTACAGTTGCTGATGTTACACCAATACATCCATTGGCATCAGTAGCCGTTACGCTATATGCCGTAGTGACATTTGGTATTACTTCTATCGATGTTGTTGTTTCACCTGTACTCCATAAATAAGTGCTACCGCCAGTGACATTAAGAGTAGCTGTGTCTCCTAAACATATCATCTGGTCACCGCTTATTATTGGTGTTGGATTAGCATTGACAGTAACAACTTCCGTAGCTGTATTAGCACATCCATTTCCATCAGTTCCCGTTACTGAATATGTTGTTGTAGCAGCTGGACTAACTGTTATAGATGTTGTGGTAGCACCAGTATTCCACAAATATGTGGTAGCACCTGACGCAAACAACACTGTTGATGTTCCTGCACAAATTATATTATCTCCATTAATATCAATTGAAGGCAGTGGATTTACTACTACTGTTCTACTAGCAGTATTTATACAACCAAATGCATCAGTAGCTGTAACGGTATAGGTAGATGTAGCTGACGGAGTAACTGTTGTAGAAGCTGTGGTAGCTCCTGTACTCCATACATAAGACGCTGCTCCAGATGCTGTCAAGACTGTACTTTCACTTGGACAAATACTAAGATCACCTGCAATATTTATAGTAGGCAATGGAAGCACGGTCAATACAAAATTGTCCGTACCATTACATCCGTTAAGATCAGTGATCGTAACTGTATAAGTTGTTGTGGCGGAAGGGCTCACTGTTATACTACTTGTCGTTGCATTATTGCTCCATAAGTAAGATACTGGTGTACCACCTGACAATGTTGCAGTTAAAGTTGAAGATGATCCGATACAAATAGAATCGTTACCGTTAATATTTGCATTTATGGTCAATCCATTTACATTAACCGTCGTATTTTGTGTATTAGTACATCCATTAGTATCAGTAACTGTAACCGTATATGTTGTGGTAACACTCGGGCTTACAGTTATAGAAGCCAAGTTGTTGCGTTATTGCTCCAAACATATGATATACCACCTGAAGCGGTCAATGTTGTACTTTTCATTTATACATATATTCAAATCACCATTGATAGTCACTGAAGGCAATGGATTGATATTTACTAATTTAGATCCAACCGCAGTACAACCATTTGTACCAGTGACGGTAACTGAATATGTTGTAGGAATAGCTGGTGCTACTGTAATAGAAGCAGATGTCGCTCCATTGAACCAAAGATAAGTTCCACCACCTGTAGCGGTCAATGTGGTAGATCCACCCTGACAAGCATTAGGTCCAGTAACTGTAACAACTGGTAATGGCTTGATATTTACTTTTTTAGAAGCTGTATCTGTACAACCATTGATATCAGTGACCGTGACAGAGTATGTCGTTGTTGCAGCTGGTGTTACATTAATAGAGCTGGTAGTCGCATTATTACTCCAAATATAATTTGTAGCATTACCTCCAGACAAGCTGGCTGTAAGTGTCGCAGATTGACCAGAACAAAGTGTATCCAAACCTGTAATCAAAGCATTTATGCTCAATCCATTAACTGTAACAATTATACTTTCAGTATCTGTACATCCCGCAGTATTAGTAACAGTAACCGTATAGGTCGTATTCACCACAGGGCTTACAGTAATGGATGCCGTAGTAGCACTATTACTCCATAAATATGAACTACCACCAGAAGCCGTAAGTGTGGTATTACTTCCTATACAAATCGATGTTCCACCAGAAATCGAAGCTATAGGAAGTGCACTTACTTGTACTAACCTACTTGCTACGGCAGAACAACCACTCGCATTGGTCACAGTGACGGTGTATGTGGTATTAACAGAAGGACTTACAGAAATAGCTGCTGTTGTTTGACCATTGTTCCAAACATATGAACTTCCACCTGATGCGGTTAGCGTGGTAGATCCACCAACACATATATTATTACCAGAAATTGATGCGTTTGGCAATGGACTTACATTGACAGTAGCAGTCGCATCATCTGTACATCTGAATCTATTAGTGACTGTGACCGTATAAGTTGAACCAACATTAGGATTTACAGAAATCGATGCAGTGGTAGCACCTGTATTCCAAAGATAAGAAATACCTCCTGTTGCTGTCAATACCGTTGTCTCACCTCTACAAATATTGAGATCGCCAGTGATTGCAGCTACTGCTGGATTCATTTCACAAATTTTCTCACACACATCAGAATCATTATTGTCTTGGACATCAACTTGAACTTCAATGTAGTCAGTATTGCCATTACAATCATGAACCCAAAGCTCAACAATGTTATCCAAACCTACATGCAAGCAATCAAAACATCTAATAGTATCATTTACATCAGCTGAAAAGCTAAATTTCAGAGGTTCATCACAACACAAACTGTTACTGCTAGTATTAAGCGATGAAGCAGTAATACAACCCATTTCAATATCAGGAATGCCATCACCTGTAAGATCCATTGGATTTATAGACACTGCTATACTTTCTAGTCCTGCTGCTGTAGGTTTGTCATTGTTTCTTACAGTAACAATATGTGATCTTGTAGTCACATTACCACATTGGTCTTCAAATGACCAAAGTATCTTATGTGTACCCGTAGGCAAATCAGTATTTATGGCTACAATATGTCCAGACCCCGTATTACTAATGTCAATATCAGAATCGTTATCTAAATCAATTTTATAGGTCCACTTCAATTTTGAATTTGGTGTACAAGCGTCGCCACCTACAAAAGATAATTTTACTTCACCTTCATCACACACACCTTTCAAAGTATAGAATGTGGTGTCTTTTGGTGTAGCCCCCACAAAAAACGGTGGTACTGTATTATTTACTTTAATTATTTGCTGGTAAGTATATGGTGTATAGTCAGAACCTAATCGCTCCATTTCACACCAGTCTATTACAGTCCATTTTCTCACTATTTTGTAGCAAGCACCTGTAACAAAATTATATATTTCATCTTTATAAGTTGCTGCTGCCAATCCACAAGCTGATTGTGTGATTTGTGGATAACCATATTCGCTAGGTAAGCTTTCTGGTTTCAACTCGTCAGCTGAACATCTATTAGTAACAGTATAATCCAATGGGAAAACTATATCAGTTTCTGGGTCAAAATAATCTGTATTTTCTACTGTGATAGTTTGTGTACACGTAGCAGTACCTAACCCATCAGTGGCTTCAAATGTTCGTACTATCGTCCCAACTCTGCAAGAATTTAATGCATATGAAGGAGTAAGTTCACGTACTGAAGCACCACAAGCATCTATTGCTACTGCATTGCCATATGCGGAAAGGTCTAATCCCGAATGAACGACACTACAATCAATTGTAACATCAGCAGGACAAGAAATTTTTGGTGCATGTTTATCTTGCACAGTTACATTTACCATACAAGAATTACTATTACCATTTGTATCCCAAACTCTCAGGGCAACCATAATAGTCCGACCTGCATCAGCGCAATTAAAGTCAATGGAAGAAACAAAATTTGAATCTGGTATCAATCCACCAACAACCATTCTTGCCACTTTCATGCTGTCAATTCCACAACCATCAAAGCTTCCATCATTTAAATGCGATGGCAATAAGTAAGCTTCCCCATTTGAGTTTAAGCCAGCAACAACTTCACCTTTACATATAACTGTAGGCGCTGTATTATCTTCTACTGTAACTTCAAATGATGTTGCTGAAGAATTTCCACAAGCATCATATGCCGTATAAGTAATAGTATGTACGCCTGAAGGCAAAGTAATGGTACTATTATTTTTGAAGTCATCAATAAATCCATTAGGATAAGCCACATCTACTTGGATGTAATTAGAACATGAATCTTTTACAATAGCAGCAGGTAAAATTACAGTGCCTTCACATTTATGACCATTAGTCGTAACAGTAAAATCAGCAATCGCTTTTATTACTGGAGCCAAAGTATCCGTAATTTCAATAAGTTGCTTAAAATGACTGATTTGACCATCGGAACACCATTGTTCATATATAGTCCAATCTCTGGTAATCTTTCTTGTACAATTGATAAGACCGTGGTCTGTATCTTTATACCAAGCTGTAAGATTACATATTTCTGAAAATGAAGGATACAAAGGAATACCGGCCAATGTAGGAACTCCTGTTACAGAAGGCGCCGGATGACCAAATTCATCCTTTGCAAATGCATTACATATTAATGCAGAATCCTTGGACATCAAATAATTTGGTGGCATCTTGATCAAATCAAAATCAGGTCTTTCAAGAGAAATTCTCATATTGCAGAGTGCTGACTTATTACCAAACTGATCTGTTGCTTGATATACTCTATCTATATATTTTACATATTCTTCATTGCAAGACAAAACGGTAATATTTTCGCTAACAATTACATTTGTTACTGGTCCGTTACAATTGTCTCCTTCAAAAGGTCCTTCATATTCATTCAATTTGTAACAAGGAAGAACAATGTCTCCACAAATAGAAACCGGAGCCATTTTATCTTCAACAGTGATGGTGGACCAACATGAATTACCACCACAACTTTCAATCAATTTTGCCATAACCTTAGTTCCTGCATGTTCTGCCGTAAGGGTTGCATTTGGTATTGGATTACCATGTGCATCTGTAAGCATCACTACATATGGAGATAATGGATTCAGGCTACCTGCTGCCATCATAGATGGTGTAATTACTACTGAACAATTGCCATCCAAAGATACATTAAAATCTCCGATACAAGCGATTGCACTATTATCAGGTTCTCCTATTGCAACTGTCAATTCTGAAGGCGCTATACAACCTGGTGTCGCTGCTACAGTAACTGTATGTGCACCGATCGCGAAACCAGTCCAATCTTGAACTAATTCATCTCCAGTGATACCTGGCACAACAACACCATCTATCGACCATGTATAAGTGACACCAGGCACATTAGAATCTGCAGTGTAGGTAGCCACGCCTCCTAAACACATAGATTGCGGGCCTGTCAAATCCAATCGTTCAAAAAAGCAAGTTGTAGGTGCTGCAGTTACTGTCTCCAAATCACCAAATTCATTGCGTAATCTTACTGAAAACCCTTTTCTATCGAGGTGAACCGCTTTGAGCAAATAATAACTTGCACCATCGTGTTCATGAGCTACTTCTGCTAAGCCAAACCCATTAGCCAATGGTGTAGGTGCAACAGGTGGGAAAGGACTTAATGTATCATATAATCCAACAGATGACTCTACATACCAGTGTTCGTCTGCTTTACTTGCTATTTTCAATTGAACTATAAACTGACCATTTGTAGGAGTCGTAGCTGCTCTACAATCACTACACGGCTCATATTCTGCAGGACAAATCAAGACTACATACACTGTAGATTTATCGTCCGCTGTAATTTCGCTAATTGTAGGACCAGCACCTTCATTTCCTTCTGGAAGGCCAGCAGGTATTTCAGAAACATCATTTCCGCTTGGATCGAATATTTCTGTTATTTCTGCCGTATTGTAGATTGCAGCTGGATGTTTTACATTAGTATGTATCTTCAAAGAACATGTTGTGGTATAAGATTGCCCAGGCAAAAGATTTCCAGGGAAGGAAATTCCTTTTACAGCATTGCCATTGACAGAATTCCAAGTAGTATCCACCAGGTCTGTCGTTTTAGGGACATAATCTACAACTGTAACTCCTGAAACAGGAGCCTGACCGTTATTTCTAATTGTCAAATCGAAAACAATAACATCACCTGCTGACGCACGTCTAGTTTTAACTGTTTTCGTTAGTGAAAGGTCATATAAATTCAGACTAACGGTAGCAGGATCCTGATCGTCTTCATCATCAGTTCCATTATCGTCGATTTTGTTGTCATTGGCGGTATTGGGCTGGCCTCCTTTGTCATTATCTTTATTTGTATCTGGTGTTGAATCAATATCCGCATTTGCCTTTACATTGGTACAAGCCCCATTTGAAATCTCCGCATAATTTATAATATTTGCACTGGTATAGCTATCTTTTATGCTCAGATGCAAAGCATAATTTCTGCATTCACCAGAAGCCAATGGTCTCAATTCATCGTAAGTCAATTGAGTAAGATCTTGACTAATCACCCAACCTGGATTTTTTGAAGGATCGAAATCCAATTCAGGATTAAGATAATCCGTTATTTGGAAAGATGAAGCTTCTTCAGTACCTTGGTTACAGATGGTGGTTACAAAATTTACACTTTCTATTAGGATAGTTAAGTTGTGATTGTTCTGCTTTATGCATAAGCGCCAAGTCACAAAACAATCAAGAAACAAGAAGAAATATTCTCAATATTTTTGCCTGTTGCATCCTTTGCACTTATAACATGAACTTCATTTACATATTGAATATAATTTGCTTTTAGGTCAAAATTTAGGCTCAGAATCGTAGAAGCACTTTGACCAGGAATGAGTTTAGAAGTATAAGAATACTTTAAAACACCACTTTCATTAATCCAACCAGGATTTAAACTACTATCGAAAACGTAGCCTGTAGGCAATTTGTCAGAAATATTCACTTCAGACAAAGCACTACTTCCGCTATTTAAAACAGAAATTTGAAATCTTATAAGGTCAGTCTTTGATACCACACCTGGATTAAGAACAACCTTTGAAATTTTAAGACCACAGTCGCCTTCAGGTCTCAATCCAATATCAAAATTATGTGAAGTATTTTAACACTTACTTCCTATAAGTCCTGATTTGCAGGCTGTTACTTTTGCATCACTATTGATATTTGTAAAATCAACTAGAGACACTGTGCGTGAATAATATTCACCATTTATAAGATAATTTCCAGTTTCAGTGTCAATATTTACTTTACCAATTCCTATAAAATAAGTAGCGTCAGCATCTATGCCTCCTGATACATTAGTTTTATTAAATAGGTAATTGCCTCTGCTGTCTGTGGTTGTAGCTGCAATAATATTACAATCTTTGTCCAACAAGGTAATCTCTACTCCACCTAAACCAGTTTCATCATCTTGGATACCATTATTATTTTTGTCAAACCACAAAAAATTTCCAATTTCAATATCAGGAAGACCGCATGTTGCTATAATTTCGCCGGAAACCTGTTGCTTTACCAAACAAAGTTACCGTTTCTCTGGTATAAAGCTCTTTGGATCCTTCTTTTTTCCCAGTAGCAGTATTATATCTGTGTAATCCACCAGAATAAGAATTTAATTCAGGGTCAAAGACTGTAGCAACTACGGAACCTAATCCAGGCATCGCATAGATACTACCTATTGTGATTTCAGGGTGATATGTTGGGTTGTTGTCCAATGGTCATCACCGAAAAATTGAGGATTAGTTGATCTATCCTCCAAAGTCCAAGAAGATCCATTTTTATAAGCGATCATCAAGTCACCTTTTTGCTCATCCAATCTGTTGGTGGCACTATTACAATACATATGCCCTATCCTATCAGATAATGAAAGCAACATATCTCCATTGTCTGTAAAGTCGATATCTGTGAGCCAAAAAGCTGGTGCACCTCCTACTACAGGCGACGATGTCCAGTCACTTCCTGCATCAATGCTTAATCCCGTATCACTAAAAGAACCACCAACTGGATCAAATGCCAAAACAGACATCACATCACCTGGTACTGTGACACCTACATATATCTTATTATTATAATACTTAAGTGCAAAAGCATGAATTCCACTACCAGGTATCTGATAGGAAACCGTATTTGCCGCTGTCGGATTGCTTGTTGGTATCTTGACCAACGTATTATTATATATATTAACTACATACAAGTATTTTTCGTCTGGTGAAAGTACTATGCTTCCTAGACCAATATTGCCTACCTGTGCACCATAATTACAATCTGTAACATCAGTTGTTGTAAGTGTACCTACATTCTGACCGAGTGCTGATAAATTAGCAAAACAGATGGGTATAACTTGTACCGTTAAATACCGTTCGGAAAATTGCATCATGGCCTGCTTTCAAACCTGAATATTGTTTTACGAAAGCAGAAGAAAATATCTCTTGTGTTTTACTTTTCCACGCAAGGCCCCAAATAGACCCTGTTTCGCCATGCATTGCAAACTTTCTAGCTGGAGATGCACTATTGAAACCATATTCAACTCCTACTATTGTAGGTTCATTAGGCCTAAGCGTTGTGGCGCCCTGAACAAAACAAGTAGTGAGAATTTCTGTGGCTGCATTGCATAAGTCACTATCAGACACAAGACCAAATCCAGTATTACAAGCAGGTACCTGAACAAATTGAACAGATGAGCCATTATTGGTGCCCATAATTGATGGATAATATCCTCCTCCAAAATTGAATACAAGGCGGATTCGTTCGCCATCTTTCAATCCTGATAACGCATACAAACCAGTGACATCCGTTGTAGCAGTTCCGTATAAAGAGCCATCTGCCCTGAATGCCTGAACTAGAATACCCTGAATACCGGTCTCCGTCGCGTTGCGGATACCATTATTGTCTGTATCTGTGTACACTACTCCTTCAAGACTACCCTTGACAGGAATGCACTGAGCCGATAGACTCCCAGAAAACATGTGGATAAAAATAAAAGCTACTATATATATATAATAGCGTTTTGCCAAAGTATGGCACGGGTGGTGAAAACTGTTTTTCATTTTTTGACCTTAGTTTGAAAAATCCTAATAATTAAAATAATCGCTCAATACCAGTTTTGTGGCATTGCTGATCTTTTGGTTGAGAAATTTAATCTTTTGCATGACCGAAACGCAAAGAAAAATCTCCAAAAATTATTACTGTTTTATTGCGGGACATGTGTATATAAATTACTAAAATAAGTGATGTATATCCACACGATGGGGCAAATATATAAATAATTAATAATATGTAGTGTTAATTTTAAATAAAAAATTAAATTTTTTTTAATATGTTATTCTCAGAGATTGATATACCTTATGACTATAATTATATATTACTTTTGCAAAATATTAAATTTAAGTATGCAATATTTTGTTGTCCAATTAAAAGGAAAGGAAGTTTCGCTAATGAGGAAACATCCATGGGTTTTTTCAGGAGCCATCCATTCATTACCAAAAGGTCTTAAAGATGGCGACGTAGTAGAAGTATGTGCAGCGGATAAAAGTTATCTTGGACGTGGACATTATCAAAGTGGTGGATCTATTGCCATAAGGATGATAACATTTGAGCATGTAGAAATTAATGAGGCTTTCTGGAATGAAAAAATAGCCAATGCAAAAAAATACCGACAAGCCTTGGGTTTGCCTTTCATCGCCACCAATACGTACCGATTGATTCATGGTGAAGGAGATGGTGTCCCAGGACTGATCATAGATATATATAATAATATAGCAGTAATCCAATGTCATACCCTTGGTGTACTAAAAGATGCAAGTCATATTGCCAATGCATTAAAACATAATTTTCCTAATGACGTAGATACGATATATATGCGATCTAAGGATACCATGCCAGATCAAACTTCAATCTCAGAATCCGATAAATTTATCATGGGCAATAGTGAAGAGACTGTCGTGAAGGAATATGATATACAATTCAAAATAAATGTTGTCACTGGACAGAAGACTGGTTTCTTTCTCGATCAACGTGAAAATCGAAACTTAGTATCTATGTATGCAAAAAACAAGAAAGTACTAAATTGCTTTTGTTATACAGGTGGATTCTCACTTTATGCTTTGGCCGGTGGCGCATCACAGGTTGTTTCAGTTGATATTTCTCAAAAAGCTGTGGACCTAATGGATGAAAATGTACTCCTCAATAATTTTGCAGATAGGCATACGTCACATTGTGCCAATGTCATGCATTATCTTACGGACAAAACACTTCCCGCATATGATGTTGTGATCGTGGATCCTCCAGCATTTGCCAAAAGTCATCATAAAAGACATAATGCAGTGCAGGCTTATAAACGCCTTAATGCTCTTGCTTTACAAAAAGTGTCGAATGGTGGATTGTTATTTACATTTTCTTGTTCTCAAGTAGTAAATACTCAATTGTTTTATGATACCATAGTAGCAGCCGGAATAGAAGCAGGAAAAAAAATCCGCGTTTTGCATTCATTAAGCCAAGGCCCTGATCATCCTATCAATCTCTTTCACCCTGAAGGACATTACTTAAAAGGTCTTGTATTATATGTGGAAGATGAAAATACTTCAGATAACGGCATATAATATTTTCCTATCAGCGATAGTAAGAAGATAGAAAGTTACTCAAGCAGGTGATTCTCCATAGCAATTCGTACCAAGCCTACACTATTTCTAGCATTCAACTTAGATAGAAGGCTGCTACGATGAGATTCGACGGTTTTGAGGCTTATATATAAATTGTCTGCAATTTCTTGGGTTGTAAATTCCTGAGCAATAAGTTTCAACACTTCTTTCGCGCCTTGAAAGTTTTGGGGAAAAGCTGCACTTTTGGCAGAAGCCTTGCGTTGGTTCATCAGACCTTTCATGATGGTCTCTGTGACATCCTTCGAAAAGTAAGACTCACCACCGGCAACTGTCCTAATGGCTTTGAGTAATTCTTCTCTTCCCGTATTTTTAAGAATATAACCTTTGGCACCGTGATTTAAAATCTCAGATACAAAACTCTCTTCGTTAAACATAGAGATAGCTAATACCTTGACGTCAGGAAAACTTGCATTGATTTCTTTACAAACTTCAATACCGCTCATACCAGGTAGATTGACATCCAGCAAGACGAGATCTACCTTGTGACTTTTCAGGAAAACAATAACAGACGGACCATCGTAGCTTCGTCCGGACACAAATAGATCAGCTCCGGTCTTCAGGATGGATTCCATTCCATCTACAAACATTGTGTGATCATCAGCAATCAATATATTTATCATAATTGATATATTAAACGGTTTGATTATTAAACGTTTCAGAATACAAAGTTACTGTGTTTTTACCTATAAAACTTCGGGTTTACCCCGAAAAATAAAAATCGGTGTTTCCAATGATGTTTACCCGAGCAGATCATCGCACCTTTGTAATATCAAAAGTTGATAAAATATCCTGATTCAAATCGGGGATTTAATAAAGAAATAAAAGATGAAGAAGGAGATTTTGGATGTCAGTGTTTTGGCTTTTTTTGTCAAAAGATTAAGCTTGGATCTGATGCCCAAAATCTCAACTTCTCAAAAAATCAAAACAAATATATAATGATAGTATTTGTTGAAAAATGAAGTCTTGGTCAGGAAGTGTGTAATCATGTCATATGAAATGAGAACACACTTCTTCTAAAAAAATATAGTGTGATGTGTTAAAGAATAGGTCACTGATAAATTTTCTCTTTTTTTAGGTTTACGGAATGAGCAATAGGCGAGTTGGGTTTTTGGATTTTTGTAGATTTTTTTGTGTTCCTTTGATAAAGTTATACCCCAAAAATCCAGCCCAACTCAAATATTGGTCACCAAAAATTAGCAATTAAAACGGGCATTAAGCCTACATTATAAAGAAGTAAATACTCATTGGGATTTGACTGTTAGATTAAAAGAAAAGCTCTCAAAAGTTGGGAGCTTTTCTTTACATATAACTAACTGCTTATGTTTAAAATACAAGTTGGCTAAGATAGTGATTTCCCGAATTTAACACTAAATTTGCACATTTGAATCTCTGGTATCTTGGTACATTTACCATCATATTGTTTTTTATCTTTTTTATTTCATCTCCTATATTTTCACAATATAGCAGAGATTCTGTTTATTCCTATCAGGAACTAAATAAACTCCTAGAACTCGCAAGAAATAATAACGATAATAAGACGATGGCCGAAGTATATCTCAAACTAGGTGACTACGAAGGTGATTTATTTGCGGAATATGAAAAATCACTAAAGTATTACAACTGGGCTCTCGACCATTTCAAAGCCACTAAAGATAGTATAGGTATCAGCGAGACCAATCAGTCTATAGCACGGCGCTATAAAGATGCTGGATTATACAACGAATCCATTCAGATCTTGCTGACTCTTGCTCAAATCTATCAGCAAAAAAATAAGCTTAAAAAACTGGCTAAGGTCTATTTTGATTTGAACCAAACCTTCAAAGCCCAAGGTGACCACGATAGCTCTATCGAATATCTCAAAAAAGCATTGGATGTTAATCATATTTTGAAAGATACTAGCCTTCAAATTTTAATCTTATTTGACAAAATACAATCCTATGAGGTAAACTTGGAATTGGATAGTGCCCTAGTCACCGCTTATCGAGTATTTGACATCAGTACCATCCTTGATGACCGAGAGATAGCTACAAAAGCCTTTATCACATCGGATATATCAATAAGCTAAAAAGAGACTATCCCAAATCCTTTGAAATATTTAAATAAAGCGAGAGATATCTTGCCGTTTCAACCTTTCAGCGAATTGAGAAAGTCTATCAATAAAGAACTAGCAGATGTGTATTCGCTTTCGGGCAATCCACATAAAGCATATAATTTCCTTCGAGATTATACCATTCTCAATGACAGCATCCTTAATAAAAATCGATTAGCATCATTTACAAACTTGGCATTGAAATATGGTACAAAGGAAAAACAAACCAGCATCGAACTATTAAAAATAGAAAAAGAATATGAGATTTCAAAAAACAATGCACAAAGAAGGACGCTATATATCTTAGCATTTGGGCTTTTCATTGTCCTCTTGTCGTTATATTTTATTATCAAATTTTATGACCAAAGAATTAGTACTACCAAGATAATAACAGAACAGAAAGAAGAAATCAATCAGCAAAAAATACGTGAGCTGGAAGATAATATGAAAATGAATAGTATGCGATCCGTCATCGAAGGTCAAGAAACCGAAAGAGAAAGAATCGCCAAAGACTTACATGATAGTTTAGGTGGATTATTGAGCACCATAAAATTGCATTTTGACCACGTGAGTTCTAAAAATTCTGAAATTGCAACATCAAAAAGAATACAATCAAGCTTATCAACTTTAGATACAGCGGTAGATGAAGTGAGAACAATTTCTAGGGATTTGCAGCCCGGATCATTACAAAATTTAGGTCTTGTGCCTGCTATTAAAGACTTGATAAACCGATTTGAAGCAGAAAACTATCCAGATATTGATTTCCAATATTACGAAATGCCAGACAAAATCGATAAGATGATTTCACTGTCGGTATATCGTATCGTCCAAGAGCTGCTGACAAATAGTCTAAAACACGCACAAGCAACAGAAATACTTATCCAGATAAATACAGAAGAAGATGAATTGGTCATACAGTATGAAGATGATGGAATTGGTTTTGATCAATCAAATCTGAAACGAAAAGGTATGGGTTTGGAAAATATACGCTCAAGGGTAAATTATATGCACGGATCGATCTCCATAGAAAGCGAAAATGCAATGGGTATGGCCGTTATGATTCGTATAAAGTACCAATAGCAAATAATCAACGATATGAATTTGCATAGCCCAATTGTAAGGATCGAAACTCAGCTACTAACCCAAAAGGAAATCGAACTTTACATAAAAAGAGACGATCTTATTCATCCATTAGTTTCGGGCAATAAACATAGAAAACTCAAATATAATCTTTCCAATTTAAATCCTGATGATCGTCCAACCATTGTCACATTTGGTGGTGCATTTTCTAATCATTTGCATGCTACAGCGGCAGCTTGTCAAGCCATGAAATTTGCTTGTGTTGGATTTGTAAGAGGAGAAGTAGACATTGAAAATCCTACGCTAAAATACTGTATTTCAGCAGGAATGGAATTGATTCCGATGAGTCGTTCCGAGTATAGATTAAAAGAAATTGCCCCAGAAGTTGCAAAAATAATTTCTACATATAATAATCCGATTATTGTACCAGAAGGTGGCACAAATCAGGCTGCATTACTAGGCGTTTCAGAATTGATAGATGAATTGCAAGGAACACGGTGCGAAGCTGTTGATTACATAACTTTGGCTTGCGGAACTGGTGGAACCACTGCGGGCCTATTGACTTCTAATCGTTTGCGGGCAAAGGTCATCGCATTTTCTGCACTAAAAAGTGATCACTTGATTCATGAAATCAAGGCTTTGAACAGTTACAAAAACGAAGATAAACTAATTGTAAATACCGATTATCACTTTGGCGGATATGCAAAATGGGACCAAACTTTGTTAGATTTTATTACTGACTTCGAAAAAGAAACCAGCGTACCTCTGGATCATGTGTACAATGGTAAGGCACTCTATGGACTCATGGGTTTGATTGCCAATGATTATTTTCCAAAAGGCACGAAGATCATGCACATTCACACCGGAGGCTTGCAAGGAAAAGCAGGTCTTGCTTACATCATGTCAAAATAACGGCATTATAATCCGATTTTTAATCCAAGAAGCCAGTTTCTTCCTGCTTGTGGATACAAAAAGTTTTCGGTGATCAGACTTTCATATTTATAACTGTACGTATAGCCATTAGAAGCATACAATTGATTGAGCACATTATTGACCAAAAGCGTACAAGATGCGTCTTTTACGTACTTAGATTTTATTTTATACATCAGTCTGAAATTGTGGTAGTTATAAGCTGGCAATGACCTTTCTGCGTTGCTTGTATTGTCCAAAAACTGTGATCCGACAAACTTAACGGACCATCCAACTTCGATATTCTTGTGTGGTGTATATTGACATTGTAAAGCGCCAATCCAGTTTGGTGAAAATGAATATCTGTATTTTGGTGGTGAATAATTTCTTTAGTGAAATCTATCGTGTAGTCAGCTATTACCTCATCAAAAGCTTTAATTTTATTTAAACTCCATGTTGCATTAGCATTAAGACTCCATTTTTTTGTCATTTGAAAAGCGATACTTTGTTCGATTCCAGCCCTATAACTTTCCGGTACATTTACCCTGACAGATGCGCCTACATCATTGAGCTCTCCCGTCAAAACCAATTGATTTTTGTACAACATGTAATACAAATTTGATTCAAGTTGTAGCCTTTTATTTGCATATTTATAACCCAATTCCAATTTTTTAGATTGCTCATGAAGTGAGTAAGATTACTGTACGCGTAATCATAAAATCACCGCGACCAGGCTCTTTATTTGCCACAGCAAAAGACAAAAATGACTCATGATTTTTCTTCCATTTGTAATGAATACCAAATTTCGGATTGATAAAATTATACGATTCAGAAACATCCACATCACGCAAATCATTGTCTTTACCTTGTATCTGATAATGCACTTTTCTCCATTGTACATCACCATGTAAGGTCATATTATCATTCAATTCGAAGATGGCTCTGCTGTACATAGAAACATCTTGTTTTTGACCCGTGTTATCATAGTATCTTCTTTCTTTATCAAGGTCAGGTAGCACCACAGAAGATCGAATCACATTCCCAAAATGGTCACCAGCGTAAGTATTGACTGAAAAGCCTGCTTGAAGCGTTAAATTTGGCTTCCAAGCATATTCTACATCACCCATCAGCCCTAACAAATCATTGTCTAGCCATCTTCTTCTCACGATATCGGACCGACGAATTGCACTACCAGATGAGTCAATAATTTCGGGAAGATTGTAATTTTCAAATTTATCATTCACCTTAAATTCCTCGTAGTAACCATTGCCTTTTGTGTAGTAAAATGTCAGTTTGGTTTAAATAATTTGTAGGCGCAAGTGCATGAATAAGCTGAATATGTGTCTGTCTATATTTATCGACTTGATCCGGATAAGTATAATAATTGTATCTTCTGTCAGACGAAAAAAGATTGACCGAATCTTGACTATTTTTATAAATGCTACCCAGGTTATTATAATAATGCGTCAATAATTTCTCGCCATCATCATTTATTTTTGCTTCGGGAACACCATACCATGATTGATAAGTGCGTTCCTTTCCACTCATTACATTGAGCCTTAATGAAGATTTTCCAGTCACTCTACTTGCTGAAAAGAAATATGAACTCAGGTCAGATGTAGCCCGATCCACATAACCATCAGATTTTATCAAGCTATATCTCGCATCCAAGCAATATCGGTTATTTATGAGGCCAGTACCCAGATTGATACCTATTTTCTTGGTATTAAATGATCCTAATGATAAGCAATCTATATAAGGATTTACCTGACATCAGCAGTATTGATGTCATTGTTCCGCCAAAAGCACCTGCGCCATTGGTAGAAGTGCCTACTCCACGCTGGATTTGGATATTATTTACAGAAGACATCATATCTGGCAAATCTACCAAAAACGTTTTGGGACTCAGCGTCGTTAGTGGGACTCCATTGATAATTACATTGATTTGTGTCTGATCTGATCATAATCTCAAGCCCGTATAACCAATGCCACCACCTGCGTCTGTTCTCACCACCATCGAGGCGTCCATTGCAAAATCACAGGAACATCTTTGCCCAAGGTTTTCTTTTTTGCTAATTCTTTTTATTCAGGATCCTGTTTGATAAAGGGGGCCTGCATCTCCTACCTATTTCCTTGAATTTCAATACAATCCAACAAATATATCTATCCCTTTTGGTACAACTATCTAGGTTCAAATCACTAACTATATTAGTTTCTGTATACTAGCGATATCCGATAAATGTAGCCTTAAGTTTGTACGTACCGTGTGAACATTTGAAATATTAAAGTTGCCTTTATCATCTGTGGATGCAGCTAGGCTTGTTTCTTCTAGAAATACTGTTGTAAACGAAAGACTTTCACCCTTTTCATTACGAACGTGCCCTTCAATGACAAATTGGGCATTTGCATAAATAGGAATAAATAGAATAAGAAGTAAAACATTTAAATATCTCATTTAAATTAATTTATATATTAATAAATTTCCTAATGAGATACTAAAATTCGTCAACAAGGTCCCTTTTCAGCATTACCTGAACAGGTTCGATGGGTATGATCTCAGCCTGAGCGAACTCAAGCACCCCAATTTTAGGAATTGCAAAGATAATGAAAATAAAAGATAAATGCATGCCATTTTAACTTTGGAGAAGTCATGCGTCTGAATTTCTATCCAAAACGTTTTTGAATACTTTTAAAAGTACACTCAAACATCTTGTAAAAACTGTTAGAATTATAAATTAGTTGGAATTTTGGCAGTACTAAGGTCCCTACTTTTAGGCTTTAAAAACAATCATTATTTTATTAAACCAGCAAACATAACCCTAATAAAATTATTAATTTTGTAACGTTAAGAAAATATTGAATTATTCGCATGCAATACTTTTGGCTAAATCATCGCTAAATAAAACCTTTAAAAAACCCTGACTTCAAATTATGAAATCAGGGTTTTGAATAAAAGTCATTAATTATTTCAATTTTAATACATTATAAAATTTATTAATGTATAATTAGTTTCTTAGCACTAACATTTGCAGATTGTACTTTTACTAATACAATTCCTGGCACAAAATTATTCAAATCTATTGATACTTGATTTCCTTTAACTGGAATTGACTTGATGATTACACCATTTAATGTTGTAAGTGTCACAAAATCAATATTATCGTTACTCTTAATTAATATCGATTCTGATGCTGGATTAGGATGTACATCAAAAGCAACTACTTCTTTCAAGTCATGAGTACTGACCGTATAACTGAAATCTGTAATAATTAAATCACCCTTAGCACCACCAAAATTAGTACCTGTTAATATCGTTTTTTCGACATAATCCAGTTTGTCAGCTGCTACTCTAAAATCATAATCCTTCGCTAATATAACTGTACTTCCGCCTTGTGGAGTGACAGAAACACTATACTTTATTCAGCTTTATCCACTTTCATTTCTATATCATAGATGGTATTAGCAATATAAGCCATACTTGCATCTGCATTATAAGTGACACCATCTCTTACATCTATTAATCCATCTGTATTGAAGCGTATAATCGTACTATAATACTCCCCAAGCCAATGGCTGTGTAGGATTATTTGCGCTCAAAGAATAACCAGCATTGATTTTATTTGCAGTCGGCATTGCTTTGCATTTGATTATGTGTGTTCCAGTTAATCCTATTTCTGAACCATGAAGATTATGGTGCCTAATGTGTAATCATCTGAAAGGAAAGATGCTCTCAATCTTGCCTCAGGCACACCACCAAATGCAGTATTCTCATCTATATGCATGGCCATAAAATTAAATTCATCTTGCGAAGTAGTTGACCTGAATACAAAATCCTTACCTATTTCAACCCATTCAGAAACACCTTCTTTGATTCTAACATTGTATGTTTTTGATACCACATCACCTATAACTTCTATTGTATAAATCTCATCCTTTTTATACTCTACTTCGTTTAAGGCAGTATAGCCAGAGCCATTATAAGCATCGATTTTTCCATCTGGGTTAAATCGAACAATGACACCCATGTCTCCCCATGTTCCTACATTTCCTTGACCCAAACCTGTTCCACCATTAAGTGGCACATGAGTTGGTGATACCTTCCATTCTGCCCAGAATTTATTCTTCACAACAGGTATTGTTTTATTTTGTGTAGGTGCTGTTGGCGCTGCTGATTCTCCTATCTTGAAGTTGTCCAGATCCATACTAAATGCATGTCTACCTGGCCATACTACATTTTCTAATAGTATCGCATTCACCTTGGTCAAATCATTGCCCAAAACTGTACCATTGAAATCTGGAGTCCTTTGTGGCTAGAGATATCATATCTGATCGTATGCCACTTGCCATCTGCTGGTACTTTTTGTTGATTGCCAAAACTGACGCTTCAATACGCCTGCTGTATCTGGTCCCCATGGTGATACCAAAAAATGGTACGCTGTCTATCTTCGTTGTATCTACTACGCCAGCTACTGTGGTCAAATATGCGGCACCTGGCTGTACTTTTACATCAAAAGTGACGTATGGATTGCCACTCATATCGATGATGATATTTTCATTGGCTGTAAAGTTCAGGAACTGACCATCATAAAAGTTCACTTGATCAACCACTGATCTTAATACACCACTTACTTGACTGGTCTCAAATGCTTCACGTCCATCGGCATGCGCTATTTGTTTGGTCGCCATAAATTCAGGTCAACAGCTGCATTGAAGTCTTCTTTGTAGCTTGTCACTACAGTCGGTGGCGCTGCTGATTCTCTATCTTGAAGTTGTCCAGATCATACTAAATGCATGTCTGCCTGGCCATACTACATTTTCTAATAGTATCGCATTCACCTTGGTCAAATCATTGCCCAAAACTGTACCATTGAAATCCGGAAGTCCTTTGTGGCTAGAGATATCATATCTGATCGTATGCCACTTGCCATCTGCTGGTACTTTTTTGTTGATTGCCAAAAACTGACGCTTCAATACGCCTGCTGTATCTGGTCCCCATGGTGATACTAAAAATGGTACGCTGTCTATCTTCGTTGTATCTACTACGCCAGCTACTGTGGTCAAATATGCAGCACCTGGCTGTACTTTTACATCAAAGGTGACGTATGGATTGCCACTCATATCGATGATGATATTTTCATTGGCTGTAAAGTTCAGGAACTGACCATCATAAAAGTTCACTTGATCAACCACTGATCTTAATACACCACTTACTTGACTGGTCTCAAATGCTGCACGTCCATCAGCATGCGCTACTTTGTTTGGTCGCCATAAATTCAGGTCAACAGCTGCATTGAAGTCTTCTTTGTAGCTTGTCACTACGGTCGGTGGCGCTGCTGATTCTCCTATCTTGAAGTTGTCCAGATCCATACTAAATGCATGTCTGCCTGGCCATACTACATTTTCTAATAGTATCGCATTCACCTTGGTCAAATCATTGCCCAAAACTGTACCATTGAAATCCGGAAGTCCTTTGTGGCTAGAGATATCATATCTGATCGTATGCCACTTGCCATCTGCTGGTACTTTTTTGTTGATTGCCAAAAACTGACGCTTCAATACGCCTGCTGTATCTGGTCCCCATGGTGATACCAAAAATGGTACACTGTCTATCTTCGTTGTATCTACTACGCCAGCTACTGTGGTCAAATATGCAGCACCTGGCTGTACTTTTACATCAAAGGTGACGTATGGATTGCCACTCATATCGATGATGATATTTTCATTGGCTGTAAAGTTCAGGAACTGACCATCATAAAAGTTCACTTGATCAACCACTGATCTTAATACACCACTTACTTGACTGGTCTCAAATGCTTCACGTCCATCAGCATGCGCTATTTTGTTTGGTCGCCATAAATTCAGGTCAACAGCTGCATTGAAGTCTTCTTTGTAGCTTGTCACTACAGTCGGTGGCGCTGCTGATTCTCCTATCTTGAAGTTGTCCAGATCCATACTAAATGCATGTCTACCTGGCCATACTACATTTTCTAATAGTATCGCATTCACCTTGGTCAAATCATTGCCCAAAACTGTACCATTGAAATCTGGAAGTCCTTTGTGGCTAGAGATATCATATCTGATCGTATGCCACTTGCCATCTGCTGGTACTTTTTTGTTGATTGCCAAAAACTGACGCTTCAATACGCCTGCTGTATCTGGTCCCCATGGTGATACCAAAAATGGTACACTGTCTATCTTCGTTGTATCTACTACGCCAGCTACTGTGGTCAAATATGCGGCACCTGGCTGTACTTTTACATCAAAAGTGACGTATGGATTGCCACTCATATCGATGATGATATTTTCATTGGCTGTAAAGTTCAGGAGTTGACCATCATAAAAGTTCACTTGATCAACCACTGATCTTAATACACCACTTACTTGACTGGTCTCAAATGCTGCGCGCCCATCAGCATGCGCTATTTTGTTTGGTCGCCATAAGTCTAAGTTTATAGTTGCACTGAAGTTTTCAGAATAACTTTCGACCTTTGTTTGTCCATAAGAGCTAAAACTGAAAATAAACAGCATTAGCAAAAGATTAAATTTTTGTAAAAAAGATTTCATCATTCTTAAATATTTAATGTTTTAAAAAATTAAAGTTTTACAAATTTTTTGGTTTCAGTACCATTTTTTGTTTCTACTCTTAAATAATAGACTCCAGCATTAAAACTCGTAATATCAATATGAATTGGTTCAAAAGTTGAGTTTAAATTAATAGAACTACGCCAAATTGTTTTACCTTCTGAATTTATAATCAAAATGTCACTTTCTTTTTTAAATATATCTTCATTAAATGCCACTAAAATTCTATCATTGGACGGATTTGGTGTGATAGATTGAATCATATCCAAATTCTCGGCAATCCCTGTGTCTGAAACATTGACCATTGTTTCTTGATAAAGTTTACGCTGGTCAGGATACCAATTGAGATCACCAACAGGTAAACCATCATGACCACCAACCAACATTTCAGCATTGGTATATACCAAATTTTCGGGCAGTGGCCATGGCACCATTAACACATCCTGTATTCCTTTAAAGACATCGTAATTTCTGTTAGAGAGTGGTTTACTTTTACGTGTATTATCACAGTATTTTATGAGTTCTGTTACTACCCAATTTTCCATTTGTGTATCAACAAAATTTGGATTCTGATTGCTGTTTTCCATTTCTACAAGATATGGGTAAGTACTATTATCATTGAACATATTCTGGGTGCGCGAATGCATCCAAATAGGTTTATTAAGCGTTGGATTAGCACTCCACCAATCTGTCATAATTTTGGGTGAAAAATATACATTGTGGGAACATGTGATTTTTTTATCCGATTCTTTCAAGCTCTTTGATTTTAAGAGATCAGATCCTGTGGTGTCAATAGAAAACATAGAAATCACTTGTTTATCTTTATCAAACCAAGCTGCGGCCAATTCTGAAGGGGATTGACCATAAGCGTGCGTACCATAGTAAATGTTACTTCTAAATTTTGCATTTACCAAATCACGCATTCTATGCAAATCTATAGCGGATGTAAAAAGCGTATTATGTTCTACTATTACATTTTCAGCGATACCATCCTCTTGAAATAACCAAAAGCCACCTGTATTAAAAAAAGTATTATTAGTTACTATAAGATTTTTGATATACTTAGCAAAAAAAACGGTTTGCTGTGCGCCCCATGGTGGTGCCTGTGAGCCTACTCCATTTCTCCATTTGCTATCTCGTATATACAGAGAAGCGTCATCACCGGTTATCTCCAAAAAAAGGCCAGCCCAAGCATTCATGATACATTTTTGTAATGTCAGCGAAATATTTGATCCCGAAATTTTCAATCCCCTGTTCCACTGCGCCATATATTGCCTCTCTTCGTCCACGCCATTAAATATAATATCAGAAAAACTGTGTTCAAGTCCATCTTTCGTAAAAGTAAAAAATGTTTTTATAGGGTCACCTGTGGCAAACTTACCTCTGACGAGCATAGCAGGTCGCTTTGAAGGATCATTTTCTGAAACCATTCTTATAGGAAAATCCGCAAATATTGTTTGATCCATTAGATAAATTGCGCCCCTTTTCAGGCGGTATACTCTTTGTAAATTGGCTCTTTGACCATTTTCAGATGTGTCCCCAAGTATTGTTCTGACCAAATTCAATTCTCCATCTTGTGTAAATGGCTCCACAGTCAAAGTGTCTTGACCTTGTGCGATTGGAAGGTAGATTAAGAATAAAAATGCGATTAATAAATAGAAAAAATTATTGTTCATTACTTAAAATTTTATTTTTCAAACTCAAATCTTACACCTAAATCAATTGATCTTCCGTATTGCTGTATTTTTGTATTCCACGGCGCACCTGATATTCTGTTTCTATCAGACGCATTTGTCAGATTATTGAGATTGCAGAATACCTTAAATCCTTTCAGCGGCAGACTTTGTTTAAAAGACATATCCCACCTATTATATGCTTCTGTAAATTGGGTAAGTTCCGGATAGAAATTGGTACCTTTAAAAACCCGCGATTGGTATAATGTAGAAATCCTGACTGAAAAATCTTTATAATCATATCCTATCTGGAAATTAAAAATGTCATTTGGTTGATCCACTAATCGGTCTGTTAAGTATGAGTCAATATTGAGTTGTTCTCTCATAAAAGTCACTGGATCCAACTTGCCGAGTTCAATAACAGTGCGTGGATAATCTGCTTTTGAATAAATATGCGTATAATTTAGGTTTATCACCAAGCCTTTCAGGAGCCTGGTGGTACCAAAAGTGTGTCTGCCAATCAATTTCAATACCATTGAGTGCTGCCACTCTGTCATTATTTGCTTGAGTGAATATGACCCTATTTTTTGTGCTCTCGGGTAGATTATATTCCTTGGGATCAAGGATTACTCTGCGGTCCAATCCAAAAATCATATTTCCTATCTTCTTGTGAAATGTGCCAAGTGTAAATAACCCTAATTTATTATCACGAAATGAGAGATATACATCTATATTTTTAGAATATTCAGGCTGTAATTGATGATTGTTCAAGATCACCACTTCAGACAATATATCCTGCCTTGGTGTAAATTGGAAATAACTTGGGCGAGAGAGTGTGTGAGTGTAGGCTATTCTGACATCAAACCATGAGAATGGCTTATACCGAACATGCATCATAGGAAGTAAAAAGCTATTGCTTCTTGTGACCGTAGTATCTATAAAATAATAGTTTAATTCTGGGAAAGCCGTAGCTGTTGCATCACCATAAGGTCCATTATATGTCGTTGTATTATTTTCATATCTCCAACCTGGTATCAACTTAATTTTAGTGCCAATATTAATTTCAGACATGATATAACCAGCGTAAAGGGATTCTTCACCAGCATAATCTTCACGTTCAGAAAAATATTGGTGTAACCCAAATGTTTGAAATTCGCCTTCTCCAACGTTGTGCTTTATGATATCCAAGACGTTGTTTAAAATTCCCACTTCTGCTACAGCACCCAATGCATATTCACCATCCAAGTAGTTGCCATGGTCAAAATTTGTATTCGCAAAAATCGAAAAAGGCAAACTTGTACTTCCTAAAGGTACCACATTTTGAAACTCGGGATAAGCTGTAAGGATGGCATCTTTTGCTTGCTGCCCACTATTGAGCCTCAATCGACCGAAATAATGGGTTTTATCATAAAAGCGATTTTTATTCTGGTATTTACCTCCGAATTTTAGGAATCCAGAAATTTGTTTTGATAAACTCCGATCATACTGCAAATCTACTGTAAATGAATTTTGCTTTTCTTCAGTTTTACTCGATATTTCGTTTATGGTTTCCAAAAACTATTGCTATCATCAACCACAGTATAATTCAATAAATCATATGGTGGAATGATACTATTTAGAACTTCAGATTTTATGGCATTTCTTTGTTCAAAAATGAATGAAAAATTGGATGGCACATTCTTATTAGAAAAAGAATTGGCAAATGTAGATTGTATTAACATTTTGCCAAATCGCTGCTCGTAAGACAAAATATTGTTTAGCGCATTATTGTTATAATTTTCTTGATATGTCTCGTGACTGAAGGTGCGATTGGTATTTGCAAGATTGTAAACCTCATTGTACCTATTGATGTCTGTGGCACCACTACTATAGAAGTTTTTCAAAAATATTTTTCCATCCTTTATTTCATAATCTAAAACCAAAGTTGCCCTAATCTTTTGTTTGCCTATATATATCTGAAAGTATGAGATTGGTGGTATGAATTTCTTTCTTATTACCATCTAATTCGCGAATATTGTATGTAGCACCTTGATCATTGGAGCTTCTATTCCTGTTTTCGGCATTGATTTGTGCAAACACTCCGAATCGCTGATTGAAAAACCTATTGGAAATACTACCCGTAAATAAGTAATCATTTACAGATTTCTTTAGTCCATTATACCCAGCTTGCATAATAATATTGGCATGCCAGTTATTTTTTGCTTCCTGCAAAATAAAGTTAATAGAGCCTCCTACAAAATTAGCATCTTTGTCTGCGGTAATAGCTTTAAGCAACTCTATGCCGCCAAGTGAATAAGGAGAAATGGCACTAATATCAGCACTTCTGTCATTTTCACTTGTTGCCATATTGACGCCTTCGACCATCATAGATGTATATTTTGGTGAAAGCCCTCTCACTACAACTTTGCTTCCTTCTCCACCAGTTCTTTGCACAGAAACGCCTGGCAACCTAGAGATAGTCTCCGCAGCATTGGCATCCGGCAATTCCTGAATTTTTTCAGAAGCAATGACATTTTTAATTACATTTGAATTCAATTGATCATTTATTGCTTTGGCTTGTCCTTTGGCTTGGGCAGTAATAGTGACGGCTCCGAACTGAACTCCACTATAACTTAAATAAAAATTCATTTCTTTCGTTAAATCGGGTAAGATTTCCACCTTTTCATTCAGATTCTCATACCCTAAATAAGATATCTGTAAATTATAAGTACCCACAGGAATACCTGAAATGTGGTAGTTTCCAGTAATATCGGTGGCAGAGCCAAAACTTGTGCCTTCGAGTAGGATGCTGGCACCAATTAAAGGCTCTGAAGTTTCCTTATCGTAAATATATCCATGTAAACCTGGTGACTGTCCCAATAAACAGTAAATAACACAAACGTTTGCACTAATAAAAAGGATAATATTTTTTGAAAAAGCCACTACAACCGACAATTTAATATGGTTTTTAATAAAATAGATCAAATAATTCCATTAACAGTCGAAATTATTTGTTGCAAATTTATACATTTTAAACAAACGTTTGTGTATTTTTGCAATAAAAAGATGGGCATTATTTATATTTTTAATAATGATATTTTTAACAAATTGATTTTTAACAAATTAACCTAAATATTAAAAAATGAATTTCGAATTGACAAACGAACAAATCCAGGATTACAGGGAGAATGGATTTCTCATTCTTAATAATTTTCTGAACAGCCAAGAATTAGAATTTTGGAATATTGCAATACAAAAAGCCCTTTTAGAAAGAAATGGCCGAAAATTCATCCATTCTGAAATTAAAACTGGCCAAGATGATGGCATAAATAAAGAAGCTACATATTTTGGAAATGTTTTTGATCAAATAATCAATCTATGGCAGTCCAACGAAGATGTTAAGTCTATCATTACTGATAAACGTATCGGCAAAATGGCCAGTCAGCTTATGCAAACTGACGCTGTACGGATTTGGCATGATCAGTCTTTGGTAAAACAACCTTGGGCAAATCCTACCGCATGGCATGTAGATACACCTTTTTGGTCTTTTAACAACAGAGAGGCGCTGAGCATATGGGTTGCATTAGAAGATGTAACCGTGGATAATGGATGTATGTATTTTATGCCAGGCTCACATCAACACACAAAACTCGAAGAACCAGGTATCAGTACTAATATTGGTGACATCTTCAAAAAGTATCCAGATTACAAATTTAAAAAACCAGTAAAGGCAGAATTGAAGGCGGGCAGCTGTACCTTCCATAATGGTCTTACCTTACACGCTGCTGGTGCAAATATGACCAATGGAACAAGGCGAGCGATGACTTGTGTATATATGCCACATGATGTCACCTTCAACGGCACACAAAATATACTATCTGATGAGCAAATAACCAATCTAAATATTGGAGACTATCTAAATGATGAAAACCAGAATCCAATCATTTATAGCAAAGCATGGGAATAAAGATCTTATGAGCGATAAAAATACAAAACCATGGGCCTTATACCATCAATCGAGACCTGATAAAATTGAAAATATTCAACGTTATTATCCTATCGTTTATCTACCTTGGGGTGCTTTAGAATATCATAGTTATCACAATCCTGTAGGTTTAGACAGCATTAAGGCATATAATCTATGTATAGATCTTGCTAAAGCATGTGGAGGATTGGTATTACCACCTATTTATCAAGCGGCAAACCTCATCAAATCTTATCCCGGTGTTGATTTTAAAGCATAGTATAGAATTCTCAGAGTCACTTATACTACAAACGTGTGTTGAATATTTTCATCAATTGATCGATGCAGGTTTTAAGGTTATCGTTTGTCTGTCGGGACATGCGGGTGAACCACATTTAAATATATTGCGTCAAGTCAGTCAAGACTTTGCATTACTATACCCTTCTCACAGATTTTGGACCTTAGCGGAATTTGATATTTTACCAATACACATGCTTGAAGCCAATCATTCAGCGTTGGGTGAAACTTCGCTGCAATTATTTTATGACCCTGAGTCAGTAGATTTGTCACTCTTGCCCCAAGATCGCCCTACTTCTCTTATAGAAGATGGCATTTCCGGCTTGGATCCAAGGCATGCAAACGCTGGATTAGGTAGTGAGATTGCACATTTGTTTATAACTAATGCTTCGAAAATAATCAATATATTACTTGATGAAGCAATGAGCAAAAACCCAAGTTAAAATGGAATATAATATTTTAGGCAGAACAAACTTGCCAGTAAGCAAAATCGGCTTAGGGACATGGGCTTATGGCAATAATGTATATGGTGGAGTCTCAGAATTGGACGGTATAAATGCTATCCATCATGCCTTCCACAATGGTATAAACCTTTTCGATACTGCACCACAATATGGCACAAAAATACAAGATGGTGTAGCTGAGATAGTCCTAGGAAAGGCTCTAAAAGGTATAAGAAAGGATGTAATAATTCAAACCAAATTTGGGCGAAATCCAACGATTAAAGATGGCTCATCACAATTCAATAAAGAAAGAATCTTGGCTTCTGTAGATGAAAGTTTGATGCGATTGCAGACAGATTATATTGATGTACTTTTTTTTCACTCTCCATTTTATGCAGACGAAATATTGGATGATGTATGGGAAGGGATCAACGAAGTCGTCACATCAGGCAAAGTAAGATTCATTGGGCATTCGATCTCCAATTTCCATAAAACTGAACAGATGGCCAGGCAGTGGGCCTTAGATAATAAAATAGATGTAGTCCAGGTAGTTTTCAGTTTGCTCAATAGGGAATCAGAATCACTCATCAAAGACCTAAGCCAATATCCTGTCGGTATTGTTGCAAGAGAATGTCTCGCAAATGGTTTTTTATCAGGGTCTATAAATAGGGAAACGGTCTTTGCTAATGGCACACTTAATAGTCGATATACAATAGATGAAATTGCCGAAAGAATAGATCAGGTAGCAAAATTTGAGTTTTTGATTGATGGTGATATTCGCAACATGGCACAAGCGGCACTTAGAGCAGTAATAGATCAAACTGGTGTAAATACCGTATTAAGTGGTGCTAAAAACAAAAAGGAAATAGATGATGCACTGACAGCAGCTAATGCAAATCCTTTTTCATCACAAGATCTAATGACCGCAAGGGCATTACTAACTAAAAATTTTGAAGCAGCTTAAGGCTTAAAATATTAAAACAAAACAATGGGATCAATCTTGGGAATATTATTTCATGCACTTGGTGGCTTTGCTGCTGGTAGTTTTTATATTCCTATCAAACAAGTCAAAGGTTGGCATTGGGAATCTGCATGGATGATACTCGGTATTGCTGCATGGGTTATATCACCCATTTTATTTGCATATCTTACTGTTGATAAGCCTTTAGAAGTCATTGCACAAACTGATATTTCTGCTTTCGCAATTACCTATATTTTTGGCGTTCTTTGGGGAATAGGTGGACTTACATTTGGACTGAGTATGCGATATTTAGGCATTTCATTAGGAATGACAGTGGCATTGGGTTTATGTACTGCTTTTGGGACACTTATTCCACCAATATTTAACGGCACTTTTACAAATTTGATTCATACAGACACAGGATTTATCACGCTTATCGGAATACTTTTATGTTTGGTAGGTATTATAATTGTTGGATTTGCAGGTGTTCAAAAAGAAAAACAATATAGGATGGAGAATAATGTGAAAACATCTGCGATACACGAGTTTGATTTCAAAAAAGGTCTGCTAGTTGCCATAATATCCGGCATTTTAAGTGCATGTTTTGCCTTCGGACTAGAAGCCGGAAAACCCATAGCCGAACTTACCAGCACCATGGGTACCAATGATCTTTTTAAAAACAATGTACTATTGGTGTACATTTTATTGGGAGGCATTACCTCTAATGGAATTTACAGCTTGTTTCTTAATTATAGAAAAAAATCTTTTTCTGATTATACCATTAAGACTCAACATCGAAATAACAATTATATTTGGGCGATGTTAGGTGGAATCACTTGGTATTTACAATTCTTTTTCTACGGTATGGGCACCACTTATATTGGTAAGAATCTGGAGTTTGCAAGCTGGTCAATTCACATGGCGTTTATTATTTTGATCAGCAATTTGTGGGGTATTTATTATCATGAATGGCAAGGAGTAGCTAAAAAAACAAATGTTACGCTTGTACTTGGTTTAACAGTGGTTTTGGCTTCTATTTTACTAATTGGTTTAGCCAGTACTATATCGACTTATTTGTAATTATAAAATAATATCAATGAAATATATATTAATACTTATTATCATGTTATCATTTCCAAATACTTTTTTCAGTCAGGCTGCCGATACAATATTTTTATATAAACAAAAAAATGGTCAAGATGATCCTGCTATGTTTGCGTATAAGCCCAAGGGAATAGCAACAAAAGCAGCAGTCATTATTTTTCCTGGTGGTGGATATCAAGGTTTGGCTATGGATCATGAAGGTTTGCAAGTGGCACAATGGTACGCTGATAGAGGTTGTTTTGCTTATGTATTGAGATATTCATTAGGAAAATTTGATGGTAGTGGGCATAAGCATCCGCAAATGTTACATGATGCTAAAAGAGCTCTAAGACTAGCACGTCACCATGCGGATAAATATGGATATTCCCAAGATTTAATAGGCATCATGGGCTTTTCAGCTGGAGGACACTTAGCGAGTACTTTGGCTAACCATAGTGATTCCGGTGATCCGTTAGCGAAAGATGACATAGATAAAATAAGTTCTTTACCCAATTTTTGTGTGCTTGGTTACCCAGTCATCAATATGGATAGCGACTACACACACTGGGGATCAAGACGTTTCCTTTTGGGTCCTACACCTGATTTGGAAGATATACAATTCCTTTCCAATGAAAAACATGTAACAGTATCTACACCACCTACTTTCATATTTACCACTGGTGACGATAATGTAGTGCCCGTGCAAAACAGTGTCTCATATTATTTAGCACTTAGGTCGAAAGGCATCCCTGCTGAATTGCACATTTTTGAGCATGGAAATCATGGTTTAGGCTTATTGGTAGATGATTTTGCCATCAGGCAATGGGCATCTTTACTTGAAAACTGGCTGATAAGATGGAAGGTTTTAAGGCAATAATATAAGCTGTTCATATTGAAAACTTAAGTTTGTGCCTTATGCTCAGTTACTTTCGCCCCAATAGAAAGTTATGTAGCTTATTGGGATTTTCACATCCTACTTGTTCCATGACTTGCTTCAGTTCTGTTTTCAGGATATGAATCACCTGATCACCACCATGTGTACCCAAAGCTGCGACACCATACATAAATGATCTACCTAAGAATCCAAATTCGGCTCCACTTGCTAATACACCAGCAATGTCAGTCCCTGATCTAATGCCACTATCCATCATAATGGTAATCTTATCCTTATACAATGGTACAAGATTATCCAATGCTCGGATAGAGGACTGTGCCTGATCGAGTTGGCGTCCACCATGATTGGATACGATTATTCCATCTATACCGAGCTTAATCATCACGTCAGCATCTACGCGACTTTCAATACCTTTTACGACGAGCTTCCCTTTCCATAAATCACGAATTTGACCAATTCGATTTTCGTCGATCCGCCCAGAAAACATATTATTCATAAAAAGTCCAAGATGTTTTAAACTCAAGTTTTTGGGAATATATGGTGCCAAAGTTTTGAAACTTGGTTGTCCATGTTTTAATGTAGAAAGTGCCCAATGTGGACGGGCTACAATTTGAGCAATATTTCTCAATGTCATTTTAGGAGGTATCGATAGTCCGTTTTTTATTTCTTTTGGGCGATATCCGAATGACGGTACGTCTGCCAAAATAACTAAAACAGGTACATCTACATCTTTGCAACGTTGAATCAATTGATCCCTAATGGATATATCTTTGGGATGATACAACTGAAACCAAGCTTTTCCTTCAGTGATTTTAGCAATAGTCTCTATATCAGCAGTACCCACTGTGCTCAATATATATGGAATATTGGATTCAAATGCGGCTTTGGCCAATATTTCAGAAGCTCCAGGCCACATCAAACCTTGCAACCCAATAGGCGAAATACCAAATGGCAGGTCATACTCCATTCCCAAGATGGAAGTCTTCAAATCGGCAGAGGCAAAAGGCTTAGTGTAAATAGGTTTTAGTTCGATATCTCTAATTTCTTTTGTATTTTTTGCCAAATTCAGCTCATTATTGCAACCACCATCTAAATATTCAAATGCAAATTTTGGAATTTTTAGTTTGGCCCTTTCCCTTAGCATATCCACGGATGCATAGGATGTATTAAATGCAAATGCCATATTAAAATTTGATTGGTTCGAAATTTAAAATTGGTTTCAAGACATTAGAATCAATAGAAGTTCCAGCAATAAGGATTGCAGCGCCAATGACAGCTCCGGAAACAAATTGGGAAACCAAAAATTCCATCTGACTAAGTTTCCGTTGTAATATTTTTAAGAAAACACTGTTTTGAGTAAATCCACCATCTACAAATGCCACATTAGGAAAATCTGCTCCAACCGTTTTTTGCATATTATCAATCAAAAAATTGGTCAACTCTAAAATCAATTTATGGTAAGCTTCATGTATATTTTGGAATTGCTCTTTGGGATCGATTATTCCTACTGTAGTTTCGTCAAGTGAAGAAAAACAAAAATATCGGTTTATATTATATGACCATTTTTCATACAATTCATTATTGTATTCAATTTTCAAAATTTCTGACTCGGGTATTTTGTATAAATCGCAAAGTTTTTTGATTTGCAATTGGTATTCATTTCCCAAAAATATACTTGTAGCTCGTACGGGCAATTTATCATATCTTATATAATTAAGGCAACCTTCATCCATGTCTTTTTCAGTCAATCTATCATCTCTGAATGGATTTAATGTTACACACCATGTACCTGTAGAAAGCAAGATGAATTTTTCCATACTGTACTTCAGGTAAGGGACCAACGTAGCTGATGAATCATGTACTCCTATGCCAACCCGTATTTTTTGGTCAAATATATTGACCAACTCCATATGATCGATCTCTTGGATCGGTGCCAATTTTTCATGTATTCCTTCTTGATATACCCAATCATGGTAATCATTTCTTTCAAAGTACCATAATAATGTATGGCAACCTATACTTGTGATATCGCTATAAAACTTCCCTGTAAAGAGATAACTTAAATATTGAGGTAAATGCAAAGCATATTTTATTGTCCCGTATATTTTTGGTTTTGTATATTTCAACCAATATAATTGCATGCCTGCATTGAGCATACCTAAAACTGGCGACGCTGTATCAATCGCAAGCTGTGAAGAATATTTGGCTAAAAATTCTACTACTATATTCTCGGGAATATTTTTCAAGTAATTATAAACTGGCGTAAGTACTTTTCCATTGTTGTCAAGATGTACCATGGTGGCACCATACGCCGAAAAATTGATTTTTTCAACAATAAATTCTCGCGATTCTATTATTGCCTTCAAAGATTGAAACATCCAATCAGTTAATGCGGCCAAGTTTTCTGATGGAAAGTTATCCTCATCATATACCTCATCAATGGTGATTTGTTGCTGATATAAAATATTTAGTTGATGGTCTAAGACGGCCATCTTCTTATTAGTTTTGCCAATATCATAAATAATGGTAACAGCTATCATAGTCCTGTGGCTCTCCCAGATCGACCTCTTTGAGTGATCAATTGTTTTCTAATATTGAGCTCCCTGTATGTTCCTAATGGATCTAAGGCTCCACCTGAAAGTCGTCTCGATTCTTTTATAAGTGACCTGACATCTGTTCTGAATGCATCTTGCAAGATTTCCTGACACATTACTACATCATTTGACTGCTGCGCTTCTACCAATTTTTTGTGATCCACGAGTAGTGCCTGTGCATAAGCTATCATTATTGCTTCAAGCGATTGCATGAGATCTTCTAAAGGATCTTTGACATTGTGACTGGCATCGATCATCCATGTAGGATTAGGATTGTGATTGGTATTATTGTTCATACCGTAAACCAATTCATTAAATATCAAAAATAACTGATAAGGTTTAATGCTCCCTACTGTCAGGTCATCATCTCCATATTTGCTATCATTGAAATGAAATCCACCCAATTTGCCTTTATACATCAAGGTTGATACTATATTTTCAATATTTGTATTCGGCAGGTGATGGCCTAAATCCACTAATGTAAATGCATTTCCGCCACAACCATTGGCCAATAAATAAGATGTGCCCCAATCTTGAATTACAGTGTGATAAAAATTTGGCTCGTAAGGTTTATATTCGATGAACATTTTCCAATTTGCAGGCATAGCTTCATAAATTTCTATGAGCGAATCTTGAGTCCGTTGCAATGCATTTTTAAAATTAGTTTGCCCAGGGAAATTGCTTCCGTCTGCCAACCATACTGTGAGAGATTCTGATCCGAGTTCCGTTCCGATTTTGATCACGTCTTTGTTATGGGCTACAGCTTGATCTCTAGTATCTTTAGATATATGACTTAGCGACCCAAATTTATAGCTATATTTCTGCAAGGGTTGATCTTGGAAAGTATTGCTATTCATGGCATCAAAAACCAAACCCTTTTCTTTAGCAAGAGCTCGAATAGAGTCAGTATCAGTAGGTATGTCCCATGGAATGTGTAATGATACTGCACCTGCTGATTGGGTAAGTTTATGAATAAGTCCGATATCTTCGATTTTTTCTTCTAAAGTTGTGGGTTCGCCACCATAACCAAACCTGCCAAATCGTGTACCTCCTGCACCTAATGCCCAAGATGGAATAGCAACCTGAAAATCTCACCAACTTTTCAATGATGCTTTCTATATGGACGTTTCGCCTTTGAAGCAATTCGACCAATGTCAAATAATCTCTTGTGTGCGATACATTACTTTCATTAATTTGCCGAATTTTTCCATCTAAAGACTTGATCATTTTATTGAATTGTATAATGAGTTAATGCCTGTTACCTAACGAATGCAGCTGCCATACCACCATCGACATTGATCGTATTACCAGTGGATTTCTTTAGTAATAACAATGCAAATACACCATCAGCAATGTCTTCAGGTTTTATTATTTCTTGTAAGAGGTTTCTTTTTGCGTAATGTTCTGGTAGCTGATCGACTGGAATTCCGTATGCTTTTGCTCTTCCTTCTGCCCACTCACCTTCCCATATTTTAGATCCAATGATGACGCCATCAGGATTGACAGTATTGACTCTGATCTTGTTAATTGCCAACTCAGCTGCCAATAGCCTTGTCATGTGTTGTTGTGCGGCCTTCGCTGTTCCATAGGCGATGTTATTCGGCCCTGAAACAATACCATTTTTACTAGCTATGTGTATAATATCGCCTCCCATTCCTTGCTTTTTTTGAATCTCTGCACCATATTTATCAAGTAAAAACTGCCCTTTCACCAAAACATTCTGCAAAATATCCCAATCTTCACTCATAGTGTCTTCTAATGACTTCGATATAGCCAATCCTGCTGAATGAACGACAATATCTATACCACCGAAGGCTAGTATTGCATTGTCATATGCAGTTTTAATTTGTGTTTCATCCGTTACATCACAAATGACGCTTATAGCAATATCGCGTGAATAAGGGCGAATAGCTTCTATAAGATGATCAGGTGATAAATCAGTAAAAACAACATTTGCGCCCTCAGATATAAGTTTTTCAGATATGGCTTTGCCTATACCTCCTCCTGCACCAGTGACTAAAGCTACTTTACTACTCAAAGGTTTTTCTTTGGGCATACGCTGTAATTTCGCTTCCTCGAGCAACCAATATTCGATATCAAAAGCTTCTTGTCTAGGCAATGAAGTATAAGTCGAGATCGTTTCTGCACCTCTCATAACATTAATGGCATTGATATAAAACTCAGCTGCTACTCGTGCTGTTTGTTTGTTTTTGGCAAATGAAAACAAACCAATACCAGGACATAAGATAATGACAGGATTTGGGTCTCTGAGCGCTGGACTATTTTGCTTCTTACATGTATCGTAATATACTACATATTCTTTTCGATATTGACCAAAAAATGGTTCAATAAAATCTCTGACCATTGCTACGTTCTCAAAGTCTATCTCTTCATCAAAATGTATAACCAATGGTTGGATCTTTGTCCTCAGAAAGTGATCGGGGCACGACGTACCCATAGGCGCTAAACGATCCAAATCATTACTATTTATAAATTGTAATACACGCTCATCATCCATAAAGTGTCCTATCATAGGTCTTGCACTCGAACACAATCCTCGTAGAATGGGTGCTAAATAAATGGCCTTTTTCTTACGATTCGATGGTAGGCCGCTTTCCACTTTTTGTCCACCAAAAACTACTTGCAACTTGTCTGTCTGAGCTGCAATATATGCGGAAGCTTGTTCTATGACCTGCAAACTATTTATATAACATTCATAAGATGTATTTCCCCATGTAAATAAACCGTGATTGCCTAAAATAATGCCCCTGATTTCTGGATTTTGCTTTAAACAATCTTCTAATTTTAAGCCAAGATCAAAACCTGGCCTTTGCCAAGGAATCCAACCCATGTTTTCTCCCCATATTTTTTTTGTAATTTCTTTTCCATGTTTTGATGCAGCAATCGCTATAAGTGCATCGGGATGCAAATGATCTATGTGTTTGAAGGGAAGTAATCCGTGCAGTGGGGTATCTATGGAAGGAGCAGCGCTTTTCAGATCAAATAGACAGTGGTCCAATAAAGCTACCATATCATCTTCAAATTCCAGTCCGCGATATACGTTCTTTAGCGCTTGCAACCGATGAGTATAAAGGCCGGCAATTCCATTTCTTTTCAATGTACCCAAATCACCACCACTACCTTTTATCCACATGACTTCTGTTTGCTCACCAGTAAATGGATCTGATTCCATCGTTTTACAGCTTGTATTGCCGCCTCCAAAATTGGTTATACGAAGATCCGCACCCAATAAATTACTTCTATATAAAAACAAACTTAACTGGTCATCCTGCAGATGTTTGGTGTGTTCAGAATTCCAAAGATAATTTACATATTTAAAATTTAATGACTCCATGATTTTAGATCTTTATAATATTGTAATTACATTATTTCACTATGGGTACAAATTGTTTAGCGTTATCAAAATGAAAAAGTGTATTTATTGCCTACTTCAATTTGCACCAATCAGATGAAAAATAATGACGCATAATGTTCTTTGTTAACAGTGTATCCTTCTTCCAAGTGGCAAAATCCAACATATCTTTGTACAAATAATAGCTGAGCCAATATCCATTATGATATTTCTCATGGGTACTCTTTGGAGAAAGAAAAATAGCATACCACTCGGTATTCAAGCCATATTTATTGGCAACTTCAAGCGCATTTTTTGCATTTGACCACATATCATCGGCGACCTTATCGAACAATTTATACATGTCGGAATAAGCCATTTTAGAAGTGCTGTATAGTATAGAAGCATCACTAATTTCCAAATTAGTCAATAATATCTCATCTTCGAATACAAAATCTCCATCAAAGTCCAAGTTCATTTTATCAAAAAAACCGTTGCCATCGGTATCTTCATAATACACAGTTGCATATTTGGTTGGTTCTGTTTTACTAAAATCTTCGGGCTGCAAATTGGGCCCTCGCCATCCTTGCCATCCCTGATAATACGTCGCATGCTGATCTATACGCCAATAACCTTTCTCTGCACCAAACAAGTGAATTTTACCATCCATGGGTGAGATGTACAATTGACCTTTGCCTGAACAGTCTTGGTCCCACTCTCCCCTATCGCCAGAAACATCAGCTTGTGGATTATTGTCTAGGCCTCCATTTCCTGCACCTACCTTAAAAGGATCGAGAGGCTGATAAAACTCCACTCTTTCCCATCTCTGGCAATCGTCATCTTCATCAAATACTATCCAACATTGCTGCCAAAGGCCTCTTCCATGGGTCAGTTTTTGTACATTTTCATGATCAGGAAATACAAAATAGCTTAGATGTCTCCATCGGGCATCGAAAAAGAAGTGATCTGTTTTGCCTAAGACTTTATTATTTTTGATGCGATATATTTGATCACTGTATTCAAAACCTGTACCTTTAAATTGCAAACTCATATCAAAGTCCAGCTCGTTGCCCACAGAATTGTCATTATCAAGGTCCCAAGTCTGTTGTACCAGTGTTGCATATTGACTAAACTTCCATGAATAAGGATTAAAACTGTCGATTTTGACTTCTTTGGGTTCGTCAATGACCCTGATAGCCATTTCTGATCTTCCATCATTATCTTCATCGTACCACAAAAATGGGTTTTCCCAATTGTAATTCAGGTTTTCTATATCTGATGTGGTAATGTGCACCTTTAGCATCGTACTTTTACCATGGTAATCTGCAAAAAAATTGGATTGCCCACTATGATCCCAACCTTCAAATTTCAAATGTTCCCAATCTATATAACTAAAAATACCATCATTATCATCATCAAAAAAAACTAAAAAGTGTGAAGTCCATTTGCCGTGAAAATCTTTTCGTCCATTATCTACAATGATTTGAATATCGGCCTTTCCGTCTTCATCTTCATCTATATAGTCTATGATCAAATCATATTCTGCTCCATAATGTCCATCACGATTAATGTCTATCAACAGACAATCCGCATCTAAATCTCCTTGCATATCATTTTGTCTCATATCATCATCGTCATCTATCCATAAACATAAGCGACCATCTGACAAAACTGCATAAAGTAGATCTGGATCACCATCTTTATCTATATCAATGTACTTATTATTATCAGGTATAGTGTTCAGCTTAAATATGGTGATTCCCCTGTCTATTTGGAAGTTTCTGATAGAAGATACATCCTGAGCCTTTATTCGCACCAGCGTCACAGTAAAAAGTATCAATAATATGACACGAAACCAAATTTTTTAATAATACGCCGCTTTATATTAAACATCATTACCGCTTTTTATTTGAAGCAATTCATTTGATATTTGGCACATCAGCTAAATACCAATCCTGTTTTCATTTTTTGATAATTTTATAGAAATATTATTGTGTTTATATGTAATGTCAAGCCCTCCAGGGTTTAAAATAGTACCATGTAAATCGCCATTGTCAGATTTTTTTAGATCTACCACGATAGCATAACCTGAAGGGTGGATAAATGTTGTTTTGATATATTTTAAAGGTCCGAAATTCGGCTCAATAAGTATCTTGTGGAATCCTGGGGCTAAGGATTGGATGCCAGTAATAGTATGCACTACATCAAACGCCGGTGATGCACTCCAACCATGACAATCAGACCTAGGCTCAACATCAGTTTCGCCAAATGTAGTCATACCAAGATCGATCATGTTTTTCCACGGGCTCAACAAGTCTAAGTACTTTGTGCCCATTCCAGCTTTTTGTAAGGCACGAGTCAAGTAAAACTTAAAATATACCGTGCTTTGGATCAAAGAAGTATCTTGTAATATATTGGTTACAATTTCTTTATGATTTTGCAGTGTGTTAGTCAATATGGTAAATATATTGGTGTGTTGAGAAAACACATCTTTTTCCATACGTTCGGCAATCAATTTTTTTCCGCTGTCGTAGCATTGTTTTAATACAGCTGATTGTATAACGGTAGCGTAGCTTTCATATTTTAATGCCTCATCCAAATACCCAAATTCCTTCAGCATAGGAATGGCATTTTGGATAGCCCAAACATATTGTAAAGTCACATTGGCAGAATGTCCATCATCAGCACCTGGAGGAATGCCATTCTCAAATCCCTTAGCCCAGTCTGTAAAATTCCACCATTCGAGATTGCCCAACATTCCTGTTTCGTCTATATGTGATTGGAAATATGCCAAAATGCTTAGTATGCCTGGCATAAATTGCTTAACAAATGCAGGATCATCACGGTACATATAATAATCATTAAGCATCCCTATCCATAGTAAAGAGTAGGTAGGAATGATCTGTACTATATAAGAAGGGTATCTGCTACAAGTCAGTCCCAGGTTCAGTCTCGAATCATCAAACTGTTTGATGGCATTTCGCATCAAGGCATCATCATTGGTATTAAAAATAGATACTAAAGCTATTCGGCTGTCGCCTATATACTGTAGTTGTTCGTAATAAGGATCTATAAAATTGTCAGTGGATGAGTTTTGCAAGGTTTTCCACGCCACATTATTTATTTGAACTAAGTCCTGGTTATCACAATCAAAAGTAGTTGTTTTTTCGAATGGGTATGCTGTAAAGACTCCATAAAAATCATCCAATTTTAAGGCTTCTGCCTTGGTTTCTATATCAAATTGGATAAATCTATAAGTCCTCATAGCCAATGGTCTATATATTCTTTTTTCTCCGCCATCTGGATAAATAATATCATAATACCCTCTGATTTCTTTTGATTTCCAATCTGAATTTCTATGTCCTTTGCGATAACCACCATGTGCCGAAAATGTCGTTGAATTCTTATAAAATAACGCCTCAGCGTATGTTATTTTTATCTTGGCATCTTTGCCGCCACCATAATACAAAGTGGGAAATCCTATGCTGTGTTGCTTATTGTCCAATAAGACTGTCGCTTTAGTATGTGCTGGGATTACAATGCCTGACGCACTATTATAAAACACTTTCTCTTCCATTTCGATTCCCTCTTGACGCACTACACTGGATATCCGTTCTATTTTTGCTGTTAATCTGGGTATAGTACGCGGCACTAAAAACCAAGTACTACCATACAAAAAACCGCGCCCTACTGCAAACTCTACCATCGCTGCAATAGGCTTTTTCCAATTATCATCTGGCACAAAATTATTATCGTCCCAATCCCAAGGATGCAGATTGCCATAAAAAATATCTCCTGGTCCAGCCGCATAATATCCACCAACAGAGTCCGAAACGAAAGGTGTGTAATGATAGGCTTTGTCGTGATACACTTTCCATGCACTATGTGGATTTGTATCCAAATTTATATCGCGTGTAGATGCACCTTGCAATATAAATGCTGTTTGAAAAGTGTGTTGTGATGCGTGGCGATACACTCCAAAATTTACAACTTTTGCAGCAATCACATTCTGACCTATTTGTAAAAAAGGTGCAATATCTATAGTTTCATAAGGCCAATGATTTAAATCTCCTCGAGCAGGACCATCAAGAATCATATTGCCATTAATGCTTAAGGTAAATCTATTGTCGGCAGAAACATAAATCAAAAAACTATCGGGTATGGCTCTAACATTAAAACTATTACGAAACAAATAAACTCCAAAATCCTGTGTAGTACCCGTAGGATGTGTGATCCAGTTAGCAGCCCAAGTATGCTTTAATGATTGAATATCTTTTCCTTGTACATTGACCATTGCGCCAGATTCCTGTGCTAAAATATTGTAAATGGTCATTACAAAAAACAAAACAAAGAATCCAAATCTATTCATGATTCATACCCGATTTTAAATGAAAAATAGGGAGATTTATTTAATTAAACATTCCTCCCTATGTTACACTAAGAAATATTTACAACTTAACTAACTTTCTTGTAATCACTTGATTACCTGACATTAAAGTCACATAATACATTCCTTGATTTGTAATACCTAAGGCTGGAAGATCGAGTTCAAGCTTGTGGTGGCCAATAGCTAACTGAGATGTATGGATGGAGCCAAATTGACGCAATGAAATGTCAAAAATACTAATATTTACTTTTGCAGATGAAGTCATCTCAAGGGAAATAACTACCTTATCGTTGGTAGGATTTGGCATTAATGTTATATCAGAAATATTTTGATCTCTTTGATCACTAGTTGAAGTAGCGTACCATGACTCCCAAGCTGTTTTTTGATCCTTCCACCAGTTGAGATCTCCGAGCGGAAAGCCACCTGATGCTGCTGTTTTCATACCATTATTCGCATAAGCCAAGTTTTCTGGGAATGGCCATTGGACTTGAAACTTGCTATTATCCGGATCCCAGCCCCAATAATCATTGCCGACTAAATTTCGTCGATTGGTCATCCATTGCACCATAGCAGGAACGGCATTCCCTTTATCTATAAAAATTGGATCTTCTTTGATTGTATTTTCAATAGACAATGATGGGTAACTTGTATTATCGCTAAAGAATCCTTCGTTTCGACCATTCATAAACGGATTTTCGGCCAATGAAAAGGATGTCCAATAATTTTTTATTTCATCACTATAAAAGAAGGCGTTATTTGATACTTTATATATTCTATTTTCTTCCTTGATACTATAATATGTCTTAAGCGCATTTGGAATTTTATCAATATTAATTATTCCATATAATAAACGCTGCGGATCTTGACCGACTTTATCTTGATCATTTTCTCCATAGCTATGTGCATTATAAAAGATATTATTAGTTACTGTGGCATTCGGCAACCAAAACGAATGAATAGGAAATTTCATCGAATTGACAATAGTATTATGGTCAAAAAGCAGGTATCGTGGTGGTATAGAACTCACATCAGCAAAAAAAGCAAATGAATTCATATTAAAAAATGTATTATTCTGAATAATGACAGAATCCGCTGGATTTTGCTGGTAAAACCCAATTCCTCTACCATTCCAAATATCTGTTTTGTGTTGTGGGTTTCTAAAATAACAATTTCGAACAGTTATTTTTTTGACAGGTACTTCTGTTACCATGCCTGTCCATAGGCCCCATTCGATATAAACATTATCAAATTCATAAGATTTGCCTTGTCCTGACAAAAGAAAGCTGCATTTGATTCTCCTATACCTGAAGGTGGTGTCATTTGACAGATGATATTTTTTATATATGCATTACCGAATAACTTAAATTGAATCAATTGGATTGTTCCATCAGATCCTGCTGTCGATGCTACAATTGGTGGTTTTTTGCCCGCTACAAACTCTTCGCCTATTAGTCTAAGGTCAAAATCAGCAAACAATATACCATCGAGAAAATATATAGCGTCGTTTTTTAACCTATAATACCTATTAGGATTTGCTCGATCCCCACTGGCCGTGGTATCACCCATAATAAATTTATTGATAGCACCGAATGGCGAACCATCTACAACAGTTGGCACTTCGACTGTGTCTATGGCTTGTGAAAATATATTATTTGTAAACAATAATAAAAACCCAAACATAAGTGTAAAAACCTGTTTCATATTCATGATTTTAGATGATTAAAAAGTTATTTTATTCTATATCTTATACCCAAGTCATATGTAACTCCATAAAATTGCTGTTTTATAAGCGCATTGTTAGAAATTAATTTATCCTTCTCCGCTGCTGCATTGATATTATTGACATTGGCCAATAGCTCAAATCCATCCCAAGGTAAATTTTTCCTTAGATTGAAGTCAAGCCTATAATATTTATCAGTAGCACTCGAGTGTCTCAAAAAAATTGGGCGTAGAAAAGATATTGTTTTGAAATAAAAATGACAATCTTGATGACCAGCCTTTGTCTTCAAACCCAAGTGTAAAATTAAAAATATTTTTGGGTTGGAATAGCAACCTTTCATTATAAGGAGAAACTTCTTCGACAAGGGTCACATACGGTGGTACCTGCAAAAACTCTTGCTTTAGCACGGTCCTGTCGTAGGAAACATCAGAAAATGTCTGTGTATAATTTATTGTCAAAATGAACTTATTCAGAAAATTATTCAAGTACCAAAATCTAGTCTGCCATTCAATTTCAAATCCGTAAAGATTAGCAGGACTTGTATTGTTGACTGTCTTATTGATGGTAACACCTATGAGATTGGCTGGAAATCCATGTGTAGTTACGTCTTCCTGAGTGATGACGGTATTGGCGCTATTATATATAAGGTTTTCAATATTTTATAAAACCGCCAAACGTCAATAAACCGATCTTGTTTGTATAAATTGAAAAATAACTGTCAATATTTTTTGACAATGATGGTAGAAGGAATGGATTATTCCAAGAGACCGAATTGAGGCCAATGTCCCATTTGGGGATAATGAGACTAAAATCAGGCCTGGATAGTGTATGTGTATAAGCTAATCGCACATCAGACCAACTATTCATCTTATACCGGAGATGTAACATAGGCAATATAAAACTATTTTTATTGAAAACAGTCGTATCTCTATGTATATAGCCTGCATCCCAGTTTTGCAGTGTATTATTTCCTCTATTGCCCAAATAAAACGTTTCTACCTGCTCATAGCGTAATCCAGGAATAATAGTCAATTTTTCTCCAAAATTAAATGTCGGTTGGATATAAAATGCTGTATATTTTTCCTTTCCCTTGTAATCATCTTTGGTGGAAGGTACATAATCATAGAAATAATAATTATCTGCTAAACTCCAAAAAGCATTAATATTGTTATTAGATGGTGACCTTTGTAAACCAAACTTTCCATTAGAGAACCTTTCGGGTCTATTATCTGTAACAAATAACTCATATGGCAATGTAGTAGCATCAGCTTCTAATGATCCCAAAAATGATAATTCATCTACTGATTTTTTAACGAAGGTAGATCCGTGACCTGACTGCGCAACTGGTATTTTATTGTAATCAATGTTATAATCTTTGGTTAACTCCTTATACTTGCCTCCAAATTTTAGTTTTAAGTTGATACCCTTTGAAATTGTAACAGGAAGTGTCATGTTTAAAAAAGTGCTAATTTCTTGTTCCTTAGTATAAGATAATGACTTAGAAACTTGCTGAACAACCGCCTTTGCTAAATTATTTCTTGCATAGTATAATAATGTATCAGGATTATTTGCAACGTGCCTTTTGCTCGAAAGCATTGGATTCTGTAGCATAAAAATCTTTGTCGTCAGGTGAATTGTTTTCAGAATGAGTTAATGCAACTCCACCTTCTAGCAACAATACTCCAACTTTTTATCCATTTTTAAGGCACTGTTATAAATATTTAGGTTGGGATTTCGCTGATTATAGCCATAAGAATGTGTATTAAAAAAGGGATTGAATAGCTCGTACTGAATGTTTTCCTTTTTCTTGATGATACTTCCGAAATTGGAAAACTTAATACTTCCTCCCTTTAATTTATAATCCAAAACTATAGTCGCGCCACCTTTTTTGACGGTCCTGTCAATATCCCTTAGAGACATGGATCCTGTCGAAATCGGGAAATTATCCAACAAATTTGTTCTATTGATATAATTTACATTAATCTCGTTTGCACTTCTGTCTCTTTGGTCCAAGTCCACTTGGGCAAATATTCCCAATTTATTACTAAACAGCCGTTTACTTCCTCCTAATACCACTTTTTGATTATTGAATCGTTGCTTATAAGATGCATAACCTGATTGCATAAGCAAATCGAAGGTCGGTTTTTCCGGTGCTTCTCTTAAAATAAAGTTTACACTGCCACCAATAGCATCGGCTTCGTTTTCGGCCATAGCTGCTTTGGTTAATTCAATACCTTCTAACATATAGGGTGATATCATACTAAGATCTGTACTCCTATCACCTTCACCTGTTGATGCCATTCTCATGCCTTCGACTTGCACTTTATTGAAAGATGGAGCCATACCTCTTATAGATACCTTACTACCTTCTCCGCCAGACCTGACCAAAGATACGCCAGAAAGCCTACCTAATGTTTCAGCTGCATTTGCATCCGGAACTTCTTGAATTCGCTTGGCAGAAACCACGTTGACTATATTATCATTGGAGATCTGTCTGTTGATTGCAGCCATTTGCCCTTCAGCTTGAGCTGTCACCGTGACTGTTTCTAAAGTTAGACCTTCCACAGTCAAATTTACATTGTGAATCACTTCTAAATTATTATTGATAACTAGTGTAGATGTGTCAGTATTATAACCTATATAAGATGTGATCAAGGTATATGTGCCAGACTTTATTTGATTCAATGTATAATCCCCATTAAAATCTGTCACTTCACCTTTCTGTAACTCTACTATATAAATTGTTGCACCTATTAGCGGATTTCCATTTCCCATTTCGGTTATCGCACCCCTTATTGTCGCTGTCTTTTGTGCACCAATAAATGATATGTTTGTTAAAAAAACTAAGGTAATTATTATAGGTAAAAATCGCATCTTAATATAATTATATTATTCTATTCAACAAAGGTAGAATTAATTTATTATTACGCAAACGTTTGTTTAAATTTTTATAAAAAATATAGCTTAAAACAGATAATACACAAATAATATATGATTTATCAATGTTATTTTCTGAAAGATTTAAAAAAAATATAATTTATTAAAAAAAATCACATATAATATAATTATATACATATATAAATGATTTTATAACTTATATACCAATTATTACGAAAACAAATTCAAGTAAAAAATACAAATAATATAACTTTGAAGATATTTTTTTGAGAGTATTTTCAATTAAATTTCATTTTATGCAAACCTTTGTTTAATTTTGTATTGAATTTGGCATAATTTATAATTATTTTGACGCAATAATTAAAAATCATTCCTGATAAATCAATGCGAAAATAGCGCTTGAGAAGATGGTTAGAATAATACTTTTTTGATACTTTGGATCTTAAATATTTCCGTTTATGGGAATGATCTCACTATTTCAAAAATCAAAATCAGGAAGTTTTTGCAGGATCACGTACTACTATTTATTTTTCCACACTTAGATATTTAGATACTTTTGCAGCTGAATGTCTTAATCTCCCTGATTTTGCCAAGTTAGAATACGAAAAAAATGGATCCGGTAGTATCATTTTGGATCCGACTGATACAGATATTGGCACATATAAGATTTATCTCAATACAAGCAGCGGTGGTTACTCCAACACTCAATATTTTACCATCAAAGTGTCCGCAATCCCTACTATCGCTAAAAAATATTATATAGATCCTGCACAAGGCAAAGACAATAACCCAGGTACTAAAGAAGCCCCATGGCGCACATTGGGAAATGTGCTAACCCGATCAGAAGTTTTGATAGAGAGTGGTAGCTTTGTTTTTCTTAGGTCTGGGTATCATGGTGTCCTCAATTTTTGGGGTCAGAACGGTGCCAAAGTGCATGTTTTGCCTGAAATATATCAAGAACCAATAGCAAAAAGTATTACCTTTTCTTTTACTAATAACTGGGTCGTATCAGGACTCAAAATATCCCCACAATCCAATAATGAATTGAACAATCTACCCTTGGTCTTGGTATATGGTGGCTCATCAGACATCGAGGTATCTAATTGTTATATATATTCGTTCGAAGATCAAGCGAGATGGGCTACAAATGAAGAATGGTACGCTAGCTCAGGAAATGGGATCGTTTCATCAGGAACACAATGCATCTTTACAGGCAATCTATTGAAAAATACGTGGTTTACCGTCGAGCTTAAGTCACCGAATCAATTATTTTCATACAATATAATAGATGGATTTGGTGCCGATGCGATTCGAGGTATCTCCAGTGATCTGCTTATAGAGTACAATCAAGTAAAAAATGCCACTGTTTTTGATTACGATCACCCTACCAGGCCGCAGCATGATGATTTATTCCAATCATGGACATTCAGCCTACCTATACGCAATGTTACGATCAGAGGCAACCAAATGTGTGACATTGCCAACCCAAATCTTCGGCTGCCTTCAGAAATCACTCAAGGCATCGCTATATTTGACGGGTTCGCAGAGGATTGGATCGTAGAAAGTAATCTAGTCGTCATCCATCATGCCCATGGCATAGCGATGTATGGAGCCAAAAATTGTAAGATCACCAACAATTCAGTGATAAAAAACCCTTTCAGAAAATACAATGCTACCCACACACCTTGGATCTTAGTGAATCCTAGGAAAGTCAATGTCGGCGGCGATCTCAGCACAGGTAATCTAGTACAAAACAATATCATGTACACCTACCAAACAGATAATACAGAGCCTGGGACGTATAGATCAAATATTACAGCATATAATAGTGGGACATTATTTGTCAACTATGCTAAGTGGGATTTTGCACTTTCGCAGGGATCTACTGGTATTGATGGCGGAAATCTGGAAGACGCTGCATCCATCGATCTATATCATAGACTGAACAAAGATGGCAATATAGATATAGGCTGCATTCAACTTATTGATACGATATATGATGGACAGCCTCCTATAGGAATGAATACGCTCGAAGTAGTAGAAAAAGGCATAAATTATCTTAAAGTAAAATTTCAATCTTTTACGGATGACCAGCAGGGGCTGTACTATAGAATAGTATGTGATGGACGATCTATCTTTACCCAAGACACAATTGTGACCATCGGCAATCTAGCGCCTGACCAAGCTTATGACATCACCTTATATGCTTATGATCGGAGCAGTAATGTCTCTATGCCTCTACATGTATATAATGTGACTACTTTAGCTTTTGATGAGACCAACGAAAACAAACTAATATTATCAGCTGATGTACATGACCAGGAGATTAACTCACGCAAATCACTTTTATGGGCATATAGTCCCTATCTGAGGATAGGTAACATTACGACCAATTATTCACAATGTGCGGTACTACCATTTAAATTGCCTTATATTCCTGCAAATTATGAGGTAGTTGGTGCTGATTTAAATGTGTATTTGGATGAAATTAAAAATATAGAGGCTGAAGCTATCGACCTGTATGGACTTGCTAGCCGATCAAAAAATGATGTACTATCAGCAGATTATTTTGAGGGAATGAATCCAAATGACATTTTATTAATTGCAAAGCGCTTTTTACATAAAGAGTCCGCCATCGGCCAGAATCATATATTAGATACAAGTTCAACAAACAATTTGGTACATTTTATAAACAATCAAATCAAAAACGGAGCACAAGCAGGAGATTATATATTCTTAAGGATCAATATGGATAAACTCATCACAGGTGCGCGCGCATACTATTCAATATATTCCGCTGACAATCTTGAAAAAAATCAGGTCCCAATACTTACATTGGTGCTGAATAGTACCTCCGCAACGGATTTTGAAAATAGTATTTCTAAACATTTGAAAATAATACCAAATCCTGCATCTAGTGACCATGTAACATTGGAAATAGGGGAAGCCTTTCACCACAAAGACTTGAGTATTTACATTTATGATAATCAAGGAAAATTATTAGACAAGAAGTGGATAAAATCTTCTAGTAGCCGTATTGATCTTTCTAATAGTAATTTTAAAACTGGATTGCACCATATAGCAATCATGAGCGACAAACTCATAGGAACATTAACAACCATAATCTATTAACATATCCAAGATGGAACAAGATAATCATCAGAAATATAATCGCCCCACTATTAAAGATCTGGCATCAGAGCTAAATACCAGTTCATCTACCATATCTAGGGCCCTGAGAGGGCACCATACCATTAGTGACGCGATGATCCAGAAAGTGCGAGATTTAGCTAAGCTCAGAAATTATTCTGTCAATCGTAGTGCTGCTAACCTTAGGTCGGGCTCTAGTATGACTTTAGGTGTCATAGTGCCTAGGATCAATAGAGACTTTTTTTCTAATTGTATTGCAGGTATTGAAGAAATAGCCAAATCAGCTGGATATTCAGTGCTTATCTCCCAGAGTCATGACAATATACTTGATGAATCTGAAATCATCAAAACCATGATAGAAGGAAATGTAAGTGCTGTACTCATATCCGTGGCTATAAAGACAAGCAATGTAAAACACATAGAACAATTGGATAAGGTAGGGATTCCAGTGGTGTTTTTTGATAGGGCCATGGATGATTCTAAGTATTGCAAGGTAGTCATCGATGATCTGAAAGGTGCCTATCTAGCGACTAAGCACTTACTTGATATGGGATATAAGCGCATCGCTCACTTTGCAGGTGACATGAACCTTATGATCTATGAAAATAGGATGGCAGGATATGAAAAAGCACTCAAGGAATATGGTGTAAAAATAGACCCAACTATCATCTCTACCAATACCCTTACCTTCGAGAATGGACAAGAGCAAATCAAGCAATTTATGCAATTAAAAAAGGCACCTGATGCCCTATTTGCAGCGAGTGATTTTTCGGCATTAGGCGCCCTCATATACCTTAAAAGTATAGGCACCAATATTCCTAAAGATTTTGGAGTGGTAGGATTCAGTAATGAAACATTCACATCATTTGTAAGCCCAAACATGAGCACTGTCAACCAACATAGTCTAGACATAGGCAGGAATGCAGCAAAAGTGTGCCTGAATATCCTAGAATCACCCAGCAAATTTAATATGATAAATCACGTAATTATCGAGCCTACGCTCATCGTACGGGAATCATCGCAAAGAATAGTTTTAAATAACAAATAATTTTTTTTACAAAAAAATAGTACTAAAATTTAATTTTCTCCACCCAAATAGACATAACCACCATGAATATAGATTTTAGATACAGCTCACACCCTAAGGATTTTAAACTATATGATACTGAGCGAATTAGAACAGAATTTGCCATAGAGCAAGTAATGTCACAAGACAAGATCAACCTAGTTTATTCATTAGCAGAAAGATTTGTCGCCGGTGGAATAATGCCAGTCACAAAGCCATTGAAACTGGAAACATTTGATGCATTAAAGTCTGAGTACTTTCTAGAAAGACGAGAATTGGGAATCATCAATATAGGCCATGACGGAATCATAAGTGTCGATAAAAACGAAATATCAATAGCACATCGAGAGGCACTTTATGTGGGTAAAGGTGCAAAAGAGATCATCTTCCGTAGCCTAGATCCGAGTAATCCTTCTAAATTTTATATCAATTCTACACCTGCGCATAAAACATATCCTACTAAACACATCTCATCAAATGATGGCGAAATAGTAGTCTTAGGATCGCAGGATACTGCTAATTTCAGGCAGATAAATAAACTTTTGGTCAAAAGTGTCGTAGAAACTTGTCAGTTGCAAATGGGACTCACCCAACTCCGCAATGGTAGTATATGGAATACCATGCCACCGCACACGCATGACCGACGCAGCGAAGTTTATTTTTATTTTGATGTCAAAAAGGATAATGTCATCTGTCACTTCATGGGTCAACCACAGGAGACAAGGCATGTATGGTTGAAAAATGAACAAGCGGTAATTTCTCCCGCTTGGTCCATTCATGCTGGTGCAGGTACTTGCGACTATTCATTCATCTGGGGTATGGCTGGAGAAAACTTTGATTATAGTGATATGGATCAGGTAGAAAATATAGCCTTAAGATAATGTTTCACTGTACACAAAAACATGCACCAATGTATAGGATTTTTATAGTCACATTGATATTTTGCAGCTTGAGTGCTTCGGTATTTTCCCAATTGCGTATGTCACATATCTATTCAAATAATATGATGCTACAATGCAATACTGCCGTACCCATCAAGGGTCATGGTAAGCCAAGTAGTACTGTAAAGCTTCTATTCAATGGCAAAAATTATACCGATAAGGTGCAATCTGATGGTAGCTGGAAAATCATCTTACCACCCACAAAACCAGGATTTATTACCAAAATTGAAGTCATAAATGGGGATGAACGTATCCAGCTTGAAAACGTAATTTTTGGTGATATCTGGCTCTGTGGCGGTCAATCGAATATGGAATGGTTTCTTTCTGCTACTGAAAATGCGGATGCTGAAATACAATCTGCTCAATACCCAAACTTACGCATTGTCGATGTTCCACACAGGATGGAAGCTTCAGAACAAAAAGATTTCGCAGCACCATTATTATGGTCCAGCGGTACGCCTGCTAGTGTAGCTCAATTTTCGGCAGTAGGCTATTATTTTGGAAAACAATTGATGCACGCATTAGACATCCCAATAGGATTGATCAATAATAATTATGGTGGTACTGTAGTAGAAGCATGGACAAGCGGCGCAGGGCTACAAGGCTTACCAGTCTATGAAAAAAAAGTACGCAAACTAGAGACCATCAATTTTGAAAAAGAAAAAAATGAAGGTACTAATGTCCATAACAAGTGGATGGCCAATTTTTATCAGAAAGACCAAGGAATCATAGATTCCATATATGCGTGGGCAAATCCTATCATGGATAGAAACGACTGGAAGAAGATATATGTACCTGGCTACTGGGAAACCTCAGGTGATACTACATTGAGTGATATGGATGGAGTCGTCTGGCTGTATAAAAAATTTAATTTTGAAGGAGACGTATCTGCTGCTAAGATTTCAATGGGCGCTATTGATGATTCTGATATGATTTGGATCAATGGCGAATCGGTGGGTAGCACATTCAATAGATATAATAAAGATAGAGTGTATGATGTCAAAAAAAATATTCTCCATCATGGTGAAAACATCATCATAATACGGGTAGAAGATTATATAGGAGGTGGTGGAGTAACAGGTTCATCCTCAAAATTATTTATCCAACAAGGAGATCTCATCACAAGACTAGACGGCACTTGGCAATACAAAATCGGAATGCGGTCAACTGAAAAGATGCCATCTTCCAGTTTTAGCCCCAATCATTATCCTACTTGCTTATACAATGGAATGATCGCCCCGATGGCTGATTTTCCGATAAAAGGTGTGATCTGGTACCAAGGTGAGTCTAATACCTATCGTGCATTTGAATACAGAGACTTGTTTAAAAGATTCATCCTAGACTGGCGTTCGCGATTTAATCACCCCGACTTACCATTTTTATATGTTCAATTGGCAAATTATTATCCAGAAGATTCCATACCTGTGAAAGCCAATGGGCAGAGTTAAGAGAAGCTCAGGAAAAAGCATTGTGTCTCCTAAATACTTCTATGGTCACCGCGATAGATATAGGCGAGGCTAATAACATTCATCCTATCAATAAATATGAGGTAGGTAGAAGACTGGCTTTGGCGGCGCTGGCAGATGTATATTATCAGCACCAGGTTATTTATCTTAGTCCATCGTATGACTCCCACACCATCAAAGATAATGCAGTATTTATTAAGTTAAAAAATGAATACAATGGCCTGAAAACAACTGATAAATTTGGCTATATTTTCGGGTTCAGCATAGCGGGTGACGACCAGATTTTTCGCTGGGCAAAGGCCGAGATTATAGACAAAAACATTATAAAAGTGTGGTCTGACAAAGTGAAATCACCGAAAGTGGTAAGGTATGCTTGGCAAAATAATCCATCGCCAGCTAACTTATTCAACTCGCATGACTTTCCAGCATTACCATTTCGCACAGATGATTGGAAACTCAGCACACAAGATATTAGATTGACCGATGAATAGGTTATTTTACATAGCAATGATCTTGCTCTTGGGTGCATGTTCATTTCCGCACGTACAGAAGCATACTGTGAATGCACTTTCTAATCCATTTCTGACATCTCAAAGTTATACCTTAGAAAATGTACCCAAGGATGCTAGGACGATGATTTTTGCCGCAGCCGCTATTAAAGATCTCAAGAAATTACAGTTTGATTGGTTGAAAATGAATGCAGAAATGACTAAGGATCTATATCCCGGATATTCAATGGTGACGATAGATGGTCCCAATCAAGACAATAGAAAAATATCCTTACGCATCACCAATACAGTGGACCAAGCGCAATCTTCACTCTATTTTACTTTCATTCCCTTTAAGGGAAAAAATAAAGAAACCTATTGTGACCCTAATGCACTGCCTAATGGTAATGGTAGCAAGGAAAGGCCTTATCGTTCACTCCAATCATTAATGGAAAGTGGGTATGAGCCTATAAGTAATGAAGTAATTTATCTCCTTAACGGAAATCATGGGACGGCAAACTTGCATGGTGGGCATTATACGATCGCAGCGGCGAGTGGGCATGCTGCAGTACTGAATGCCATACATATTACGAATGGTAAAAATATTTTAGTTCACAGCATCCGCATCGAATCCAGAATGCCTGTCAATAGCTATCTGCGTACCATCGACACGCTTTCTGAGGAAATTATTATTCAAAATTGCAAAATAACTTGTACAGTTTCCGATGATGAGTTGCACCAAAAAAATTGGAAGGAGTACGTAGCCTCTGGCATTTATTGCGATGGGAACAAGTGTCGGATCCATGGAAATCTGATACAATATACCTTCCATGGCCTACAAACGAATGGTAATCAAAATATAATTTCAAATAACATCATAGATAGATTTTGTGGCGATGCCATCAGGAATACTGGAAATGATAATCAATTTTTGGAGAATTTTTTGTCCAATGCATTGATCGATGATTATTATGATCCGACTGGAAATCACGATGATTTGCTACAAGCTTGGACACATGACAGCCCTATACTCAATATTATTATAAAAAAAAATATTGCAATAAGTACCACAGATCCTGACCTGCCAAATCGGTCAAAAATAGTTCAAGGGCTCGTTTGTTTTGATGGTTTTACTGAAAATTGGGTGGTGGATAGCAATATTGTCGTGACGGATCATCCACATGGTATCTCACTGTATGGAGCGAAACACTGTACGATCAAAAACAATATAGTATTAAGGAATCCACATAAGTTTTATGATTTTGAATCAGATCCTTGGATTATGATCCACGATCATAAAGATAAACGTATGAGTGAGCACAATAAGGTCATTTCCAATGTGGCAACAAAGTATAATATTCCTTCTACCAGTACGATCATTAAAGACAATACAACGATCGACTCTATCTATTTAACCAATTTCATCAAGTATCATGGCTGGATTTACTGACCTAAAACGCACTTTGCTCTATTTAATTCCTATCATTGGCTTGGCTGCTTGTGTGACTACACAAGTCAACTTTAGATTTGCTTTGAAAAAAGAGAATTATAAAGAAGTGGATTCAGCAGAAAGGTTAAAAACCAATGAAACAACTATCACTTCTACCTACTTTCAGATGGAAGGGCCGGCATGGGAAAATCAAAATATTGCATTTAGAAACTATTTTGATGAGCGCAATGGGATGGATATTTTTGGTAAAAAAACTAAAAACATGGTGCTCAATAGTGTGGGCATCCATGAAAATTACCACGAGATGCAAGACTGGGGAATGGATATACTGAAAGTTGGAAATTCGCTCGGCGCGGGTGCTATCGGCCTTATCATCGGTGACTCACTCTTTCGGATTGGTCCAAAGGCTGTTGGAAGTTTTAAAAAATTGAAAGAGACTAAACGGGAAGTTGTCTTCGAACTGTCATTTAAAGACTGCAAACTGCATGGACGCACCTACCATATACAGCATATAATTTCGATAGCGTCCAACACGCATTATTATAACAATAAGGTAAAAATAGAAGGTTTGCAAGGTGACGAAATTTTAGTATCTGGTATAGTAGCACATCTACCCAATCTCACGAAGATACATAAGGGTCATCTCCATGGCGCCTATACTTTTGGAAGGCAAACTATGTTAGATGAGTTATTGGGAATGGGTATCACTACAGACGATTTCATATATGTTAATTGCACACATTCAGATCATTACAAAGGTGATATTGAAAATACCCATTTGATAGAGATGAAACTTTATCCAGGAGCATTTACCGAATGGAAATTTTTTGCAGGATGGGAATATGGTAGTACAGCATTCAAAAATGAAGCTTTCTTTAAGCAAATCTTGGAAGCCAATTAGTCTTTTTAATCTATTTTTTTTACAAAATAAATCCTATTATCATGACCAAAATATTCGATCTTACACATAAAAAAGCACTCGTCACAGGCTGCAACAAGGGAATAGGTATGGCCATTGCTATAGCACTTGCGGAGGCAGGCGCAAACATCATAGGCGTCTCTCGTTCCATGCCTGCTGGTGGTAGCGATATCGCAAATATGGTTTTTGCATTAGGTAGAAAATTTTACAGTTATCAATGCGACTTCAGCGATCGAGATGATCTTTATCGATTTATAACCAAGGTTACCACGGACCATCCAGCTATCGATATTTTGGTCAATAATGCAGGCAATATAAAGAGAAATCCCATCGTGGATCATAGTGATGCATATTGGGACGAGATCGTCCAGACCAATCTGACCTCCCAATTTATTTTGACCCGTGAGATAGGCAAAGGAATGGTAGCAAGATCGCAAGGGAAGATTATTTTTATAGCATCACTACTCAGCTTTCAAGGAGGAATCCTTGTGCCTGGATATGCGGCTAGTAAAGGTGGCATACAAAGTCTTATTAAATCATTTGCGAATGAATGGGCATCTAATGGAATAAATATCAATGGAATTGCCCCAGGATATATAGCCACGGACAATACAGAAGCACTAAGGAATGATCCTGAAAGAAGTACCTCAATCCTATATAGGATACCGGCTGGACGTTGGGGAAGGCCAGAGGATCTAGCAGGTGCTGCTATATTTTTGGCATCGAGTGCATCTGAATATGTCAATGGTACGATCATAACGGTCGATGGTGGATGGATGGGTAGGTAGCAGTTTAGTTTTTATAAGAATTATATTTTTTTAATATCAATAATCATAAAGCATGTCAATAAAAGTAGTAAGCCTGGGGGAAATCATGATGAGACTTTCGACCCCTGATTTCAAGCGTTTTGTACAAGCAGATAGCTTTGATGTTACTTACGGTGGTGGTGAGGCGAATGTGGCAGCAGCACTGTGCAATTATGGTTTACAAGGGACATTTGTAAGCAAGGTTCCAGAAAATGCGATCGGACAAGCTGCCATCAACCAACTACGAAGATATGGTGTACAAACGCAGTATATAGCGCGTGGTGGTGATCGATTGGGTATATATTTCCTAGAGACGGGAGCATCCATGCGCGCATCACAAGTGATATATGATCGCGCCGACGCTGCTATTGCGCAAGCTGACATTGCTGATTTTGACTTTGATCAGATATTTGATGGTGCATCTTGGTTTCATACCACTGGTATCACGCCTGCCTTGAGTGATAAGGCAGCGGCACTCACAGAATTTGCCTTAAAAGCAGCCAAGGCAAAAGGTATCACCACAAGCATCGACCTTAATTATCGTAAAAAATTGTGGTCCAAAGAAAAAGCCCGCGAAGTAATGACTCGGTTGTGCCAGTATGTAGATGTGTGTATCGGAAATGAAGAAGATGCAGACACGACACTCGGCTTCAAAGCCAAGGATTCAGATGTCACCAAAGGCGAAATAAATCTCGAAGGATTCAAGGATGTTTTCCACCAGATGAAGAGAGAAATTTGGATTTAAATTGATAGCATCCTCACTTCGTAAAAGTCACAGCGCCAGTGATAATGGTTGGAGTGCGCTAGTCTATGGTGGAAATGAATTCTATCATACCAAAGCTTATAATGTACGAATCATAGATCGAGTAGGGAGTGGCGATTCCTTTGCAAGTGGATTGATCTATGGGCTCGTGACAGGTATGAATATGGCAGATGCTGCAGAATTCGGTGTCGCCGCCAGTGCATTAAAACATACCATTCCTGGAGATTTTAACCATGCGACTTTAATGGAAGTAAATGAACTCTTAAAAGGTGATGGAAGTGGACGCGTACAACGATGATTGATATATTTTAGTCAGATGACATGGCGACACCAGTCGATACTCTGAATATCAATGCTCGTATTTTACTAAATCAATAATCTCACATATCCAGTAATCATATCTAATAATCCATATACCAATTTCACATAATAGACAATGAACATATTATGAATCCTAAAAATATTGACACAGAAAGCGTTCAAAAAATAATTTTGGAGCAAGGTATATTACCCCTGTATTTTCATAAAGAAGCAAGTGTGAGTCTGGAGGTGCTGCGTGCAGTACACAGCGCAGGTGTACAGGCCATAGAGTACACTAATCGGGGCGACGAAGCAGTCCATAATTTTAAGGAAATGATTGCTTTGCGCAATAAAAAAATGCCAGAAATGAGAATTGGTATCGGCACCATCAAAAATCTATTGCAAGCCAAAATGTACCTGGATGCAGGTGCTGACTTTCTAGTCAGTCCAGGTTTTGTACATGAGGTAGCTACATATTGTGTGCAGAATGATGTCTTTTATGCGCCAGGTTGTATGACGCCTTCGGATATTATCGCAGAAAATGTAGGAATAAGGTTTATCAAACTCTTTCCTGGTAATGTATTAGGCCCAGAATATATGGCAACCATCAAAGATATTTTTCCAAAATTGCTATTCATGCCTACAGGTGGTGTGGATACTACGTATGAGAATATCAAATCATGGTTTGATGCTGGCGTCAGCGCGGTAGGTTTGGGAAGCAAATTGATATCTAAAAAATGCATGGAAGCAAGGGAATATGACACCATTGCCACAGAGACCCAAAAAGTATTGGAATTAATCAAAACCATCAAAAATTAAAAAAATGATCAAGTCAATAGGTAAGTATCGCTGGACAATCTGTTCGTTGTTATTTTTTGCTACCACCATCAATTATCTAGATAGACAGGTACTGTCACTATTGAAACCATCACTGGAAGCTGAGTTCGGCTGGACCAATAGTCAATACGCCGATATAGCATCTGCATTCCAGTTCACGTATGCTATTTCCATGTTGTTCGCGGGCAGAATCATCGACCAACTTGGCACTAAAAGAGGGTTTATATGGGCCATCGTACTATGGTCATTAGGTGCTATAATACACGCATGGGCTGTGCCTATAGGTGATGGATTACTCAAGATTTTGGGATGGATATGTATCGTCAGTGTACCAGCATCGGTATTGGGATTTATTTTTTCGAGAATGGTATTAGCTGTCGGTGAATCGGGAAATTTTCCAGGGGCCATCAAGGCTACAGCAGAGTATTTCCCCAAGAAAGAGCGGTCATTGACTACAGGTATTTTTAATTCTGGTGCTAATGTAGGCGCTATCTTAGCACCGCTTTCTGTACCTTGGATCGAAAGTCATTATGGTTGGGAAGCGGCTTTTCTGATCATCGGAGGTGTTGGATTTATTTGGTTGGTGTTTTGGTTGATATTTTATGAAAAACCTGAAGATCAGACTCGTATGACAAAAGAAGAGCTCGCCTATATACAAACAGATGACGAGATGATAAAATCAAATCCCGACGAAAAATACAAAAATATCCCTTGGGTAAAACTTTTAGGATACAATCAGACTTGGTCATTTATCTCAGGTAAATTTCTTACAGATGGCGTCTGGTGGTTTTTCCTGTTTTGGTTGCCTGCCTTTCTAAAGGATCAGTACGATATGCAAGGCACAGAGATTATGTTGCCATTAGCTGTCTTATATTCTTTGACCATGTTTGGGAGTATCGGTGGTGGATGGTTTCCAACTTACTTTATTTATAAAGGGTATGAAGTGTACGCAGCACGGATGAAAGCTATGTTTGTGATTGCGTTGATACCTTTGTTAGTTTTGATAGCGCAGCCATTGGGCCATCTTACTTTTTGGTTTCCTGTATTGCTTATAGGAATCGGTGCTTCAGCGCATCAGGCATGGAGTGCCAATATTTTCACTACGGTTTCTGACTTATTTCCAAAGTCTGCCATAGGTTCTGTAGTAGGTATGGGCGGCATGGCTGGCGGTATCGGTGGTGTCCTCATTACGAAAGTAGCAGGCGCCTTGTTTGACCATTACAAGACAGCGGGTCATATTGAGACAGGATACACCATTATGTTTACCTTTTGTGCTGTTGCCTACTTAATGGCTTGGTTTATTATGATAAGTTTGGTTCCTAAGTATAAGCAGGTGGTTTTGTGAAAATATTTTTGTGAGCAAAAATATAAATTATTAAAAGCTTAAAAAAAGTTTTGTCAAAGTAGATTTATGGAGCAAATTTTAAGTGATTGCTCTTGTTAAAGTTTGTAGATTTATACTCAATGATATCACTTTCTCTTAATTCTACTTTGTCAACTTAGGAATTATCTGGAGAATCTTCATGCAGGTTATTAGTTTGATTGTTTTTAAAGTGCCGTTTAATATCCTTATCTCGCTGTATATGCCTATGGAACATCTGTATTATTTCATCTTCCATGGTTACGCCTTGTGTTTTAGGTATATAGATGGTTGGTACTATACACTAAGAATACACTCACATTTGGACGGCAGATCACCTTTAGAATAATTTTATTTTTAACTCAAAAATTAGCAGCTTAACAGCTTATCTTTATGTCTATTCTGTGGAGGAAGTCCATTTGACGTAAACACAAAATACTCTACAGTCCCTTTGCATTCAACAAAAGCTAGAATAAAAAAATCCACTTCCCAATTTGACTTAGGAAGTGGATTTTTTAATATTGATGGTAAGCCTTGATGGCTAATCCACTTTACTCAACGATGATCATTTTCTTAGTAGCTGTGAAATCACCACTTACTAATGTGTAGTAAAGTACACCGCTTACGCCCAATTGATCTTTAGTGAAGATCTCACTGTTCAATCCTTTGATTGCATTGATGTTTCTTACTGTTACTACTTTTCCTGTTACGTCATATACACTCAATGTTGCTGTCGCTGCCTCAGGCATTTCGAAGCTCACTGTTGTCATTCCTTTGAATGGGTTTGGTTCGTTTTGGAACAATTCGATACCTGCTACAGGTGCTGTTCTTACTCCTAAACTTACTTTTCCTACTTTAAGGTCGCCGTTATATGACTCTGCTCTCGTTACTTCTGAGTTCAAGCTGATCATTTCACTTACTTTCATCGCTTTGTCTGCTTTTACTGTAAGTGTGAATAATACTGCGCCTTCATTTGCATTTACTGCTTCTGTTGATGCATAACTCATTGTTACTACATTGTCAGAGATAACTCCTACGTTGTTTGCATTTACTTCTAATACACCACTTTGAACACCTACGAAGCTTGCTCCGTTCAAGTTCATTGTGTATTGGAAGCCTGATACTCACTGAAGTTTGCTGCTGTTACTGGTATTTCTACCACTTCACCTGCTGCAATTGATGCTTCTGCTACGCTCATTTCTACATTTGCATTGCTTCTGCTTTCTACTTCTGGTGAATTTACACTTGTGCTTACATTACCGTTTACATCTCCGATCTTAACTGCTACAAAGTTTTGATTGTTCATTTCTGAACTCAAGTTTGTAATACTGATCGCTTCTGTAAATTTAATTGGTGATGTTTGTACTGCTGTTCCTGTTACAGGGAATCTCCAACTTGCGTTAGGGAAAGTAGTAGTCACACCTAAGATCAATTTTCTTAGATCTGTAAGGTCACTTGCTGTTACTTTACCGTCATTGTTAGCATCTGCTGCTATCAACTTGTAATTGCTATCTAAAGCTTGTAAGCCTAAGATATGTCTCTGGATCATTACTAGGTCTAATGTACTTACACCATTCAAGTAATCGCTGTTTTTAGCAGCTTTTACTGTATAGTTAAAGCCATTAGGATGCTCTTCTCCAAATGTTCCATTTACTAATGTTTGTGATGTCTTTGGATATTCTGGTACATTTGTAGCGAATTCTACGGTTACATCATTCACACCTTGACCACTTGCTGTCGCAACTGTTCCTGATACTCTTGATCCGTTACCACCTCTTACGCTTAGTATTACTGTACAGTAATCAGTATTCCATGCCTCATCCCATACACTCACTTGTACATTGTAATCTCCAGCTGCTGTCCATACAAAGCCTGCGCTTCTTGATGTTGGTAACCATCTGTATGCTTTACCTTGTGCATATTCTGCTGCTGTTGCATTTACACTCACACCACCCACTACTTTATAATAATGCTCATCATTTACTCTTGAGTAAATTGGTGCTGCTCCATCAAATGTGAAGTACAACTTGCTTTGTGGTGTACAGTTGTCAAATGCGCCTTTGTCGAAGTCTCTTGCCCACAACTCTACCATCTGTGGATTTGTTTGCATCAATGCTGTACTTACACTTACACAGTATGGTGTTGGTGCTTTCTTATCTACTACCATTACAGTACTTTCACACTGATCTACGTTTCCACAACCATCTGTTACTTTCCACAATACCTTGTGGCTGATATTCTCTGCATTCAAGATAAATGCTGTTGCGCCTGTTCCTACTGGTAATTTCGCTGTGCCTCCACTTGCTGCTGTTGGCTTGATGTACGTTACATACACTAAGTCTGCCAATGGTAAGTTTGGATGTTGATTCTGTAATGCTACCCATGTTGGGTTCAATACGCCTGAGATATACTTAGCCTGTGGTACCCAGATGCCGTTCCATGATTTGTTCACAAAACTTGATCCTAATCTGTCTACTGTTCCATCATTCCAACCATCAAAGAACATCTGCCACTTGATCCAGCTCTCTTCTGCACAGATCAATAGATCACTAGCTGATGCTTCCAATGCTACTGCTGCCTCACATCCGCCATTTGGATTCTGTGGATTTGGATTGGCTGCAAACATTTGGTTTGTACAGCTCAATACTGGTGCTGTTACATCTTTGAATGCATACCAGTGTACGATTGGTAAGCCTGCGATCGTATTGATCTCCTCGCCTGTACACCAGTTCTTATAGCTATATTTTACTCTCCATTTCTTACATGCTCCATCTTCGAACAAGAAGGTATCTATCGTGATGTTTTCGCCCACGATATCACACTGACCATAGTTCACGATTGGACGCTTGATAGACGCATTCGCTGCATCTCTCGCATCATCCAATGTAAAGCTACATTTATCCCATTCTGTCGTTTGGTTCTGATTAGGGAACGTTACGGTAAATGGTGCTGTCAATGTTGCTACTGTAATGAATTGTGGACATGTAACTACTACTGCGCCTTTTGTAACTTTGAATGTTCTTCTTACTGTTCCTGACTTACATACTGGGTCATGACTTCCTACCCATTGGTCTTTGTACGTCACTTGTAGGTTTGAACACAAGTCATAGGCTTGTGGGTAACCTGTCATCGTAAGATTTACATCATTTACATTCGTCTCTGCATCTAAGCTTAGATTCAATTCCATATCACATGTGATAGTTACATCTGGTGGACATACCAATGCTGGTGGCAATTTGTTCTCTACTCGGATTGTTACCCATGTAGTGTTATAATTGTCCTTCATACCATTGATGATATCGTTATCTCCTACTATTCCGTTCATGTTGCCATCATCCCATACTCTCAATTCTACATCATGTAAGCCATAGTCTGCTCCTGCAGGGATATCCTCACAACAGAACTTAACAAACTCACCTCCATCTGTATCTTGTGCGTTATCTTGTGGGTGGAACCATACTGCGCCTGGCCTCTCACTTGGGTAACCATTGTTGTCATTGTAGTGCTGTTGTTATTGTGTGTACCGTTTGCGCCTATGTTACCGCATGAACCTCCATCTACTCTTCTTACTTCAAATCTTACATCTGAACAGTGGTCATATGAGCCATTGTCTATCTGCCAGCCATAGATCTTGCCTGCTCCATCTGCTCCTGTACCTGATCCTGTCAAGCTCATTACTATGTTCTGCTTTGCTACGGCTACTGGTGCACTCGCATCGATTACTGTTACATATGCATCTTTCTCACTTACGTTGCCACAACAGTCACTTGCCCAATATGTGATCTTATGTGTTCCCTTTGTAAGGCCTGTGATTCTATAATTAGGTGCTGTACCACTCAAGGTTACTCCTGAAGGTACTTTTACACCCCACTTGATCTCCTCTGCCTTCGCACAGTTGTCTGCCAATTCCCATGGCTGACCTACATTCCAGTTGGCTGCACAGCCCCATGGATCTACACCAACTGTTGCATTCTTAACTGTAAAGGTTGGTGCTTTCTCGTCTGTCGCTTTGATTACTTGGGTATATGTGTATACTTCACCTGTACACCAGTCTAACAATTTCCAGTTTCTGATCACTTTCATGTTACCACTACAACCGATTCCACATGCTGGGATAACATCATCTGTATATGTGGTATATAGGTTACATACGTTGTTGTCTACTTTCTGTGCATGGAGTTTTCCATCATATCCTATCTGGTTATAAGTGAAATATCCATTTGCATAACCTTCATGTAATTCTACTACTGAACCTGTTTGTGCATAATCGTCTGCATAAGCGCCGATGTTGGTTGCATTAGCTGGTTGTGTTCTTGAATCTACATCTAAATATCCTGCTATAGCCGCTGGTGTTGCATCCAAGCCACATGTCAAATGTACTTCACGCACTGGTGGGATTAGGTCTGATACGCTTATTGGCTCGAATGCAAATCGTTGGGTACAATATGATTTATTTCCCGATGCATCCTCAAACGTCCAACTCCTTACCAATTCCCTCGTGTCACATTGGTCGCCACCATTTATCGCATCCGTGAATGTCGCACTTACCGGACCACAACCGTCTGTTGCTGTCGGTGGTGTCGTCAATACTGACTTGTTTGGACTCACACCATATAACATTGGTACTGTCTCATTTTGGATCACAGCTAGGTCGTAGCAATTATAGCTACAATTCTCGATCTCCATGATATAACGCAATGGGCCAAAGGTATTTGTATTGTCATTCCATCTTCCTGGTTCTGTACCTCCTGTTCCAAACATCTCTACATAATCTTCATTGGCTAGTCCGTTTGGCTCGCCACTCGCCCAATTGGTATAGCTAAATGGTTCACCACTTACCCATACCCAGCCATTGTTCGTATTGTTAGCTTCTGTTCCACCATAGGCTTCATTGTCCGTAGCACCTAACCACGTTCGCTGAGATGCGAAGCCTGGTATCGACCACGTATTTAAGATACACGCATTTTCTGCCGCACTAGTGATACACAACATTTCACCTCCTACTGATTGTGCATGCGCATACGCTTGCTGCCATGTATACGTCGCATTCGATAGGTAATATTTCTTATTGCCAAATACACCAATCTCTCTAAATGCGCTAACATCTGCTACCGGCCCTGAACAATTACATTCTACTACTGGTGCTAATTTGTCCTCGATCGTAAAGGTTCCCCAGCATCTATTGCCTGATGGCCCTACGATTTCATAGGTATGCTCACCTGTTGGTAAGTTGATTCCTTCATTCTGTGGTACATTGTTTATTGCATTGGCCTGGCTATTGAATGGCCATATATTGATTTGATAATCTGCATAACAGGAGTACGAATTACCTTCTAAAAACATGTCTGGACTTAATGTTACCTCACAGTTTATATCCACAGAAATATTCACATGATCATTACAAGTCAAGCTATTGACTATGATCGGATTTGCTCTCACTGACACCGTATAACTACACTCGTCTATGATCTCGCCTAAATTCGATATCAATTGCTGCGTTATCGTATATGTTCCTTTCTTCAATAATTCACCTGGAAGCGGTCCGGCTGTTTGTTTAACTACAAAGTACGCACAATCTCCTGCTCCCGTTACCAGATTCGGTAATTGATATTCGCATGCGCCATTTGTAAGCGTGATTGTCTGGTCGCCTGAACACACCAATAAACATGATGGATCTATTACTGTGATTGTCGTACTCGCTGTAGCGCTACAATTGTTCGCATTAGTCACCGTAACTGTATAAGTCGTCGTCGTTGATGGTGTAACTGTTATTCCTGCTGTTGTAGCGCCAGTATTCCAAAGGTACGTGCCACCACCACTTGCTGTTAGATTGGCTGACGAACCTGTATAAATAGTGCCGTCATTTGCTACTGTACCTGATGTCTCACTCACTGATATCGATGGTGCCGGTAATGGTAATACCGTTATACTTGAACTTGTCGATGCTATACAGCCATTGACACTCGTTACAGTAACTGAATATGTGCCAGCTGTTCCTGTGGTAATGCCTGCTGTAGTGGCTCCATTGCTCCAAACATACGTGCCGCCTCCACTCGCTGTAAGTGTTGCCATTGCTCCTTGACAAATGATGCTATCGTTTGGTGTGATGCCCGATGTTTCTACCCTTGCTATAGACGCAACTGGTAGTGGAATGACTGTTATAAATTGAGAAACTGAGAAAGCACATCCTGCATTAGTAACTGTCACTGTATAAGTTCCTGCAGTACTTGTTGTAATTGCTGTAGTAGTTGCACCAGTAGACCAAGCATAGGTTCCACCACCACTTGCAGTTAAAGTTGCTGTTGCTCCAGCACAAATAATTCCATCATTGTTTAACAAGCCTGAAGTTTCCGTTATGGAAATTGTAGCAGGTACTTTCATTCCTGCTGTAGGTGCGCAAGTTGTAAAATAAACATTATCCACATATAATGTTCCTTGACCAGTAGGCAGACCAGATAAAATCAACTGAGCTATTTGAGCCCTAGATCTAAGATTTGCAAATCCTGAAAGTGGAATATGGAATGAATTCCAACCACATTGAACACTACAGTTTAAAACTACTTCATGTTCAGAATCATCCCCACCAGCAAAATTACGATTTGGACCAAAATCAACTAATTTTACTCTAATAGTTGTCATATTTGGTGTCCAAACATCAATATGCATATAAGTCATGCTGGTTAGATTCATTAAGTTTGGTCCTACTGTTTCTATACCAACAAAATCAAGATTAGTATATAATTTTGTATCGTTTCCAGCAATCTGAATATCCGTTAAAGTAGCCGCAGACCAAGGAGTTCTCCAAGTATTTACAGGTACATTAGGATACGTGTTGCTGAACATAGATATCACATTTGCAGGAGCACATGTAGGAATAGGGGCAGCAACTGTAGCAGTACACAGACAATCACCCGCAATATAAGGAATTGGAACTGCCGAACCATTATTTCCTGCCCAAGCAAAAAATACATTAATTGGATTGGTTAAAGTATTTGAAGCCACGGTCCAAGTTAATGTTCCAGTAGCATTTGCAATAGCCATGATTCCTCCTGGTCCGCCTAAGAAACCAACTAACCCAACTGGGTTATCTATTACAGTTATAGAAATAGTAGTATTACCTGAACCATTTTCTACTATAGTATATGTATATCCATTAGGTACCTGAGGTGCTCCAAGGCCTGTTATAGCTCCAGAACCAGAGCATTGTGGAATTTTTAATTGTATATTGTCAAAATAAAATGGAGCTGCCACAAATGTGGATGATGCGCCTGGATTTGGTACACCACATGCTGTTGGTGTACAAGTAAAATTAGGGAAAACACTTAACTTGTCATAAGTATTTGCTGGGTTAGGTGGCATTGGACAACCACTTGTACCAAAATTGAAAGTTAATGTTTCCCAAGCATTAGCTACCGTTGTTAGTACAACTATTTCTGTAGAGATCGCTGCATTTGTACAATTCTCCAGTTTTAATAAGATTGGAGCTCCTGCAACTGGTGAATATACATCCATTGTTATAGTTGTACCTGACGCAAAATCGATTGGAGCAGCTAAACATATAGGGGATCCTACTGTAACGCCTGCCCAGCAATCTGCTCCTGGCAATTTTGTCGCACACAATACTGCGTTCGTTGGATCCGTTGGATCAACTCCTATTGTAGCACTCATATTACTTCCAAATGGCGTTAACGTCGCTGGTTGACTATCAAAGACAATCGGCAATTCAAGTGCAATTGGAGTAGGCACCAATTCTATATTATCAAAATAAAAGCTGATGATGAAAAGTAGAGCCAAGACCTGGATTCGGAACACCACATGCTGTTGGTGTACATGTAAAATTAGGGAAAATACTTAACTTGTCATAAGTATTTGCTGCGTTGGGAGGCAATGGACAACCACTTGTACCAAAATTGAAAGTTAGCGTTTCCCATGCATTGGCTACCGTTGTTAATACAACTATTTCTGTAGAAATCCCTGGAGTTATACAATTCTCCAATTTTAGTAAAATTGGAGCTCCTGCAACTGGCGAATACACATCCATTGTTATGGTCGTACCTGATGCAAAATCTATTGGCGAAGCTAAACATATAGGAGATCCTACTGTAACGCCTGCCCAACAATCTGCTCCTGGCAATTTTGTCGTACACAATACTGCGTTTGTTGGATCTGTTGGATCTACTCCTATTGTAGCACTCATATTACTTCCAAATGGTGTTAACGTCGCTGGTTGACTATCAAAGACAATCGGCAATTCAAGTGCAATTGGAGTAGGCACTAATTCTATATTATCAAAATAAAAAGCTGATGTCGAAAAAGTAGAGCCCACACCTGGATTCGGAACACCACATGCTGTTGGTGTGCATGTAAAATTAGGGAAGATACTTAATTTATCATAAGTATTAGCAAGATTTGGTGGTGCGGCACAACCACTTGTTCCAAAATTGAAAGTTAACGTTTCCCATGCATTGGCAACTGTTGTTAATACAACTATTTCTGTTGAGATCGTTGCATTTGTACAATTCTCCAATTTTAGTAAAATTGGAGCTCCTGCAACTGGCGAATACACATCCATTGTTATGGTCGTACCTGAAGCAAAATCTATCGGCGAAGCTAAACATATAGGAGATCCTACTGTAACGCCTGCCCAACAATCTGCTCCTGGCAATTTTGTCGCACACAATACTGCGTTTGTTGGATCTGTTGGATCCACTCCTATTGTAGCACTCATATTACTTCCAAATGGTGTTAATGTCGCTGGTTGATTATCAAAAACAATTGGCAATGCAAGTGGAGTAGAAACAGTAGCAGAACAAGATACCGGTGTTGAACTGCCTTGTCCACCTGCTGCCCAGTTAAAGTACATATTTAAAACATACGGATTAGGTTGACCTGTTAAGTTGTAGGTAAAGGTTCCTGAGCCGTTTGGGAATGATATTGGATTTCCTGGTCCTCCAAGAAAACCAACCAAACCTGGTGGATTGTCTACAACTGTAACTGAAATGGAGACATTTCCACTCGTTGGTCCAACAGTTATGGTATAATTCATACCATTGGCTAAGTTTTGGATCGGTACATTACCTGTACATGTAGTTTGGGCATTCGTAATTTCAATAAATGAAAGATTGAGAACAAAAATACTCAAAATTAAAAATGCGGCATTTTTTACTGAATTGAGTCTATTCAAAATATCTCCAAAGTTGTGGCTTTGGCCAAATAATAAGTTGAACAGATTTCTATTTAGAAAATCTAATCTCATGAGAATTGAGTGTGTTAGGTTATTAAAAAAATCAGGTTATATATTGTTAATTGTAAAAACTATTAAAAATACATGCACAAAAGTACCTTCCAGCGGTGTTTAAAATGGAATTTATCACTACATCAAACATACATCAAAAGGCTCTAAATCAAATAAAACAAGGCTTTTCTTGGCTTTTGCAAAGTAACCCAGTAAAAAAATTAATAATTATGAAAATTATTATATTGATTTTGTAATTATATAGTGATCAATATATCACGGTCACATTTCCTGCTTTCGTTTCTATCTTGCCATTAGTAAATTCGATGATGGCAACATATATATAAACACCAGGACTAACATTATTGCTTTTGTAAAAACCATTCCAGCCTTTTTGATCTGTATTTGAAGTGATGTTGGATTCTTCATAAACTTTTGATCCCCATCTATCGAAAATTTCAAATCGACTTACCTGTTTGATATCAGTGCCAATATATATCTTCAATACATCATTGACTCCATCACCATTTGGACTAAAGATATCTGCGATCCATCCAGAAGTAATTTGGACTACCTGCCCAATACAGTCTATGCATATTTCTCCATTACAATTCAGTATTGTTTCTATATCATTAATGGTGGAAACATTACCATCGTTACATGGGCGTGTTGTCGTTGAGCCTGTCGAACAATCTTGCACGATTCCAACACATGGTACGCATATATTCCCATTACAATCTAATATCGTTTGTACATCATTGATCGTACATGGATTGCCATCATCACAATTTACTACCGATTTTGTGCCATTACTACAGTCGGTAATTGTTCCAGCACAAGGCACACAAATACTTCCATCGCTATTTAAAATGGTTTCCATATCATTCGTCGTACACGGATTATTGTCATTGCAAGGCTGAACTGTCGTCGGACTAGAAGCACAGTCGGTATTGGTACCCATACAAGGGACACAAACGCTTCCATTACAATTGAGTATTGTTTCCATATCATTAATGGTGGAAGCATTACCATCATTACAAGCCCGTGTTGTCGTCGGGCCTGTTGAACAATCTTGTACGATTCCTGCACATGGCACGCATATATTCCCATTACAATCTAATATCGTTTGCACGTCATTGATTGTACATGGATTGCCATCATCACAATTTACTACTGATTTTGTACCATTACTACAGTCAGTAAGTATTCCAGCACAAGGCACACAGATACTTCCATCGCTATTTAAAATGGTTTCCATATCATTCGTCGTACATGGATTATTGTCATTGCAAGACTGAACTGTCGTCGGACTAGAAGCACAATCGGTATTAGTACCCATACAAGGGACACATACACTTCCATTACAATTGAGTATTGTTTCCATATCATTAATTGTGGAAGCATTACCATCATTACAAGCCCGTGTTGTCGTCGGGCCTGTGGAACAATCTTGTACGATTCCAGCACATGGCACGCATATATTCCCATTACAATCTAAAATGGTTTGTACATCATTGATTGTACAAGGATTGCCATCATCACAATTAACTACGGATTTTGTACCATTACTACAGTCAGTAAGTATTCCAGCACAAGGCACACAAATACTTCCATCGCTATTTAAAATGGTTTCCATATCATTCGTCGTACATGGATTATTGTCATTGCAAGGCTGAACAGTGGTTGGACTAGAAGCACAATCAGTATTGGTACCCATACAAGGGACACATACACTTCCATTACAATTGAGTACTGTTTCCATATCATTAATGGTGGAACCATTACCATCATTACAAGCCCGTGTTGTCGTCGGGCCTGTTGAACAATCTGGTACGATTCCAGCACATGGCACGCATATATTCCCATTACAATCTAAAATGGTTTGTACATCATTGATTGTACATGGATTGCCATCATCACAATTTACTACCGATTTTGTACCATTACTACAGTCTGTAAGTGTTCCAGCACAAGGCACACAAACAATGTTATTATCACAAGATTCTACTGTCTGCATGTCATTAATAGTACAAGAATTGTTATCGTTACAAGGTAATGTAACAGTACTTGTACATGTAGGTATTAGTGTCCCTGCGCAAGGAACACAAATACTTCCATCACTATTTAGGATCGTTTCCATGTCATTTGTAGTACATGGATTATTGTCATTGCAAGGCTGTACTGTCGTAGGACTTGATGTACAATTGGTATTTACACCCATGCAAGGCACACAAATACTTCCGTCACAAACTAAAATTGTTACTTCATCATTAATAGTATTAGGATTATTATCATTACAAGGTTGAATGGTAGTAGTGCCATTGGTACAATCCTGTAAAATCCCCATACAAGGTACACAAATACTTCCATCACAATCCAATATGGTTTGTACATCATTTATAGTACAGGCATTACCATCATCGCAAGAAACTATCGAAGATGACCCATTTGTACAGTCAATAACAGCACCAGTACAAGGTACACAAACTATAGAATTGTCGCAATTATCAACTATCGCCACATCATTGATTGTACAAGCATTACCATCATCACAAGGCAAACTAATGGTATTTATACAAGAAGGTGTCGCTGATCCAGAGCAAGGTACACAAATTATAGAATTATCGCAAGACTCAACTGTAGCCACATCATTCAATGTACATGGATCTCCATCATCACATGGTAATACTGTAGTATTGGTACATGAAGTGACAGGTACACCTATGCATGGAATACAAACTACAGTGTTATCACATGATTCTACCGTCAAAACATCATTTGTAGTGCATGGATTTCCATCATTACAAGGTAAAGTAGTCGTATTGGCGCAAGCAGTTACTGGAGTACCAGCACATGGAGCACATATAATCGTATTATCGCAAGCATCAGCCGACAACATATCATTATTAGTACATGGATTTCCATCATCGCATGGCAACATGACCGTCGAAGTACATGAAGGTGCAGGAGTACCGGCACATGGAACACAAATTATGCTGTTATCACAACTTTCCACGATTTGTACATCATTAGTTGTGCAGGGATTTCCATCATTGCACGCCACAGAAACGGTGTTTGTACATGCTACTACTGGCGTACCCATACATGGCACACAAATGCTAGCATCACAATTCAAAATGGTTTGCATGTCGTTTGTGGTACAAGGATTTCCATCATCACAAGTTTGGACAGTGGTCATAGGTGCCAAACATCCAGTACCTGAACAAGTGATAAGGTCGGTTGTTACAGTCAGTGTGATTGTACCCGTAAAAGCTACATATCCTAGGCCTATTGGATTTTGCCCATTTGTGCACATAGTTGTCCAAACAGGAACTACATCAACACTAAATATTTGGTTAAATTCAAAATTTAAATTGCTATTACAAATGAATGTTTGAGAATAAGAAGAACTACCAAAAGGTCTATTGGTCTCTGCAATCAAAGGTGGATTTGTAGTGGCACATGTCCCTGGACCTGTATACGGACAACCATAATAAATATTGAAATAAACTGGTCCTCCATTACATCCTGGTGGTATAGGTGGAACAATACCGCCGTTTGCCGATATTGAAACTTGAATAGAAACTATTTTTTCGCAGGGACTAACACTTGCGCCTAAATCAAAATCATGAATATAACCTTGACTGTAAGGTCCGCCAAAATTTTTCCGATCTAACCCAATCACTCCATCTTGAATATTTGCACTTAAGTTAAAAACTCTTTGTGCAATCAGATTATTCAAATTTGGAAAAAGAAAAATTAGTATAAAAAATATAAATTTAGTTGGCATTTTAATGATTTTATATTTTAGCATTTTGGTGAACTTATTGAATTTGATAAAATAAGCATGTCATTTGTCAATAACTAAAATGTATAATGGCTTAGATATTAGTTCAAAAATACAATAGCCGAATCTATATACTTAAGTTTACCACTACATCACTAATACATCAATTCAAAATAAGTGATGTCAAAAAAACAGAAGATGTAGGATAAAGGCTTGTAACGAATATTATTTCGTGTAAAACTTAAAAATTGAAGAAGGCGAAAAAAGCAGGGTTACTGCTAAAATAACCCTGCAATACAATTATTTTATTAACTACTCACAATAAGAATTGCCGACTTGATTACTTTACCACCAATTTTACAGTAGACGCTGTAGTCTCAGTAACTTTAAACTTGATGATATACATGCCTGAATTTAGGTTCAAGCTTTTGAATGAATTTTGGTTGCCAAAAGCGATTTTTTGCCCACTGATGTTGAATACTTCAAATGTTTCAAATTCTGTATTTACATTCAAATTATTTCCTGCCGCTGATGGATTTGGAAATACGAGAATTTGATTTTGATTATCAACATTTATAACATTTGACGTTTTATCAAAGAAATACACATTATCGATATAGACTGTACCAGCAGCTACAGGAAGACCTGAGAAGATCAATTGTGCTATGTTTTTCTTATTGACCAATTTTTCAAATTGTGTAAGTGGAATATCAAGGCTATTCCATTGACCAGCTGCAACATTTTCGAAGATAACTTCATGCTCTGTATCATCACCACCACCAAAAACTGCATCATTACCGAAGTCAACCAATTTAACCCTGAAAGTCGTCATATTTGGTGTCCACATATCTACATGGAAGTGATTCATGGCAGTAACATCAATTTGCTTAGTTACAGTTTCAACACCTACGAAATCAAGATTGCTATATTTTTTGGTGTCATTACCTTCTATTTGAATATCTTCTAAAACAGCAGATGACCAATCTGTACGCCATGTGTCAACGGCAACATTTGTATAAGCATTGCTATACAAAGAAATTACATTTGCAGCATTTCTCGTTGGAGTAGGTGCTGCCGTTTGAGGGCTGGTTGCAGGCACTACATCATTGAAGAAATATACATTGTCTATGTAAACTATACCAGCACCGACAGGAAGACCTGAGAAGATAAGTTGAGCGATGTTTTTCTTATTTGCTAAATTTACAAATTGTGTAAGTGGAATGTCTAAACTGTTCCATTGCCCAGCTTTTACATTTTCAAAAACTACTTCATGCTCTGTATCATCACCACCACCAAATGCTGCATCTGCACCAAAATCCACCATCTTTACTCTGAATGTCGTCACATTGGGTGTCCACATATCTACATGGAAGTGATTCATGGCAGTAACATCAATTTGCTTGGTTACTGTTTCAACGCCTACGAAATCAAGATTGCTATACTTTTTAGTGTCATTGCCTTCAATCTGAATGTCTTCAAGCACTGCCGCAGACCAGTCTGTACGCCAGGTATCTACAGCCACATTTGTGTAAGCATTACTATACATAGACACAACATCCGCTGCATTGCGTGTAGGAGTTGGTGCTGCCGCTGTAGGGCTTGGCAATTGGATAACGCCATTGAAGAAAAATACATTATCGATATAAACAGTGCCTCCACCAGCTGGAAGTCCTGAAAATATTATTTGCGCTATGTGTTGCTTTCCCATGAGATTGGCAAATTGCGTAAGTGGAATATCAAGGCTATTCCATCTATTGCCTACGACATTATCGAATATCACTTCATGCTCCGTATCATCTCCACCACCAAATGCTGCATCGGCTCCAAAGTCAACCAACTTTACTCTGAAAGTCGTCATATTCGGTGTCCACATATCAATATGAAAATGGTTCATCGCAGTAATATCGATTTGTTTGGTTACTGTTTCTATCCCAACAAAATCAAGATTGCTATACTTTTTAGTGTCATTGCCTTCAATCTGAATATCTTCTAAAACAGCAGATGACCAATCTGTACGCCAGGTATCTACAGCCACATTTGTGTAAGCATTACTATACATAGACACTACATCCGCTGCATTACGTGTAGGAGTTGGTGCTGCTGTTGTAGGACTTGGCAATTGGATAACGCCATTTAAGAAAAATACATTATCGATATAAACTGTGCCTCCACCAGCTGGGAGTCCTGAAAATATTAATTGCGCTATGTGTTGCTTTCCCATTAGATTAGCAAATTGTGTAAGAGGAATATCAAGGCTATTCCATTGATTTGCTACTACATTATCGAATATCACTTCATGCTCTGTATCATCACCACCACCAAAAGCAGCATCGGCTCCAAAGTCAACCAACTTTACTCTAAATGTCGTCATATTCGGTGTCCACATATCAATATGAAAATGGTTCATCGCAGTAATATCGATTTGTTTGGTTACTGTTTCTATCCCAACAAAATCAAGATTGCTATATTTTTTGGTGTCGTTACCTTCAATCTGAATATCTTCAAGCACTGCCACAGACCAATCGGTACGCCAGGTATCTACAGCCACATTTGTGTAAGCATTACTAAACATAGATACCACATCAGCTCCACCACGTGTTGGAGTTGGTGCTGCTGTACTTGGCTGGGCATACATATTCCAACTCAATAAAAACAAAAACATTAGGTTAAAAATTCTCATAAGTAAAAATTTAAAAATTAATAAATCAAACTACTTTTTAGTAATAAAAATGTATAATGCTATTTTCTATCTTTAATTTGTGCTCTTATCGATTCGGCTTTTTCTTTCGTCAAATCATAAGAATACATGACATAAATGGCCAATAACGTACCTACAATGGGAATGCCTGAATAAAATAATCGCAATCCAGTCAATGCACCTTCTGGTTGTGTGGTTAAAGCTGGATCGAAACCTACAGCAGATAATATAGCGCCTGTAAGCATACCTGCGAATGCAAAACCTACTTTGACCATCCACCAATAAATAGCACCAAATATGCCTTCTCTTCGTTTTCCAGAATGTAATTCATCTAGGTCACATACATCCGCTGTCATCGACATCATTATTGTAAATAAGCTACCGATTCCAAATGAGAATAGTGGTAGTGCATATAAGAAAAGAGATGGATTACCTGGTACAAACAAAAACCATAACAACAAATACCCTAAAAGTGAAATTGATTGTGAAATAATAAACGTTGTTTTTTTGCCATAAATACCAGACATCTTAGCTACAATTGGTATTACAAAAACGATGGTAGATAATGCACCTATACTTCCAAATAAAGTAGGCCAAATACCCGCATCTGAAGTGCTACCATTAAAGAGATAATGAACAATAATAAAAAATGAAAACCCAGCAACTGTATTAAATGAGTTGAAAATCAGAAAGGTAGCTATACAAAGTTTTCTAAATTCAGGGTAACCGAATGCCTCTTTAAATGTTTTAACGATTTCCGACATTGATCCCATGACAGCTTTAAAATTGATCGGACTAAAGCTTGTCTCATCGATGGTAGATTTACCTTTTATAAAAATGGATGGAACTATTGCTAAAAGCATACACGAAATACCAACGATTACTGCCAAATATCGCGTAGCGCTATCAGGATCGGGAAACCATGATGGATCATACATCACAACCCAAAACCACGGTGCTATAACCCAAGCCCATTGTCCTATCCACTGTGCTATAGCCATGATGTTGGTCCGCTCATCAAAATCATCACTCATCTCATAACCCATAGCAACATATGGCACACTAAATATTGTAAGCCCTAAATAAAATACAAATGACCACAATAGAAAATAGACAAAATTGTAAGCTAATCCACTCTCACGATACAATTGCCACATAGCTACAAAAGAAATACCCAAAATAATGGCGCCTATAAATACATAATGCCTACGTCTGCCATATTTAGAGCGTGTATTATCGGATATATAACCCATGATCGGATCTGTAATGGCATCAAATATTCGAGGTAGAAAAAACAAAATTCCCCACATCCATCCTGGAAAACCTAGATTTTGCACTAAGACTACCATGAAAATACTGAGTGCCGCTGGAAATAATTGGTTGGCCAGCATACCTAAGCCAAAGGCAATTTTCTCAGTCATGGTGACTGATTTTTTTATTTCATCTACTGTTGATCCCATGATGTTTTGTTTTGTGGTTATTAATTTAAAAGTGAACTTTCGGCTATAAGAACATTGATTTTTTGAATACTTCCGTTTGCTGTATATACGGATTTGCTCCAATCAGCACTCAGTTCATTGGAAGCTATCTCAATATTTTCACCATTAGTAAGTACCAATTCAATACTTGATTCGTGAGCAATTTGATATACAATAGGTACTCTGCAAAATGTAAAGAAAAGCTGCCCAACTTCTAGTGCTAATTTTATTTCATTTCCATTAAAATCAAAATAAGTTACCTCCGCAGACATCTCTAAAAATTCAGTTTTCCTGAGAATGCTAGGATTGAATTTCAGCTTTCCATTATGTATTTGAATGCCAAATTCCCCATATTTAGTGAGTATATCTTCTTTTACTTGGCCCGTCATTCCTGGTTGTTGTGCGCCACGGTACATAGGCGTGTGCGAATATGGATCGGTAGGAAAAGCGCCATACAATGATGGAGACTTGTGAACGCCAATACCAGCCTTGATTTCAAAATAATGATCTACCAAGCGTCCAATTACTACTGGATTTTCTGAACGAACCACTGCATTCAAAATACATTCCTGAACTGCTAAAAGTAGCTTTGATACCATATGCCAGTAAATAGAACCTAGTCCTTCATACCCATAAAATGTACCTGATCTGCCTGTAAATGCCTTGTGATTAAATACTTTTTCGAATATGTCCAGTAATTTTGGGGTTTCATTTTTGATTAAATCTGAATAATTTGAATCAGCAATATTTTCTAATGCTTTTTTCAGATCTCCAGCGTTTTTAAAATTGCCATTAAAATGATATTTCCCATAAACATCTTTCTCTACAATAGCTTTATTTCCATTGGCCACCATTGACTGAATCAATGCAGAACTTTTTGCTTCAGATTCATCTATTATGTTTTTACTCAGGAAGCCCGGCAATTTTTTATTTGGATATAAAATATAGCTGTATTGGTCTTCTCTAAAGAGTTTGCTATGTTTCATTGCATCTAGTACATCCAATGATTCTTTGCTGTCCAGATACCCTGAACTCAATACTGCTACTTGACCTTCAAGCATCTCATCTAAGTAAGATATCATCACGCCATCACTTTTGTAAGTCATCAGATTGTACGCATGATACAAGCCATCTTTTCTTTTATTTTGTTCGATGGAATGATTGATAAAAGCAAGGCTCAACTTTACAAATCGCCTGAGTCCTTTCATCGAAGCTGTACGCTTTTTGCCCCAAAATCCAGACTTGTATATCTGAGAACGATAATCTGATGCGGCCTTGCCTAGCTGATCCAAGATCATTTTGCGATCAGCAGCAGAAATATTACCAGATAACAATCCTTGGTTCGTATCTAAAGTTTCTCTGACGCTGTGATAAAACTCAATCAATTCATTGGACAACTTTATATTTTCCAGATCCGACTTTCCAAAGGCTTCGTCTAGGAAAACTAAAAATCTTCGCATGTAATACAATGTCACCATAGAGACGCCATTACCTACCAATGCATTGTTTGCATCATTCCACTCCGGTCTTTGGGTATTGAGCCAAATACCTACTTCGGGAATAAAATTGGACATTTTTGCCAATAAAGTAGCCAAAAGTTTTTCTATAAGATTGACACGGTAGATTCCATGGTCATTATCTGTCAATAAAGCTCCATCAGCGCCTGTAGATGCCATATTTTCTCTGATTCTGGCATCCCAATGATGATCAAACTCAATGGTATCTTTTGGATTATTGACTATATCTTCGTAAGGTTTGATAATATATGGTACTGCAGCATAGACAAAGTAATCCTGATCAAAGTAGGCTTCTAATGCGCTTGGCTTGAACTTTTGGATGATTTCCAAAAACTTTTGTAAATATATGATCTGATGGTCTCCCCAATATCCTATATATGACCATGGATCATCTGGCTCGATGGTTTCCCAATCAAAGCCACCTTTAGTAACTCGATATGGATTGTATCCATCAAAAGTTGATGCATTGAGAAATTTGAATATCATACCATCTATATACTCAGGATATGAATAGGCTAATGCTTCCCAATTTTGGAAGATATCACGCCAGTTGCCTTGATAATCTAGGATCTTATCACCTGAATTTTCGTCCTTCAGGTTGATAGAAAATTTATTCCATGGACGGCTTGGATCTCCATGTCTTCGGCTAAATTTCAAGGGTAAATATTCTATAGCAAGTCTTATAAGATCGGCGTCATTGGTATCTTTGGCTTTTTGTGTCAATGTTACATAATCCACGGAAGTGCCTAGTGCTTGCAAAAACGCTTCACTCCTGTCATACACTACCCTATTTGCCTTTTTTAAATACTTCTCAAAATCAGATCTATCTACTTGGTACACATCGTCAAAAATGCCGCCACGCATAATATTGAACATAACATTGGCAAAATTTCTAGAGTCTTGTAAAAGATCATTTGAACGCTGAATGCCATCTGCCGACGCAACAAGTTGTTTTAGATTTTGGGTACCTTTATAGATATCTGATTGGATTTTTGCAGAGATATCTCTATCCGTTTGTATAGTTTTTATTAATTCAAAAACTTGACTGTGGGTTTTATTTACATCTGCAATAATACGCCAATCCTGCGTTTCGGTAGGTTTTAAATGTAATTTTTTGGAAATAAAATAAGCACCTTTCTCGCCTTTGACATCCGTTTCAGATTCTATACTTCTTCCATACCTAAAGTTATCCAATTGCTTCGATGATAGTAAATATGCATCTGCAGATAGACCTGTGGACCATATAACATTTGCCTTCAAAGCTTCACTTGGTTCTGCTTTATCTGAAATAATGGCGCTTAATGCAAATAATCCCAAACCAGACTCGGCATCTAACTCACTTCTTTTATAAGCATCCACGAGGTTGCTCGCATTATTTTGAAGGTCACTAGGTACACCGCATGGCATAATGTTCTGAATGCCATCTAACAGCGTAATATCTTGAATCTGAGTACCATTATTGATAATAGTGGAAGTCTTTACAAATCCAAATTGATCACTTGACGTCCATGCATATCGGAAAATGAGTTGATAATCCACAAGTATCTCCTCAAAAACTATAATATTACCATAAATGCTTTTATAGATATTGCTTTTTCGTTTTAAACTCGACAAATTTCTATTGGAAAATGGTTCCCAAATGATTTGTTCCGACCCATGTAATTGAAATATGGTCTTACTACCAGTGATATCTGCAAATTCAGTAATTTTATCATCAGTATAATATGGAAAGAGCGCATTTTCTGCATTTTTTCGTCCTGCTGATAGCCCGCCATTACTGGAAATAAACATCCAATGGTCAGAATCAGAGACGATACTCATAAAGAATGGGCGCATCGTCTCAAGATTTGAAATCTTCAAAAATGGTTGGTCTCCAAATGTTTCAAAAGTCAAGATTGCTTCTTTGTTCATATTTTGGAAATTGGGATCCACGATTTATTGGTGCGTTTTTACATTAATTGGATTCTTGATACACGCGTACATAATCAACTAACATTTGCTGTGGGAATGGCGTCTGTGCAGTAGGAAAACCTACAAAACTTCCACCGACAGCAACATTGAGAATCATATAAAATGGTTGGTTAAATACCCAATCGCCAGGCAATTGTTCCTTCTTTATACTACCATACAAATAATCATTGATAAAGAAATCAATTTTATTATCATCCCATTCTACAGCATAGACATAAAAATCATCATCAAAACGTGCATCTATCAGTGAATACATTATGTTTACTGGATTACCACCAGAATATCCAGGGCCATGCAATGTTCCAAAAACTGTATTTGGCATTTGACCACGAATCTCTAAAATATCTATTTCACCACATCTCGGCCAACCAACTTCACTTATATTTTCACCCAACATCCAAAATGCTGGCCAAATACCAGGACCATAAGGTGTCTTGATACGCGCTTCAAATCGACCATATTTTTGTGCAAAAAGTCCTTGAGTTTTTATTCTCGCCGAAGAAAAATTGGCACCTCCAAAAGGAACATTTAATGCTGTTATGACCAAATTGCCAGTGTCTAATTTTATATTTTCTGGCCTTTTGGTATATGTCTGATACTCACCGTTGCCCCATCCGTTTTGACCTTGGCCTATGTCATATTTCCATTTTGTAAGATCCAACTCACTTCCTGAAAACTCATCACTCCATGTCAAAGTCCATTTACGTTCATCAAGTTTCTGAAAATTATCCGCTTCACATCCTAAACAAAATGTTATTACACATACAAATGAAGCCAAAACTATATTACGATTATTCATTGTCATTGATATTAAAAAAGTTATTTCCTAAATAGAATATTGTCCAAAAACACATCGCCATTACCTTCCATTTTGATCTGAAATACATCGGCTAAATTTACTGGTGCAAAAGATGTTAAAGGTATATCTATTTTACTCCAACCTGATGTGGGTACTGTAAGTGTATAAGGTGTTTCTACAGGCCCTGGACTAATCAAAAATATTTTCAATTCAGTTGAATTGGCTGTCCACAAATCCAAGTGTAAAAACTGCATACCAGAAACATTTTGGTTGGAACCGAATTGTGTACCTTGATAATTCAGACCTGCATATTTTAATGCTTTATTGTTTTGAAGGGATATTTCTGTGACTACAGTGGCTTGACCCCAATTTGGATTGAAATTGGTACCCGCTACATTCGTATATTGATCGCTAAAAATAGAAATAACATCAGCTGCAGGGTAAGAAGGTAGTGGTGCTGGAGATGTTGGACTTGTCGCACCACCTGTACCTCCATTTGATTTGTAAAAATATACATTGTCAATATACACATTTGGGAAGTCGCCAGAAAGCACTAATTGAGCAAGGTTTGCCCTTTTTGTCAATCCTGTAAACGAAGACAATGGCACGTCGATTCCTACCCAATTTTGACTAGTAATGACTGGAGCTTTAAAAGTAAGTTCATGCGATAAATCGTCGCCACCACCGTATGCATTATTGGCTCCGAAATCTACTAATAATACCTTGAAACTTTTGGCAGCTGTAACAGCATCTGGTGTCCACATATCTATATGAAAGTGCGTCATATTGGTTGCATTTATTGTATTAGCTACAAATTCAACACCTACAAAATTTAAGTTCTTATATTTGATCACATCATCATTTTGTACCTTAATGAAAGTTTCTTCAGCAGTAGAAAATTGCCAATGTGTATTCCAAGTATCTACTGGCACATTGGTGTATTTATTACTATACAAAGAGATTACATCGGCAGCTGCTTTTGTAGGAACTGGTGCTGACACCGTTGGTTTGGGTGCTAAGCCTACTGATTTTATTGTCAATGATCCTTTTGATACGTTTTCTCCTACTTTAGCAGTGATCACAGCCTCACCTGCACCTGTCACAGTAACTTCACCATTATCATTGACCTTTGCGATCTTTTCGTCAGAAGAGCTAAATTTAAAAAATGCAACTGAAGCATCAGCAGACTGATCTACGCCATTCGGCAAATTTATTGAAGCCTTCAGGCCTGTGACTTTAATTACTTCATTGACTTCTGCTTCCTTGACTACATCCAATCCGTCCATTATTGCAGATTTTGGATGTGCTACCGTACCCAAGTTTTCAAATTTTACTTCATCGATCCAGAAAGTATAGCCATTGCCATCTTCTGGACCTTCAGAATAATAAAACATTCCGCGCTCAGCGGTCAATAAAGAAGGATCTGGGATTGGAATATAATATTTCTTCCAATTTGTATTGACCTTTACGCCCGAAATAGATGTAGGAAATTTATTGGCGCCTAAATCAAGACCAAAACCAACAATGTCTAATGTGGCAGATTTGGTCGCTTTTGCCCAAAAGGTTAGTACATTATACGATGAAAGATTTCTCCCTGAGCTTGTAAAAAAAGATCCGCCGGCATAGGCTCCACGTGCATCGTTTGCATCGGGAACTTCAAATCTCATGGAAGCTGATGAATTATTGTGTGTTTCTTTATTGTCAACTTGGAATGCTGTTGGAACTGAACCGCCAAAAGCAGCATAATTTAATCCAGCACTAAAATCGTCAATAAATACCTGAGGAATACTTGGAAATTCAGGTGTAGAAAGTCCTTCAACATCTCTCTCACAAGCAGAAAAGATGCATGTACACAATCCTAATAGAAAAGCATACTTGAGTTTATTTAGATTCATCATTTTAAGATTATTTTGAAATATTAATATGAATATATGTTCTGATTTCCCATTCACGACCATTGTCAAAACCAATCGCATTAGGATCAGGAACTACATTTCCAGCAGGATCCAGAATTTGCACAGGTGAATACCTTGGTGAATATTTATCTAATGTCCTATAAGTGGTCATCACGCCTATTCGAGTCCCTGGTAATGGGAACCAATCTGGTTTTCCAGTAGTGGTCGAAATATCCATCATCCATTGCATAGGGAAAGTCAAATTGAAGTCTCGATGATAGTCGTAAGGTCCCCAATCGTTGAATTTCAAGAAAGTATGAAACTTCATTTTTTTGTACAATGAGCGTATGTCCGCACCATATCTTCTTATCAATCTTGCATCACTGCCATTTGCTTGTGCATCACCAGCATACACATTGGCAATTATTCCAAAATTCTTATTTAATTTAGACACTAACCTTGTATGTACTTCCCACAAGTCATTTGCTGGTGGCGCACCAGGGAAAGCAAAGGTTGTTCTTCCATCAGGGAAAATTCCTATCGCCGCATCCATCGAAGTAGGAAGATGTCTATAAACTAATCCAGCACTTAGTGCAAATTTAGAATCTTCAGCGCGGTCATTGTCCCATTCATACATCCATGTACCTGGCGTTGGGTCATAAGTAAGCAACAATTCTCCAGCTACAGTTTCTCTATTGGCTCTTACTACAAATGGGTCAGAAAGTATGTTTCTTGGTCTTCCTGGCGCTGCAATACCATTTGTCAATGGTCCTTCTATTGGCTTTTGCCAAAGGAAGTTAGGTGCAATTTCAAAATTGCCAACTCTAAATGCAAATCCACTTAAAAATTATATTGGTTACCACTACCGCTATCCTTAAGTCTCCAACCAGTAAATGTCTGAGTCAAGTCTGCGCCACCTTGTGCCACTAATCCATGTACTGCAGATTGTGCATACCAGTTGAATTTACCTGTCTGAAGGGTAAGTTTTATTTTTCCTCCCCAATTATCAGTATTTTTTATTACATCTTGATACACATTAGTTACACCATTTTCTTCGCGAACAAGCTGGAAAGCACGACCATTTAACGGTTGTCCAGCCCAAATACCTCCTATATCTATACCCAACTTACCAAATTTACGTCCTGCATGAAGTGTCAATCTTCTTGTCTTAGGTTGTGGAATGGCAAAAGAACTCTCAGTCAATCCCAATTGCTCCAAATCTTCATGAAAAACTCCAGTAAGTTTGAATTTTGCAACTTCTTTTGAATATTTTACTAATACAGCTGGGTTAGCTCCCCACCACAATTGTGGCCCAAAAGCTGCTTTCAAACCAGAAAATCTTTTCTTACCTTCTACCTCAAATCCGAATGGCGCAATACCATTATATATATCAATATTAGGGCCGTAATTCGCTTCCGGATACAAGCCAAAGAAATCACCTTCATATCCCCAATGATAGTGTCCAGTTCTATAGAAACCATTCAGATTGAACAATTTATGATCCCAAGCGTAAGTTGCTCGATATACCTGAACTCTATTATTGTCTTGCAATGTGAAAGTGCCATTATTTCCTTTGATCAAAACTGGTCGACCTCTATTTTCATAAAATATTTGATCTATTGGGTTTTGGGCTACGTTGCCGAGAATGTTAAATTCTACATTTGCCCGCATATTGTTGGTAGGTTTCGCTTCTACACCGACATAAAAAGATTGTGTATGGTCAAAACCCAACTGATTTGGAAAAATATTGCTACCAACAACTGGATTTTTAGGTGTGGTAATAAGACTTCCACCCGTATTGTATGTATTGAATTCTGCTGTGAATCTACTTAAGCTGATTTTACTAGAACTTGTACTCAAAAGTGCAGCTTTGTCACCACGTGCTTTAAGTTCAGCATCTGACAAATTGATTGTAGCAAAGTGATTTTTAATGGAGTTGATATCTACACCATTTCCGAAAACATCCAAAGAATGTGCTTCCTTAAGTGAGTAATATGCCGCACGTGGGTAAAGTTTGTACAACCCTAAAGCATTTGAGCTACCTTTAGAGCAGATCCCAAACCACTCTTCATTCATGTTGTTTTCTCCTTGTGTATAATCGGAAAAATATCCACCATTGGACCATGAAGCATTGCTGTCATGTAGATCTAAGTTCTTTGTCTGTCCATACTTCCACCATCCATCACTAAACTGAAAAGTATAACCACCAATTGCATTTCCTGATTTACCCAATCCAGCAGCATTTTCATATATTTCCTGCCAATTATTTAGCATAAACATAGCTTGAGCACGCTGATCTTCCTCATTGGTTTGCACATTAAATGCATCAGCTCCAAACTCGGTAAAAAGAACGGGTTTGCCATATTCCTTTTTCACGCGTTCAAAAAGGTCACCAAAAGAAACACCTCTATAAACATTCGTACCAAAAATATCCACATCTTTACATTCTTTGGCTATGATGTCTAGGAACAACAAGTCTCCATTGCACAAAGCGACTGGGTGATTCGGATCGGCTTTTTTAATAGATTTTGCTCCTTCATTAAATAAAGTGTACATTGGATACGCTTTTTGAGTAGATTTTCTATCTTGCATAGGAATATCTTCAGTCTCAGCTCCTTCCCAAAATAAGCCATAGTTGTTTTCATTTCCTAAAAGATACAAAAGCAATCCTGGCGTATCTTTATAATCTGCGACCAACTTTTCAATTTCTGAAATAAGTAGTGCACGTACTTTCGGATCGCCATAATCGGTATTAGGATACCATACACCATCCACACTTAGACCATACCTACCAAATGGATGATTTAGCATGGTATAAATTCCATACGTTTCATAAATATAAGAAATCCACTTTTTAGGAATGCCAGTGTAAACACGGATAGAATTGACACCCATATTGGCTAGCAAAGACATTTCATCGTCAAGGGCAGCTTTTACGATTGCATCCGTTTGGTCCCAAAGGCTATAGGAATAATTTGTTCCAATTGGGAAATAATCCCAATTCATGCCATTGATCATAAAACTCTTGTCATTCACTTTGAGCGTCGTGCCAGTGGAATTCTGAGCAATACTTACTTTTCCTGATTGGGCACTAATATTATGAGCTGTAATACTCAAAATGAGTATTACCCAACAAATCATGTTCTTCATCATGTGGCTTAAGATGATAATTAATAATTGGTCAAAAATAGACTCAAATATTGATTATCAAGCATTTTTGACTACATCATGACTACATCATCCTATATTAAGTAAAGAAATATTGATGTAATTAAGCTGTATTATTAATATAGTTATCCTATTATTGCTACAACTTTCCAAACGAGTAATTTCGATTATGTTTTTTAAGAATAATTGATAAATTCTTATGGAAAAAAAGTGGGTTGTTTTATATAATAAGATGCTTAAAAGATTTAAAGATTCTGTGATTTGAAATGAATCAACTTAACAAATTATAATATTAATACGCTAATGCAACATAAGTGGACAAGGTTTTTTTCAATTAGAAGTTTGATATTATGTATCACGCTTTCTATATGTTTTTCCAAAATCTTTTGCCAAAGTATAAATTTTGGAATTCCCGATATCTATAACTATGATAGAACAAAATATAAAGGTGGTACACAAACATGGGAAATTTGCACTGGAAAATTTGATGAAATACTTGCAGCAAATAATGAAGGATTGCTTCGATTTGACGGTCATAAATGGGAGAAATATAGCTTACCTAATAAAACAATATTGAGATCAATATGCTATGATAGCATTACAGGAAGAATCTATGCAGGCGGGCAAGATGAACTTGGTTATTTCCAACCTGACAATCTAGGTGTGTTAAAGTATCACGATTTAAAACCGACCATTCCGAAAGCTTTTAATAACTTAGAGGATGTTTGGAATATCAAAATGTTAAATGGCTCTATTTATTTTCGCTCTCTCAACAAAATATTTTCATTCAACGGAAGTCAATGGAAAGTTTTTTCTACAAAGGAAACAACATTTTTGGCTCAGGTAGATGATTTTATTATCTATAATGATTGGGATAAAGGGCTTTTCAAAATTATAAATGGAAACACAATTTTCATTGAAGGAAGCGAAATATTCAAATATAAAACAATCACAGGGATAATCAGTCTGAGAAATGAGTGGTACATCATGACCGAGAAAGATGGTGTAGTGAAATATTTCGAAAAGAAATGGCTACCAATCAAAGGTAGTACTAATGATTATTTAAAAAATAACAGAATCCATTCGGTGTGCAAAATCAATGATACACTGATGGCGGTAGGTACCTATTTGAATGGTATAATCCTTATTGACGATAAGATGAGGATACAATTTGCCTTGACCAAGATAAAAGGACTACAAAACAATACGATAGGTAGCTTATTTTTCACGAAAAACCATCAATTATGGGCAGGAACATACAATGGGATCGATGCTGTAGATTTAGGCAGTCCATTCTCTACTATATATCCAGATGGTAGTTTACAAGGTACTGTTTATGCTACCGTCATATATAATCAAAAAATATACTGCGGTACTGAAAATGGACTTTATGTTCGGCCATTGTCCCAAAATTTAGGCGGCAATGATATTGATTTCCGATTGGTAAAAGGTTCAGAAGGTCAGGTTTGGGGATTGGATATTGTACAAGGAGATCTCATCATGAGTCATAATGATGGTGCGTTTGTTGTCACAGACAATATAGCAAAAAAAATCAGCTCATACTCGGGTTCTTGGAAATTCATTGAGTTTGATAATGGCAACTATTGTATTGGAGGCGCTTATACAGGCTTATTTGCATTTCGGAAAAGTGGTAAGAACTGGCAAGAAATCGGAAAAATATCGGGCTTTGACGAATCATGTCGGATTATGGTTAAAGATCAGAAATATTTATGGGTATCTCATCCATACAGAGGTCTATTTCGCTTAGATATCAATATGGAAAAGCTATCAGCCAATATAGAAAATTATGGTCAAGAAAACGGATTGCCCGGACATCTTCGAAATATGGTATATGGTCTAGAAAATCAGATTTTGGTATCGACAGAAGATGGCTTTTTTAAATTCGACCCAACAAAAAATAACTTTCACAAAGTCCTGCTTCCTGGAATTAATGAAAGCAATAAAAATTATTACAAGGCATTGACACAGCAAAAAAACTTGTTATGGTTGGCCACGGACGAAAGCTTTGGATATATCAAATATGACAATAAATTATTTAACAGCAAGAAATATGATTTCAAATTCATGGAATTAAAAAAGGGCCTTGTTCCAGGTTTTGAAAAAATATTTCCATTAGATAATAATGATGCGCTTCTATTGACTACAAAAGGACTGATATTTTATAATAATTCCAGAAGGCGGACTAGAAACATCCAGGTATATATCTCAAAACTCTACGACATCAACCAGCAACTTGTACTTTTAGAAGGATTCGATCGAAATCAAGAAAATTCAGATATTTTGGCATTAAAAAATAGCAGCAATGCACTGATTTTGGATTTTGGATCATCTGCATGTTCTGAAGACATCAAGTATCGTTACAAATTGAATCAAGCCCAAGATGAGTGGTCTGCCTGGGACACAAAAAGCCAAAAGGAACTCAATAATCTAACACCCGGCAAATATACACTAGAGCTTCAAGCTGGTGACGCATTTGGCAATATTTCACCAACACTTACATTTTCATTCAACATAATGCCTCCATGGTACAAGACAAAAACAGCGCTTTTTTTATATTTTCTGACAGGTTTACTTTTGCTTTTTTACAGTCGACAAAGGTTAGTAAAAAAATATGAACTGATAACCACTGATCTAGAAGAACAGAGAAATGAAAGTGAAGCACTCGTATTACAACTTCAAAAAGAAAAATTGGAAGCAGAGTTACTCTTTAAGACCAAGGAATTGGGACTTTCTACAATGCACCTTGTGCAAAAAAATGAAGCCATCAATAAACTGAAAATAGAACTCAGTAAAATTGTAAAAAAGGTAAATGATCCAGAGGTAAAAAGGGAAATAAAAAGTATGGTGTCGATTTTTTCTGATGATGAAAGATTAGACGATAACTGGGAGTCATTTGCACAAAATTTCGATCAGGTACACAACGACTTTCTATCTAGACTCAAAGCCCAATATCCACAACTCAGCCCACGAGATCTAAAGCTCTGTGCCTACCTAAAACTCAATCTTACCACCAAAGATATAGCACCGTTATTGAATATCTCTGTGCGCGGGATAGAGATCAGCCGCTATCGATTGAGAAAGAAAATGGATTTGCCCAATAATATCAGTCTAAATGACTATATGATGGGATTTTAGACCTGAAAATATACAAAAAATCATAGACGGAATGCAGCTAGTTAGTACAAGGCTGATAGCTTATAAAATAAAGATGAACAGCGAACTGGTAGTCATTCAGGACGGAAAGGTGGTTAGGATAAAACCTGAGGATGTGAAAATAAGACAGAAAAATAATCAATCAACAGAATTATTTTGGATACCTTCATCATTCATTCATAAGGATTAATACAAAAGCTTAAACTGAATTTCACCTAGCATTTGGTGTAAAATATGATTTGATCGAGAAATAATTTATTTTTAGATTTTAACTGATGGATTACAGCCCACTGGCTTCTTCCATAATGATGTCGTACTTATATCCAGCACCAAAATCCTTGTTGATCGCTATTTTGCCTTTGAGTGCCACTTTATTTCCTATTCCTACATTCATATTTGTAGTGACAGTGAGATCGAGTGCCTTACCATTTTTTTTACTTCCGTCTTGGATATGGACCCAATTCTTACCCATGATTCCATTATTGACCTTGACACATTCGCCAGAGATGGTAACTACTTTACCAGCATATTTTTCCTTATTTGCTATAAGGTCAGAGAGTTTTACAGCATCTTTTACTACTGGCACTTCTTTGGTATCCTGAGTTGCACCAGTATTTGCAGACGGAAGTGCCGCGCCACCTGAAAGACTGCCACCAGGATGCTGACTTGCACTTATAATACTACTTACCAGATATATCGTGTCAAAAGTGCGTTTGAATTCGATACTTTCAAAATTTGTTTTCATTAATCGACCTCGATATAGATAAGTCTGCCCTTTTTGTGCTTCTGTTTTTGCGGTGGCAATCCAGAATGATTTACCTGCTTCACTTACTTTCAGATACGTGTAGCGCTCAGCTTGCATCACTTCATTAGCTACTACTTGATGTACATCGGCGTTGGTAGCTGATGCTGTAGTTGGTACTGAAGGATCTGCAGGCATTTGCATATTTGCGGGTTCGCTTCCTGTCGCAGATGCAACATCGGCTACGATGACTTTGGGTTTTGATTCGCAAGCTACAAAGGTGACTAATGCAAAGAGATAAATATATTTAAATACTGGCATGTATTATTAATTTTTGATTCGTTGTGTAATGGTAATGAAGTAACGGTGCCATGCTCTCGAAGGTTCAAAAGTTCCTTCGTAGCTGCACATTAAAGTCGTCTTTTTAAGGACATTTATTGAAAAATTTATACCCGCAATATGCTGTTTCAAAGCGGATTCTGTATTAAAAAAGGTATAATTAATATTCCTATAATTTATTTCTGTATTTAGTTTTCCTTTTAGAAAATTTTCTGAAATGCGCGCACCGGCTATTGTACCTTTGAAGTAATAAGATTCTAATAAATTGAGAGAAAGTGATGTGCTTAACCCTTTTCTCAAAACTCCATTAAAATTTAAGTTTGCGACAAAATTTTTGGTAGGTACTGGATTATTTCCCTGATACCGAAAAATGCAGATGTATTAATATTAACTTTCTTAAAAGGGCTGTAATTGGCTTGCAACCTGAATCCTTGTCTCGTCTCTTGAGCGAGCAACTGGTCTATAAAGGTCTGATATGATTCATAATAAATTACATTGCGCCTGTTGTCATACGAACCCGATACTGAAAGATTCTTGCGCAATCGATATCTTAGTGATGCATAAATACTGGTCAATTGTGGCTGGTTTGAAATGATTTCATTTATCTTTTTATACAGATCTAGTTCTGTTGAAAAAAACAAATTTAAGTTCTTCACTAAACCATTGCTGTGCTGAAAATATATAAAACGTCTATCCGTCTTAAAATCATTTTGCTGTTCAGCAATAGCAATGGATGTTTGAGCCATACCTTCATTGGTACGATCCGTCCTTACAAGATAAGCGCCTACTTGTGGAAGACTTGTATTAAAAGTATAATTACTGAAATCAGGCCTTGTACCGATAAACAAGCCTCCTGTATATTTCCCTAATGTATATTCGCTTTGCGCACCATCGATGACGCCCATATTCGCAATATTTGAATTCATCTTCCGACCTAGTGTGATATTAAATGCTTCACTTGGCTTATACTGGACAGATAAATTAAAAATTTTGAAATCATCATAAAAATCCGTGTTCACTTGATCTATTCCATAACGATGTCTGTAAGTAACATAACTTTGAAATGAAAAATCTGATTGTTGGATATTTTGGATATTTAACGTCAGTCCTGCACGGATACGTTGAAAGTTGCTTTGCTGTCCAGGGTTGATGCTGGCATTTGTTGAAAAGGTTAATCTACCTGTTGTAATTTGTTTTTTGTTTTTGGTTGGTTGTTCATTTTCTGTGACGACCGAGTCGGGCGTGATGGCAATTTCGATTTCCTTTTTTGGATCAATGGCCACTTTTTCCGGCATACTTATGGACATATGTTTTACTTGCTGGCCTATGTTTACTTCTACATTATAAAGATTCTCAGTCACACATGAAGTTGATGATTTTTGTTTTACCACGAGCGATTTTTCCCATTGGTCTAAACCTTTATTTACCCAAAGTGTGTCACCAACATTGATTTCAGAAGTGTTCGTAAAGCGAATATAAACATTCTTACTACTTTTAAAACTTACAGTACCTATAATTTCATTGATATCTTGACCAATTATCACTATTGGTAAAAAAAACAAAATAATATATATAATTACACTCTTCACTCCTTTCTAATTTATTCTTCGCCATCAGGATGACAGGAATAACATGCATTACTATTGTATTGGTATCCACTGACACCATCGTGATCATCATCGACCTGCGCTTGATTATTGTGTTCATGGCAGGTAATGCAAGTAAAAAGGCTAAAATTGCCTGAACTATAATGACAATCTACACATTGGTTCCATTCACCCTGATGCTTACCACTATATATTGGAAAATACAGATTATCATGATCAAATGTCGAAGGACTCCATGCTGACTGACTATGGCATGACGCACAGTCTGTAGGAATTGTGATGTTGCATGATTCGGATTAGTGGTATTATTATAATCTGCCTGATGACAGCCTACACAGGTATTTGGCGTATTGTTATAGCTACCATTATGGCAAGTAGCACAGTCCAACGTCGTATGTGCACCCGTGATCACGTAGTAATTATTATGATCGGGAAATAATGCAGGTGTCCAATCCGGTGCAGTAGTATGACAACTCACGCAATCTGTAGATAGTCCCAAGCTCGTATGATTCGGATTTGAAGTGGAAGAATAATCAGACGTATGACATCCCGCGCAAGTATTCGGTGTACTGGTATAATTGCCCATATGACAGAGATTACAATCATTTGCTATAATGCTATGACCACCAGTCAAAGGATAATAATTTGTGTGGTTAAAACTCGAAGGTGTCCATGCATTTTGAGAATGGCATGATGCACAATCTGTAGGGAATTGGTTGGTACTGTGATTTGGATTTGTGGCACTATTATAATCCGATGTGTGGCATCCTATACAAGTATTCGGTGTATTATTATAATCTCCATTATGACAAACAATACAATTATTTGCTACAGCGAGATGCGCACCAGCTATGACATAAAAGTCATTGTGATTTGGCATAGATGCTGGGCTCCAGCCAGGCTCTGTAGTATGACAAGTGATGCAATCTGTAGGTAGATTCAATGCACTGTGATTTGGATTTTGGGAACTGTTGTAATCACTTTGATGGCAACCAACGCATGTATTTGGTGTAGTGGTATAATTGCCGTTATGACAACTTACACATTGATTTGCTATGCTAGCATGTGCACCTGTCAATGGATATACATTATTATGGTCAAAATTTGACGGCATCCAGGCATTTTGTGTATGGCATGTGGTACAATTGGTTGGAAACTGATTGACCTCATGATCGGGATCTGTTGTAGCATTAAAATCTGCCTGATGACAACCTACACAAGTATTCGGTGTATTGTTATAATTTCCGTTGTGACAAGCTGCACAATCTCCTGCAATGGCAGTATGAGCGCCTTCTATGACATAAAAGTCGTTGTGATTTGCCATAGTCGCAGGACTCCAGCCTACAGCCGTGGTATGGCATGATGCACAATTTGTACTTAGATTGAGTGTCGTGTGATTCGGATTAAGTGCTCCGTCATAATCGGTTTGATGGCATGCATTACATTCTGACGATGTATTGTTATAATTTCCTTGGTGGCATGATGCACAATCTCCTGCGATAGCTGTATGTGCCCCGGTCAATGGCCAAAAGATAGCATGATCAAAATTAGATGGTGTCCAAGCTGATTGTGTATGACAGACTGTACAATCAGTAGGAAACATACCCACTTCATGATCAGGATTTGATGTATTATTAAAATCAGCATTATGACATCCAACACAAGTATTAGGCGTGTTGTTATAGTCACCGTTATGGCAAGTTACACAATTATTGGCTACAGCAATGTGTGCGCCTTCCAATACATAATAACTATTGTGATTTGCAAAACTTGCCGGACTCCAACCTAGTTCTGTAGTATGACATTGGATACAGTCGGTTGATAAACCTAGTTGGGTGTGATTTGGGTTAGCGGATTGGTTAAAATCAGTTGTGTGGCAATCAATACAAGCAGTCGAAGTGTTCTGAAATCCATTAGAATGACACGATGTACAATCGGCTCCTGTATGTGCTCCAGTAAGTGGGAAAGCTGTCGTATTGTGATTGAATACTAAGTCTGCATCTCCCGTAGGATGACATGCTAAACATGCTGTACTTACATACACATAACCTGGCACGCCGTTATGGTCATTGTCCGTTTCAGGATTCATGTGACAAGTTATGCAAGTAAATTGACTATAATCATTCGGGTTTGTGTGGCATTCCTGACATTGATTCCATTCTCCTTGATGCTCGCCACTATATATTGGAAAATATTGATTATCATGGTTAAATGTAGAAGGTGTCCAAGCATTTTCATTGTGACAACTTGCACAATCTGTTGGAAATTGCAATGCTATGTGATTTGGATCTGTGGTGGCTTGATAATCACTATTATGGCAGCCTACACATGTATTTGGTGTATTATTATAATCTCCATTGTGACATTCTACACAATTATTTGCTATTGCAGCATGCGCACCATTCAATGGATATACATCCTGATGCGTTGGGAAAAGCGCAGGGCTCCAACCAGGATTGGTCGTATGACAAGTGATACAATCCGTAGCAAGGTTCAATTGTACGTGATTTGGGTTGGTAGCTTGGTTGAAATCATTGGTATGACAACTTACACAAGAACTAGATGTTCCTTCAAATCCATTGGCATGGCATTGCATACAATCGGCGCTATTATGTGCTCCGGTCAGTGGGAACATCGTCGTATTGTGGTCAAAAATCAGATCTGCATCGCCCGTAGGATGACATGCCAGACATGCGGGACTATAATATGAATATCCACCAACGCCAGCATGGTCTGAGTCAGTTTCTGGGTTCATGTGGCAAGTTATACAAGTGAATGCAGCCCAATTGCCTGGTGTATTATGGCATTCTATACAATCATTCCATACGCCTTGGTGCTCACCACTATTTATTGGAAAATATTGCCCATCATGATTAAATGTCGAAGGTGTCCAAGCGCTCTCTGAATGACATTGCGCACAATCCTGAGGAAATAACAATTGTTTATGATTTGGACTTACCGTGGCATTGTAATCACTATTGTGACAGCCGTAACAAGTATTTGGTGTATTGTTATAATCTCCATTATGACATTCTATACAATTATTTGCTATAGATGCATGGGCACCATTTAGAGCATACACATTATTGTGATCGGAAAATGTAGCTGGACTCCAGCCAGGATTGGTAGTATGACATTGAACACAATCTGTACCGAATGCCAGTTTTTTATGGTCGGGATTGATGGATTGATTATAATCATCGGTATGACAAGATGAACATAAGGTGGAAGTCCCAATAAATCCATTGGCGTGACAACTATTACAATCTACAGTAGTATGTGCTCCAGTAAGTGGAAAAGCGGTACTATTATGATCAAACACCATATCAGCATCACCTGTAGGATGACATGCCAGACAAGCATTGTCATTGTAAGTATATCCGTTCACACCAACGTGTTCATCATTGGTTTCAGGGTTTTTGTGGCAACTGACACATGTAAAAATCGTAAAATTGCCACTTACTTGATGGCATTCGACACATTCCATCCATTGGCCTTGGTGTTTTCCTGAAAAAATAGGAAAATATAATCCGTCATGGTCGAATGTAGATGGCTGCCAAGCATTTTCATTATGACAAGTTGCACAATCCAATGAAAAATTGTTTTGCTTGTGATTTGGAGCATTTACGCCGTTGTAATCGTTTGTATGACAAGCATAACAAGTATTCGGGGTATTATTATAATCGCCATTATGACACTCGACACACTGGCTTGCTATGGCAGCATGGGCACCATTTAGCTGATAAAAATTATTATGATCCGCAAAAGTCGCAGGGCTCCAACCAGGATCTGTAGTATGACAAGTTTTACAATCGGTGGGTAAGCCCAATTGCTTATGATTAGGATTGAGAGAGCCATTAAAATCTGCTGAATGACAATCTAAACATAAGGTCGATGTACCTACGAAACCATTAGCATGACAGGAAGTACAATCTACCATTCGATGCGCACCTGTCAATGGGAAAGCAGTATTATTATGGTCGAAAGCCATATCTGCATCACCAGTAGGATGACAAGCGAGACAAGCATTATCCGCAAAATTAAAGCCACTTACACCGTCATGTTGATCTTCTGTTTCCGGATTTTTATGGCAGACTACACATGAAAACACCTTAAAATCATTTGCATTCGTATGACATTCTGCACAATCATTCCATACACCTTTATGCTTACCTGAATAAATCGGGAAATGGTCAGCATCGTGATCCGTGTAAGTAACTGGCTTCCATCCTGGCGCTAAGGTATGACATGTTTTGCATTGATCTGAAAATCCTGACAGCCTGTGATTGGGCGTCAAAGTATTATTAAAATCAGTCTGATGACAACTTATACAATCTGGAGATATATTCGAATAATCATCCGATAAATGACATGCTGCACAATCCTCTATTTTATGACCAAGCTCCAATGGGAAAAAACTATGATCTACAATTTCTGTATTCCAATCTGTCCCGTTTAATCCATGACACGCTGCACAATCATTACCAAAATTATTCTTAACATGATCTGGTTTTTTTGTATTGAGATAATCACTTCTATGACAATCTATACAAGTCACACCTACTGGCGAAAATCGCACATTGGTCTCGCTCATGTGACAACTATTGCAATTGATATTGGAATGTACGCCCATCAATGGGAACGAAATTCTTTCATGCAACAAAGTGATGTCTTCTACTATCCATGATTGCGAATCATGGCATCGAGCACAGTCATTTCCTACTGTTTGCTGATGAATGTCTTGATGACAGGCATTACACGTGGATGGCGCACGATTAAATTCAAGTGACTCATGACAAGAACGACATTCTAATCCTACATGCTGACCAGATAATGGAAATGAAGTACTGTCATGATTGAAGCTAGCCTTGTTTTGCTGGAAATTCCAATTTTCGGGTTGATGACATTGGGCACAATCCATAGCAAAGTTTTTACCATGCGGTGATTGCCCTAATACCAACATCGCATTAGAGATCAAAACCAGTAAAATGCCAAATTTCAGATTCAAATTCTGGATATCAATTAAATTGAACACAAGATATATATTTGTCATAGTTTTGTAACATTTCGAATAAAAAATTAAGCTGAAAAGGAATAATTTATTGCTGAATAGTATCAAATTCCATTTTCAAAAGACAAATTAATTCATGTTTATTTTCCAAGTAAGTTAATGAGAATTAAATATTTTCTTGAAACACACTACAATCAAAAAAGAAGCATACCTTTGTGTTGTGATTGATATTAAAAGAATTTCGGCTTTTGTATTATCAGCAATAATTTTTGCTGTTTCCTTGCTGGCATATCCTCAAGGATGTAATCACAGTATAGGCGATAAAAATGGCAATTCCATTTCGAAATTTGAAAGTTCGCTACTTTCTGGTTCTTCTAAGTCGGATCCCAAACCTGTCCAATGGCAAGTTGTAAAAAATATAGACCAACCAACAGCTGTTGATGGCTTACAATATGGCAATGATACTCAGGGTAGCGCATATGTCGCAGCAACAATGTACTGTAAGGATATTTTGTTTTCTGCTACTTGGCAATCAAATTTATTGGCTATAATTTTTCCATTCCACACCTTTTTTTAGACTCAAATTCATCAATTTTGTGGTAAAACATAACATTCTTATTGGTTTACCCTAATTGTACTACATGTGTTAGTACAAGCAAGTCTAAAAAATTGTATTACAGGCTATTTTATTGTAATACGCTATTATTCAAAATTATATATATTTATAAATCATGTCAAGTTTAATTCTAAATATTGTATTGGTACTTCTTATTTTTGTACCAATGGCCTACTTTATGTTTTCAAAACCTAAAAATTCAGAGGCTTTAAAAAAAATAAATGACTTAGCTACGCAGTCTGGCATCAAAGCAGATAAAATCACGAAACTGACAAATGCAGTGCTTGCTTTAGACAAAAGCAAAATGGCCATTTTTTATCAGTCCGATCTATTCAATAAAATGGAAGTCATCTCACTTGATAATATAAAATCTACAGAACTTTCCAAAAATTATATGACGGAAACCGTTCACAACAAAGAAATTTCCATCCTTCAAAAGGCTGATTTCAGGTTAAAGAAAAATGATAATCAAGACATTATTCTTCCGATTTATGATTCTTCAAAACAAGATCAGATTGGTTCAGACTTACTGGATACAGAAGACTTTTCTAGACAAATTAATGCTTTACTAAAAAAATAAGTATTCAAAACGTACACCATAGGCCGGATGCAAAGACGCTCCGGTTTATGGTTTTTTATTGTGTTAACGCTTGAAGAACTATGTTTTATTGGTGACAATCTATACAATCCAATTTTCCATTTTTGTATAAAATTATGGTGATGCCATTTTGTATTTCTGGTGCATGGCATTGATTGCAATTTACCTTCAAATGTGCACCTTCTAACTTAAATTTGGTATTATCATGATTAAAATTGCTTGTGTCCCATTTTTCAAAACCGTGACATCGCTTACAATCGGTAATGCCATTTTCTTCAAATTGAGTACCATGTTTATTGTCGTGACAGCTGACACATTGCTGATTTAATCCAGCAAATTTTTGTACTTTTTTTCCTTCCACAACATCGAAATGACAAGAACTACAGTTTATGGAGACATGTTTTCCGACCAAGTCAAATGATGTTTGTTTGTGATCGAATGCGACATCTGACCACTGACCGCTATTGTGGCATCTACTACAATCATTTTGCGGTATAAATTTCTCAGAAATATAGCCTTTATGAATATTATCATGACAATCATTGCACTTCTGTCCGATATTTTTGAATTTCCATTGCGAGCCTTCAGGCCTATGACAAGCAAAACAAGGTGTGGCGATATGCGCTCCCTGCAACGGGAAAGATGATTTTTCGTGGCGTACTAAGTCATAACTGCTTTCATTAAATCCAGCTTCGCTATGGCAAACGTTACAATCATTCGGCTGCATCGCATTGAAATCTCCTTTGTGATAATCCTGATGACAATCCTTGCACATGTCGTTTTTGATCGGTGCCGTCATATATGTTTGTGTATGGCATTTCCTGCAGTCCACTTGATTATGCTTTCCTTTCAGTTCGAAGCCTGTAAGTTGATGGTCAAAATCCGCCCTTATATTCTTTATAGAAAATGACTGCTGTGTATGGCATGATTTACAATCAGTACTCAACTTGCCATCGTGAACATCTTTGTGACAAGTAAGGCAATTTATTGGCTTAGATTTTTCGAATTCTTTGTAGTCACCTTTTGTTCCAGCCCTATTATCATGGCATTGTTTACAATCGAGGCTTCTATGTTTTCCTTCCAGTTCAAAGCCAGTCAAACTATGATTGAAGGCTGATGTAGATTTCATTTTCGCAAATGACTCTGTGCTATGACAAGATTTGCAATCTACTCCAAACGCACCTTGATGCGGATCTTTGTGACAAGAATTGCAATTTTTGAATGGCACATCAGCAAATTGTTGGAATTTCTTGCCATTTCGCATTTCGATTTTATGGCACTGATTGCAATCTACTTTCGCATGTCCTCCTGTAAGTGCGAAGTTGGTTTTGTTGTGGTTAAATGCAGAAGCTGGTTTGAATTTTTCAAAATTGTGGCATTTGCTGCAATCATTATCCAAGGTCTTTTGGTGATAGTCATCATGGCAAGTGACACAGCTTGTATTCAATCCCAGATACGTTGATTTCACCATTTTTTGTTTTATATCTGCTATATTGTCAGGCTTGTGGCACTTGGTACAATCATTGATTTTATGGCTGCCCTTTAGTTCGTATCCGGTGAGATTATGATTAAATGAGGCCTTTTCGAATCGCACCATTTCAAAATTGACACCATGATGTTCACTATGACAAGAGATACACTGTTTGCCTTTGATGGCCGATGATACATGATATCCTTTATTTTGTGCAATTCTCGATTTTAGTGTTTTATGACAATCCAGACATTTTTGTTCTGATATTTGAGCGCCTATTTCATGACATGATGTACAATTTTTGATACCTTCCAAAGCAGCGTGTGCCTTGGTCAATTTACCAGGAGAAATCTGCCCACTGACTGTCCTGACCAACATCAAGATGATAAATATGCCGATAAAAATCTTGGTTATGTATGTGTGCGCTCGGTTCAATTTCTATTTCTTATGGGACAACATCGTGTAATTGAATCTTCTTGAAATCTCGATTCCTACTTTCTCGAGGAACTGTGTTGGCAATTCACCACCAGCAAAGATATAGACCAAATCATTTTCTAAGGTAAGCGTGAAGCCATCTTTTAAGAGAATGTGTACATGACTATCTGTTATTTCTTTCACATTGGATTCAAATATCACTTTTACTTTTCCAGATTCTATGGCATTTTGAATGTTTTGTCATTCAAGGGTTTTATCCTGTTGAAATTTTCGCTTCTGTACGACAAGACTACTTGATTTTCTGTGGCAAGCAGCAGCGCACTTTCTATAGCAGAATCTCCACCACCTACTACCAAGATATTTTTACCAAAAATCAGTTCAGGTTCTAGCAGTTTGTAAGCTACCTTTTCTAATCCTTCACCAGAAACATTGAGCTTGCGTGGCGTACCTCTACGTCCGATAGCCAGTAGCACTCTATTGGTCAGGTAGGTATCACCTTTTAATGTGGATAAAAGAAATTGACCATCTTTTTTTCCGATTTGCTCCACTTTGGCATTTTCGATGATTTTGATATCATTTTTGGCTATTACCTGTTTCCAAAGTGACAATAATTCTGATTTGGTAGTCTGATAAAGTCGCACTTCTCCATGACCAGGCAAATCCATAGGTGAGGTCATGACGATCTTAGATCTTGGGAAATTCGCTACCGTACCACCAAGTGTATATTGCTCCAGTGTAACTACTCGGAGCCCCATTTTTTTAGCTTGGAGCGAAGCAGAAATCCCAGCGACCAGCGCCAATTATAACCAAATCATAGTCTGCTTTATGGTCTTTATCTATGGATTCGTAGACAAACTCAGCTGCTTGTCGACCTTGTTCTACACTATTCTTGATCAAACCCATACCACCCAATTCACCAGCTATAAACATACCATGTACATTGGTCTCAAAATTTTTGTTGACATGTGGCAGATCTATACCACGCTTTTCGGTACCAATGCGCAGAGATATCGCTTCTACTGGGCAGGCATGAAAACAAGCACCATGACCGATACATCGAGAAGCATTGATCAAGGTAGCCCGACCATTGCGGATTCCTATGATTTCTTTTTCGGGACAAGCGATGACACAAGCACCACTTTTTATACAATTATCCTCATCTATATACGGATACAAAGACGCCGGTTCATGTGCGCCAGTTTCTATCGCTTTCTCGATTTTCTCTCCTACATCTGCGGATTCCTTTTTAAGCTTTCGGATATAAATATAGATTATACCTAAGCATAAAATGAAAACAAATCCATATATCAGCAACTCTTCCATACATCAAAATATCCAAGTATAACCAAATGTCACAGCAACTACCACATGTATAACCATGATAATGAGCATGATAAGGGCAAATGGCAAGTGGGCTATGTGCCAATATCTAAACAATTTCTGCATAGTCACCAATCGCTGTATCTTGCGACCAAGCGCCATCTCATGGTCAATAAGATTCATGATTGTTTTTATATCTCCACCTGCCAAATTCTGAGTAATTAATAACTGCTTAATATCATTTTTCTGCTTGTATTCATCCATAAACTGTGCAAAAAATCCAGAAATGCCTGTGTAATCTTTATTGTACTTTTCCTTAAATGTGCTCAACAAAGTGTTGATATTTATATTTTCAAATTGGCGACTGAGCACGATTAAAGTATTCGATTTTAAGTCTTGAACTTCGTGCAAGATTAGTTCCCTACCCTGTATAGTCCTAGGTATTTGCAAATAAATAAAACGGCCTATCACACCACTAGCCACCACAGCAACCATACTCCAAAAGCTAATCGAAACGATGCCTCCAAACTTAAATGCTGTATGAAAAAGTATCATAATCGGGCCCAAAGTACATAAGAAAATATGGAACTCAACCCAGTAATTCAACACACCAATCCTGCTTAAACTGCGAAATCGCTTCCGTGCCATATACCCAAAAACACCGATGAGAATCAGCAAAGTACCAATAATACCCAAGCCATGCCCATATAAGCCACTAGGTTTTAATAACGTATGTTCCTTATGATAAAATCGCTCTTCCATTTCTGTAGCGTAATAATCTGCTCCATAGAATATCAGGAAAATAGTGACTGCCGCCACGATAAAAACTAAAGTCGAAATATATATCTTATGTCCGGTATCGGTCATATAAAATTTTGTGTTATGTATGGCGACAAGATACAGCATTTTGAAATATTGCAAAGATGATTGTACCAGAAAATTGCCGAACTGGAAAACCTGACTTAAAAGGGCATGGATATCATAATTGGTACATCAAAAATACCCGCTCAGCCCAACAAATACCGAGTCCCGAACGGAGCAAGCTATCAAAATCGTATAAAAGTGTGTTCCCGACGGGAGGAAGCCCGTAAAATTGTATATTTTGTACCTCCCGAACGAAGCATACCTTCAAAAGTCTTTTTTTTGTATCTCCGCTGCGGAGGTAACCTTCAAATAACTTTTTTGCCTTGCTCCGTTTGGGAGCACTAGGATAAGTTGGTATTCAAGGTCGCTCCCATGCGGGAGAAGGATCCAAACAAAATTTATTTTGGCCTCCGTTCAGGAGCACGATATTATCAAAATAATATTTGTTGCTCCTTTTAGGGCTAGAATATAATTTTGTTGAGTTGGCAGTAATGATGTGGCGTGATATTCAAGAGTAAATAGATTTCCATTGGTCACGATAAGGAATTTATTAGTACGGATGATAAAAAAAGTGAAAGTTGGTATATATTTGTGTCGGTTTTAGACAAGTTGTACGCCATTTTAAACACCAACACTATGAGCCAATCAGCGACACTTTACAGAATATCAAATGATACATTCAGACAATTAGAAACGTCTGCCGACAGACCACAATTCGAAATTTCGTCTGCTAAAGATTATACGACATTTCAGGGTTCTTTTATGGGTCTTGAATATATTTTATCCAAGGGACAAGACATTTCGATAACTGAAATCTTTAACGAAATATTTAATCCCACAAAATCTTTAGGCGGACAAGGCATTGAAAAATTATCACTCGAAGAACAAATGGAAATTTACGAAAACGGTGGTGATATTTATTATTTGGACACAACAACAATTTCTAAACTTAATAACTTGCTTGATACATTTTCAGAGACAGACATACAAACAAAATATGATGCAAATGAATTAAATGACAATGGAATTTATCCTTCGGTTTGGCATAACGACAATTCACCTGACCAAGCATATAACAAACGACATATTATAGAGGATTTTACAGAACTTAAAAAAATTATTAACCAAGCAAGAGAAGACAATGACTATATTTTTGTTTTTGTCGGTTGACAATTTACAACTATCAGACAGAAAAAACGGCGTACAATCGAGTAGACGGCCCCACCAGCCGAAACTGATGGGAAGCGCATCTCACACCACCGTACGTACTGGTCTCATACGGCGGTTCGCAAACCCTGATGGTCGAAGTCTGCGACTTCGATCCTATATATTACACATTTTCAATGTATTAAAAGACATATTTGACAATCCATAGCACATCAAAACTATAAACGTGATTCGCTATTTTTATCTTACATTGGCTGTTTTATGCTATCTTTTATTATCTTTGTTTGGTTGATTTGAATATTGATAATGTATTTGAAAACCAGTCTAGCTTAAGTAGAATATATGATGGGCAAAGTTCTTAAAGTGATGTGGTGTCGGTGGTGTATTAGCCTTAGTGGAAATAAAAGGATATGTACAGGGAAAATAATGTCGTGGTTGTTTCGAAAATGCCAAGTGTCAAAATGGACAGTAGGTTAAAGGTATAAAAGAGTAAATGAAAAAGGAATTAAAATCAAGTATCAAAGGAAATATAGCCAAAGTTAGTGCAGAACTCACTAAAAAATACTCAGGCAAGATAATCTTTAAGGATAAATTTGAAAAAGTGAAGGCTTATTTCAAGGACAGAGATTTAGAAAGTGAAGTGAAAAAGGCCTTAAGCAATTAAATCACGAAGCCATAATGGAGTAGATGAGCACTAAAAAAGTACTTACAACTTTTGCATATACAATGCCTAAAGAATAGATAAGAATTAATAGCGCATCACACCAAAGATCTGTGATGAGCTATATATTATGTATAGATTTTGATTTTATAAATTTTCCTTGCTTTGTTCAGACTATTTCAATTGTCATGAATTTTAAGTTCGTAAAATATTGGTTGTTTTATTATTAGGAGCCTTTTCAATGTTAATGGCTTATTTATCATTATGGGTTTCAAAATTAATTTCAATGGAGTATTAAAGGCACAAGTTTCAAACTTGCGCCAGCAGAGAAAACCAGTCTAGCTTAAGTAGAATATATGATGGGCAAAGTTCTTAAAGTGATGTGGTGTCGGTGGTGTATTAGCCTTAGTGGAAATAAAAGGATATGTACAGGGAAAATAATGTCGTGGTTGTTTCGAAAATGCCAAGTGTGCTCCTTATCTTTAGCCTTCAAAATGGACAGAAGATTAAAGTTATAAAGGAATAAATGAGTAAGGATCAATATAGTTTGGAGACAAATGAAAATAATTTAGTTTTTGAGTTCTTCAGCGAAGGACCAAAGGGTAAGATATTAAAAATCATTGAATATCAGCATATTGGTGGACGGTTCTATAATCTTGCATTTGGAGATAGCATCAATATGAATAAGGATTTCGATGACTTTATTCGTACTGACAATAAAGATACAGATAAGGTTCTTTCAACAGTAGCATCAACATTGTATATATTTTTTGAACATTACCAAGGAACCATTGTAATTGCAGAAGGAAGTACACATTCAAGAACAAGACTTTACAGAAGATATTTAACAGCTTTTTTAGAGTTAATAGAATCAGAATTCAACCTCTTGGGGGAACTCAACGGTGAAACAGAGCGTTTTAGAAAGGGTATCGATTATAAGTTTTTCTTAATTAGCCAAAAAGTATAAATGAAAAAGGAATTAAAATCAAGTATTAAAGGAAATACAGCCAAAGTTAGTGCAGAACTCACTAAAAAATACTCAGGTAAGATAATCTTTAAGGATAAATTTGAAAAAGTGAAGGCTTATTTCAAGGACAGAGATTTAGAAAGTGAAGTGAAAAAGGCCTTAAGCAATTAAATCACGAAGCCATAATGGAGTAGATAAGCACTAAAAAAGTACTTACAACTTTTGCATATACAATGCCTAAAGAATAGTTAAGAATGAATAGGTAGCTATAGCGCATCACACCAAAGATCTGTGATGCGCTACATTTATAATGTATAGCTTTTTATTTTATAAATTTTCCTTGCTTTGTTCAGACTATTTCAATTGTCATAAATTTTAAGTTAGTAAAATATTGGTTGTTTTATTTTTAGGAAGCCTTTTCAATGTTGATACATTATAATGGCTTATTGATCGTAATGGGTTTCAAAATTAATATCAATGGAGTATTAAAGGCACAAGTTGCAAACTTGCGCCAACAGAGTAGATCGATTTCTCTTCATTTCACCAGAACAAATAAGGCTTTTTTGTACCCAGTCTCAAATTTCAACCAAAAAGTATTTAAATCTAGCAAAAGTTCATTAATTTTGTCTCTTAACATGATAAAGATATTTGTATTTATTAGATTGTTTGTCAGACGATAATATATAAAATATATCCATATTTTAAAAACATTCTTATCCCGAATTCACGTTAAAATAAGTAAAATCATGAAACTAGCCGTAGAGCCTAAAGGAATAGATTTGGTTGTAGAACCACATAAATACACAAAATCTGACGATGAACTTATGACAAAAATAATAAGTCATTATAAGAAAACGGGTGAATTATTGAAACTAAACAAGCCCAAAGTAGCACCAAAAACAAAGAAAAAGTCAATCACGAAGCCATAACAAGTGCTTTGACGACAGTTTTGGCTATCGCAAAGCACAACTGTTATTGTACCCTTATGACAACCCAAAAGCAATTAAATTAACTTAAATGAAGCATTCATCAAAAGCAGAAAACATATTAAGCCAGTTAAACGACAAGTCTAAACTTGGCGACATAAAGAAACTCGCAACTGAAATAAAAAAAGACCACGAATTAGCGTTGGAACTGTGGTCTACAGAAAAACACTTTGCTAGACTTCTGGCTGTTCTTATTATGGACAAAAAGTATCTATCTCAAGAATTCATTGACAAATTAACCAATGACATTAAAGGGCAAGCAGAAGATGAAAGAAATCAATTGATTGACTGGTTAATGGCAAATCAACTTATGAAGGACAAAAGGACTATTGCATTGATGGGCTCTTGGGAAAATAGTTCGTCATCATTTCAAAGAAGAATTTTTTGGTATTACCAAGCTCGATTAAGATGGCTGGGGCAAGAACCGCCAACAAGTAATGATGAATTGTTATCTAAAATAACGTGAATAATGTTTAAGCCACTGCTAAAAGCTGATTTCGATCATTAAGTTCGTGGCTAATTTTAATAGAAGGTTTTTTATCAAAACTCTGATAGGCAATTAATGCTGAAATGGCATTGTTCAGAAAACCTTGTAATGATCGATGTCTAGTATGTTGGATTGAACATATATTTTTCAATTCATCATTTACTGTTTCGATTAGGGCTCTTTTTCTAAGTAGGATTTTGTCCGTATCAGACAAATTCATACTTTTCATGTTTTTTCTACGCTTGTATATCAGCTCTACGCCATCGTTCCAAAGGTACTCTGCCAATTTCTGATCTATATAACCTCTATCTCCAAATAACTTACCGAATATTTCTTTGGTCATTATTGACATGATCTGTGGATCTCTATCATCTACATTAGCCTTTGAAAAACAGAAACTTAGGATTTCACCTTTATCGTTAATTATCAGATGAATTTTAAATCCAAAAAACCAACCCATTGTACTTTTTGATTTTTGAGCTATTCCTTTGAAGACCTTATGCTGTTTTTCTCTCTTTATATGACATACAGGCAAAGTCGTTGAATCTACATAACTTATGCCTGTGCATTGGCCTAAACCACGATTATTAATGTAGAGCATGAGCGGCATGAAAAGTCTATTTTGCACCTGATTAAAGCGTTCATATGAAATAAGATTAGGGAATAAATGCTTATAATGAACACTCAAAAACTCTTTATAGTAACTCTTAAAATTAGTGTGATGTGAAAGATGAAATCCTATATAAATAGTCATCATTTCAGACAAAGTAAGACTGGTTTTTCTATCCCTTCGAGCCACGTCAACACCTAATAATTGCTTTTTCATAGAAAAATGATCTAAATCTTTTACAAAATCATCTACATCTACAAAAATTCTTGTAATTTTGTCTTCGAACATAAGAGTATGATTTAATGTTATTTAATTGATTTTCACCAACAAATATATTGAATTAATTTCTTATGTTCAATTTTTTATTACTTTTTCTTATCCATTATTCACGTTAAAATAGAAAAGAAAATAGAAAATGAAGAACCAGAAGTTCAATGGGCAATGAACTTTTTAGCGGGCTGGATTGGAGTGTACGATAAGAAGAATCGCATTCGCTGTGTGGCACTTGGCGAAAAAACCGGGCTATACAAAGGGAAAATGGTTTCAAAAGGTTGCACTCCTGACTATTTGCCAGAGTTCATAACGATTGAGAGCAACAAAAGAAATTTATAATATTGTTAACAACACGACAGAGAAGAACGGCAGCTTTTTACAATCTTCTTGGTGGGAGATTCTAAAATCGATCATATATATTACACATTTTCAATATATTAAAAGACATTAGCTGGCGAAAGTTTGCAACTTGTGCCTAAAGAATAGATAAGAATTAATAGGTACCTGTAGCGCATCACACCAAAGATCTATGATGAGCTATATATATTATGTATAGCTTTTGATTTTATAAATTTTCCTTTCTTTGTTCAGACTATTTCAATTGTCATGAATTTTAAGGTAGTAAAATATTGGTTGTTTTATTTTTAGGGAACCTTTTCAATGTTGATACATTATAATGGCTTATTGATCGTAATGGGTTTCAAAATTAATATCAATGGAGTATTAAAGGCACAAGTTGCAAACTTGCGCCAACAGAGTAAATCATGGATATGATCTAAAGTTCCAAAATTGATAAATAGCTACATTTCCTTAGTCGCTCCAGCGTAATAGTTGTTATCAAAATTGAACTTTGAGCTACTACACAAAATTGAAATAATGATATTTCCTTAAAGCCCTTTCACATTTTTTATACTAATAATTACTTGTTTTGCTTACTTTCTAGTATTTTTGTAAGCTTTTTGAACAAAAAAGAGAATTTTTTAATATATTTGCACTTTTATTAATATGTATTTGTTAATAAAACAACGCTAAAGGTATTTTTTTAATGAAAGGCTTTTTATCCGTTCCTATCAGATTGACCCTGTGGCTAGCATCCATATTATCTATCGTTTTTGTGATAAATTCGTGTCACAGATTTGATGAAAAGCCATTTGTCACCGTAGGTAATCTCCCTGAAAAATCATTAATCGACACAGCCTTCAATCGATTATTTGACCAACAGATATTGGAAAATATTGCGATACATGAATGCCCAGGCATGGCTGTATTAGTGCTGAAAAATAATCAGGTTATTTTCGAAAAAGAATATGGTACAAAATCAAGATATTCGGATGATATGATAGATACATCTACTATCTTCAGATTGGGCTCGGTATCCAAAGGCTTTGCAGGTATTTTGGCAGCTATCCTTATTGACAAAAATATGATGCATCTTGACGATCCTGTTTCCATGTATGTACCAGAGATCACTTTGAAAGCAAAATCCAAAGACAAAATACTGAGGATAAAACATATACTTACTCATAGCTCTGGGCTTACACAGCACGCTTATTCGAATTGGTTGATGAAAACATAGATATGGAAACCATAATCTCATATCTAAACAAACTGGTACCCAGAGATTCTACTGGTATAGCCTATGCCTATCAAAATGCTGCCTTTGGTATAATAGAAAAAGTGATAGAAGACGTTACTGGAATGGAATATGCTAAAGCACTGGACTTTTATATTTTCTCGCCTTTGAGAATGTGCAACACCAGTTGTTCTTTTGAAGATATAACCAGTGCCGCAAATGTCTGTTATGGTCATAAATATAGCAAGTATGGTTTTGTGCCTATTGATTTGAGTCCCCATTATTACAATGTAGTATCCGCCGGTGGTATCAATGCACCATTAAAAGACATGCATAAGTGGCTGAGTGCCATGATGGGATATTATCCGCATGTGATCTCTCCCAATGCTAGAGACATCGCCTTCAATCCTTATATAAGTACCTCAAGTGATCATAAATACTTCAATCGCTGGCCTGGATTCGAAAGCAGCCATTATGGGCTCGGATGGCGGATTGTCAACACGAAAAATAATCAATTGGTATATCATGGTGGCATGGTAAATGGATTCCGGACCGAAATTGCTTTTGATAAAGAAAAAGATTTGGGTATTGTAATCTTGTTCAACTCCGTTTGTAATTATAGCAATTACGCAGTACACAAATTTTATGATTTGTGGAATTCATATTACAAAACCGAAAAAGAAGCCTATTTATAGGTAGATGTTGGATTGATATTTTTTGAGCAAATCCATTACTTTGTAGCCCCGATTGCATAGCCCAGATGATCCATTTTCTAGTAAATCTGGGATAACTGTCAACATTTCTTCACACAATTCTGGTACTTCTTTACAAATATTGGCGCATACAGTCATACTGAAAGCTCTTATTGCTACTGCTTCTTTTGGATCTATCATATAATTGAAACAAATATCATACACCACTCCTTGAAATTCCTCAGGGATATTCATATTTTGCCATGTTCTTACTGTATTTCTTTTGATAGCTTCATGATGTGGATGCGCCAAGTTATCTATTAGTTTTTGCATATATGGAATGACCAATTGGGGAAATTTTTCTCCCAAATCCCCAATTGGCCATGCTGCTCTCTGACAAATTCGGTTGTTTGAATCCAAAAAACAATCCATCAATTCATCGATTTTCGACGGATTATGCCGGATTTCTTCCAATATTTTATTGGTGACTTCTCTTGAATGCTCTGCCATCAGCATTTCCCTAAATGTCATTGGCCTAAAGTTTAAAGAAAAAAGCAAAAATACTAATTTCTTAATTGTGTCAAACTATTGTGCCAAAAATGGGTAATCTGTATATCCTTGCTCTCCACCACCAAACATCGTCATCCTATCTGCTTGGTTCAAAGGTGCATCCAATTCAAATCGTTTTGGTAGATCAGGATTGGCCAAAAAAAGTACACCATAAGAAATAGCTTTGGCAAGGCCTTTTTCTAATGCCGCTTCACCTGATTCTTTGGTAAATGATGAGTTTGCAATAACTGCTGCCTTGATTTTTGGACCGAAAAATTCTAGCTCATCGATATCTGGATAGCTTGGCAATAATGGAAATGCAGGACTTCGCTTCATTAGTTCTGCAAATGCAAAATCCATTTTATTCAATTCTTCAATAAGGTATGTAAAAGTAGCCACAGGATTATCCAATACTATCCCACCATATGGCTGAAAAGGCGATAATTTTATTCCAACGCGTTCACCACCGATGGCTTGGATTAATGTATGCATTACTTCAAGCATAAATCGGCTATTATTTTCGATGCTTCCTCCATATTCATCTGTACGTTGGTTGGCATTTTCGGCCAAAAACTGATGTGGAAGATATCCATTGGCACCATGCAACTGTACACCATCAAAACCAGCTTCTATCGCATTCAATGCAGCTTGGCCATAATCCTGAATGATTTCTTTTACCTCTTCTGTAGTCAAAGCCCTAGGTATTTCATAATCTTGTGGGCCTTGAGCTGTAAAATGTTTTCCACCTTGTATCGCAATAGCCGAAGGTGCGACAGGCAAAATGCCATTTCTGTCTATAGAATGCGCCACTCGACCAGTATGCCATAGCTGCGCATATATCAGGCTGCCATTCGCGTGTACAGCATTTGTTACCTTTTTCCAAGCATCTATTTGCTCTTGTGTAAATATTCCTGGTGTAAACGGGCTACCCAAAGCTTGCTCAGAAATATTTATGGCTTCAGTTAGTATCATCCCTGCACTCGCCCTTTGGGTGTAATACAATTCTGTCAAATCCCCTACTACACCCTGAATATTGGCTCTACTCCGAGTCATAGCCGACATGACCATACTGTTTTTTAAGGTATGATTACCTATTTTTACTTCGTTGAATAATCTCATTTATTTGATTAATTTATAATATGAATTGAATGGTAAATTAGTTTGTGGTGGTTTTATTGAACAGTCGAATACCAAGCTCTGGGAACCGGATGACTGCAGTAATCCAGATGATGATTTGAATGATTACAGGAACTAACACAGACTGGCCTTGTGTGAAATGTACTGCTATTGCTCCACCCATGTAAGCAATGGAAAGTAATGCTGCTACTACACCCTTACGTGGGATAAACCACAGCGCAACAATACAAAGTTCTATGATTCCTAAAATTAATAAATTTGATTCACCTCCTGCACCCTTCGCCATTTCAGCAGCATTCTCGCCACCCATAAGCTTCATTATACCGCTCATCAAGAATACTAGAGCTACTAAACCCGTTAATGAAAAGCCTAAGATTTTTTTGGTTTTACTGTCCATATTTTAATATTTTTTTAAAATTAAATTGCAAATGTATGGCCAATACTTTATATTTGCAAGTAGTTACACTATTGTATAGTAGTAACACAAAGTAAAGTAATTAGCAAAATCAAGATATCATGGCTAAAAAAAATATTGAATTGCCCGAAAATAAATGTTCTCTGAAAGAAGTATTGGACATTTTAGGTGGTAAATGGGCCTTACCCATAATTTATACATTGTCGAAAGGTACAATGAGATTTAAGGAATTGGAGCGCGGTATTCCGTACATCAACACAAGGATGTTGGTCAAAGAGTTGAAAAATATGGAAGCAAATGGCATCGTAATCAGAGCAGTCTTCGCGACTGTACCTCCTACTGTAGAATATACCTTGACAGAAAAAGGAGAAAAATTGGTGCCCATTATTTACGATCTGCACGCCTGGGGACAGGCCTATACAACCTGAAATAATTAGTCAATATTCACCGATGTCTAAATCAATAACAATATGATTATGACATCAATGTTTTTTACAAACAAGTCCAATTATTTTCCCTAAATATATTAAAATCAGCTAAATATATTCACAAAAAGATTGAATTATTGTGCTTTTATAAATTTACTAATACTGATTTTGTTATCATCTTGCAAAGCAAAAATATAAGTTCCCACAGGAAGATCCACAATATCCAGACTGTTCGTAAAGTCATTTAAAATACCACTTTTCACAATTTTGCCATTGACATCCTTGATATCGTAGTGAGCTGGAAGTGCATTATCTTTGACTATGGTAATGGCATTCGCCGCAGGATTTGGAAATAACGTAACACTGGTTGCATCCAAATCTACACTACCTGTAGGAAATAGATTTTCTCTTGTCACTTCATTTTTGGCGGCAAGCCACAAATTCGGGTCAAATCTTACACTCTCCACTTTGAAGTCCACCAATTGTTCAAAAGTCTGGCCTGAAACCACATGATCAAAACTTAAAATCACTTCTTTCCTTCGCCAGAGTTTGATGTCCACTGGCATTTCGAAGAAGTCCACTGAAGCATGCGAAGTTGTTTGGAAGATTTTGAATTTCACAGCCGAATCTTTCTGGTCCCAACGCACATCGTAGGTAGGGAATCCTTGCCCTTCATACCAATCTGCTAAGAATTCCGTAAGGTTTTGTCCAGAAACGGCTTCTAAATGTTGTTGCAATTGAGAAGTGGTTGCATAATTAAAGGCCCTTGCATTTAGATAATTTCTTACACCATTAAAAAAAGCTACGTCACCCAATTTTCTTCTCAACATATGCACAACCATACCACCTTTATTGTAAGTCAATCTACCATTAAATATCCTATTAACACTATTTGGATTATCGACTTTTACAGACCCTGATGCACCAGAAGTAACCGAATTTATCTTACTTGTTTTCCATATAGTCCAGTCACCATTTGACTGCGGGAAACGCTCACGACTTAAACCTTCAAGGTAGGTCGCAAATCCCTCATTCAACCAAATATCTTCCCAACTGCCACAGGTCACCATATCGCCAAACCATTGGTGTGCGAGCTCATGCGCCAACAATCCCCATGAATAATCTACTACAAAACTCATAGTCTGATGTTCCATACCGCCGCCCCAACCAAATTGGGCATGACCATATTTTTCTTTTTTGAATGGATATGCGACAAACAAGCTATCAAAATATTGTAGTACCCGGACATTGGCAGCTGTACCTATTTTGGCATTTGATTCGCTTTCTGGATATACGTAATTTAACATAGGCATATTGGTACCATCCGAAAGCAATACGTCATTGGTATAAACTGAGTAATTGGTCACTGAAATGGCCACTAGATATGGGGCAATCGCATACCGATGTTTCCAGTGATAACTCTTGCGACTGTCTGCCAATACTTGCTCAGAAACAAGCAATCCATTACTCGCAGCTCTATATTGCGATGGTGTGGTCACTAATGACATATCGATGTTAACCCACCTTATCATCTAGTCCGTTTTTGCAAGGCCACCAATCCTGTGCCCCGAATGGTTCTGACAATGTCCATAAAATAGGTACTCCATTATGTTCGCTTTGAATAAATGAGCCAAATCCACCTGAAGGTGGCGCACCTTGATAGGTAATAGACAAACTATCCAACGTACCTACACTGATCGCAGCTGGTAAAGTAATTTTAAGCAAATAAGTTGAAGGCTGTGAGAATGCGAGTTTTTGACCGTGATAGACAATGCTATCGATTGTCATCGCACTAGAAAAGTCAAAATTAATCTCAGCAAAATTATCGCCTAAGACTTTAAAATAAGGTGTCACTGTGCCTGCGATACCATTTATGGCTGGATCTATGTCCCATTCAAATCTATAATATTTCAAGTCATATCCTTCTGTGAGTGGATTTGTCCTTAGCATAGGATTAAAATGATTTCTTGCACTATGAGCTTTATTACAATATTGATCAGTATATTGGTTTGTCTCTTGTGCAAAAACAGACACTTGCAAGAAAACAACCAAAAACAAGGTCATTAAACAAGATATGGATAATACTTTCATATTCTAGTATGTATAAATTTGAAATGCAAAGATAGACACAAATATATGATTATTTGTATCAATCTTTGTCTTCTGGAAGTCATTTTGTGTGGAAAGTGCGGAGGATGTATAACAAAATCCGAACTTGCACTCATTTCTCTATTCTACAAATAAACGATCCTCCTATCTCACCTTAACTCTAGCCCCTTCACTATGGCTACTAAACTCTGGTGCATACATACACTCGATATTGGTAATACCGCCTGAGAAGTCGCCTTTATGTACTACACGCACAGGATACTCAAATACAAATGTGCCTTTAGGTAAGTAGGTAAAATAAAAGTGTGTCGCTAGGTCTTTGGTGGTTTCGTAATAACCCAGTTGCCCTTGATATTTGTATTCTGAAATGACGTTTTCAGGTTCAAATCCACTAGCGCGCATGTCTTTCATGTGGACAAATTCCATTTCGCGATCTACACGCAATTCAATGCGAATTTTGAGTTTGTCACCTGGTTTCAATGATGTATTTTCAGTGATCTCTGTGAGTTCATCTCCTTTTGGTGTGGAGACTACTTTGTACAACTTTTTATTTAATTTGAGTGGAGTATCTGCAAAGGTTTTTATCTGATCCAATTGTTCAAAATACTGATAATACGCAGCGCCCCAAGCTATAGATTTGTTATTATTTGTTACTTTGATCGTGGACATTTCTTTATTGATGCTTTCAGCATTCCACGCTTTCTTAACATACCCAGTACCAGATTCAGACTGCGTTATCGAAGTATTCAAGAGTTCGTTACCTACCATGATGACTGGTTGGACGCTTTCTGTCACCCATTGTGATATATCGCCTTTCTCGCCTTGTAAAAGTAGCGCATAAATTGCTGCAGCCGTAGATTTGGATGTTTTCCAGTGGTTGGTTTGTTTGTTTTTGAGCAACCAAATTTTCATTTTATCTGATTCTTCTTTGTTATCAACAGCTTCTGTAAATAACTGATCAATAATGAATGACGCTTTCATTGGCAATTGATACCAATAGAATCCATTGCCCTCATTCCAATACATACTCAGCTCGTCGTTGTTAAACGATCTTTCTCTCAGGATTTTACTATATTTTTGTACCAAATTATCTTCATTGCGCTGCATGATCAGACCTATCATGGCTTGTGTATATAGATCTCGTTTGAGCCAATACTTTTTAGCTTGATCGTAATAATATTCACGTGCTTCTTTAGATGCAGGTGTAGGATTGACGTGTTTGAAAAATGTCTTGACATACAGATAGTGAACGGAAAGATCATCCAAGTGGTCATCTTCCATTTTGCCACCGTATTTTTTTACATTTTCTTTGAGTTTCTCATATCGAATGACCATTTCATCATCCATATATTTTAAGTCCTTTAGAGATGATGTCACTCAAGGCTACATCATCGACATCCAAAGCACCCAAATGGTAAAGATGTCCAATATTTTCCAAAATGTTTTGTGTAGTATATACATTATCTCTACCGCCTGATATCCAAGGAAATCCACCATTGGAAAGTTGACGCTCACTGAGCTCTAATATAGCTACTAATCGCTCATTTGCCAGCTTATTCAAGTCAAAAAGCACCGCAATATTGCGTTTTTGCTCAGATTCAGACATGGCTTGTCTTACCCAAGGTGTCTCTTCAAGAATGGCAGACTTAAGCTCTTCATTTTTTGATAGATTGCTGACCAGCGCCTGTTTGTCTTTGCTACTCCACTGATCAAAGACAGCTTTTATTTTAGGATGGGCATTAGCAATTTTAGAAGCTAGTACATTGGCATACATTCTATCCACCAAAGCTTGAGTGCTCACATTATTGGTCTGCTGGATATAAGGCAAAGCTTGCACTGCATACCAAACAGGATTGGAAGTATATTCAAAGGTATATTTAAAATCCTTCTTAGTCTTACTTGCATTATTTTTGAATGCATTAAAGGTAAACATTTTCGTTGTATTCCCTTTGATCCATAATGGCATCGACTCTGTGACTAAGATGCGATTTGTCACAACAGGTATGGTATTTTCTTCAGCATCTGAATGGTCGCCTGCCGTAGCTGTAACTCTATATGTGATAGCCGAATACTTCGTATCAGGAATAGCAATATCCCAACTCAATCCTTGTGATCTGCCGCTTTCCATACTAAAATCCAAGGTAGCGCCTGACTTAAGGAGGTCTGAAGTTATATCCTGCATTGTTATGGCATCCCAAATTTGTAGGCTGGCCTTCCCATTTATGTTTGCCTTGCTCAGATTGGATACTTTGGCAGAAAAAGAAAGTAGATCGCCATCTCGAACGAATCGAGGCGCATTTGGAAACACCATCAAATCCTTTTGTGTCTGCACGAATCGCTCATCATATCCCGTCATAAAATCCTTAGTATGGGCAAAAGTCATCAATCTCCATTTCGTCAGTGCTTCATTGATGGTAAATGACAATATCACATTTCCATCCGCATCTGTCTTTAGTTCAGGAAAGAAAAAGACAGTTTCCTTGAGATTTTTTCTAGGTTGGACTTCTATGGCTTCTGGCTTTTTGTCCAACTCTTTTTCAGAAATATTTGTAACAGCTACACCATCTATTACATTACCTTGACTCGTAGATTTTGCTCCACTTGGGCCTTCTCCTTCATCTTGCATCATTGCAGCCTCTGGAGCTGGGGCACTTTTCATGCTACGCATCATGATTACATCGCCTCTTCCTCCGCCATATCCATAATAATCGATCAACGGAATCAGACTAGGTAATATCAGACTTTTCACATCTACATAACCGGTATTGCCATAATGATAATAGCTACCTGTTACCAACTGAAATCCAGGTACTTCTACCGAAATATGGGCATAAGAATCCGGATAAAAACTATGTCTCCAGTCGTGACCAATAAACTGATCCAACGAAGCGTCATACATAGCAGCGACCATTTCGGCAGCAATCTTATCTTGATTCAAACCTGATATTTTTATACGATATTCTTCTTGGCTACCAGGTAATGTCTTGTCTCTAAATGTTTCATATTTGATGGTCAATTGCTTGTTGGACCAAGGAACTTCAATATGAAAAGCCTTGCTAAAATTACGATTTTTGAATGAATGGTAATTGACATTTATGTTTATTCCACCTCGATGCGCCTCCTCAATTTCAAAGTTGATCTTGCCTTTTTTATCTATTTTTTTGGTAACTTCTGAAAGGATTTTTCCATCTTTCTCAATGATAATCAATGCTTGTACCACCTTTTCTGAAGCACCCAAATCCAACACCAATTGTTGGCCTGGCTCTAATTTGTTATTATTCAATTTTGCAAAAAGAAAGTCTGACTTAGGGAAAACGCCTTTGACAAAATCCGTAACTACAACATATTGCTGAGCAGTTACTTCATTACCGAATTTATCCTTAGAAACCAATTCCAATTTATATACACCAGCTGTAAGTTTTTGTGCTATAGCCAATGAATCTTTGGTATCAAAATCACCAGATAAAACTGTTTTTACTACAGTCCAATTGGTAAAATCATGTGCTGCATTTCTCGGATATTGTGGAAAACTCTTTTCATACATGGCTTTGGGCAATGGAAAATGAACGGGTCCATCCCAATATTTTTCGATTTGAACATTTTTAGGTTCTTTTAACTGATGAAGCTTAAAATGGCCTTTTGCTTCCACGGCTTGACCATTGGTCGCTTTTGCAAATACCTTGAGCCAATCCATGTCTGCAAGATCCATTTCACCTGATAGATTGGATGACAACGAAAAAGCAGTATAACCCAATGAAATAAAAGATGTTGCAGATCTGGTCTCTCCGCGCTGATCAGTAACATCTACCGAGATTTGGTATGTAAATATCGGATTATCCTTTTTTTCGATCAACAAATCCGGAATGGCCTCAAAGTCAAATTGATAAGTACCATCAGCATTCGTGACAGTTTTTCCTTGACTTACGATAAATTCACTACTATTATATGGCATTCGCCACCACCAGCCCCAATTAGGAAATCTAGCCGAACGCACTACTTTATAACTTACTTCTGCACCATCCACTGTTGAACCAGCAAGTGTTAGTGCTGTACCTTTGACGTTTACTTTTTCAGCAAGTTTGTATTCACCAGTCAATGGATCCACTTTGACTTCAAAAGTAGGCCTTTTATACTCTTCTACCTGGATGGATTTTTGGCCATTTATGCCACTATCACTCTGAATTTCTAATGTAAAATTGCCATTTAGTTTGCCTGTTGGAATGACGAAACTACCATTAATACTACCAAAATCATTCGATGTTAACGAAAGTTTGGCTATTTCTTGATAATTGGCATCACGGAATAAGATATTTACGCTTTCACCTTTGAGTAATGAAGGAACTTGTTTATCATCATTTTTCAGCAAAATTGCTTTAAAAAACACCACTTGCCCGGGTCGATAAATAGCACGATCAGTGTAGAACTCGGCAAATTTATACTCGTGTGGTTCGCCTTGGCTATAATTATAATGGTGTTGAAACAAATCCAAGACATCTTTTCCTTTAGATATTATGACTTTAAAATTGCGATCATATGTGTTTGTAATGATTACTTTGCCATTGCTATTGGTTAGGTATTCGCCGCTTTGGGCAATATCATATCTTCGAGTATTCGGATTATAATTTTGGGTGCTCACGATTAATTTTGCACCTTTAACAGGAAGTCCCGAGATTCTTTCTGAAACCACAAACGTCCTTTTGCCATCTGCCAAAAAGGTTGAATAGGACAAATCTGAAACATGAAAAATTAAGTATTGTTTGATAGTTTTGTCTTTGGACTGTACCAAAAGTGCGTATTTTCCATAGCCCAATGCATCGATAGAAAATTCCTGTCTTTGAGTCTTATAATTTGTACTCGTTTTCAATGTCTGGACTTGCTCTTTTACTTTTTTCGCTTTTTTAAGGTACTGGATGATTTCTTCTTGATTTCTTTGATTGAAATCATCAAATGCCTTGTCCAATTTTACAACGCTGATACTCGCTTGAGCTACATTATTGTAATCTAAAGCAAAAAGCATTGCTTGTTTTGAAGGATATACCTGCTCACCAAAAATTTGAATGCTCGGTCTTTTTGATGTCGTTGATGATGTTTTGACATTTTGCGGCACCAATGGATTTAGGATATTTTTTGATAGCATCTTCACAAATTTCAATGGCTTTATTGTTGGCCAATGAATCATTTGCATTACCTCTAATTTGTCCAGCCAAGACTGCAGCAATCTCTGAGTAATACTCAACATCACTATGCGCATCAGATAAGGCTGTCAAACTCTTTATATACACCGATTCTTTATCTTCGATGGCCGCATTTTGGTAGGTATAGGTCAATCTCGACAAATCGTATTGCGCTTCAGCTTCTTGGTTTTTATTGTCGATTTGGTTTGCCAATATGTCTTGATACAGTTTCAACACTTTAAATTTGGCTGAAGATTCATCTATAGCTTTGAGCGGTAATGCAACGAATTTCTTACCAATTTCAAAGTAGGATCCATTATTTATTTGGAAACTTTCCGCATTTTCGTTGGAATAACTATCGTAATTTTGGAAAAATTCAAACGCACGATCTGCCAATACTTCATACAAAGTAGGGCGGAATTTTTTCGCTTCTTGGTCGTAATTATTAAGAATTGTTTCATATTGATCTAAGTCTATGTACACCGCTTTTTTGTCTTCCAAAGAAAATAAATACCATTTTTCTATTGTCCGCAAAAACTGCTTCGTCGTCCAAGTTCGGAAATCTAATCCTTGGTCACCCGTTAATTCAGATCGCTGAGAGATTTCCCATCTATGGTTGTCAAAATATTTTTGGTATAATTCGGCCAGATAACTTGCAGTGATTTGTTTTACTGGCGCATCTGTGGTTTGGATGATTTGCTGTAGGCGATCTATTGATTTTTCTATCCCTTTTTCATCAGTATTGATAGACAATCTCGAAATGTATATGATACTTTTTACCAATTGCGGATTGTTTTTCTCAGCAAGTGCATGGGTATGAATTTCTTCAACTTTTTCGAGTGCAGACTGTGGCAATCCTTCTTTTATAAATTTTTCTACTTGAGTCCAAGCTTTATTAAAATCAAAATTATTGTCTTTAGGTCCCTGTTGTGAATATTCCCATGAGAATGGCAAAGATGGTGATGATGGTTTTCATTAATAAACAAGATTATATTGCATTTAAAACGTAACAATTGTAATAAAGATTACACATGTTATTTAACAGATGCAAAACAGGCTACGAAAGTATATAAAATTTAGTTAAAGATTGGTTAAATGATGTTTGATGATGGATTTTGGATTTTTGATTTTGGATTATTGATTATTTGAGTTGAAAAATTGTTAGTGGATTCATTACAAAAATGCAAAACTTCCTAAAGTAAATAAAAACATACATGCATAAAAACAAAGGAGTAAAATCATTAAAATCCCCATGAACTTAAATAACGATTTTTGTGACTCCAAAGCTTGGGTAAGCAGGTGAGAATCGTTAGAGTTAAGGGCTTTTTTGGAAAAATTAGCAAATTCATACAATTTCCATAAAGGATATAAATACAGTACAGTCAATAAAATATAGAATATTCCCATACCAACTCCAAGTAAACTACCGCTATTTTCCAAATTCGGAATAAATCTGCTAAACATATCCAAAGAGCCCAGCATAACAAAACCAAACAATAAAAAAAATCCTACCAGTACAAAACCTACAATTGCCAAAAATTTTGCCCACTTTGCTGTCTCATTAAGAAAAGCTTTCGCTTGAGTATCGATTTCAAGACCTGATGGTGTTAATTTTTCTGTGTATTCGAGTCCATCCATTTTAATATAATTTTGAAGTTAAATAATTCAAATAAAGGTAATTAGATTTTCAGAATCAATCAATAAAAAGGTGATTTATTTTATGAAATTTTCAAGTTATTTACCAACTGAATTTTAAAAGTCTGTACCACATTCCAACACTAAGCCATCATACGCAGGAAAGACATGCTCTGGACATTTAGCTTCTAATAATTTGTGACAACCCATTTCATGTGACATGTGCGTAAGATAGAGCGATTTTACTTCGAGTTTTTGACCGATGTCTAGTGCTTCAGCATAGGTAAAATGCGAATAATGTTTGCGATATTGCAAAGCATTAAGCACCAAGATATCTAGTCCCTTCAACGTCTTCATGGCGCATTCATCGAGATAAGAAGCATCTGTGATATATGCGAAATTCCCAATTTTATAACCAAGTATCGGTAGGTTGCCGTGCATGACATGGATTGTTTGTATGTGCAGTCCAGAGAAAATTTCATAGTCGTTATTTGGCAATATCTCATGGCACATGATCCTAGGCGATCCAGGATAAGGACATGTTTCAAAAATATATCCAAATTTTGCCTTTACATCATCAATACTGGGTAAGACCATACACTGGCATTTCCTTGCCTTGTCTGAAATTGAATGGACGGATATCATCCATTCCTATGATATGGTCATTGTGCTCGTGAGTAAGCAAAATAGCATCAAGGTGGAGAACGCCGAATTTCAACATTTGCTGTCGAAAATCAGGTCCAGCATCTATCAATATATTCTTATCGCCTACAGTTATCAGAACTGAAGATCTCAGTCTTTTGTCTTTCTTATCTTGTGAGGCACATGTTTCACAAGTACAACCTATGACCGGTACACCCTGAGAAGTTCCGGTGCCCAACATGGTGATTTTGATCGGTTGCACTATTTTGTTCTATTTATTTGGTTAATTCCTGACTTTTTAAAAGGTTTCTATAAAAAAGCCTTGATTTTTCAGGTAGCAATTGGTCATCATCCAAGATGTCATTCAAGATATCCAATAAGACTGTTACACGGCTATCTGTATTGAAAAACTTATTGATTACTACAATTTTGGAAGCGTCAACAATACAATACCCTGAATTGAATGTTCCTTTTTCATACCTAACAGTATAATCCAATTGCCTGAACAATTGTTCCAATTTTTGTAATGTGGGTTTGTTGTGTTTATTCATGATCAATACCAATAAATTGATACATTTGCACCACAAAAGTAGTAAATGCATGCCAGACGACATTAAAATGGCCGAAGTTTTATATTTTTAACTTCTAAATTTACGTTTTTTGAACAAATATTAATCATATAATACACATATGCACAAAATAACCATTGCAATAACTTTCCTGATGTTATGCTTTATGCAAAACATTCATGCACAAAAATTTAAGGCTAGTTTAATACTTGGCACTAACATTTCTCAGATAGATGGCGATAGCTTGTATGGATTCAAAAAGCTAGGGCTAACTACTGGCGGTCGGCTTTCTTATACCAATAATAAAACTTTTGACCTTGCGCTTGAGATGCTGTACAGCCAGCGTGGTTCGTCCGTCAAACTTTTTAGCAAGCAAGCCAATGAAAAAATTCCATTAAATTTCCTAGAAATACCCGTAGTGGTAAGTCTGAGAGACTGGTATATAGAAAAAGGTGGTTACTACAAAGTCAGGGCTGAAGGTGGACTGTCATATGGCTATCTGTTTAATGCGTCATCATCGAAATACGATGTGACCAAATTTGGTAAAAGTGATCTCAGTTGGTTATTGGGAGTAGGTATCAACCTCAATAAAAAAATAGGCATCGCAGCGAGATACACCTCATCATTCATAGATATTTACAAAGATACGCCTGATCTTGTATATTTTAAAAGTTATTTTATTACCTTGCGGACAGAAGTCAATTTATAAAATCAAGTAAAATCAATCAGAATATGTACTTATTTTCTAAATCAATATTGTGTTGTTTTTTAGTTTTAATTTTCTTTTCTTGCAAACCTGAAGCAGATAAAACAAAACCTGCAACAAGTGACGTGCCACCTGCAGCTGCACCATCAGGACCAGCAATTCCTGGATTGCCCCAAGATGTCATGGTAAAATTATTGAATGAATGTACTTATATCGATTATATTTTCCATGTATTACCATTCAGTCTTAGTCAAAGTGAAGATCCTAGTATAGATCAGAACATCGCTTTTATCGATATTAATAGTCCTCTAGGAACAATCCCAACAGGCTGTAAAGCAGATGCTCGTAAGTTTTTCCAGATAAAAGGAGAAATCGTCTATGATGTCGATGTATATATCACCAAAAATTGTAAATTTTATGTCTTTGTGGACAAGAATAACAAGCCGATGTATGCCAACAAAATGACGCAGGCTGGTATAAATTTTTATGAAAACATCATCAAACAAGCGGCAGGAATGAATCCGCAGCAATAATGCCATTGAAGAAATATGCTGTCATAGACCTTGGATCCAATACCTTCCATTTGCTTATTGCAGAGAAGATGGTGGACGGCAGTTTCAAAACAATTTTTAGAAAAAGGGTATTTACAATTTTGTCTGATGGAGGCGTGGATTTTATCAAAGAAGAAAGGCTGCTATTTGGATTAGAAACGCTAAGAGAATTCAAAGAAATCTTGTCTCAGTATCAACATGTATGGCTTAAAGTAGTAGGAACTGCAGTGCTTCGTAAGGCAAAAAACAGGCATATATTTATAGAAGCTGCACAAAATATCCTGAATACAAATATCGAGATCATAGGTGGCCTACAAGAAGCAGACTATATTTTTCGTGGTATCATGACGTTACCAGCCATGCGGAATGGCACGCACCTGATTATGGATATCGGAGGAGGCAGTACAGAATTTATTCTTGATACAAAACGGTACAAAAATCTGGTCAAACAGTTATTCTATGGGTGTAGGAATTCTTTATGAAAAGTTTCACAAGACCGAGCCCATAAGCAATAATGAAATCGTTGAGCTATCTGCTTTTGCAAAATATTTGATCCAAGATATGCTAATTGTATTGCAGGATGTCTCACTTGATTCGCTCACTGGAGCATCAGGATCATTTGAAGTATTGCAAATGATGTCTCTGGGACCAGGATATGAATCTGACCTTTGTACCATTGACTTAGGTACCTTCGAATCCTTCTACAATATCATTATTAATTCAGACTTTAATCAAAGGTCTCAAAATAAAAAGGATTGCCAGCAGAAAAGGGTAAAACTGATCGTAGTCGGCATGGTATTGAAAAATACAATCATCCAATTGGTGCAACCCAAATCCATCAATGTTTCGCCTTTTGCCCTGAAAGAAGGTGTTTTGTCCGAGATGGCCGAAAATGAAAAATGATCTTAGTCACTTTTATGTTTTCTTTCGAACAATTATAATATTTTTACTCAATTATTTTTGGTTTCATCATGCAACAAACATCCTACGACAATGAAGCGAGTATCTGGTACGCCAGAATAAGACGCAACAGCAAAGAAATACTTAGAAATACGATGATCGCCGGTGCTGCAATATTTGCATTGAGTTATGGCGGTCTGTATTTGGCTATTAAAATATTTCCAAATTTTTTCGTTGATTATATCAATCCTGTATTTAATTCTGATGGGAGTAGAGATGTGTATTTTTTTATTCATCCTTTCGTTTTAGCCTTGTCTTTGGCTGTTTTTTGGAATAGATTTAGAAAATTATTTGGCGGCAACAGGTTAAAAATCGGTGTTGAGTTTGGAATGGTGTATAGTTTTGTTGCGCTTGTACCCATATTGTGGATCACATATGCGGCAATGGATGTCGAGTTCCAAATGGTCTGCACATGGCTTATTTATGGTTTGTTTCAATCAAGCGTTGCCGGTTTATTTTTTGCTTGGTTTAGTAGAGACAATGGGCGTTAAATATGTGTGATAACACCTTGATAACCACTCAATAACTTTGATGTAATCTTTCCAGTAGCTCGACCAATCGTTCAGCTTTTTGTGTTTCCGTTTTTGCATCGTAAACATACCGAACAAATTCAAGCTTTTGGGATTCTGTCCACAAATTGAAGGCTCCAAGTGCCTCAGGATCTTCTTTCAAGCAGTCAATAACTTCATCTGGAATAGTCTGTATATCTGTCACTCTGTACAATATCAAATGAACGGTATCTCCATCTTGTTTTTTAATGGCTTTCCTTACTACAGAATTGACCGAAAAAAATAATTCTCCATTTCCCATAGGCATCAACCGAAGTACTCCAAAATTATATTTATCAATAGTCCCACTGACTTTAACCCAGCCAAAAGGTGCCTTAATATCTGGTTTGATTTCAGGTATTCTGGCGAAGGTCCAGCCACCTTTACCAGGAAATTTTTCTAAAAGGTATATTTTATCGACGACAGGCGTTTCCATGTCATTTCTTATACTTGTCGTTCAATCCCTTTCTGTCCATCATCATGGGTATGATTTTTTCTAATCTTGCTTGTTTTGTTTCGGGCCTTTTTGCTTCCGCAATATATTCGGCATATTCACGCTTACAAGATAATGACAACATGTCCCAGCAAGCACTTAATGCGCTATTTTGATCTAAAATGGTCAATAATTCAGTTGGAACTTCGAAAGCCCTATCTTTTTGAACCGGTTTGATTTTTATGCCGTTTTTAAAATTTTCTATAGACTCAAAAATATAATCTGCTATTGGTGCATTTAAAATTTCTTCTTTGGATGTAAATCGCCATTGTAGCATCGCTTTTGTTTTTCCTTCTTGCGCATTCATGAGGTATTTTTTTTCATCTTTCAAGAGTCCACCTTGGAAAAACCACAATCCAGCATAGCCCTTAAAAGCCGCAATACCGACTATATTGTCTTTGCCCCAAGTATAACAAGGTCCGCCCCATTTGATCGTTTCTGTCAAACCGGCATTGATGATGATTGATCGGAGAAGCAAGACTTCTTCTTTCCAATTATCCAAACCATCAAAATATTCGTCAGCACTATTTACAGATTTCATTTTGCACCTTATTTTATGCAAAATTAAACCAAAACGATGTTTAATCAACCAAATTCAGGCAAATAATATGCTTACTACCTTATTACAGCATCATTTTTTGTGCAAAACCCATTTAATCTCATCCAAAACTGTCATGTCTTCTATAGTCGATGGTACCTGATATGGAACTTCATCTGCGATAGCTCTGATGATTTTGCGTAAGATTTTACCTGACCTAGTTTTTGGCAATCGCTCTACAAAATGTACTGTTTTAAATGCAGCGACAGCACCAATTGTATCTCGCACCTTGGCTACAAGTTCATGTGATATTTGATCAGGTTGTTTGTCATAACTATGTTTGAGTACCACAAAACCAACTGGCAATTGACCTTTCATCTCGTCATGGCAACCAACTACGGCACACTCAGCGACCGCATAATGTCCAGCCACAATCTCTTCCATTTCACTGGTAGAAAGCCTGTGTCCTGCCACATTGATCACGTCATCCATCCGTCCTGTGATATAAATATAGCCGTCATCATCTCTATATCCGCCATCACCAGAAAAATAATATCCAGGGAATTCAGACAAGTATGAAGATTTGAATCGTTCGTTGTCATTCCATAACCCAGGTAAACATCCAGGTGGTAATTTCAACTTGATAACTACAGCTCCTTCCTGATTGGGTGGCATAAAATCATGATCCACTGACAATATTCTAATGTCGAATCCAAACATCGGCTTGCCCGCTGAACCAGGCTTTACAGGTATCAATCCTACGCCTGCCAAATTTGCCAACATAGGATATCCCGATTCAGTTTGCCACCAATGATCTATAACTGGTCGCTGCAACATAGCACTTGCCCATTCGTAAGTGGCTACATCTGTTCGTTCTCCTGCAAGGAATAAATATCGAAGTGACGTAAGATCGTATTTGCGAAATAATTCCCCATCAAAATCTTCTTTTTTGATAGCGCGAATTGCAGTAGGTGCCGTAAAGAAGGTATTGACTTTATATTCTTCTATCACACGCCAAAATGTACCAGCATCTGGTGTTTTTATTGGTTTACCTTCAAATAAAACAGTGGTACAACCTCTAATCAATGGCGCATACACGATATAAGAATGCCCTACAACCCATCCAATATCTGATGCTGCCCAGTACACACTGCCAGGTTCGGCATTATATACATATTCCATACTGGAGTTGAGCGCCACTGCATGTCCACCATTGTCGCGAACGATTCCCTTGGGTGCACCAGTAGTACCAGAGGTATATAAAATATAAAGTGGATCACAGGCATCCATGATTTCATATGACATGGGACTTGCTTTCGACACCAAGGTTTTCCAGTCTAGGTCATAATCTGCGACCAAATCACAAGGTATAAAATCCCGCTGCAACACAATGCAACCTTCAGGTTTGAAATACGCTTCTTTTATTCCAGCATTGACTATTGGTTTGTATGGAATGATTTTGTCAATTTCTTTGCCCACCACTGGCCATGAGAATATATTTAGGTCGAGCATCGTTGATTCTTATTGCTAATTCGTGCGCCGCAAATCCGCCAAAAACTACGGAGTGTACAGCACCAATTCTAGCACAAGCAAGCATACCTATGACTGCTTCAGGCACCATCGGCATATAGATGACAATTCTGTCGCCCTTTTCTACACCTAATGATTTCAATACTCCTGCAAATAATGAAACTTCATGCAATAATTCTTTATATGTAAATTTCTTCTTAACGCCTGTAACAGGAGAATCATAAATCAAAGCTATCTGATCTCCTCTACCCTGCTCGACATGTACATCCAAGGCAAGATAGGAAGTGTTCATTTTGCCACCTGAAAACCATCGATACAAATCATCATCATCTTTGTCCAGTATAGTCTCTGGAAATGTAAACCAATGTATTTTTTGGGCTTCCTGACGCCAGAAATCTTCTTTCTCAGAGATGCTGTGGTCGTATTTGATTGGGTAAGACATGGTTAATTATGAATGTTGAATTACAAATGACGAATTATCAGACAAGTGCGCCTGCTTTCAATTCTTCTACGCATTCGGGATTTAGCAAAGTCGAGGTATCACCAAGTTGATCAGTCTGACCTTCGGCGATCTTACGGAGGATACGTCTCATGATTTTTCCTGAACGGGTCTTTGGTAATTGTGTCACAAACTGTATCATGTCAGGCTTGGCGATAGGTCCGATATGTTTGGTCACAACAGCCAATATTTCCTTTCTGAAATGATCTTGATCTACCACTTCATGATGCGGTTTGACATATGCATAAATGCCTTGCCCTTTGATATCATGTGGATAACCAACCACGGCTGATTCTACGACACCTGAGTGTTGGTCAATAGCATCTTCTACTTCCGCAGTACCAATTCTATGACCTGAAACATTGATTACATCATCCACGCGCCCTATGATTCGGTAACGACCATCTTCATCTCTTTTGGCACCATCACCAGTGAAATACATATTGTGAAATGCCGCAAAATAATTGGTCCTACAGCGCTCATGATCGCCATATGTCGTTCTTAAAATCGATGGCCAAGGGTATTTTATGCACAAAAGTCCTTCGACATCATTGCCATGCAACTCATTGCCACTAGCATCCAATAAACATGGCTGGATTCCAGGTAATGGATATGAAGCAAAACATGGTTTCGCATCAGTAATGCCAGGCAATGGCGTTATCATAATACCACCCGTCTCCGTCTGCCACCATGTATCCACAATAGGCGCTTGTCCTCTTCCAACTTTATCATCATACCAATGCCAAGCTTCTTCATTTATAGGTTCGCCTACAGAACCGATCACTTTTAACGAACTGAGATCGTATTTTTCTGGTTCGTGCCATCCAGCAGACATGAGTGCTCTTATGGCAGTAGGTGCAGTATAAAATTGGTTTACTCGATGTTTTTCGCAAACATGCCAAAATCTACCTGCATCTGGATGACCAGGTACACCTTCGAACATCATCGTAGTCGCACCTGCCAAAAGTGGCCCATAAATAATATATGAATGTCCAGTGATCCATCCTACATCTGCTGTGCACCAATATATATCTCCATCTTGATATTGAAAAACATTTTTGAATGAATAGCAAGTATAAACCATGAACCCACCACATGTATGAACTACACCTTTGGGCTTGCCTGTAGAGCCTGATGTATATAGAATAAACAACATATCTTCCGCATCCATAGACTCTGCTGCACATTCCGTGCTCATGCCATCTACTGTTTCGTGCCACCAAAGGTCAAGATTGTCATTCCATTCCACTTTACCACCAGTCGTCTGATAGACCAATACTTTTTCTACTGAATCACAACCCATTGCAATTGCTTCATCTACTACTTCTTTGACAGGAATATTTTTGGGTCCACGTCTATTATAGTCAGAACAAATTACCATTTTACACTCAGAATCCTTGATACGATCCGCAAGTGCATTGGCTGAAAATCCGGCAAATACCACCGAATGGATCGCACCAATACGTGCACAAGCCAACATAGCAATAGCCACCTGTGGTATCATCGGCATATAAAAACAAATCCTGTCTCCTTTTTTGACTCCTTGTGCTTTAAGGGCATTTGCGCATTTATTGACTTCGGCGAGGAGCTCTTTGTATGTATATTTAAGAGATCGCTCATTCGCTTCGTTGGCTTCCCAAATTATTGCTGTCTGATCACCTTTGGTGGCAATGTGCCTATCAAGACAGTTTTCAGTAATATTGAGTTTACCACCTTCAAACCACCTTACATCTGGTGTGACGAAATCATTTTTCAGAACTGTATGCCATTTTTGATGCCAAGTAAAAGTTTCAGCTTGTTCAGCCCAAAAGCCTTCTGGATCTTCGACACTTTTTTTATAAGCCTCGTGATATTGTTCGATTGATTTTATTTGTAAAGTCATAGTACATCCTTATTTATTTTCACAAATATATAAATATATAGATTAATAGATATAATAAAAGCGTTAGTTTTTTTTGAAATATGCATCAGTTTACAAAAAAGAACGATGAATCCAATAATTATTTTTCAAAAGTCATTTAAATATCTCATATATTTTGGATTGCTAAAAAACTATAATACAACTTAAGTTATTTCTAAATGCTAACACCCAAAGCCTCCTGAACTTTAAAGACAATTTCATCATTGTCAAAAGGCTTGACGATATAACTTTCAGCACCTGAATCATAACCTTCCATTTTATCCTGAGAAGTGCCTTTGGCAGTGAGAAATAAAATAATGGTGTGTGCCAATTCTTCTTGATTTCGAATGTATTTGGCAACTGAAAAACCATCTCGACCTGGCATCATGACGTCCAGAATAATAAGATCAGGTATCAACTCTAAAGCCATATCGACAGCAGACTCTCCGTTGTAAGCACAATGCACTTCAAACCCTACATCTTCCATAAGATACTTGAGTGCCAAAACAATATTTGGTTCATCATCAACAATCAAAATTCTTTTTGAAGCTTGTGACATCATTTTATATCAATATAATATAATAAATTGCAAAGTAAAGAATAAATGCAATCAAAATAGAATTCATAATTAAAAAAAATAAAACTCGATGTTAGCATGGTTAAATTATGTCTCATTTTGCTCATCATACAGAGGAAAATTCAAATAAAAAGTAGTCCCTTCATTTTCCGAAGAGACAAAACTCACACGTCCGCCTGCCTGTTCTACAAATTTTCGAGTTATATACAAACCCAGTCCACTTCCTTCAGGTTTAGCGAGGTTTCCATCCTTTACTTGCGTAAATTTTTCAAATATGGTGTGTTGGAATTCTTTGGAAATAAACTGCCCATTGTTGTACACCGTCAAAATTGCACTCCTTTCTTCTTCATTATTTTTAAGCACAATGCGAATGATGCCATTTTCCAGCGCACAAAATTTAAGGGCATTCGAAAGCAGATTCAACATAACTTGAAGCAGTTTATCTTCATTAAGTTTGATCATATCAGGTTCAGATGTTCCATGATAGATTAAATCCACTTTCATATCTTCGATTTGTGGTTGTAGTCGCTTCAAGGCCAATTTGATCGTACTGTCCAAAGATGCATAATCTTCTGTGGTAACAATCTCCGCATCAATCTTTTCAACTTCCAAAACTTGATTTATCAATCGCTTAATACGATCACATTCTTTGAGTATAATGTTCAGAAATTCCTTCTTTTTTCAGGCTCGATGTCATCTTTTCTTGCCATCATTTGCGCAAATGACCGAATGGCAGTGATTGGCGTACGCAATTCGTGGGTAACTGTAGAAATGAACTCAGCCTTAAGTACATCTAATTGTTTCAATTGAGCATTTACTTCTGCCAATTCTTGGGTCGTCTTGGTGAGTTCGGCTGTTTTTTCTTCCAATGCATGGCTATATTCTAGGATATCTTTGGTTTGATTTAGCAATTCATTCAACTGGTCAAAAGTCACATTTTGCTGCCGAATATCAGTACTCAGCAATAATCGTGAAGATGCCGAACCAAAGGCTCCTGTAAGTATTTTTTCGACGTAATTGATAAATTCTTGGCTCGCATTATCATCATTATTCACACTAAGTGTACCATCATAAGTTTTGAGCAAATTCCTTGTTTTTGCACTACCCAAGTACCTGACCAATAGCTGTTTAAGTTTTTGAACTGATGCTTCACGATGGATAACTTCCAGTTCAGGTGCATTGGAATATTTTTCGATATTTACATAAATATCACCTTGAGCGAGCTCATCTACATCTTGAGTAGAAAGAATAGACACTATGACAAATAAGCCCAAATTAAAAGTCATACTCCATATACAAGCATTGGAGATTCGATCTATATTTTCTAATCCAAAAAGTGCATAAGGTCGCAGCCATGAAATCGAGAAATAACCATGCTCCACCAGATCCTTCGAAATAATACCGCTTTCTGCTAATGTAGGTAATGGCAATGTGACAAACCATATAAAGAATCCCGCAATTAAGCCTGCTACGGCGCCTTTTTTATTGGCTCTGGACCAATAAATTCCGCCAATAACAGCTGGCGCTAATTGCAATATAGCAGTAAAAGATATCAAACCGATAGATACTAAAGGAAAATTGCTACTCACAGATTTATAAAATCCATAAGCCAAAAACAAAATTATAATAATGACTATTCGTCTGATTAATAACAGTCTGTCTGATAGCAAGGCATATCCTTCGATAGCTGCCGACCTGGTTTTAAGGAGTAATGGCATCACTAAGTTGTTTGATACCATGATACTCAGTGAGATTACAGAGACTACAACCATACTAGCTGCTGCCGAAAAACCACCAATATACACTAATAAAGCCAACCATTCGTGTCCATATAAGAGTGGCAAACTCAGTACATACATATCGGGTTCAGATCCTGCAGGCAGAGACAATTTACCGGCTATAGCAATGGGAAGTACAAAAAAACTGATGAGAAATAAATACACAGGAAAAAGCCATGAAGCTTGACGAACAAAAGAAACATTGGTATTCTCTACTACAGAAACGTGAAATTGACGAGGCAAAAACATCACAGAAACTGCGGATAGGATCAATACCCAAAACCAATTTGTAGCCGCTTCTGGACTCGGATTTAAAGTCAATAATTTTGCCGTGTCTGGATGTTTGGATGCCTGAAGAAAAACATCTTCTAACCCGTCATATAAAAAGTACACAACAAAAATGCCACCTGTAAGGAAAGCTACTAATTTTACAATAGACTCAAGTGCAATGGCAGTGATAAGGCCTTCATGCCGTTCATTTGGGTCGAGGCTCCGCGTTCCGAATAGAATGGTAAAAACAGCAAGTAAAATGGCAAAATAATTGACTTTATCTCTGTAAAAAGTAGATGAATCCCAAAATCCATTGGCCTTGCCTTGATTTGTGATAATATCAAAACTATAACCTATGGCTTTGAGTTGGATACTGATGTAAGGAATAATTCCGAATACTAAAATGATTGTTGTAATAGCACCAATAAATGTACTTTTGCCATATCTTGATGACAAAAAATCTGCGATGGATGTGACGCGCAATTGCTTGGATATCAATATAATTTTGCGCATGACCATATACCAAATCGGTGCCATGATCGTTGGCCCTAAATAAACTGGTACGTAACCTAATCCTGTATCAGCAGCCCTGCCTACACTGCCGTAAAACGTCCATACGGTGCAATATACAGCCAAAGATAATGAATATACATACGGATTGTTGACAATACTATTGCCGGATTTAGACATCTTATTGCCAAAGATAGCCACTCCAAACAACAGAATAAGGTAAATTAAAAGAAACTATAATGACTATTCCAGCATCCATGTCAATGTTGCTTTTTTGAAAGTCTGAAAGTCATAAAAATGATGATGGCCCACAGTAAAAATGTGTAGAAAAAAATCAAAGGAATACCAAAAACAAATATTGATTTATTAAAAACAGAAAGCATAGGAAAATTTATTAGGAAAATTCCCAATACAAACATAACTATTCTTAATTCCCGTCGTTTTTGAATCATAATTTTAAGTCTATAATGTCCAAAACCATATTTTTAGTTTACTTAAAAAATTAAAAGACGCTAAATTAGATATTTTTTTATATAATGTATTGATTAGTTTTAAAGCATGTATCCTTACAATGATTTATTAGGTTTTTTAAAGATTAAATTTCACCAAAAATAATGTAAAAAGGTGAATACCTGATTTAACTCAAGCATTCACCTCTATTATTCACATCAAAATAACAAGAAACAAAATATTACTGATCGTACTCGTCGGTCACTGCATAATAGCCAAATGTCAACAATGCACCTACAATAATTGGCGTAAGAATAATCAGCATAATGATACCAAACACCATGTCACTGGTATTACCGGCTAATCCTGATTGGAACTTGGGTAATCCTACAGATGTAATGCTAAAATATCCTGCAAACAATCCTAAAACAATCCAAATAACACCTAAATATTTACGTACTGAATTCATTTTACAAAATTTAATTTATTTAATAATTTAATCATCAATTCTATTATCTGAACCATCAATATAGAACAGACCGATCACAAAACAAACACCCGCAATGATGATCGGATACCAGATACCTTGTAGATACCAATCCGGATTTAATGGAGTAGTTCCCGTACCTTTAGCTGTGATAGTGAGATAAGTTGCTACAGCAGGCATCAAACCACCAAAAACTCCATTTCCTATGTGGTATGGCAAAGACATCGATGTATAACGTATTTTTACTGGGAACATTTCTACCAAGAAAGCAGCAATAGGACCATAAACCATCGTTACAAACAATACTTGAACAAAAACTAAAAATATCAATTTCCAATATGCATCCGAAGGAAGTTTATTAGACGCATCTTTTTTAGGCTGTGGTGCTTTCAGCGTTTTATCAGCCAAGATCGTTGTCTTTATGGTTTCGTCAAAAACAGTTCCATCCGTATATTCCTTATGAATCTTTGTGGTAATGATGGTATCCAAAGGATTTTTTGTATCGGCAGCCTTCGTATCCACAGAAGTAGATTTTTCTACAATCTCTGTTCTATTGATATTTGTAGCCGTATTGTACATCGCTTTATAAATGCTGAAATATGAAAATATTGCAATCAACATACCTGCGAGCATGATGCGTTTTCGACCGATTTTATCGGACAACCAGCCGAACACAACAAAAAATGGTGTACCAAATACAAATGCCCATGTCATGATTTCTTCTACCATAAAGCTATCAACTTTACAATCGGTCTTTAGGAAATTCATCGCATAATAGTGACCTGTGTACCAAATAACACCTTGACCCATGGTGGCACCTAATAATGCGAGAAGGACATATTTAAAATTGAGCCTATGGCCAAAGCTTTCTTTGATTGGGTTTGTAGAAGTTTTACCTTCAGATTTAGCTTTCGCAAAAAGTGGTGATTCGTGCATCTTACGTCTTATGACATATGACAGTCCAACCATAAGGATTGATACCCAAAACGGTATTCTCCATCCCCAATCTTTGAAGGTAACATCATCCATTGATTTTTTGGTAATCATGATCACAATAAGCGATACGAATAGTCCCAAAGTCGCCGTGGTTTGAATCCAAGATGTCCAGAATCCCCGTTCATTATCAGGACTATGCTCTGCCACATAGGTTGCTGCACCGCCATATTCGCCACCGAGTGCAAGACCCTGAAGTAATCGGAGTATTAACACAATCATAGGAGCCAAAAATCCTATTTGTTCGTATGAAGGCACACAACCTATCAAAAATGTCGCGCCACCCATTAATAACAAGGTCATCATAAAGGTATATTTTCGGCCTACTATATCTCCTAGCCTACCGAAAAACAGGGCACCAAATGGTCTCACTACAAATCCTGCAGCAAATGTAGCCAAGGTGGACAACAATGCCGCTGTAGGATTATCCTGTGGAAAAAATTTCGTAGCAATTATTGGCGCAAGGCTACCAAATATGTAAAAGTCATACCATTCAATCATAGTTCCGACCGATGAGGCCGCTATAACCGATTTTATTCCTTTTGCTTCTTTACTGTCCATAATTAATTATTTTAAATTTTGATTAAAAAGTTGGTTATAAAAATATATGCGTCTGCAATCTTACTTGTTGCATTTTCCCATTGAAAAGCAGCAGGCACATCGCGATAATCAAAATAACTTGGTCATATTCAGTTCCACCTTGGCATATATGCCAACGTTTTATATAATTTACCGATATCGAGACCTGTCACAGGATCTTTGCTATGACCTTGACAAAATCATGCATATTGGTAACCCAAGGCATGACTGGATCCTTCAATTGCTCGATCCTACCTGACCATAAAAACATTACCAAAATGCCGCCCCATTTTCAGTTTTGGCAATAATCCCCTGATTGAAGTTAGTCAATTGACCAATCATAGGCATTTGACAATCCACCACCTTTTATGGTGAAGGGCATCTAAAATCATCAACATTCCGGAAGTGTGACACATATTCATAAGTGTTTAATCAGATTGCCAGTACCTTCCCTTATTAATAGGCATATCCATAAAGATATCGGCACCAAGTGCTGTTTGGCCTTGCATACTGAGTCGGACCAATTTTTATATAAATGCCATAAGTGATGATACTAACCGGCCTGATGTTAAGGACTTTGCGCCTAAGTAGGAGCCTACAAAAATGGAAGAACATTCGATTTTTTATCCCCATTATCCAATTTAAATAGCCAGAGGTAGAATAATTTTCTGTAAAAGTATTTACTGCAACACCATTTTAGCAACTGCTGATGGCGCTGTTCCATTTACGAAAGGTTTATTCAGCGCAATGCGGTAATCTAGTTTACCTAGTTGACCTTTGGCGTATATACCAAATTGTCTTGCAAACTGATCCGTAGCCTCAATATTTTGCCAATTGAATATAGGTGCATCGAGCGTCATAAAATTGAGTGTAGAATGACTACCTAGTCTGCTTACTCGATCCTGATTCATTTAGTTTTAAAGTTAAAGGTTTGTAGGAGTGGTCCTCTTCGGCCGTCGGCGCAACTTGCGCACTTAACGTAAAACTAGTACTAAAGACTAGCAGAAAAGCAAAAAGCTTGAGATGGTACAGATTCATTTTTGATTGCTTTGATGGTTTAGAAAATATTTTAAATATACATATATTCATATATAGATGCGAATGTATATAGATATGTATATATGTTGTATGTTTATTCTACAATTATTTTAAAAAAATTAAAACAAAGGGAATATTTTACGCTTTGGCAAAATAATAGATGGAAATAAAACCGATTTTATAATTTTATTTTGGTAGAAATTTAAATATTTGGTGATAGAATTCTACATAACAACTCAACTTCACAGCATTTCGATTAATCAAGCAGTTTATTCTTGTAAGATTATCATATATAGCAATATCAAGAAATGGAAATTAATGATATCTAAAAACCAGAGCTCTATTAACAACCATTTTAATTTGACGGAAGCAGGCATTGGACGATATCATAGTAAGCTGGATTTGCCAAAGAGTAAAATGAATTTTTACCATCCCGACTAACTTTTACAATTTCCTGATTTTTCAATATGCGTAGATGGTGGCTGGCTACAGCTTGTTCGATTTGTAGTTTTTCATGAATATCAGTAACCGAAAGTTCTTTTTCACGATGTAGTAGATCTACGATCACGAATCGGATCGGGTGTGCTATAGCCTTCAATTTTTCTGTTGAATCTTCAAGGAATTCGATGTTAAAATGTGTATTCATCCTAGATAAATAATAAAATCAATATACAAATATATATATTTAAATAAGTATATTACTCATTTTGTTGTAGGAAAAGCAAAATCTCATATAACTTTATTGTCTTTTAGGATGTAAACTATGGTGTGAATAATGAATTGCACATTTTCAAACTACATTATTACCCATCGTAGATTCAAGTTTGTAGATGTGTTATCCTTGCAATTTTGCACAATGCCAACTATTTTAAAACTTAACCATACATATAAAAATCTACTTCCCAATTATCCAAATATCGTCTAAAGGTTAGAAATTCTGATGTTAGTGAAACATTTAATATGACTATTTTTTTGATGAAATATGAATATCTACTAGACTTAAAAGAAGCAAACGAAATCGGTATATAGGTAAAATAAAATACAAATATGGTGTTAAAAAAAGTTCTATAACTTGCCGAAAATTAGGGCCGATTTAATTGTAAATCAACAGTAACTTATATTTCAAAAAAAAAATATGATTAATTGTCCATAAAATACTCGATAAATATGGTCATTGGGTGACTGATAAAATACTTAATCATATTAAATAATTATACCATATATTAAATACAAGCTTTTAGACAAATACCTTAAAAATATCACCCATTTAAAAAATATCACATATAAAACAATCTACCAATTAACCAAAATAGGTTACATGATATATGAGTACTTACCTTAATATTTGGCATAGCTTTTGACATTGTTTGTAGTATTAAATAGATTTTTAAATACGCAATCCTAAAGACCTAAAATTATGTTAGCTATTTCAAAATATGTAAAGGAAGTATTTACATGCTTACTTTTACATTGATAGTACTCCAAACAAATGGCCAGACAGCTTGCCAATGCAATCCCGAAGTAGGAATATTGTTTGATGATTGTAAAATTCAAGGTCAGGAAACAGAAATCGGCTTTTACATTTACACTGGCAAATCTTCTGGTAGCCAGAACCAATGGGTAAAAGTCTGGTCCGACCAAAAATTGCTCATCGACAAAGAAATCACTCTATCTGACAAAGGATATTACAGTGATGTTTTCAATTTCACACCTGTAGGTGACACCAAATTTCTTATTGAATTCCATTGTGAGAAAGATAAGTGTTTCACAACTCAAACTGAATCGTTGAGAACTGTACCAGCTTACAGCATCGAATACAAAGATATCAGTTGTTATGGTAGTCTGGATGGTGAAGTAAAACTTATGCCTGAGACATTAAATGCCATTGACCTGGTATGGGAATCAGGTGAAAGGAAAAATTTTGTTAACAACATGCATCGTGGTACATATCATGTCACGGTGGAAAATTCCAATGGTTGTCAAACTTACAAAACAATAGTACTGAATGAGCCTGACCAACTTAAGATAAACCCTGAGGCTATAGGTGTAAAATTTGATGGCAAGACAAGTCAAATCATGCAACTTGGCGTTACAGGTGGTACAGGTACCTATACCTTTGATTGGGATCACGACGGTATGGGAGATATGGATGACAAATCAAGTGCTTCCTTTGAAACCAATGCACAACATGAAGTCATGGTTATGGACAAAAATGGATGTTGGATCCAAGACAAATTATCTGCCAATCCAATAAAAACCATCAATTTTTCTCCAAAAGGTGGAAGATTGATTGCAGAAAAATCAGTAGAAAACGGAGCATTCGAATATGATCTTTTAAAATCATTAAATCCAAACTACGGCGATATCGATAATGACGGGTTGAAAGGTAGTATTTTTGATGTTGATTTTTATTCAGATGCAGATTTAACATCCAAAATCGATGAAAAACTTTTATCAAATTACAAAAGTGAACCTGAAAAGATCGTATTTGCTGAGGTTTCCTTCGAAAAAAATAAGGAAATTCTCCAGATAGTATTAGCCCCTGAGGCTTTACAATATTGCTTATTGACTTCAGAAGCTTGTGATAATGACGCTCCCGTGTTGTTACGTCCTGTAAATTGTACTACTTCTGCACCGATAGCAACAGGTGGTACTTATACTGCTATTCAATTAAATACTAATTTGGACGAAACAAGCAGAATATCTGGCCCAGATGTGAACGGAAAATATTATTTTGATCCAACTGGAGGTTCAGGCAATTACAAAATATTCTATACATTAGCAGGATTGCAATATGAGGCTTTATTTGATGTTCAAAGCTATCAATCCGCAGTTTCAACCTAGTGAAGAACCAATTTGTGGCAATCAAGCTACTTTCGAATTGCGAGCAAACCCAAGAGGCGGTATTCTTACTGGTCCTTCTTCTCTCATTTCATTTAGAGACGTAGGAACAAACCGCTTTTTCTTAATGGATAATACAGGCTTAGCGCTCAATACACCTTATGTGTACAATTATAAATATACCCAAACGAATGCTTCAGGATTGGTTTGTACAAAGACATCTACCACCACGATAAGAGTTTTGGATTATCCAAGGGTTGCAATAAACCAATTTGACTCGCAAGTATGTGAAAAAGAAGAAATAACTTTAAATTCAAGTGCTTCTAGTACAGATGGCTCTACCAATTTGAAATATACATGGTATTTTCATGAGACCGGATTTCCTGATGTAGTACTCGGAAGTAGTAGCTCATTAACGATTCCTGATGCAGAAAAAACAGGACAATATATTCTCGAAGTGTATCAAGACAATAGATGTTTCAATAGAGACACTGGTACTATTGAAGTACTAAAACTTCCTGTTGTAAATTCTGAAGTATTGTCTGATGCAAATTGTTTTTGGGGGTTAGCAGTGCTGAGGTAAATGTAAATATCGAAGGAGAAACTGATTATACAGGTTATAGTTTTGATTGGGAAGGCCTTGTAACTGGCGAAATTAGAACAGGTAGATATCAAGACAATCTTCCTGCTGATACTTTTTTGATTACAGTGACAACGCCGCCTTTGAATAATGGTGGATTGACTTGTAATATTACTGATACTGTTGTAATCCAATCATATCCATCAATCGGCATAATTTGTAGTCCACGGGATACAATGCTTTCTTGTTTTGGTAATCAGAATTTGTCAAGGACTATATCGGTCAGTCAAGATGCAATAGGACCATTCGGTTATAGTTTGATAAGTAAAGATGGGCCATTCCAGATATCAAATACCTTCACAAATCTAGGTGTAGGCATAGATCCTGCCATCCTTTCCAAAACGTTTAAGGTCTTCGTCCGTGACGGCAATGGCTGTGTGGACAGTTGTGAATTTACAGTTTTACAACCACAAAAACTGTCATGTGCCCTAGATAAAACGGATCTGACATGTTTCCAAAATGGAAGTGGATCTGTAACCGCAACAATTTCTGGTGGCACACTTCCTTACAGATATGTGTGGAGTAACGGAAGTTCCGAAGGTCCAACAGCTAGCACGGAGGCAAGTATTAGCGGACTGTCAGCTGGTACTTATGGACTGACTGTCACCGATGCAAATAATTGTACTACCACTTGCTCCATCACTGTCAATCAACCGACACCTGTGACCGCAACACTAGATCCTGTGACCGTTTGTTTGGATTTTGACACACAACTTGCTATATCACCTTCAGGTGGAACTGGCAATTATACTTATGCCTGGACAATGGTCGATGCTGGTACAACAAATGCGACCGTAGATAATCTTACAGGTGATCTTAATACACAAACACTTGATTTTACATCATGGTGTCTCAAGCCTGGCATTGCAACTATAAATGTGGTGGTTACTGATGAAAATAATTGTTCCCATAGTAGTACATCCAGCATTATAATTGAATCTTGTTTTGACCTTGCAATAAGGAAAACCGTAGCATTGCCCAACAAAGCTTATTATCCAGGAGACACCGTAACATTCAACATTGAAGTATTTAACCAAGGTACCGTCAATGCCACCAATGTGGTTGTAACTGATATTTTGGATACCAATATGCAATTTAATTCCAATGATAATACCGTTGCCATCACTGGAAATGAAGAAGAATGGCTTCCTGATGGTTCAAGCAATTTTTATACGACTATTTCAAGAATAGATGCAGGCACAAAAGAAACAATAAAAATTATTCTTATCATCAATGAAAATACGACCAGCCAGAATATGATAAACTGGTCCAAAGTTACTGGGGCGCAAAGTGAAGTACCGTTTGAATCGTCTTATAGATATAAGGACAATCCAATAGACCAAGATGATATACCAACAAGTATAGACCCTGATGACCGACTACCTGAAAAGGATGATGAAATATGTGATGAAGGTAACATAGGTATACTATCAGATGAATGTCAACTGAGTGACGACAAGGATGATGAAGATAAATGGGACTATGCCATTGTAAGTATTTGTCAGCTCCAAGGCCTTACGGCAAATAGAGACGAATGTGTCACCGAAGCAGAAAGACTCCAAGGTATAAGCTTGTCCACATCTGCAATTGCAGACGAAATGGATCCAACCGGAAATGGTGATGGTATAGCAAATGGAGATACAGGAAATGATCTGGCTTCAATACATAATACATACATAGACGCCATGATGGGTACCAATATCATTACAGGAAATTTGATTTTTTCATCTGGTAATGGTGGTGCAAATTCATCAAACGGCAAAATCACTCCTGATGGAGACTTAAGAGTATTTTCTAACCAAAGTGTAGAAATATTTGGCAGATTGGTTTCTCCTGATGGATGCGTTGGCGTATCGGTATTAACACTAGACTTTACACCTCAGCCATCAATAATCGAACAACCATTAGATGCTATCGCAATACTCGATCAAGAAAATCTTTGTTTTGAAGTAGAAATTGACAATTCTTTAGGCGTTCCATTATCTATTCAATGGCAAGAGAAAATAAACAATGTATTTGTTGATATCTTAGGAGCAACTGGCACAGAATATTGTATTGACAAAGTTACAGCTGAATACGATAGAAAACAATACAGGATACTTACATTTGAATCATCAGATGCAGCACGTACCTGTGCCAATTGCCGCCAGTCATCACTTGTCCGGCAGATTATACGGTAAGTTGTGCTAATTATACATTTATGCCACCAGCACCGTATTTCAAAGATGCTTGCGATGTTAATGCGAAACTTGCGCTTACAAGCAATATTTTTACAGAAATGGAATGTGGCAGACTTGATAGTATCATTGCTATTAGAGAATTGACTTATGTTGCGACTGATACTTATGGTAATGTTTCTAAACCATGTACATTCAAAGTTTATTATAAGTCAGTCAATATCAACAACATTCAGTGGCCAGCCCATTTGGAATTGAGCTGCCGAATAGCGCCATCCTACCCTTCGTGGGATTATAATTTCAATGGCAAACCAGATCCAGCAGAAACAGGTCTTCCTAAGATTGCAGGGCTAGATCTTGCTACAGTATCTTCAGCGGGATTGACTTCCAATACATTTTGTAAGGTAAATGTGACCTATCACGATACAGAAATAACGCTATGTGGCAATTCTTATAAAATAGTTAGAGATTGGACTGTACTTGATTGGTGTAATGGATTAATTAAAAAATACAGCCAGCTAATAGCTGTCAAAGATAAAGTAGCACCTGTTGTATCTTGCGCCGCAGATCAGGTATTCGAAATTTTCACGCAAGATCATGAGTGTAATGCAGACTTTACGGTACCAGCACCGATAGTCATTAGTGACTGCAATACAACAACTTGGACAGTAGCTTATTTATTGGCTGACAAGACAGGAAATGCACCTGTGGATGGCCAATATATTGAAGATAATGTAGTCTATAGCGGCACAACAGTTAAAATCTTATCGCTTCCAATAGGAAAAACATGGTTGAAATATACCATAAAAGATGCATGTGATAATATTTCATATTGCTTTACAGAAGTCACCGTGATTGACAAAATAAAACCAACGCCGGTATGTGATGAATATACAGTGGTGACTCTTACTCATAATGGCAAAGCGTTGATATATGCGGCAACCTTTGATGATGGTAGTCATGACAATTGTTCAGCAGTGACCTTCTCAGTAAGAAGATTGACAGCTGGATGCAATTCTAATGGTTCTACCAATGAAGCTTCCAATCCGTACGGTCCATCTGTAGAGTTTTGTTGTGAAGATGTAGGAAAAGATGTGATGGTAGAGCTAAGAGTGATGGACGCATCAGGCAATTTCAATTCTTGTATGGTCATCACAAATGTCCAAGATAAAGTTCCGCCGGTGATTACATGTCCTTTGTCTGTTACCATAAATTGTGCAGCAGATACTTCGGCGACTGCATTGGGCAAACCAGTATATTCAGTTACACCGCTTACTACGCCGTATTATAGCGATAATTGTAGTGACTTGAAACTTTCTTGGACAACGACAGGTACAATCAATGAATGTGGTCAAGGTACCTTAACAAGAGTATTTGTCGTGACCGACAAAGCCAAAAATACCGCATCTTGCACGCAAATCATTAACGTCAGAAAATTGACACCATATCAAGGTCCTGTCTTATATACTGCACCTTCACCACACGCCAATGGCATTACCTGGAAAAATTTGGAGCCTAGGTCAATGACAGGATGTATGAATTCAGATACAGATCCTGCCAAAACTGGTGAACCAGAATTGGGTAACGGTGCATGTAGTTTGGTTGCAAAAAATTATGAAGATCAGATCGTTCCATTTGTAGATGGTGTTTGTTTCAAAATACTTAGAAAATGGACGGTAATAGATTGGTGCAAATTCGGACCAAATACCGATGTAAATGGTGTGCCATACCCTACTGTGCCTGTTTTGGGTACCAATATGTGGACTTTCACACAGACAATAGCCGTATCAGAAAAAGAAGCACCAGTCATACAGAAATGCAGTAAAGAAGATACAGAAACATTCGCCGATAATTGCGTGCAGCACGTAGTACTCACAAATACAGCCAATGATTGTACCCCAGCGGCCCAATTGAAATGGACATATACCATTGATACCAATAATGATGGTGTAGCACCGTTTATCAATGGATCAGGTAGCGATGCATCAGGACAATTCCCTGTTGGAACACATAAAATCACTTGGGTCGTAGAAGATATGTGTGGTAATTTCTCTACTTGCTTCTATACCTTCAATGTGGTAGATCGCAAGAAACCATCGCCATATTGTATATCTGAATTGACGACCGTGATCATGCCGAATACAGGTCAGGTAGAAATATGGGCAAAGGATTTTGACAAAGGATCATCTGACAATTGTCCGCTTTCGACATGTGGATTGAAATTTACATTCAATGGATTCAGACCACCAGTGACCAATATTGAAGTACTCTTTGACAAAAACGGAACCATTGTAGGTAACTGGCCAACGACTTCTACAGCACTGTTAGATGGCTATAAGAGCGGTCAATACCAAAGATGGTTGCCTTCGGCTTGTTCATCTGCCAAACTTTACACTTGTGACAATCTAGGTGTAAATGAAGAAGATATGAGTGTCTGGGATAAAGGCAATAATACCGATTTCTGTACTGTGAAGTTATATGTTCAGGCCAATGGCACTGCTTGTGCTGGATCTAGAATCGCAGGATTCGTAGGTACGGAAGATAATCAAATGGTTGCCAATGTAGAAGTAAGCCTTCAGAATAACATCATCAATGAGTTACAAACCACATTGACGGACGATAAAGGATATTATGAATTTGTAGGGATTACGCCAAATACAAGCTATAAGGTGACACCATCGCATGATGTAGATCCGCTGAACGGTGTTTCAACTTTAGACTTGGTATTGATACAGCGACATATCCTTGGCTTGAGCCAATTAGATTCGCCATATAAATACAAAGCAGCCGATATCAATAACGACTCAAAAATCACGGCAACTGACCTAGTAGATTTGAGAAAACTCATCCTTGGTGTTACGACGAAATTCCCTAAAAACACGTCATGGAGATTTTTCGACAAGTCTGCCAAGTTCAATGAGATGAACGATATATTTACGACCAATGAGTTTGTACAATTGGAATCTGAAGATATCTCGACACCTGAAAACAATTTTGTAGCAGTTAAAATTGGTGATATTAATGGTTCGGCAATCGTAAACATTGATGGTGGAAATACCGAAAGCCGAGCAGCACAAAGATTGACATTCGTTACCACAGAGCAGTCTTTTGAGAAAGGAGACTTAGTCAAGATCGCCTTTACATCTGACAACTTCCAAGGTATCGCTGGTGCGCAATGGACCTTCAATTTTGACGAACAAGCCCTTGAATACAGCAATATAGAATCTGGATCCATGAACATATCGAGTGATAACTTCCATATCAAAGACGGTACTATCGCCTTTAGTTGGAATGATCATGATGGATTGTCCTTACAAAAACAAGATGTACTATTTACCTTAGAATTCAAAGCTCTAGCAAATAACACGGTAAATAATATCTTGAATATCTCATCTGACATCACACACGCTGAAGCCTATACACAAAACTTGGACAAAATGGATGTAGGTCTTAGCTTTAGAAAAGGTGTGGATGATATCTTTGCCTTGGCACAGAATAATCCGAATCCATTTACGGCATCGACCACTATCAGCTTTACGCTGCCAGAAGCTGGAGAAGCAAGTTTGACGATTTATGATATCACTGGTAAGGTCATCAAAACAATAGTGAACCATTACCCTAAAGGCAGTAACGAAATCATGCTAAATGCTGATGACTTCAATACGCAAGGTGTGATGTTTTACGAGATGGAATGGAATGGTGAGAAAGCATCCAAAAAGATGTTACGACTTAGCAAATAGCGTTTTTGAGTACATAATTTTAGAGTTAAAGCCTGGTTTGAGTTTTTCAAATCGGGCTTTTTTATTTTTGGGGAAAGATGGATTTTGGATTGGTGATTTTTGATGTTGGGTGGTGCATTGGATTCTACATTTATTGGAAGCAATACATATTATATTAATTTTGGTGAGCCCCTGAACAAAAGCCATAAATAATAGCACAAAATTTGATATGAAGTAGAATATTAAATTGTCTATTTAACCTGCATCACCTACTTCAGGAACATCTTCTAACTTGATTTTAATTGTAAATTTTGAAATCAGCCTTTTAACTAATCTTTCTATTTCTTCTTTTTTTGCTAATGATTCGACCCAATCTACTGGTATAGAATTGTATCCAAAACATAAGGCTGAAATTCCACCTGTTATAGCGGCGGTTGTGTCTGTATCTTCACCTAAATTAACAGCTTTTAAGACTGCTTCTTTATATGTATTAGAATTTAGCAAACACCAGAGGGAAGCTTCAAGGCTATGAATTACATAACCACTGCCCCTGATTTTACTTATTGGTAAATTTGATAAATCTCCTTCAAGAATATTTCTAAATTCATAAAATTCCTTATCTATAATTCGCCTTTCTTTAAATTCATTTATTACAGTTGCATTTGTTAGCTGATATGCTGATTCTTTCGAGTGGCCAAGAATTATATATCTTGCAAATGTTAAATAATAGAAACATGCATTCACCGAACGTTCGTGGCGATGGGTTAAAGATGATACAGACTTTATTATTGAGTATGTATCTGGGATTGGTAATTTTCCAATATTAAGTATAAGTGGTAAAATTCTCATCAATGATCCATTTCCATTGTTTGCTTCATTACTTCCACCAGCATTTTCTGGATTATCAATCGTTCTTAAGTTATCAATTGCTTTTCTCGTAGTATTGCCAATGTCAAACAGTTCCCCATAAGGTGTCCAATATCCCCAATCAACCCAGTTTATAAACCTATTGGCAAGCTTTTTTAGATCAAACTCATCATCTAATAATGTTTCTGCCAGACAAAAAGTCATTGTTGAATCATCAGACCAAGTTCCTTTAGGTAAATTATAAGTCCCAAAACCAATCATATCAGTTAAAGGTTTTTCAACCAATCTTTCGCGGCTAGAAAATTCAACAGGTACTCCTAATGCATCTCCAACTGCTACCCCAAAAATAATTGACTTAATATGATCTTGTGTTATTCTCATTTACTTTTTTGCTGGATGA
>JADKGF010000014.1:17500-134039 GCA_016717105.1 Saprospiraceae bacterium | reverse complement strand
GGAGCAACAGCGAGATTGACAGCTAGTGGCGGAACGGGCTATCTGTGGAGCACAGGTGCAACTACCTGTTGGATGGATGTAAACCCAGCAGCATGGACGTCTTATAATGTAACAGTAACGGATGGTAGAAGACATTCAAGCTTCAACCAGTGACGTAACAGTAACAGTACATCCGCTTCCACTGACTAGTATCGGTGGTGACACAGAAATATGTACAGGAGGGGAACAACGAGATTGACAGCTGTTGGCGGAACAACTTATCTACTGGAGCAAAGGAGCAACTGAACCATAACATTGATGTAAGCCCAACGGCGACAACGACTTATAATGTAACCGTAACGGATGGCAATGGCTGTCAAGCTTCAACAAGTGTGAAAACAGTTAAAGTAAATCCGCTTCCTTCTCCAGAAATATCGCAGGCGACACAGAAATCTGTACAGGCGCAGAGCACAACGTTGACGGCTAGTGGCGGAACGACTTATTTATGGAGCAATGGAGCACTAGCACAAGTATCACCCGTAAGCCCAACGGCAACAACGACTTATAATGTAACGTAACGGATGGCAATGGCTGTCAAGCATCAACAAATGTAACGGTAACTGCCCACTCCATTCCCTACTCAAGTATAACGGGCGATACAGAGATATGTACAGGTGCGAGCACAACGTTGACTGCTAGTGGTGGATTAACATATATATGGAGTAATGACGCAACTGCACGAGCATTACCGTAAGCCGACTGCAACAACAACAATATAATGTAACCGTTAGCAACAGCAATGACTGTCAAGCTTCAACAAGTGTAACGGTAACAGTACAGTCATTGCCTGTGGTTAATATTAGTGGGGAAAATAAGATTTGTTCAAGCAGCACTGCGTCTTTGACTGCAACAGGAGGAGGAAGTTATCTATGGAGTAATGGTTCGACAACTGCTTCCATTTCGGTATCTCCTACTGCAAATACTACTTACACTGTTACCGTAACAAATAGCAACACTTGTACAAACACATTAGTCATACAATCATGGTAAACCAAAACCTGAAGTGATTTATCGGAGCCCTGACAGACTTTGTAGTGGTGACAAAACATTTTATAGTAGTAAACGGTCATTCTGACAATGAATGCCCTGGGGCTTGTAATGCTAGATCAACCAGAAGTTTTGGCTTATTGGGATTTAAGCAACTCACTCCGTTATGGCATTAGGCACACATGTGGATTATTCTGAATTTGTACCGGTAGTCCATCATTATAATTGCACACAAGTTACAGCGGGTAATGTACATAGACTTAATCAAAACAAACATTCATGCACGCCTGGCTTCGATGGAAATGTTGGTATGTGTATTGGTGCGCAAATTACTTGCAATCCTTCGAAATTGGATTATACAAAGGCATTAAAGGTTTGAGGTTACCTTGACTCCAAGTCAAAACGGACAAATAACGGGATTATCTTTTCATGAACAATCTCCATTGAATTTCCAATTTATAGACGGAATAAGTGCATTGAATGATTTTGCAACTAAATATCTGATTAGAATCAGTAAAAACAGTAATGTAATCTATTATGTAGATGAAATTGCAACTAATAGGACTTGGGACAAAGAAGAGTTTGACTTTAGCAATAATCCATTATTTAGTTCAAGCTCATTAGTACATATCTATTTGAATTGATTCCTTATTGTAATATTAATAATGGTGGCAGAGAATCAATTTGGGATATTGACGACATTAAAGTTTTAGGTGGTTGTTGTGCAGGAAACACAGAACAAATGACTTATGCTTGGTCAAATGGACAAACTGGATCTTCTATCATGGTGACACCAAGTACGACTACATCTTATTCTGTAACGGTTACAGACTGTTTGTGGTTGTTCAAATGTTGCGCAGCATACGGTGCGTGTTTCTACAATCAAGGCTGATCTTGGGCCTGATAGAATGATAAATTTGGGACAATCACTGACATTGACACCGACAATTACTGGTGAAGGTATTTGTGACCCTACGAATCCTGCAACAAATCAAATAAAATATTTGTGGAATATTGGTGAGACCACAGCATCTATTGTTGTAACACCTACAGCTTCGAATTTTTATAGGTGACGGTTACTGATTGTTTCGAATGTGTGGACACTGAGAGTATCACTATACATATCAATATGACTTCGCCTATGACGTTATTCCCTAATCCGTCATCAGGAGTAATAAATATTGTATCACAAACTGACCTTGATCCAGAGACATCTTTAAAGTTACTGGCCATCAATGGTATGCAGGTGATGATCAATGATATTGAAATTATCAAGCATAATGCGAGGAACATATCTGGTAATATTTCGCAGGATATTCCTAATGGTATTTATATCTTGGAAGTGAAAAATGGTGACCAAACCATCAGACAAAAACTTATTATTCACAATAAGTAATCGGTTTTTGGATAATAAAAAAGGAGTTCTTGGTTAAGGACTCCTTTTTTATTTATGATTATTTGGGGTTGTTTCTGACAAATTTTTACAAAAGATTATTTTCCATTCTTTCTCTTTCCATTCGTTGCCTTTCGGCTTCTAAGTATTCATAATATCGTTGTATTTTGGTTTTTTCGAAAGTATCTCTTGGAAGAAAATACGCTTTAGTGGAAACTTCTCCAGCCCATGAAGGAGCTTGAATGAACGCTTTTTCATCGTCTTCAATTACATTCCTGAAAATAAATGAGGCAATCATACCAACCAAAAATCCAAATAGATGGCTTTCCCAAGATATATTTTTTTCTACATTTGGAAATAGGCTTTCTACACTACCAGCGTATAATACCAATACGATTAAAGAGAGTATAGTTGTTTTTATGTTTTTTCTAAAAATACCGATAAAAAATATAAAGCCAATCAAGCCATATACGAGCCCACTAGCTCCAATATGGTATGATGGTCGTGCAAATAGCCAAATACAAAATCCTCCACCTATGATAATCATGGTGATAACTTGTAATGCTACTTTCCTGTAAAATAGCACTAATATCGATGTTAAGGTGATTATCGGGATTGAATTGGATGCAAGATGTCCCCATGTAGCATGTATAAATGGCGCAGTAAATATTCCGGGCAAACCAGACAATTCTCTGGGGTAAATTCCCAGTACACTTAAACCTAGATGTAAAAAAGTGTCAGCTGCTTCTATTACCCAAAGAGACAAAAGCAATAGAATCGGATAACGAATTTTATATATAAATAATTTGATCTCTTTGTTCATTCAGTATGATTTATACAAACTTCCTTTTGACAAGTTTGATAAAAGTTGCTGCCTTTTTAACCTTACCTTCACTTGTCCAGCCGAAGTCATTAATTACATTTTCTAGCAAATATTGTTTTGCTTCTGTAAAGTTTTGACAATTGTTTAACTTTTCAAGAGTAGTTATAAATTGCTGTTGATTGTTTCCAAATAATTCCTGCTGGGTAAATATTTTTTCATTAATGCCCATAGATTTTGTCAAATCCTTAATAGGTGATAATGACAATTTGTCTGATAAATCAGAGATGCGCTCTTCAGCAAATAGTTCATCCATGATTTCTTGGCTTATGATTTCTTTTCCAGCTTTTTTTGGTGTGTTTATAACTTCGATTGGTTTTTCTATTACAATTGGTTTTTCTATAATTTTTTCAGGTTCGATATGCTGAATTTCAATCCGTGCTGTTTGTTCTTCTGCAACGACTACTTGTGGTGGAGTTTCGACCACTATTTCCTTTACAACATGAACGACACTTGGTGTAACTGGCTGAATTTGTTCTACTTGTGGTCTATCGGTAATAGGATTTACTACAGGCTTGCTTTCTCGCCTTGCAGGTTCTGAAACTTTGTGATCAAGAGCTATTTCATATAAGTCCCTGATATAACTAAGCAATAAATCATGTTCCAATGCTGTAAGGTCATTATCGTCATTTGCATTTTCAGCTAAAGAAGAAATTTTATGTAGTTTTCTATTGAAATTTTTGATATCCATCTATATTGAAACTTAAATTATATAAAACAATTATTTAATATGTTGCAATTTTTATACCAAATAAATCGTTTGGCTTAAGATTGTACAAATATTTAATATTTAACGCTTATTATTGTGTATTCATTACAAAATGATGTGAGAAGTTGGTAATTATTTTGTTCTGGGTGGAAAAATCAGACGTATGTTTTTAGAGCCAAGTTATGAGGTCAACGAAGTGGTTGGATCGAAGTGATCTGCGGCTCGATGTTTTCCGGCAAGACCGAAGAGCTCATCCGTCGGCTCAAGAGGCCAAAATTGCAAATCAGAAAGTTCAGATATTTAAGCCATCGAAAGATACAAGATATGATATCATCAAAGTTGTATCTCATGATGAAAATGCGGTGGACTCGCTTCCTATAAGTCAAAGTGAAGAGATATTTAATCATATTTCTGATGTAAATGTAGTAGGCATTGATGAAGCCCAGTTTTTTGATGAAAACTTGCCTCTGGTCTGTCAAAAGCTTGCAATTGATGGAGTCAGAGTGATAATAGCTGGTCTGGATATGGACTTCAAAGGACGACCATTTGGGCCTATTCCGAATTTATTGGCTGTTGCCGAATACATCACAAAAGTGCATGCGATTTGTCCTCATTGTGGCAACCTGGCTACACATTCTTACAGACTTAGTCAAGAACAAGAAACGGTGCTTTTGGGTGAGAAAGATTTGTATGAACCGCGTTGTAGGGTTTGTTACGAAATGGGAAATATTTTGGATCTAAGATTGCCATAAATGAAAGTACTAAAATTTATTACTATTGCTTTTTCATTTATTACCATTGCTTTTCTATTTGTAAATGGCACAGACAGTTATCTTCATGACCTTAAGCATGAATGTACCATCGAAAACACCGCAATACAAGGTGGTGAAAAAGTGGTTTATAAAGCATATTACAATTGGGAATTTGTTTGGGTGCCTGCTGGAGAAGCCGAATTTTATATTAAGGAAAACAAAGACACCTATGAAGTGACCGTCACAGGTAAGACTTACAAAGGTTACGATGCATTTTTTCGTGTGCGAGATTACTTCCACAGTACGATAGATAAAAAGACGATGTATCCGATAAATTTCGTCAGAATCGTAGAAGAAGGCAACTATAGAAAATTTGATAGCCTTGTATTCAACCATAATAATCTGTCGGCGATCAGCTTTAATGGGAAAAGTCGAGCTACTGCAAAAAAGAAATATATTACCATACATCAATGTACGCATGACTTGCTATCGGTGCTTTATTTTATGCGCAATATCAATATCTCCAAACATAAGCCGGGCGATCTGATACCTACGAGAATATTGTTTGATGAGACGATTTATCCTATCAAGGTAAGATATGAAGGCAAATACAATGATTTCGAAATCAAAGATTTAGGCATAACAAATACAATAAAAGTTATTCCTGATTTGGTTACTGGTAATGTGTTTAAAGACGGAAATCGCATGCATGTGTGGGTCTCAAATGATGGAAATAAATTGCCGTTACTTATCGAATCACCACTATCTGTAGGCAGCGCCAAAGCAGTTTTAAAATCTTATTCGGGGCTTCGACATCCATTTGTACTTAAGCGTAATTGAGTGAATTTGGGATTTTTGTGATAATATTAATTGAGATTTTAGGGTTTGTTAGTTTTGGACATCAAACAATTAAGGCATTTTTAAGCTTGAAAAAACTGTAACTTTGGGTCTTGTAAAATTTCTCATGAAAGCAAAAAAATCATTTGGTCAGCATTTTCTTATAAATGAAGGTATGTCAGCAGACATTGCATCAAGCCTTCAAATGACTGGCGATATAAAAAATGTGTTGGAAATAGGTCCTGGAAAAGGCGTATTGACCAAATATCTGGCTAAACAAGATACCAATTTCAAGGTTGTAGAAGCTGATCAAGACATGGTAGCATATCTCATAGATCATAAAGTACTCCAACAAGATCAAATCATATTTTTGGACTTCTTAAAGCTCAATTTGTTAAAAGTTTTTGACGGTCAGCCTTTTTGTTTGATTGGCAATTATCCATATAATATCTCGTCTCAAATACTGATCAAGATGGTAAATCATGCTGAAATGGTGCCCGAAATGGTTGGTATGTTTCAGAAAGAAGTAGCTGACAGAGTAGTAGCGCAACCAGGTTCGAAAACATATGGTGTCATCAGTGTTTTGGTTCAGGCCCATTATGACGGTGAGACCATTATAGATGTGCCACCTACATCATTTAGTCCACCACCGAAGGTAAATTCGAGTGTAATCAGACTGGTACGTAAAGAAAATTATGAATTGCCATGTGATGAGCGACTTTTCAGGAATGTAGTAAAAACAGCATTCGGACAACGGCGTAAAATGCTGAGAAACACACTTAAAAAACCTTTTTTCTGACGAGTCTTTGATGGATGACCAATATTTTACACAAAGACCTGAACAACTAAGTGTAAAGGAATTTGTTGATATAACTTTAAAAATATCCAAATTAAATAACAATAAATCATAAAATATGAGTCTCGAAGCAAAAATTGCCAATGACCTGAAAGAGGCCATGAAAAGCAAAGATCAAGCCGCACTCAGATCAGTCAGGGCTATCAAGGCAGCCATTCTTTTATTCAAGACAGATGGTAGCGGCAATGAACTTAATGAAGATAGCGAAATTAAACTACTTCAAAAATTGGTAAAATCACGTCAGGATTCCTTAGATATCTATGTCAAACAAGGTAGAGAAGATCTGGCCGTAACCGAAAGAGAAGAAATCGCCATCATTCAAAAATATCTTCCTGCGCAGTTATCTCCTGAAGAATTAAAGGTGACACTACAATCTATCATAACAGAAACTGGTGCTACTTCTGGAAAAGATATGGGAAAAGTCATCGGTCTCGCCAATCAAAGACTAGCTGGTAAAGCTGAAGGCAAAGTGATAGCTAGCATGGTAAAGGAATTGTTGGGTTGATGTGAATGAATGTTTGCTAATCAACGCTCAATAAAAATCAAAAAAAGCCGGAAATATCTCTGGCTTTTTTAATTTTAAGAACTGAATAGTCCTGAAATAAGTTGGGTCGATATTCATGCCCAATTTAATTTGCTTATTTGCATGTCTTAGTACCACAGCTTGCACAATCCATCTCTAGTCTTAGCGTGACGCCTGCATATGGACTACCTAAGTTGACCTTTTCTTTAAATGCTAATGAACCAGCAAGTCTCCATTCGGCTGGATAGTTGGTAATATATCCGCCATTTGCGATTATGCTAAATCTTTTGTCATCTACGTTAAAACCTATTCCTAAGTCTATTCCTATATCGCCTGAAAACACAAAATTGTCGATGCTATAATTTTCTACCGTACTGGTCAATACAGATGAAATAGAGCTTGAAGTTACGCCTTTAGCAATATTCAATTTATAATATCCGCCACCTAGCTCGACATAAGGTGTTAGTATGAAGTTTGAATTTTTAAACACATTCCATCTGATATCTTCCTTCACACCAAATCCAGTAACTGAAGCATAATTATTGTTAGTCAAGCTACCCAATTGCTGGAAATAGAATATTTTTGGTAAATTGTACAGTCTTACCTGATATTCGAAAGCTTCCTGATCCATTATAAATCCGTTATTAGCCAGAATAGTTCGGGTATTTCCCAATGTATTGAAATAATATTTTCCACCTACCGAGATAAGATTGCAATAGCAAGACGCACAACAGCTTTTGGTCGAGTCAAGCATCATGATTTTTTCGTCAGCGATGATGGTAGCAGTTTGTTGTGCATGCATTGAGAATGCAAAATTTCCCATTAATAACAAAATAAAAAATAACTGTTTCATTGTAAAAAATTTAGTAATTAATAAATATCAAAATGTTAAACTTTATTGATCAAAACAACCTTGTAACATGGCCAATGTAATCAGATAAGTAGGCTTTACGCCATCGAGACCTAAGCTACCAGATGCAAGCGTACTTCCCGTTTCGAGCGGATTGTCTGATGCATAATAGGCATATCTAAGCTTTACGTCTTTTCTGATATTATTTCTGATTTTTGATGCGGCTTGTATCGCCTTTTGGTAATGTGCGCCTTCCATTTCTAGACCTATTGCCTTCCATGAAGATTTTAGAAAATACGTTAAGATGTCTTTGTTTTGTAATGAAGTGCCTAAGACACTAATCATCGTACCTTCATAAACACCCAATCCACTATCAGCAAAATGATTTTTGTTCAACTCATTTTCAAAAGGGTAATTGTCAGCTGTACCTTCAAAAACATGAGATGTCGGTATCATTATGTCACCTTTATCGCCTTCCAGAATGCCTGCCTTACCCATGATATTGATAGAAGAGATATTCATCAAGTGCCTTTCACCATTTAAGACATAAGGCTTGAGTAGTTCGTCCATCGTTTCATAAGCCTGCTCTCCGAATGCATAGTCCATTACAATAATGACCGGCATATCTTTTTCTTGTTTTTTAATATTCAGCTCTGTTGGTAGATTTTTTATATCCAATTTAGATGTATCAAAAATCTGAACACCAATATTTGTTCCACTTGTATCTGAAATTTCAAACATGCCATTGCCCAAAGCAAATTTGTGAACAGTTTTGCGCATTTCGCCATTTTCGCTCATACTAAGGATCTCAGCAAACTGCTCAAGATTCTCATATTTTACCTTTTTTGCCAGTGAATGTCGGGCATAAAAGCAATTCATCACACTATGCAGATTGGCAGAAATGATGTGTATCGGTTTATCAAAAAGTTGGTTGTCCCACAATGTTTTTTTGATGCTGTTGGCCCATTTTTCGCCATAAATGTGGTGGCCGAGACTTTCTCTCAATGCAGGGCTAAAAGTAATCTCCCTATCTACTTGGGTCAAGAACTCATCCATACTGAGCCTTCCCAACCAATAAGTGATTTCAAAAAGATTATTGACTTCGGATGATTTTTCAAATCGTTGGTAAATGGCTTCTATTTCGTCAAAAGTACGTCCGAGGATAGTATTAAGATAGGTAAATCCTACTTCACGATTGATCTCATTGCCCAGATTTATTTCATTTACGAGTTCTTCTAGCATAAGCCAAGATCTGTTTTTTCGACCTTTGGCATCCATACTATTTCGTCTTATTTTTTCTGCTTCGATATACATAAAAGTAAGGTGCGTAAGTATGTCGTAGATATCGCTGCCGCCTCTTGTCATTTCGATAAACATCTGTTCTTCATCTACACGGTAACAGTCTCGTTTTCTCCTTGGAGGTACATGTTTTTCGAAGTGTGAATGGTCATAACCTTCGCGAGAAATGAGTTTTATATATCGACACTGCTCGATGCCTTTGGGAAGACGCTGGAAAATATATAACAATCCATCGAGCTCTACTCTCTCGTCATCGGCTATTGTCCCATAAATTTCAGGCTTGAGCGATAACATGGCTTGAATCATAGTCTCTCCAGACACACCTAGTGGTTTGTATGCTCCACGAAGAATGAGATGTCTCATAGAAATATAGAGCCTTTGTATGGCAGACCTTGAGATTTGAGCTTGAGTGCGGGAAGCTTGGTGTGATTCACTCATGTGTTAGGATTATTTATTTTAGGAAATGCAAAGATGCCACCAAAAAGATAAAACAAAGATATTTTTGGGATGATTTTTACTTTATTCAATAATTTGATAGTAAGTTATAATCAATTATTATTAGTTTTTTAAAAAAATATTGTGACATTTGAGTTGTAAAAATTGCAGACAATGAAGGCAAGACCATTAAAATCCAGAAAGTGATGAAAGCATCTAAGTGATACAATATTTAATATTATTTTGAATTAATCAATTTATACGCTAATATTGCGTTGAAAGTTTTAATGCTCCAATCATAATATTACAGTTTAGAGTTTTATTTTCAAAGCAATAGTTTATGTCACCATATGTACTTTTTGGATTTGTCTTTGGCTATTTTTTATTATTGCTAGCAGTAGCATGGTACACTTCAAAAAATTCGGACAACGAATCCTTTTTTATAGGAAATAAAAATAGTAACTGGAAGCTAGTAGCTTTTGGCATGATCGGTACATCGTTGAGTGGTGTCACCTTCGTCAGTGTACCTGGAACAGTAGGCGCTAACGCATTTGGCTACTATCAGGTAGTTATTGGGTATTTTCTTGGATATTTTGCCATAGCTTTTATCCTATTACCATTATATTATCGGATGAATCTGACATCGATCTATCGTTTTCTTGAAGAAAGATTCGGACCTGTATCCTATAGAACTGGTGCTTTGTTTTTTATCATGTCTAGGACACTTGGCGCTACAGCTCGGATGTATCTGGTGATAAATATTCTGCAGATCTTTATTTTGGATGCCATGGGCGTACCTTTCGGCGTGACCGCATTTGTGATGCTTTTGCTTATCCTTTTATACACCTTCGAAGGTGGCGTGAAGACGATCGTCTATACGGATACGCTTCAGACGACGTTTATGTTGGGTGGACTGATTGTCTGTATTATTGCACTGCTCGGTAAGATGGACATCGGATTGATAGATGCTTTCAGTTCATTGCAATCATCAGATATGACCCGCATTTTCAATACTGATATCCAATCATCAGGCTTCTTTCTCAAGCAAATACTCGGTGGAGCCTTCATCACCATAGCCATGACCGGTCTTGACCAGGAAATGATGCAAAAAAACATTTCTGTAAAGACGCTAGAAGGATCTCAAAAAAATGTACTGACACTTGCTACGGTTTTATTGATAGTCAACTTACTATTTCTATTTTTAGGTGGTTTGTTGTCCTTGTATGCGACACAGCAAGGCCTAGACGTAAAAGGCGATGATCTTTTTCCTACCATAGCACTTAGCGGCACTTTGTCAGCGGCGATTGGTGTCATTTTTATTATTGGGCTGATTTCTGCGCTTTTCCCGAGTGCTGATGGAGCATTGACTGCAATGACATCATCGTTTTGTATAGACATCCTAGGTATGCAAAAAGATACGCTTACTTCTGATAAAGATAAAAAACGTACCCGACTTATGGTACATCTTGGTTTTGCGGTTTTGTTTTTTTGTTGTGTGGTGATGTTCAAGTGGATCAATGACAAATCCATCATCGACGTGATATTAAAACTGGCAGGATACACTTATGGGCCTTTGCTAGGTATGTTTGCTTTCGGGATATTTACCCATAGAGTTCCTAAAGACAAATGGGTACTTTGGGTTTGCTTATTGTCACCAATTTTTATTTTTGGCTTGGATTTTATCAATAATGCTGAATGGTTTGCAAAAAAACTGGCTTTAAGCGAATCGACATCTATTTCATTGATTCAACTATCGGATTCTATATTCTCAGGTTTCAAAATAGGGATAGAAATGCTAATTTTGAATGGATTAGTTACTTTTATGGGTTTGTGGATGATATCAAAAAATCAAAAGTAATGGAGCGAATCACCGAATTTCCTTCACTATATAGGCACTTGGAGCAAAAATCAACTTTTGAGTTGCTTACAGAAATCAATACGGAAGATCAAAAAGTGGCTATTGCAGTTACAAATGCCATTCCACAAATAGAACCATTGGTAGATGCAATAGTGGACAAGATGCGCCTAGATGGCCGACTTTTTTACATAGGTGCAGGTACAAGTGGACGTTTGGGTGTATTGGATGCTTCGGAATGTCCGCCTACTTTTGGTGTACCCAAAGATATGGTGATCGGACTGATAGCAGGTGGTGATAAAGCACTTAGAAATCCAGTAGAAAATGCCGAGGATGATATCAATCAAGCTTGGATAGATTTATCAGCATATAGTATAGATGCAGGCGATGTTTTGATAGGTATAGCAGCTTCAGGTACAACACCTTATGTGATCAATGGATTGCGCAAGGCCAATGAACATGGGATCATAACAGGAAGTATTTCTTGCAATCCGAATGCACCTGTTTCATCTTTTGCAAAGTATCCGATCGAAGTGGTAGTAGGCCCAGAATACGTGACTGGTAGTACACGTATGAAATCTGGTACTGCGCAAAAACTCATTTTGAATATGATTTCTACCAGTGTGATGATCAAATTGGGCAGAGTGTTGGACAATCGTATGGTAGATATGCAGCTCAGCAACGAAAAACTAGTAGATCGGGGCACAAAAATGGTAGTCGAAAAAACGGGAATTTCTTATCAAGCAGCCAAAGACTTGCTTATAAAATCTGGTTCTGTCAGATCGGCCATTGCAACATTTAATTTACAAAACAATCAATCAAAATAATATGAAATACCCATTAGTAGCAATTTTAATTATGACCACTTGTACGCTTTTTGCACAAGGATCGAACGTCAATATGATGGCTGTCAGCAATGGTATCGGTATCGGAGCGGCTATTGCAGTTGTAGCATCTTGGTCCAGAAACAAATCCGTACTTTGGGCAATAATTCACGGCATATTGGGCTGGATTTATGTCGTATATTATGTGATAACAAGATCATCAGATAGGGATTAAATTCCTTATTCGACTTGCTCGTCCAGATATGATTTTATTTCTTGTATTGAAGGATTGACCATTAGGATTCTTCCATCAGGGCTGATGAAGTATTTGGTAGGTATCTCTTTTACGCCATAAAGCGTAGCTATCGGACTTTTGAAACGTTCGAACTCACCGATTTGATATTTCCACGATAAACCATCGGATTGAATGGCTTTTTCCCAGCTTTCTCTTTTGGTTTCTATGGCGATGCTGACGATCTCAAATCCACCTGATGCTTTAAAGGTCATATTTCGAGTTTCGTTGTATAATGCGACCAATGAGGGATTTTCTCTTCTACAAGGTCCGCACCATGATCCCCAAAAGTCTAACAAAACATATTTTCCCTTTAGATCTTGAAGGTGGAAAGCGCTACCATCTTTGAGTGTTGCAGAGAATTCGCTTGCTATCTCGCCACTATCATATTTGGGTTGCTTATAGAAAAACCATCCGATATAGCCAGCTACGATCAGTACTAGAAGAATGTTGAGCACTTTATTAATTAATTTCCAGTTCATAAATGGATTAATTGGATCAAGGCATAACAATTTTTTTGGCTATCTGTTTTGATTTTAATAGGTTATAACATACATTTTTAAAATTTAAACTACATATTAATGTATAATATAATTACAAAAATTGGAAAAATGTTCCAAAATGTGGAAATTATGTATTCTGAATGAAATATATATGTCTGTATATCAATAGATTGTGATTTGGCATTATTTTAGAATTTGCTTTGACAAATGATTTATATGACATACGGCATAGAACAGCTGATGGCACTTATTCAAGGCGAAAATAAAATTTCAAAAACCCTTTTATACATCACCAATCCTGATGGTAGTCCCAGATGGATATGGCCATCGGATATGAATGCGCCCGAATTCCTAAAATTTTATAATATAGGATCCACAAAGGCACACATTTATGCTACGCTAATCAGATTAGTTTTTTTGCTACGTATCCAATCATTCATTTTTAATAAGGTAATAATTTCAATCCCAACATCTCTCGGAGACCAATGGGTTTTATTTACTGGAACTCCAGGAGTCAACCGCAAAATGGTTATGTACAAACATGGCGCAATCATCAAAATTCCTGTAGGCGTAAATGCGATTTCAAGTTTAGAAAATGAAAAAAACTCATTGGAGGAACTGTCAAAATCCACGTTTACTTCTTTTAGTCATCCCAAAAATATAGAAGTAACAGGATTTGAATTTTGTCAGTCAGCCTTCGATGGGGCGCAAAACAGATCTGCCCAATTGACAAAAATACATCTATCGGCATTGGATGAAATATTTCACATTTCCAGTGCAAAAATGCCATTAAGTCAAAGCATTACTTTCAATCACAGCATGGCATTACTTCAAAGCTTGGAAAATCATCCTAAGATGCCATTTGGTTTATGTGGTAAATTGTTTCTCCTGAAAAACGAAATTCAAACCAATAAACTTACTGAATTTGGATTTGCTCATGGTGATTTTACACCTTGGAATATATTTGCTAACAATCAAAACTTATTTATTTACGATTGGGAAGCAGCGCAAGATCTTATGCCAAAAGGATTTGATGCTTTTCATTTTATCATCCAGCAGAGTATCATGGTAGAAAAGCATCCATGGAATCTTATCGAGCAAAGCCTTACTAGAATCTTGGTTGACGAGAATCATCTGTTCGATTCTAAAAAAGAGATGCAACGCTATTTAAAATTATACTTGTTGTTGCAAATCGCAAGATCCATGACAAATTATGTGGCCCAAGAACAATGGCATCCACAAATATACTGGATGATAGATACTTGGAATGCAGCTTTGGATACTTTGACGGGTACGACTTCGCATCGACAAGCATTTATAAATTCACTCTTTGACCACTTGTATCCTATGGAATATGCGGGTCTAAAAGTAGGTGATAATCACCCGAGTTTTTGGTCTGAAGAATCAGATATTGACATCCTGACAAAAAAGAAAAATTTCATTCGCATAACCCAATTTTGCAAAAACTCACCATTGACCTCTGATGTAGTAATCACGTCCAAGTCCTTTATGAAAAATGTAGCTATTTATTTCCATGATGGCAGTTTTTTAAGTCTTGACATGATTCATCAGCTCAAAAGAAAGAAGTATATCTTTCTAAATGCTGATAAACTATTGAAGCGGTCGATGGTGAATCCTTATGGCATAAAAATACTAAGTCACCTTGATGACGCACGCTATATTGCTTGGTTTTATGCGTTAAACAATAGTAAGATTCCAACTAAATATGAGGAATATAAAAAATATTTATTGGAGTCATTTAAGTTTGAAGATCAGGCATTGCTAGCGTTCCATCAAGGGAATGAATCGTCTCAAGCCATTCTCGAATCTCACATCAAAAATAAAAATGGAAATAGGGCATTCAGTGGTTTGAAAAACAAAATATTTTACTACTTAGACACTACCAAATCATTCTTTCAAAATAAAGGAATGGTCATCACTTTCAGTGGTGTTGATGGTGCTGGAAAGTCAACTATAATAGAAAATATAAAATATAAAATAGAAAAAAACTTACGTAAAGAAGTGATTGTTCTCCGACATAGGCCATCAATACTTCCGATCATCAGTGCATGGAAACACGGAAAGGAAAAGGCTGAAGCTATTTCTGTCAGTAAATTGCCTAGAACAGGTAATAACAAAAGCAGCCTATCTTCTATGCTACGATTTGGTTATTATTATATTGACTATATTTTGGGTCAATTTTATGTATATATTAGATATGTTAAACGAGGAAATGTAGTACTCTACGATAGATATTATTTTGATTTTATCAATGATGGCCGAAGATCAAATATTCATTTTCCACCTTCTTTGATTAAATTTGGGTATCATTTTTTGCTAAAACCTGAATTAAATTTTTTTCTATACGCAGATGCACATACCATTCTCTCGCGTAAGCAAGAATTGAATAAAGAGACCATTGAAACATTGACTACAAATTATAGAGATCTTTTTGATGATTTCGAAAATAAATATAAAGCCAGTTCTTATAAATCTATAAACAACGAAGAATTACAGGATACCATTTCTTACATTTTTGAGAATATAAAATCAAAAATTAAACGCGCATGAAAAATATCCTAATTCATTTTGTTCGTAAACGCAATCCTAATTTTACTATCGATACTTCTTTAAGTACTTGGTTTGTAATAGGTTTCATTTTGTCCCTTGGTTTGAAGGTTTTAAGAGGCAGTACTATGTTGTTTTTTGGAAAAAATCCCAAAGGAATGATACTTTCGTCAGGTGTCAGTATGACTTGTATGTCTAGAATAAGTTGGGGAAAATATACCAAAATAGGCAAAAATGTAAAACTCAGTGGCTTAGGAAAAGAAGGTATTACACTGGGTGATAATGTAAGTATAGGAGATTATAGTCAAGTCATCGTAGCTACTACATTGCAAGACATCGGACTCGGTATCAAGATAGGAAATAACGTAGGCATGGGAGAATTTGGGTATTTGGGTGGCGCTGGCGGATTGTCTATTGGAGATGATTGTATCATAGGACAGTATTTTAGTTGTCACCCTGAAAACCATTATTTTAGCGATGCAGACCAACTTATAAGACATCAAGGCGTACACCGCAAAGGCATCGAGATCGGAAAAAATTGTTGGATAGGAAGCAAAGTTACAATCCTAGATGGTGTGACCATAGGTGATGGTTGTGTGGTAGCCGCAGGTGCAGTTGTTCATCAGTCATTCCCATCAAATGTTGTCATCGGAGGCGTACCTGCCAAAGTTCTGGGACAAAGAATTGCGTCTTAAATTTTATTAAAAACCTAATTAATCATAATATGAAAACAATCTTAGCCACCACATACGCAGTCAATCCTTATAAGGGATCAGAAGATGGTATGGGATGGAATTATGTCCTTCAGATTGCAAAAAACAATAAGGTCATAGCCATTACACGAGAAAACAATCAAAACGCCATCGAAAAATACATGGATGAGCACCCGAATGTACTTTATAAAAATATAACCTTTCTTTACTTTGACCTTCCATATTGGATGCGATGGTGGAAAAAAGGTGGCCGTGGCGCTATGTTGTATTACTGGATGTGGCAAAAAGGCGTGATAGGATTTGTCACTAAACAAAATTTGACATTTGATATTGCCCATAATCTCAACTTTCACAATGACTGGACACCTAGTTATTTATGGAAATTGGGCAAACCATTTGTATGGGGACCAGTTGGGCATCATCCATTGATACCAGCACAGTATCTAAGCAAATATTCCATCAAGCATTTATTGAAGGACAGATTTACTTGGTTGGTGAAAAATTATTTTTGGAAATATTCAACATCATTGAGGAACACAACTAAAAATGCTGACTTTGTGTGGTGCATGAATGAATCCGTACCAGAAAGACTTCATTTAAAGCCGTCACAGTATGAAATTATTCCATCTGTTGCATCACAAGATTTTGGTTATTTACCATATGAGCATTCCAATAAATTCACATTCATCTCTGTTGGTCGCTTGGTCCCTTTGAAAGGTTTTGATCTTACATTACAGGCTTTTGCAGTCTTTTATCATACCTTGAGCGAGATCGAAAAAGCCAATACTGAGCTGCTGATCGTCGGTAGTGGACCGGAAGAAAAAAGATTGATCAAGATGGCCGCTGACTTAAAGATCAGTGAAAATGTTCAATTCATCATATGGATGGAAAGAGCGGAGCTTATGAAAATATTCAAGCAAGCACAAGTATTTCTATTTCCATCACACGAAGGTGCAGGTATGGTCGTTCCTGAGGCATTATCCTTCGGTTTGCCAGTTGTGTGCTTAGACAATTGTGGTCCAGGTAGCTTTATTACCAATCGGTGTGGTATCAAAATTTTAGAAGATGATTATCAATGCACAGTAATTAATTTGGCGCAAGCCATCAAGAATCTATACAAAGATAAAACCCTTTATGCCAATATGCGCCATGAAGCCAGAGTACAATTCGAAAAGGTATTTCATTGGGATCGACGTGGCGAGCAATTAGCCAAAATTTATAAATCTTTATAAAGTATAACTATGAAAATATACGCATTTCACTTATTGAACGATTACAGCGGCAGCCCGAAAGTATTGCGGCAATTGGCTAAAGGATGGATCCAAAACGGTATAGAATGCCACATTGTGACATGTGGTGGCAGAGAAGGATTTTTGTCTGAAATCGAAGGCGCAACGTATCATCACTACTGGTACAAATTCGCCCAAAATCCGCTACTAAGGTTGATATTTTTAATGTGCAGCCAGTTGCTATTGATCATAAAAATGTTTGCTATTGTGAAGAAAAATGATGTGATATATGTCAATACGGTCTTGCCATTTGGCGCAGGAATATTGGGAAAGATAAAAGGATGTAAGGTCATTTATCACATCCATGAGACGAGTATGAAGCCCTGGATATTGAAAAAATTTCTATTTGGAATGGCTGATTTTACAGCAACCGAAGTAGTTTATGTCTCTCAATATCTTGCCGACCAGGAGGCTATGAAAAGACCTAGCCATGTCGTGTATAATGCCTTGGAATCATCTTTTTTGAATACCGCAGTTGCAAATAGAAAAACCTTGCCTGATTATAAAAATGTGTTGATGATCTGCTCTTTAAAGGCTTACAAAGGTGTAAATGAATTTGTACAATTGGCAAAAAAACATGCTGAATACAATTTTCGACTTGTGGTCAATGCTTCAGTAAGCGATATAGATCAATATTTTTCAGGTCAAAATCTACCAGCTAATATTACGATTTTCCCTACACAAAAAGATGTACATCAACAATACCAATGGGCTGATGTGGTACTCAATTTGTCCAGACCGGATGCTTGGGTAGAGACATTCGGACTTACTGTGATCGAAGCGATGGCTTATGGCATTCCTGTAATCGTGCCACCTGTAGGCGGTATTGCTGAACTAGTAGAAAACGGCATAAACGGATATAAAGCCGATAGTAGAAATGTCAATCATGTGTCCCATCTACTCAAAGAAATACTAGATGAAAATGCGCTTTATAACTATATGCAACTACAAGCGATAAAATTGGTGAAAAAGTATGACGAAGATGGCTTTGTCAAGCAGAGCATGGATGTGTTAAACCTGAATTAGCAAGAAGATTGACAATATTTCTTAAGATTCTTCTCTTGGAAATATTTTCCATATTGTGGAAAAATAGATTAACGGTCAAAATGTAAATTGCAGATAATCAGCGTAATGTAATTTGGCATAATTATGAATCTATACTGTGAAAATGTTCTAAATGTCTTCCAAAAAACAAAAAATAGCAATCATTGGCACTGTTGGCCTTCCAGCCAAATACGGCGGTTTTGAAACACTTGCTGAGCATCTCGTAGATCACATGAGTGATGATTATGACATCACAGTCTATTGTTCATCAAAAAAATATTATAAATCAGAGCGACAAGCAAAGTATAAAAATGCGAGATTGGTGTATATTCCTTTGGAAGCTAATGGGATACAGAGCATTCCATATGATTCTTGGTCGATTATTCACGCCTTATTTTATGCTGATGTGCTCCTTATTTTGGGTGTGGCTGGAGCTTGGATCCTACCTTTCGTCAGATTATTTACCAATAAAAAAATCATCATATCTATCGATGGCATCGAATGGAAACGAGACAAATGGAGTAGACCAGCGAAATGGTATCTTTGGTGGGCAGAAAAAATGGCAGTAAAATATTCGCATATCGATATTTCTGATAATGAATCTATACAGGATTATACAGCGATTCGGTATGGTACACTCAGCAGGATAATAGAATATGGGGCTGATCACACAATGTCCGTCCGTATCAATACCAGTTTGAAATCCAAATATCCTTTCATTGGCTTACCTTATGCATTTAAAGTCTGTAGAATAGAACCAGAAAACAATGTGGACATGATACTACGTGCCTTTGAAAAATTGCCTAAACATCGGCTTGTAATCGTTGGCAACTGGAATAATAGCCTATATGGAAGAAACCTCAAGGAAAAATATAGTGTGTATGATCACATATATCTCTTGGATCCAATATATAATCAGGCTACACTGGATATGATAAGAGGCAATGCATTCTTGTATATTCATGGTCATGCTGCTGGAGGTACAAATCCATCATTGGTAGAAGCGATGTACTTGGGATTGCCTGTTTTTTCTTTTGGCGTATCTTACAATAGAACCACTACTGAAAATAAGGCGAAATATTTCAATAACGAAGCACAACTCATTCAACTTATAAATGAGACTGAAATATCTGAGGTCAATAACGTGGGTAGAAAGATGAAAGAGATAGCAAATCGACGATACACATGGGAAGTAATATCTGACAAATACAAAGCACTAGTATCAGAAGTCTTAGTCAGCAAAACCAAACCGGCAATTGTACCTTCTGTCACGTTGCTACCAACAGAGACATTACTAAAACATCACATTAATCACCTACATTTTCAAAAATTGTTTTTCGAAAAATAAAATTAAATCATCATGCCTCACACCTTTATATTCTATTTACTGGGCACAATATTGTCATTTGTTTTATCTCTGATTTTTATGCCAGTCTTCAGTATGACAGCTATCAAAATCGGACTGGTGGACAAACCCGATCACCGCAAAAAACATCAGAATCACATTCCTTTGGTCGGAGGATTAGCTATTGGATTTACATTGTTATTGTTGATTTTTCTTTTGATAGGAATGGAGCATATTTCAGGTTCTGCTTTAAAGTTAATGGGTGGAAGTTATGTTTTATTGGTAATCGGAGCCATCGATGACAAATACGACGTCAAGGCATTGACCAAGCTCATCATACAATTGATTTGTGCCACCATCATTGCGATGGCAGGTTATAAACTTACATCTATGTATGGAATTTTGGGATTTTATGAACTTCCGGTATCTATGCAGTATCTGTTTTCTATATTATTGGTCACAGGAGTCATCAATGCTTTTAATCTTATGGATGGTATCGATGGCTGGCAGGCGGCTTGATGCTGATCGGATTTTTGATTCTTGCAGCAATTAGTTACTACATAGGCCACGAGTTTTACACTATGGTGAGCTTGATAATTGTAGGCAGTCTTTTTGGTTTTCTCAGATACAATTTATTTGGTGGCGAACGAAAGATTTTCATGGGAGATGCAGGATCGTTGTTTTTAAGTTTTTTGATGATCGGTATTGCGATTGATCTTATCAATATCTCAGCTACGCACTTGATTGGTTCTGAAATTATCTGGTTGTTACCTTTGATAATGGCGATTTTTGTTATTCCAGTAGTAGATTCGTTGCGGGTATATTTTGTAAGAATTAAAAAAGGAAATTCACCATTTAAGGCAGACAGAAGTCATATACATCATTTATTTTTGGAAATGGGATTCAGACAGAGAAAGGTAACCTTTATCATAACAATGCTGAGTTTGTGTATTGTAATCTTGACATTTTTGCTCCATTTTATATTTTCAATTGACAGCATCATCTTAGGTATAGTTATAGTATTGAGTATCATGTATTACATCCTCAATATCAATAAACAAGTAAATGAATGGCAAGAAAAAATAAAAAAAATGGAATCGCAGGGAATGTAAACATATGGGTTTAATGTTCTTTAAGAATTTACTGTTTCACAATTTTATAGGTTTTTTCTCCTATTTTCAAGAAGTAAAGGCCGTTAATAAAAGTAGATAAATCCAACTCAGATCCAAATCCGCTTTTCAGTTTTATACCGTTTATGTCAAACAAGGTGTATAGTGCTTTGATTGCCCAATCTACCTTTGATGAAGTAGGATTTGGGAAAAGTATCAGATCACTTGTAGATTTGACTTCACTATTGGCTGATGTCATTTCCATTATTGAAATATTGAAAACTAATGTAAGCCTTGCTGTATCTGTTTCATTTCTGATATATTCAAGTGCTTGTTTTATAGTGTATTTATCTCCAATTTTGCAAACATCAGGATATTGGCCTATTTTGACTGTAAAATTATTAATGTCAAGTTCGGAGTAAATATAGGAATTATTGCCCCAATTGGTGACTTTACCTGTATTGTCAAACCAATGTCCAGGATAAAAAGCGGTCGAATTTGGATCCAAACTGTTATCTGGATTTATAGCAAAATATTTGATATCGGTGCCCAAATATTGTGCAATTTCCTCTTGTGGAAGGGCAAATCCCTTAATGATGGATGGTATATTTAATTCAACAATATTGGGATTGTAATCAGACCTTGGTTCCATTATTACATCATAAGTCAAATCAACATCCGAAAGTGGACCAGTTGACTTTCCTAGTAAATTTGTATTTTCAAATTTCACCTGATAAGGCCATTGTTCATCATTGCTATTATCATCATCCCAAGCATGTCTCCAATGGATTTGCGGTGCACCTGATACTACAAGCCATAATTTTTCGCAATCATTTGGACAAATAAATTGTAGTGATATGTCTGGATTAGTTCCATTATTATATTTTGCTGTACCTACATCGCTATAGACGCGACTTCCATCTTTTAATAAAGCCACAAATCCCAATTTCCAACCAGCCTGATCTATATGTATGCTTCTAAACCCAGGTGCACCTGCAAGGCCTTTGAAGTCAACTTTTATGGCTGTTTCTTGTTCAGGAACATTCAGCTTTATTGCATTATATCCATAGTTTTCTATACATTGGTCAGGTACAATCTGCCAATAATCATCGGACATTTTAGTCATTTTGACTTGAGGTCGTTTCACAATATAATCTGTGCCTAGATCTTTCAAAGAAGGCATATCCCAGGTTGTCAATCGGGCAGCATGTTCATACATCTCATCATTAAATTTTTCTTGATTTATACCGTTCAGTCGTTTATAGGCATCTACTGGATCTTCTGGATATCTTGCTTCACGCCAAAGTCGTCCCATAAAGTTTGCACCATGCTTGTAAGTCCAGAAATCAGGTAGGAAATAATTGGCGTATCGAGGATTTTCATGCAAGATGTGCAGATGGTTATTTTTGATGTACTCAGTAAAATCGCCTTCGGTAAATTGTAGTTCAGGATATACTTTGTATGCTTGCCATTGGGCACACTGTTCCCAAAATCCATTGCCACCTGCACCATTTTCTCCGAATCCATATCTGAAACCACCTTCAGAATCACAACCAGTGATGTATTGGAAACAATGACCGATTTCGTGAGCTACTACATGTTTTATATTGGCTGCAGCAGGACTGACAAAAAGTGAACCAACCAAATCATCTTGACCAGATCCATAGGCTGCCCAATCGGTGGTGTATAGTAAAAATATCATTTGTTTATATTTGTCTGTCACAGAAGAATCTTTGACAGCAAATTGTAAAGAATCGACATAAAAGTTAAAGGTTTTATTGGACACGGTAATCAATGTCTGCATATCGATATAGTATGGTGCTGGAGCAAACGATGGATCATAACCAAAACCGGATTACCAAAAAAATACAAAATCATCTGTTTCTAAACTCCTTTTATAACTCCATTGGCTATTATTGTCATTGAGATCCATACCCGAATTTGTAATGAAGCTAGGAATGTATATCGTCTTTTGTGCATCTAGTCTAGTATTAATATATAGGTACAGCACGATTAAAAAAACCCTAACCACTTTCGAATTAAAATACAGCATCACAAGATTTTAAATATTAAATTAATATGATATATGAAAATGCATTGTGTCATCATTGAAAAACAATCGAATCCCATATTTATTGGGTCAAATATACATATTTTAACAACTTAGAGTCTTTGGTACAGTAATAATGTTTGTAGATCTTGATTGATCTCGAAAACACATTCATCAAAGAATTCAATGTCAACATTTTTACATTCATCAACATGCTTGATAAAAATTTTTAGATTCATGCATTAAATCTATATCTTTGTCGGATTAATAAACTAATGTAATGTGGCAAAACAACATCTTTTCAGTATATTCATAGTTGAAGATGATCCTTGGTATGGTCAATTACTAAGACACCATCTTTCATTAAATCCCGATTATGACATAAAACTTTTTACAACGGCCAAAGATTGCCTTTCATCATTACATCTATTACCAGACGTAATTTGTATGGATTTCGGCCTTCCAGATATGACTGGTGATAAGCTCTTGGCAAAAATAAAAGAAATAAATAATCAAATACCAGTAGTCATCATTAGTGGACAAGAGGAAATTGCAGTAGCGGTAGATTTGTTAAAAGCTGGAGCCAGAGACTATATCATCAAGGACGATCATGCAAAAGATTTGATATGGCGATCCATTATAAATATACGGGAAAATGTCCATTTGAAACAAGAGGTCGAGGCATTAAAAGTGCAACTAGAGACCAAGTATAACTTCGAAAAGACCATAATAGGACAGAGTGAAGCGCTCAAGAAAGCATTTCGACTTATAGAAAAGGCCATTCATTCCAATATCAATGTATCTATCACGGGTGAGACAGGTACAGGTAAGGAGGTAGTAGCCAAAGCTATCCATTATAACAGCGAAAGACGTAAAAAATCATTCGTTGCTGTCAATATGGCTGCTATTCCAAAGGAACTAATAGAAAGTGAACTTTTTGGCCACGAAAAAGGTGCTTTTACTGGTGCAATCAATCAGAAAAAAGGAAAGTTTGAAGAGGCTGATGGCGGCACACTTTTTTTTTGGATGAAATCGGAGAGCTGGAATTGAATTTGCAAAGTAAGATTCTTCGTGCTATTCAGGAACGTGAATTGACTAGAGTTGGAGGCAATACAAATGTAAAATTTGATGTAAGACTCATCACAGCCACACACAAAAACTTGTCCGATGAAGTTAAAAAAGGGAATTTCAGAGAGGACTTATATTTCAGGATTTTGGGGCTTCCGATAGAATTGCCACCTTTGAGAGAACGTGGTCAAGATCCACTAATTTTGGCCAAACACTTTATCGAAGAGTACGCTAAAGACAATAAAGTAAAAGCACCAATACTAAGTACGGCTGCCAAAGATAAGCTACTGAAATACCAGTTTCCTGGTAATGTAAGAGAACTCAAAGCGATGATGGATCTGGCGTGTGTCATGTGCGATGGAAAAGAAATAATGGAAGACGATATTAATTTTCAAAATTTCAAGGACGACAATCATTTTATGAATTACGAAAAAACGATGAAGGAATATACTGCAGATATCATTGCGTTTTTTTTGAAGAAATATGACAATAATGTAGTTTTAACCGCAGAAAAACTGGACATTGGCAAATCCACGATTTACAATATGATAAAAAGTGGCGAGATCACATTAAAAAAGTAGTAAAATGAGGATTCAGCAGTTTCAGATTCTAGAAAACCAACCAACTTTCAACCACAGAGACGCATCGGTAGATTTGGTTTTGTGTTTTGGAAGCAAGCAAATGTTGAGTGATGTACAAAATATTTCATCCATTTCAGCTGCCTTTCCTACAGCCAAAATAGCGTATTGCTCGACCGCGGGTGAGATTTATGGCAATCAGGTGCATGATAATAGTATTTCTGTAGTGGCTATTCATTTTGATAATACTAAAATCAAAACGAATAGTATTTCTATTGATGATTTCAATGACAGCTTTGAAGCTGGTAAGAGCTTAGTGGCTGGGTTAAATCGTGAAGGTTTGAAATATATTTTTGTTTTGTCCGATGGCAGCAAGGTCAATGGTAGTGAGTTGGTCAAAGGAATGAATGATGTAATAGAAGAGCATATTCCGATCACTGGAGGATTGGCTGGTGATGGTCCTAATTTTATAAGTACGCTTGTAGGATTAAACGAGACACCTGCATCAGGCAATATTTTGGCTATCGCATTTTATGGCGATAGGATTAAAATTTCACATAGCTCTATGGGTGGATGGGAGCCATTCGGCCTACAGCGATTGGTCACCAAGTCGAAGGCAAATGAACTTTTCGAAATCGATGGAAAGAATGCCTTGGCGCTGTATAAAGAATATTTAGGTAAGTATAGTGAAGAATTACCAGGCTCAGCACTCTTGTTTCCACTTTCTGTCAATATTAATGATGATGAAAATTCATTAGTTAGAACCATTTTGTCTATCAATACTCAAAATCAAAGCATGCTTTTTGCTGGAGATATACCAGAAGGAAGTAAAGTGCGGTTTATGAAAGCCAATTTTGATAGGTTGATTGATGCAGCAAGCCATGCAGCGCATCTCTCATTATCGGATTTTAGTAGTATAAAGCCTGAACTGGCGATTCTCGTCAGCTGTGTAGGACGCAAAATCATCTTGGCCTCTAGAATAGATGAAGAAGTAGAGGTCATAAAAGATGCACTAGGTAGCGACACAGTCATCACCGGGTTTTATTCCTACGGTGAAATTTCTCCCTTGGTCAAAGGGACATCTTGCGAATTGCACAATCAGACGATGACGATTACTTGTTTGTCTGAAGAATAATATCCACGATTTAAAAATAATTAGATGTTTCATAAATTGCTGCAAAAGCAGATCCAAAAATACCTTCCTGAGCATCTACGTCAAGATGGCGATATACTTGGATTTTTAAAACATATAGATCAGTCATATCAGTCCTTCGAACGAGATAAGGAACTGATGAATCATGCATTCCAAATAAGCGAAAAAGAATTTCATGAGGTAAATGACAATCTTAAAAATGAATCCAAAGTTCGTCAAATTACGATAGAAAAACTTAAAGAAGTCGTTTTACAACTTGGAGATGATGATACGCTTTTTGGCAAATCAGATAAAGACGATTTGTACAAAATTTCAGAATTTATAAATCAGCAAATATTAAAAAATAAAGGAACTGAGGACTCACTTAAAAGAACAGTAAATCTTTTTAAAACTCTATTGGCAAACCTTCAGTCGGGCGTATTGGTAGAAAATGAGAATAGAGAAATTTTATTTACCAATCAGTTGTTTTGCAATATGTTTGAAATACCTGCGCCTCCTGATGCATTGGTTGGTTTTGATTGCTCACAATCCGCAGAACAAAGCAAGCATTTATTTTCTGATGAAGTAGGATTTGTCTCATCTATCGATAAGATATTGAAATACAAAAAACCAGTTTATAATGAACTAATCGAAACTCGGGCAGGCCATTTTTATGAAAGAGATTATGTTCCCATTTTTATAGATGATCAATATAAAGGACATCTTTGGCAATACAAGGATATAACAGAAAGGGTCAGATATGAAAAGCTGCTTAGTGAAAATGAGGAGCTGAATCGACTGATTATGGATAATGCCATGGATGCCATTACTTTAGCAGACACGAATGGCATCATACGATATTGGAATCCTGCCGCTGCCAAACTTTTTGGTATGAGTAGTAAGGATGCTGTAGGAAGTAAAATCTCAGAGACGATCATACCATTGAGACTCCGAGATGCCCATGATTCAGGAATGTCGCGATTTAATGCAACTGGTTCAAGCAAGATATTGAACATTCGGCTCGAGTTACCAGCCTTGCATTCGGATGGGCATGAGTTTCCTATAGAAATGTATATTATTGGATTCGAACAACAAAACGAAAAACTATTTTGTGCATTTATAAAGGATATCACAGGCAGAGTTGAAGCCCAAAAGGTGATCGATCAACAATTGCAATTGCAGGATTTACTTATCAATATTTCTTCGACTTATATCAATATTGATTTAGATAAAGTAGAACACACCATCAATAAATCATTGCAGGAATTAGGAAAATTTGTAGGGTCAGATAGAGCCTACATTTTTGATTACGACTTTGATGCCAATACTACTTCCAATACCTATGAATGGTGCGAAATTGGCATTTCACCTGAGATTGACAATTTGCAAAATATGCCGCTTGACTTTATGCCGCAATGGGTGGAAAAGCACCAGCAAGGTCAACCTTTTTATATCCCAGATATAGAATTATTACCTGATGAAGGACCAGAAAGCCTTCGTGGTGTCTTAGAACCTCAAGGCATCAAAAGTCTTATCACGATACCAATGATCAGCAAATCTAAGTTGATTGGATTTGTTGGATTTGACTCTGTTTTGAAAAAGCATGAATATTCCGAAAAGGAAATGAAATTGCTTTCTATTTTTGCACAGATGCTGATCAATATTTTCGAAAGGAGAAGAAAGGAAAACCTACTGACAAAACAAGAAGAAAAATATCGGAATATCATAGCAAATATGAACCTCGGCCTTTTGGAAGTGATGCCTGACGAAACAATCATTTTTGCAAATCAAAGTTTTTGTGATATGTCTGGATACACTTTAGAAGACTTGAAAGGGCATAAAACATCTCAATTTTTGTTGTTTGATCACGATCAACAAATGTTGAAAGATAAATTGAAAATGCGAGAAGAAGGTCGTTCAGACAATTATGAATTGGCTGTAAAAAACAAACAAGGCGAAGTTCGTTGGTGGTTTGTAAGTGGCGCACCCAATTACAACGACAGAAATGAATTAATCGGTTCAATAGGCATCCATCTTGATATTACTAATCAAAAGAAACTCGAAAACGAACTAGGGAAAGCGAAATTGCAAGCCGAAGAAGCTTCAAGGGCCAAAGAAACGTTTTTGGCTAATATGAGTCAAGAGATCCGTACGCCACTCAATGCCATCATAGGTATGATCAGGGAGCTCGGAAGAGAAGATTTGACGCCAAAACAAAATTCGTACGTAAGCCATAGTGAGACAGCTGCACGACATCTGCTTACTATTGTAAATAACATCCTCGATATGTCTAAGATCGAGGCTGGCGAATTGGTCATAGATACCAAGGAGTTTAGTCTGGTATCTGTCATAGGTAACGTGATCAGTATTTTGCACAATAGGGCTCATGAAAAGAATCTAGAGCTTAAATATAATATTAGCAGTGACATAAAGCCAGCATTAATAGGCGATAGTGGTAGGATGAGACAGATTCTAATAAATCTTGTAGGCAATGCAATAAAATTTACTGATGCAGGCAAAATCGAACTTTTGGTCCATGTAAATCAAACCAATCAGTACTTTCAGCAGATTACTTTTGAAGTCAAAGATACTGGTATCGGAATGAGCCAAGAATTCCTTCACAAGATTTTCAACAAATTTTCACAGGAGGAAGGTTCAGCTGCACGTAGATTCGAAGGCACTGGGCTGGGCATGACGATCACTCGGGAAATGATCCATCTTATGGGAGGAAGTTGTGATATACAGACAGAAAAAGGGAAAGGAACTAATATTATTTTTACACTTACCTTACCAATCGGTGATGAAAGTAAGTTGGTAGACAAAGACAGTTATCTTTTGGACAATAGCTTACAAAATCTGAAAATTCTCTTGGTAGAAGATAACGAGATGAACAGTTTTATTGCTCGTCAGAGTTTGCAGTATTTCGGATGTAAAGTAGATACAGCGAGCAACGGTAAAATTGCCATTGAAAAATTAAAAACACAAAAGCCTGATTTAATTCTAATGGATATCCAAATGCCCGAAATGGATGGAATCGAAGCGACCAAATACATCAGGAACAAAATGGGCATCACGATCCCGATAGTAGCCTTGACGGCCAATGCGTTCAAACGGGACATAGATCTGTATCTGTCCATCGGCATGAACGATTATGTGACCAAGCCTTTTGAAGAAGGAGTTTTATTTAATTCTATAGCAAATACCTTGAATATTAAAACCAAACTTCCGATTTTGAGTGCGCTTGATGAAGACATGAACGACGATAATAGTTACTTATTTGATCTGACCAATATAAAAAACCTAAGTCGCGGAGATCAGTCATTTGTCAAAAAAATGATTGAGATTTTTATAGAACATACACCTACATCTATTCAGGAAATCAAAGTAGCTTATAAACAAGACGACTTTACTACCATCAGTAAAATAGCACATCGGATGAAACCAAGCATAGACAATATGGGCATATTTTCTTTAAAAAATCCTATTCGCGAACTTGAATCTAATGCAAAAATGGAAGTTATTGACAAGAATAAAATCGCATCATTGATCGATATTATTGAAAATACATTGATTAAGGTGATTAAAGAGTTAAAAGCATATAGATAAGCCTTATCTTTATTTTGAAAAATTAACATAAATAAACCCAAAACTTCCAAATTCAAACAAATAATTCCAAATTATGGAATTATTTGTAGTTGATTTTTAATATAAACATTTGATAATGAAATTGTTATAAATTAGGTTTGATTTTTGGCATTAAGCTCTTGTATTTTAATTAAAAATAAAGACATGAGGCCATATTTTATACTTCTATTTATGTTAGTTGCATTTTCCAATGCATTGATTGCTCGTAATGCACCTTCTACCTACTTCAATATCTATTTATCACCGAATAAGAATGCTATCCAGCGGAATGTGCCGTTTATTATTACGGCCATAGCCGATCAAACTACATTTACCATCACAGATGATAATATTGTAATAAATCCAGATTCTGGCTATTTGGATAATGACAATGGGGAAAACAAAGACAAATTTAAAGTTTACTTGATGAATCACAATCTTGATGCTTTTATAAATAGAGCAGATAGAAAATTTATTTTTTAAGTTTCATGCTTTACAATTATTTCAAATCTCAAATTTAATTAACTAATATTTTATTAAATAATGAAAAACATAATCTTAGTTTTTTCTTTCTTATTAGTCCGATTTATGATAAATGCACAAAATTATGATGTACGGTTTAATAGAACAAATGTTGATTGCGAAACAAGGCAAGTCTGCTATGATGTCCAAATCAGACCTAATGGATCGACTGCTTTTAATCTAGCGGGTCAAAATTGGCGTATTTTCTGGGATGCCAGTAAAGCGACTTTTGTTTCTGGGACTTCAGTGCTGCCTATTCCACTTTACACACCATATACACACGTTCAGTTGGCAGGGAATGCAAATGCAGATAGTAGAAATGGACTCTTAGGTTTTGAGGCTAATCTTAGCTTTTGAACTATTACATGGACTTAAATGATACCAATAGTGGAGGTATTTTATTGCCTGCCGGAGAATGGACTACTACATCCAATCTTTGTTTTACTGTTGCTCAGGAGGTAATAGATAATCCAAGTACATGTTTAGAAATGGTTTTCGGTCGTGAGACTTTGACAGCAGCTTATGCAACGGCATATGTTGAGATCTCTAGATGGGTTTCATCAGGCGTTACAACAAATGCTGTTGGTGTCGTTCACGATGATTTGAATGCATCAGATGGTGATCAGGCTTGTTTTGATGTAATATGTGCATCTCCATTAATTTTTAATTCCTGCGCAACAGGCGATATGGCCGCAGTCTCAACAGACAGTTGGAATATAGCTTGGGTTGATTACAACAATGATGGTTGGGAAGATATGTTTATTACTGATCGTGACCCATCAAAACCCAATCTCTTATATACTAATAGCAATGGAACCAATTTCTATAAAGCCACGAATGGACCTTTGGTAAATTTGACAGAAAGGACTGTATCATCAGCTTGGGGCGATTATAATAATGATGGACTGGTTGATGTTTTTGTAGTGAATGCAACGGGTACACAAAGCAGACTTTACAAAAATGTCAATGGTAGTTATGTCGAAGTAACCAATATTGGACTGGATGTCGATCCGCAATATTTCCATGGTGCCGCTTGGTTTGATATGGACAATGATGGTTTTTTGGATTTGATAGTTACCAATTATTTCGAAACCAAATTTCATAAAATGTACCGTAATAATCAAAACGGCACATTTACCGCCATCAAGGATAACCCAATAGTTTTGGAAAGCAACAGATCTACTATGCCAGCATTGGCAGATTATAATAATGATGGCTTGGTGGATATATTTATTCCTAATGGTAATAATAAACCTAATTCACTTTTTCAAAATCTTGGAAACGGTAATTTCGAAAAAATCACTGGAACTGTTCTATCTTCAGAATCCCAAAATAGTGTGGGCGCTGTCTGGGGCGACTATAATAATGATGGCTGGATAGATTTATATGTTTTGAATGCATCAAAAGAGCAAAACGAGTTATTTAAAAACCTTGGAAATGGAAATTTTGAAAAGGTACTTAATACTGCACTGACAGAATCATTTGCAGATACGCATAGTGCTGTTTGGATAGATCATGACAATGATGGTGACTTGGATTTTTATATGTCCAACGATCAAGGATCTAGCTTTTATTATATAAATGAAGGTAACGATTCGTTTACATTGTTAAGTGATGAAATATTGAGTTCAGACTTTGGAAATGCTATGGGTGCTGCCTCAGCTGATTTTAATAGAGATGGCCATGTGGATATTTTTGTAGGTACGCATTCGACAGAGACAAATAAGTTGTTTTGTAATCAGAGTAATGACGAAAATCATTTTATAAACATAAAGCTCGTAGGTACATACAGCAATAAATCTGCAATTGGATGTACAGTAAAAGTCATAGCAAATGGTCAAGATCAATATCGTCAAGTTCTGCCTATTCAAGGTTTGGGTAGTCAAAATAGTCTTAGACAACACTTCGGTTTGGGTGCTGCCTCTATCATTGATTTGATAGAAGTGAAGTGGCCTTCTGGATATGTTCAGACATTAACTAATGTAGCTGCTGATCAGTTTATCACCATTACAGAAGAAGCAGCAAACCTGGTCACAGGATTTGCATTCAGCGATGATAATGGCAATTGTACTTGGGACGAAGGTGAACAAAAATTAGAAAATATTGCATTTGCCATTTCATCCAATCAAACGACATTTACCTCACGAAAAGATGGTGTATTTGACCAGCGAATCGGTGCCGGAAATCATACAATAACACTTCAGCCCAATGATTATTGGAGTCTAAACTGTCCATCAACTGTAAATGTTACAGGAAACAACAATACTTATAACCTAAACCTGCCATTATCAAAGATTGCAAATGGTGGTGATCCGGGTATTTCCTTTGGTATTACAGCTTGGAGACGTGGATTTGCGAGTGAATCCGTTCTAAGGTATTATAATCAAGGTACTGCAGTTGCGAATAATGTCCAAATCTCAGTCACTTATCCGACAGGTGTCGACCTAAAATCTGCTAATATCCCTTGGACAACAAAAAATGGAAATACATACACTTGGCAAATTGGCAATATCAATCCTGGAACAGATTTCACCATCAATTTGCGAGATTCAGTTACATTAGCGGTAGCTATAGGAGATGTTTTGACACTCAATGCGAGCATAGAAACAACCAGTTCAGACCTTAATCTTTACAACAATACATTGGTAAGTAGTATGGAGATCGTAGGTGCAATAGATCCAAATGATATCTTGGTCACTCCTCGAGGCGAAGGTAAAGAAGGCTTCATCAAAATGGACCAAACATTAAGATATCATATCAGATTCCAAAATGTGGGTACTTATGCAGCTTCTAGAATCGTCTTGGAAAATCAATTTTCACCATATCTAGATTGGAGTACATTTCAGATAGAATCAGTAAGTCACGAAGATTACCACTATAGTATTGATGACAAAGGCTTATTGACAGTAAGATTTAATAATATTGAATTGCCAGATAGTACGACTAATGAAGCAGAAAGTCATGGATTTTTCATTTACACCATCAAACCTAAAGCGGATGTAAAAGGTGGAGAAAGAATAGAAAATAGTGTCCTGATTTATTTTGATTATGAAGATCCATTACAATCAAACATCGTGGTCAATACTATAAAATATAGAGGTAAGCCAGATGTAAAAAGTTTACATATTTTCCCTAATCCAGCCACGGATTTGGTCAATATTGTCGGTGATGCGGGAGATATCCAGAAAGACATTCCATTGTTGCACACTATTAAAATATCAAATTTTACAGGAAGTGTAGTTTTGGAAATCAATAATAGAGAAGAATATAATATTAAAGCCGAAATAGGACAATTAGCGCCAGGAATCTACTATCTAAGTGGATATGATTATGATGGACAAATCTATCAAGGCAAAATGATCAAATTGTAAAATTGTACCTAAAAGTTGATGGTTATTAAGTCATCGTATACATTGTTATGCGATGGCTTTTTTGTTTTAAGCTTGAATTGTGCATTATGATTCGTCATAAGAAGCTAAATTGCGGTATATCAGTTACGTAGATTCGAAAAATCATACTGTATGCTGGTTTTGCGTTAGCATCGCGAAAGCAAAGCGTTACAAGTTATGGTTACAGAATTGAGTTGACGAATCTAATGATTTACAGACTTTGTTTTAATCTACCATGCTGATAGCATGACCAAAGACATGAAAGTTAGTTTGTTGAAAGATTTTCTAATGCAAATGTCAGATCTATTAAACTTCAATTCCATCAGGAAAATCATCTTAGCTTTGTTTTGCTAGTATAAAAGTTAAATTATTTATAACTTTGTGATTAAATATATAGTTAATAGTATGTAACAAACCAAATAATATGGCAACTACTATAAAATCCATACCAGTTTTAAAAGCAAAAGAAGCTAAAGTATTTGATGCCAAGGTCATAGCCAACACATCGAAAAAAGCAACTATTAATTTCGCAACACAAACTTCAACAGCAAATAAAATATTAGCTAAAGCCAAAATTTAACATTGTGAGCTTCCTATTAGATCACTGCACATTGAAGGTCTATGATGCGCAACTACTTGAAAATTCTAATGAATTTGATTGTGGTAATCAAGACTTAAATGAATTTTTTTCAAAAGATTTGATACCTTATTCATTTGAACTTTTGGGTAAAAGTTATTGCTTTACGTTGGATAAAGATCCTAAAGTTATTACATGCGCATTTACTATAGCTAATGACAGTATTAAAACACTACACCTTCCAAATAGTAGAAAGAGGAAAGTCATTCTTGAAATTCCAAGAGAAAAACATATGCGCAGTTACCCAGCTGTGCTTATTGGAAGATTGGGTGTTCATAAAGATTTTAGAATTATTGAAGGCGAAAAGCAAAGAACTGGAGATCAGCTAATGGATTTTATAAAATCATGGTTTATTGATGGGAATAATAAAACAGGTTGTCGATTTATCGTAGTTGATGCATATAACGATGAACGTGTTATTAGATATTATACCGCCAATGGTTTTATTATGCTATTCAGTTCTGAATATCAAGAAAAAGAATATTATAATTTGGATGATTCAGCTACATTAGCCACAAGACTTATGTTTTTTGATTTGATTTTATTGAGAGCTTAATTATTCTATTGTTCTAAATGGCTCATATCCATTTCATGAGCGATATTTTTGTTTTTATAACTCATAATTAACCAATTTGTGAGTTATAAAGTTTCTTTTTATCGCTCAAATTTTATTTCATCAAAGTCAATGTTTGAAATTCAAGATCTTTTTCGCACCAGAATCTGCTCTGCTCTCGTCAGGTGTTTTCGGTTTTCAAAAGCGATCATGAAGATCACAAGCTGGTAGAATAGAATACCATAATTAGACTCACCAAAGATACCAAACTCGGTAAATGAATTGATTATCACAGGAATCAACATACCCAATAGCATGAGTTTTATCTCCTTGTTTTCACGCAAGATGCCTCGCAAGGTAAAGATCATCTGAAAAATCACTATTGTCAATCCTACAAAACCAAGATTCATCAACACCTGCATAAAAGTATTGTGTGTCATCTTACCAGGATATGTATGTGTACTTTGGAAAAACTCTTTGTAATCAATGCGCATAAAGCCAAAACCCAATAATGGTTCTCTAGGTAATCCTTCGCTGATAAGTGCTTTCCAGAATGGCAAACGACCCGTCATACTCATGACTTCTTCGATTCTTTCTGTGTCGCCACCTTTGAGCACTACCTTCCAGATGGCAACAGGTGCGATGATCAACATAGCAGCCAAGATAAGCGCTTTGAGTTGTTTTTTGTCAGACTGACTGATGTGAAAATATATAATCAGCAAGGCACCGATCAATGACGACCTCGAACCTGTAGCGTATAACGCATAAAAGATGATGATCAGTTTTACGATGGTCCAGAATGTGTGATGCTTGCGATAAAGATCAAAAATCAAACAAGCTACACCTACACCTGCGAGCATACCGAGTTCATTTGGATTCATGATATATCCACCTAGACGCGCTTCTTCGCCACCGTGGGTCAATCGATAAAATGTATCCGGATCGACAAACATGCCTATGACAAATATCAAAATCAAGATGAAAACTGTATTGCCCAAAAGATTGTAGAGCTTGGTAGTGTTATTGGGAAAGTAGATATTCAGTAATGCGATGCTTTTGACAAAAAAGTAACAGAAGACAAGGCTCTGCATCGTCATAAACCATTGTAAGGCACTGAAACCTACATTGGTACTCCACAAAAATGATACAAATCCGAGTCCCAGATAAGCAAAATACAACCATGAAGCCAAGCCGTTTTTGGTTGTTAAGGTATCAGGTGCACCTTGTCGGACAATGCGGCGATAGATCAGATACGATCCGATCAATACACCCATTCGACCAACTACTTTGATAGCCCTTGTGATGATGATGTTTTCACTCCACGTAAAAAATCCCGCAACCATCAGAAATAACAGGACAAAAAGCCAAGTATTGATGCTTTTTAGAAAGGATGCTTCATCAAATTTTTTATAACTCATATGCCGTACAAACTATCAAACTGTGGTAAAATAGCAGACCAAGCAAAGTGTGTTTTTACCATTTTTTTGGCATTTTCACCTTTGAGATGAAGTGTATTATTTTGCCAATTGTGGTATAGATTGATCATGGCAGCCGTTAATTCTTTGGTGTTTTCATTGGCGACAGCTATACCCGCATCAAAGCTTTCTATAGTTTCGGCTACATTTGTCGCCCTACTTACGATACATGGCAGACCCATCGATGCTGCTTCTAGTACAGATGCTGGCAGGCCTTCATTGCGAGATGGATGTACAAAAACATGCATTTTAGCCATGATTTGATCTTTTTCTTGCCCGAATTTACTACCGAAAAGTATTATTTTATCGGAAAGTCCTTGATTGACGATCAGGGATTCTAAAGTAGCTCTTTCGTCGCTATCACCCAAAATCCAAAGCTCGGTTTGTCGTACTTCTTTTACGAAAGCTGCAAATGCCTTGATCAAAAGATCCAGTCCCTTGGTATAGATGTCTAATCTGCCGACAAAGCCGATGATAAATTTGTCTCCATCATTGGATAATTGCAAAGCAGGATTTTGTGTTTCAAAACCATAAGGCAAAAGATAACTCTTATTATTAGTAAAAATGGAAGCTAAACCTGTTGTCTCGCTTTGACCGATGCAATGGATCTTGTACGCTGCTTGAAGGACTTTACGCTCGAACAATTGAAAATATATCTTTTTTACCCAAGCATTTTTTTGCATGGCTATAGTATTGTATCCGCCATGTGGTGTGACAATATAGTGCGCCTTATATTTTTTTAAGGTGCGGGCTACTGCCCAAAAAGTAGAAACCCAAGATCCATGAATGTGGAAGACTGCTTTGTCTGCATGGGCAATGATGGCCGCTTTGAGTGTCTTATCTATTGCAAAAGCATGGCTTCCTAAAGGAAATAGCACTGTTTCGAAGTTACGATCGGGAAAATTCTTAATCGGCTCTTTTGTAATGCCCCAAACTGTGACTTTCCTACCAGATTCTGCTTGTTTGGTGGCCAATTGGAAGACTACTTTATTGACACCATTCATCCGGTCGGGATTGGCTTTGCCCAAAACTATATGAATGATTTCCATAGTGAAATTTCTTTTTTGTTTAGTGAATATTGCCAAATGGCAAACAAAATGATTTGGTTAATACCTAAGCCTATGATGGCACCGATGAGTTGATGATTTGAAAGCAAATAATGCGCCGATACCAGACTAAATACAAAAGACAAGATATAGCCGACCAAAAATAAATGATTCATTTCATGTAAACGAATGAGAATACGTACAGGATAATTGACCAAAATAAAAACATACAAAATGACCATCCAACGGATCACAAAGCCATATTCCATATAGGCATCGCCGCCTGCCCAAATAATAATATAATCAGCAAAAACAAACATCAAACCCAAGATAATGCTCATAGGTAAGATCGCACGTTTGGTCAGGTTTTTTAAGTACAAATACGCTTCATCTGTGGAACGCTGAAATCTGATAGCTGTTTGAGGCAAAACATAACTTTCTAATCCTTGTAGTAAGATATTGATCAATCCAAATAAGGTCTGTACCAACCGAAATGCACCTAAAGCAGCTACGCCAAGATACAATCCAGAAGAGGCGACAAAAAAATTGGACGTCATCCATTGCACAATGCCAGTAGGCGCCAACCATCTTGCTTGAGTCATGTGTTCGAAAGTATATTTCCTGATGTCTAAAAGATTAAAATTGTCGCTCATAAGTGCTACGCCATACATGATGCCCGGTATTAGACCCAATGAAATCAAACCTAAAACATGATCTACGTCAAGGTGAAAAAAATAAGTGAGAACTGCGATGACCAGTTGTACAAATGACATCAATGCGTCTATGATTATCAATTGATCCGGTCTATCTTCTACCAATAAACGCTTGCGGACATAATCGTAAAATATAGTGACGATGGCGTACGCACCTGCAGGAATCAAGATGCTTGCCCATGAGAAACCGAATAATACTGCTAATAAATATGCCAAGAGCATAACGATGGCCATCAAAATAACTGCACCAGTCTGAATATACATGGTTGACGCTATATAAGCACTTTTGTCTAGACTTTTGCCATATAAAACCTGCATCGGCTGGATGACAAATGCACCCGAAATACTCATCAACAAAAAAGTGTACAACTGTACCGATGCGAAAATTCCAAACTCGTACAAGCCCAATGCCCTAGCAAGAATCAGCATAGTAATAAATGAAGTACCACTAAAGATGGCTTGATCTAGAATTACTTTTGTTTTGTCCGCTTTAAGCATTGTTTTTATACGGTCGATCATAACCATGATGTTTGTACCGGTTTATGAAACATGCTTTTAATTTTTTGAATAGATTCGACCATAACGTTTGGATTATAACCACACCTATTAAGAACAAAATGGACATTTGAAAATTTGTATTCATCACACATCAGATTGTAATGCATGATGGCCTTTTTAGGTGTGTTTCTGGCATCCATCATGATAAAATTGCGATGACTTGTTGACATCCAAGCATTGGTCAATATACCGTTGGTCAAGTTCTCATTATTGATAAGTACAAGGTCGTAATGGTCCAGATAGTTATGGATTTCTTCTTGTAAAACATCTAAAGGTTTGCGCATACAAGCAGCTACATTGGGCTGCAAATAATCTACATTGGACAACTTGGTCTTTTGTGGCAATTCATGAACATTTCCCATGGTGCTTAAGCTGCCTTCTGCATCTAGAATGAGCACCTTTCTTCCTTGAGATCCAAGTGCCTCGGCCATGTTTACGATGTGAAAGGCTTTACCTTCATCATCCTTCAAGGACGAAAAACACAAGATATTTTCATCATAAATGAGATCTTTGATGGACAAATTCTGCACAGATTTAAGGAAATGATTGCGTTTTTGCTCTGGTGTTTTTAGAAATGGAGTATGCAACGTCACAGGTATGGACGAATTGGATTCTATGGTTTCTACATCATTTACACGCGCTTTTATGGCATGTATCAAGGTTATCATGGCGATGGCAAAAAACATGCCCAGCAATGCACACACTATGACGATGATGGTTCTATTGGGAGAAACAGGATTTTTTGAAATGGCGGCTGGCGTGATGATCCTGTGGAAGGACAACTTGGCAGCACGGGCGATATCTGCTTCTATTTTTTTGTTATTGAGAAAATTGTAAGATCCTTGATATATCTCAAAGTCGCGATTCATCATATTCATTAGTTTTTCTTTTTCAGGCAAGCCAATGAATACTTTTTCGGCTTCATCGATGTCTGTGATCAGATTTTTGTATTTCGTTTCTAGGCTTTTTTTGGTGTTTTGAATACTTTCCACCAAATAGTCTGTATGGTCTTTCAATTTTTTATCCACCACTTTTACTCTGTCATCATTCGGTGTGTAGGTCAGCAAGAGATCTTTCTTTTCGCCTTGGAGCTGTTTGATTTTTTTGACCATCTCTGTAGATAATAGATCCGTAAATGCTTCAAAATTTGGAGCCAAGTCAAGAAAATTTTCTTTACCATTTTTGATGTATTCGTCCAGCTCATGGATCGCTTCCAGATTCATTTTTACATTCGTCTGTTGGATTTTGAGTTGCGATATCTTGCGTAGATCGGTTTCTGTTTCTTGACGAATATTGATGATGTTTTTTTCGTCTCGGTATCCTTGTATGGAGTTTTCGGAATTGCTCAGTTTTTTGGTCACCTCATCTATTCTGCGATTGAGAAATCGGGACGTCGTTTCTGCAGCTTGGTATTTGATATTGATATAATCTTCGATATACGCTTCGGCAAGCGCATTGACGAAAATAGCTGCTTTTTGCGGTACTGCACTTTTATAACTGATGCGTATGACGGGTACATCCTTATCTACAGACGTGACATCAAGATTTGTAAGGATATTTTGTATGATCGTTTCTTTATTTTTTATTTGGTAAATGTAGGAATCCAAAATGTGTGGATTGGTTTTGTGCTGCAGCCATTCCCTATTGAGACTAATAAGAATTTTGCCGCCTTCGAAGACGAGACTTTCATCCATTTTGCCCTTGAGTGAGCCACCATTTTCTGGTAAAAGCAAGGTGTAATGCAAAGTATCAGTGACTGTAATGATAAAATCTTTTCCATACCATTTCTCATCATCAAGAGCCGATTGGATATTGATGGGTGTATCGGTGTAGAGTTCGGTATTTTTGATATCACCTTTGCGATATAACGCTACGCTATAGCCAAGCTTGTCTATTACTTTTTCAAGAAGGACATGAGATTTTATGACTTCTATTTCTGCTGCTATTTTATTGGCACTAGCAAATACATCCAAGTCCTTAAACAAGTTGGCGCCTGTCACACTTTCTCCTACATCAGCCAGCCTGAGTTTGGTAGTGCTTTCGTACATCGGTGTCGAGTAGGAAAGATACTTTTTTGCTATCCAGATTCCGGCCAACATACATAAGATAATGATGGGCAATCCTCGGAGATATGGTTTTAATATTTTAAGGCTTTCTTGCATGATTTGGAAATGTTATCTAAATATGGTTTGAATAATACGATTAATATGCCACTAATTAACATATTGATAATCAAAATATTAAGAAACAGGAAATGAATATTTATTCCAGATTACAGACGTTAGTACAGAATCTGGAATCACCTGAATTTAGAATGCGCCGATCAAAATGGCTGCAGATGTGGCCGACGTTGCGATCGGAATGATGGTAGAAATTCGTTTGTCAAACTCTTTGTTTTTCTTCGATGGTGCGATGATGATGTCACCGGGACGTAGTTGGATATTGCGTGTACCTTCGTCAGATGCAAGGGTCAAATCTATATTGGCTATTTTTACTTTCTGGCCATCCTGACGTAGGACTTTTATACTTTTCAGATTGGCATAATACTCAAATCCACCTGCTTTGGCAACCAATTCCAAAAGTGAATTATTGTCTTTATCCACATGGATGACGGCAGGATTTCTGAACTCACCGAGCAACGTGATCTCCTTGTTCATCACCTTGACATCGACGATCGGATTTACGATCCACTGGCTGATGACGCTTTTGATACTATCCTTGAGCGCCGGTATGGTCATACCTCTGACCATCATCGTACCTATTTTGGGGATTTCTATATTGCCATTCGCATCGACGAGTAGCCACTTTCCATATACTTCATTAGAATTGTAAATACCATATACAGAACCAATACTCAGCTCATCTTGTCCCCAAACACTGATATTGACCTTATTGTCTGTGGTGATGATGTGCTGATAATCAGGCTTGTATAGAAAGACGCTATCTAGGACAAATGCCGCCTGTTTTTTATCGGGCTGGTCGTGAAATATATTTTGGGTCTTGCACGAGCTCAATAAAATGATGATGCTTAGATAAAAGAAAAATTTAGAAAAATACACTGGTCAGTAGATTTGAAAGTTTATTAAATGGGTTGTTTTTTTTCTGCTCGATCAGACGATGGATTTCACCGATCCTTTCCATGACCTTGGTGATCTTGTATGTGGTGTCGTCGCCTTTGATGATGTAGTCAAAAGCGCCGTACTTGAGCGAGTCGATGGCCGTCATCATATCTTCCTGTCCAGATACCATCACGACATAGATATTGGGATCGAAACGTTTTATTTTTATCAAAACATCAAAGCCAGTCAAATCGCCCATCTCGTGATCAAGCAGGATAATATCTGGTCTTTCTTGGAGATGATTGAGACAAAGTGTACCGCTAGAGAAGCATGTGATATCATCATAACCTAGTTTTTGCAAGTGTTGCTTGAAGATGGCTGATGTGAAGACATCATCATCTACGACAAAGATTTTTTTTGTATTGAGCATTACAACATATATTTTGTTGCTATGCTATATACTAAGGACGTGCCAAAACGCAAGATGCAGTAATACAATGAGTTATAAAATGTAAAGTTCTAGTAAATTCCATATTTTGGAAACGATTCCAAGGGAAGAAGGTGGGATAGAGATGGATTTTGGGAATTTTGGGAAAGTGGGAGAGGTAGGTATGATAGTTTTGTTCGAGGTTGGAAACTTAAAAGGTAAAAAGTTAAATGCAAATGGTTTGGCTAAGCAATGGGCGACATGTTAGGAGTATGTCCGTCTAGGCATTGTTATGATTAGTTAATTTATTCAATTTCATCTAACAAAACTCTTCCAAATAATAGTTCGTCTACTAATTCTTTTAAAAGTTTCATTAACCTAAGATGAGCTTGCCCATATTTTGATGTAAATTTTGGAACTTTATTCATCTCAACCAATAAATCTGTTAAAAGATTCTATTAATTTGTCAACGCTTATCTATTAAAATGTGCTTAACTAATTTTTCTTCTTCTGACATATATAATTGATAGCTCAAATAGTAAAAAATAAATGAGTTTATTAATTCCAAATAGTTCTCTTTAAATTCTGAAATGTAAAATTCATATTTATCTGAAATTACATCAAGCTCATTTGCTAACTGATTTACAGAAATTTTATGTTTATGTAATCTTAGTTTGGTGTCTTTAATTTTATTTATTTTATTTATCTCGTCTGTTTTTCTATTTACCTTAGTACTTAAGTCATTCATTGTGTTAGAAATATCTTCCATTACGATAGTTAATTGACTTGATTTATCATTGATAATTTCCATGGTATCATAAAGTTCAAAATCGTTTTTGCTATCTAGATTTAAACTATTTAGTTTGGAATAAATTTCATTTCTTTTTTTATTTTCAATTTCAATTGTATTTAATTTTGAAGGTAATTGTATTTGTTTATTATCGTTAATTAAAAACTTAGAATTTAAATAATGTGTGAAATTAATCCTAAAGATGTCTTTAAACTTATTAGTCGATGTAAATTCTTTATAGAGACCAATGCTACTAAAATCTTTCTGCAAGGCTCTTACTTCAAAATATTGTTCATCAAGATCATTTAGTGATGATGGTGGTTCTGTTTTAAAATATCCATAATTTCCATCACTTTCCCGTTCTGGCCACTTTGCTTTAGCAATTTCAAGTTCTTCAATTGTCCCTGATTTAGCTCTTTTTTGTTTGTGTTCAATCCTTGTCCAGAATATTACACAAATAAATACATCATAATCAAAGGGAATTTGTGAATTTACAACATCTTGCGCATCTTCTCCAAGGGCAGGGAAAGTGTAGTCTTCCCAATTTATTAATTTTAAATTATAGTCATTTTTAGTACCATGAGTAATGTTTAGTTCAGCTAATACTTCTTGTACTATAGTTCTTTCAACTTCAACGTCACCTGGAGAAGCTAGGAAAATTCTTAATTCGTTTATTTGTTTCAATTTATCACTATTTTTTAATTATTCATAACTGTTATTATGATTGGTAAATTACAAAATACCACTTTCAATGATTTTCATTACGAAATCAGCCGAAATTTTGGCTGCATCTGTTTTATGAGAATCGTCTTTTCCCTGTGTTTTATCCATAACAGATTTAACGATTATAGCTTTTGTGTTTCCGTTATTTGCAATTTCACAAGCTCTAGCCACTCCATACCCTTCCATTTCCAAGCCTAATACTTTACGTTCTTTGCTCATCGCAATACCTTCAATAACACCAGTTTTATCAATAACTGCAGTACTACAAGCCATTGGTTCATAATGAACTGATCCTTTAAAGTTTATGCCATTTTTTATTTCTTCTTCTGAAGTTTGAATTTTTTGAATCAGTTTGTCGTTTAAGTCAATCCCTTCCCATTCACCTTCAAAACCATTATCTGTTAATTTTCCTTTTTGAAAAGTAAATATTTTATTAGGTATTATTATGTCAAGCATTTCTAATGATTTGTTATCTCTTCCACCACAAACTCCTGGCATAAAAAGTATTCGAGGTTTAAATCTTGTAATGATATCGGTGGTAACTATTGCTGCATCTATCATTCCTGTATTAAGCAACGAAGCATAAAGAATATTGATTTTATTATCTGCCTTCAGACTCCCATAACGAATTAATTTCTTCTCGTCACTCTCGATCTCTCCTGCGTAATTTATATATGGCTCAACAAATTTTAATTCATCTTTATACAAAGCTGTTATAATCGCGAAGTCGAAATTATCAAAATCAGAACTTGTTTTTCTTTCGATCCTAGACTAGAAGTAGCAACTTCACTTACTTGAACTTTTAGCTCTCCGAAATCATTTGTAACCAATTCTGCAGTAATATCATCACCAAACAATTGCATTCCTTTATAATTTACATAAGCCGTGCCTATACCATAATTTTCGCTAACATATTTACTATCTGCTAATTGTTGAGCTGTCATATTTTTATTAGCAAATGACATTTTTGATCTAAAAATCTTAATTTTGTTAAGTCGATCAAAAGAGTATTTTCCCCTTTACAAAAAATTGAACCTTTCCCATAATTATACGCATCAATTACTTTTGACAATTCTTCTTCAGATAAGTCAAAAATATTGTACGAACCCCAGAAATTTGAAAATAATATGTGATACTGTTTCATTTATATTTCTTAATCATAACAATTGTATATATGCAATCTTGCGTATATCTCCGATATATCTCCTTTTCCCGCCTTTCCTAATCCATTGACCATCTTCATAATAATCCTTATTCCCTTTCTAATCATAAGCCCCAAAATCTACCCAAATATAAGCTCCCTTTTTTAATTGAACAATGATTCTGGATTATTTTAATCAAAAAATGTGGATGAAAACTTGATACATCGATCTAATACAATAAAAACCGATAGGTTTATGAATGGCGTGCTGTCGATTCATAGTCTTTTATTAAGATTTGTGCAGGTATGCCCAGTTTTTCATGTAGCTTTCTAATCATTCCAATACTCAATTTTCTTTTCCCATTAAAATCTCACTTGTTCTACATCTTGATCCAAGAAGTTTATTCAATTCACTGCTAGACATTCCAAGTTGTTCTATTCTAAACAGTATTGCTTCGATTGGATTTGGAGATTCTATAGGGAAATTTTCCTTTTCATAGGCTTCGATTAGTATGCTGATAACTTCCAATTCGTCTGATTCTATTGAATTAGGGCTCAAGTCCAATTGCATCAACTCGTATGCTCTTGAAAGATATATACTATGTTCTTCTTTACTTTTTATCGGTCTTAGCATAACTTATTGTTTTAGCATCAATTAAATCATATTCTGAATGAGTTCCAAACCATATTACAAATACAATTTTTAGTCGCAATTCGATATATAAAAGTAATTTTTCTTTTTAATGTGCTTTAAGTCGCCATTGAACACCACAATGATAGTAATTTGTTCCCAAAACGGGTACAAGTTTTTAATATTTTCTAATAGTATAAGACAAATTACCTACCAAATAAATAAAAAAAAGCGATAGGTTTATGAATGGTGTGTTGTCGATTCATAGTCTTTTATTAAGATTTGAGCAGGTATGCCAAGGCAGCCTTGCTTTTGGCAATATCTTGCTAGTTTATATTTTTCTTTTCGCAACAATGGAATATACCATTGGAATTTTGTCGTCCAAATGTTTTATTCGGAATTTTTTGGGTTCAAATTCCACCATGTTCCTGAAAACATTGTAAGGAGAATAGTCATATTCTTTAAAATCAACAATTTCCATCTTATTACCAATCAGGCTACTTATAACTTCGCTCATACTATGATTCCACGTCACATAAGATTGAGAGATTTTTGCATCTTTGTCAGCGTATGTTCCGTTTTCAGTTTCAACAATTGGAGCTACATTAAAATAATTGTATCCGATTTTTTCGAAATTATCATCGAACATCCATACTACTGGATGAAATTCTACAAAAATGAATTTACCGTTTGGTTTTAAAAATTTAGAAATCAATTTACCCCATTTGTCCAAATCGGGCAACCATGTTATAGTTCCATAGCTGGTAAAAACTATATCGAATTGTTTGTCAAGATGATTTTCCAAGTCATATAAATCACAACAAATAAATTGTGTATTTGAGTTTGTTTCTTTGGCTATCTTTATTGCACTCTCTATGGCTTTATCCGACAAATCAACACCTGTCACTTCCGCGCCTAATCGACTTAGAGAAATGGTGTCTTGTCCAAAATGACATTGCAAGTGCAAAATGCTTTTCCCTTTAATTTCTTCAAGTATCTCCAATTCAATCGAGTTTAATGAAGTATCTCCATTCAAAAAACCTTCAAGATTATAAAATTCAGAATTTAAATGTGTGTCTGTTCTATTATTCCATGAGTGTTTGTTTATCTCAATATAGTTGTATTCGGCATTCGTATTCATTATGCTCTTTATTATTAAGTATTTATATTATTCTACTGTTTCCTGCATTACTCTACGTTTTGTACTCGGAAAGTTTCAAAAACTACCCAAATATAAGCGTAATTTTTTAATTTGATCAATGATCTGATACGATTAACTAAATAATGTGGATGAAATCTTGACACATCGATATATTACTATAAGAACTATTAGATTTATGAAGCTCGTCGTGACTGATGATATGGGTTATGACACTGCCACAAATTACGCCAACTTAGGCTTGCGTTTTACATAGTTTTGATTTCTCTTTCTAATCTGTTGAAATTTTCTTCGTTTTTAGGTTCTACAAACTTTCGCATTTTCTCGCATTCTTCAGCAGTTGCGAATATCATTTTAAATAATATCTGCGTTTTATTTTCTTCTAATTTTTCAAACGCTATTTCCATATCAAATAATGGTTGAGATTTTCGCTCCCAGCTTATGAGTTTATTCGGTAAAACAGTTTTGAATACGGATGAATTTTCATAGTTCCCTTTTTCGGGTCCATGCATCGTAAGTATCCAATTTCCACCGACCTGAGATCGAACTCATGAATCGTGTTTGTAAACCTTCTGGTCCCCACCAATTTTTTAAGTGATTTGGATTTTCAAAAGCTTGATAGACCGTTTCTACTGGCGAATTTATTATTCTTGAACTTAAAATTTCACGATTTTTCATGTAAGGTATTATTATTATGACTTTGTATTGAATATATCACACCATTAATAAAAGTAAGTACAAAAAACACGACACCTGTCATTAAAAAAAATGATGCTCCTGTCACGCAACCGACTTCACCTTCAGGTCTATTCAATGTCATTCCGTAAATTGAAATTTTCATAGCATAAAAAATGGTTAACACACTTATCATTGTCAAAACGAAACTCACTAAAAGTGTCAATTTGAAGTTTTTGAGCATCTTTTCTCGTCTGCACAATTGTCGTAATAATACCAAAGGTATCAACTGAACAATTATTGGTAAAATTAATGTTAAAAACAGACTCATTCAGGATATATTTTTTTAAAACCTACTAAGAGTTGGAGTATGCCTTTGAATAACAAAAGTACGACACAGAAATTAGTTGTACAAATTGTTGGACAGTTATCTAGATCATGTAAGTTACTACTTTCCCCATCAGAAGTTATGTACAATGATGTAGAGAGTGTTTCTATTTATCTGAAACAATTTAAGGATTTGAAAATCTTTATTTTCTGGCTTTTTCTCGCTTTCGTTTATACTTCTCCCATTGTCTTCTTTCTTTGGCATTGTAGTATCGAACATATATATCATCCTTACTTGTTGGTTCTAAGTCGGTAAACGTCCAAGTAATTGTTTTTTTTGTTGAGTCAATACTGAAATTATTTGAATTGATCTCTTCAATTGTTTTAATATCAATGTCATGTAGTTGAAGTTTAATATCTGCCTTTTCAATCGTTTTATACCAACCACTACCTGTCTCCAAAATGTATTTAAAGTATCTGAAGTTTGATCCATAACCAAGACCTGAAGGAAGTGTATAAACTACCTTGATTTGTTTACTTTCTAGTTCATTAAAATTGACATTCCATACGTACCATGGAAAGTTCCCTTTTTCTTTTTGGATTTTAAACTCATTCCATAGCTCCGATCCGATATTAGGTTTAGAATCTCGCCATTCAAACAATTTTTTAATGCATTGTCAGCCTTTTCATAGGTTCCTGGAGGATATATTGTTTTGTTACCTTTCACTTTTATACCGTAGAAGGTATAAATACTATCTTGTTTACGTTGATATTCTTTGTCATAATAGTACACAGACATATACTTCTGATAAATGTTTTCCATTTGGGCAGGGACTTTAATATCATTTTCATTGAGTAGTTTTCCATCAACATAAATTTTGAAAATTCCTTTATCAGTAGGGCTATATTCACCGATAGACCAATATTGGAAATTCATTTCTGGAAATCCTATTTGAATTTCAGTTGCATCTCCAAAATTCAGTAGATTGAAAGTGCATTCTACTTTTGCAGAGTCATTGTATAGGTCTGCAAAAACATACTCACTCACCATTTGGATTTTGCAATCATTAACCGTGTAAATACCATGTATCATTATTGGATTGGGTGCGATGTCAGCAAACAATGGACTAAACGACAGAAAATATAATATGAATAGTAAAGTGTGTTTCATAAGTTTTTTTTGAAAGTTATAATAGTTGCTTATCCATAGATTAGTATCAATAATAACTCTAATGTTTTTGCTCATTTCTTGCTTTCTTTTTCAAATTGGCAAATCGTCATATTCATAGTCGTCAGTTTTGGCTTGCTGTTTACCTAATCCATACCAACCTGATAGTTGTAGATAGCACCTTTCAGGCAAATCTGAATCTTCAGGGCACCACCATCTTGCTAATGAAACTCTCATTAATGTTCCACTAGGTATCACTTCAACATTTGGTTCAAAACCAACATATGGAAAATGTTTAGTTCTTGCAAAAACATTTGCTGTAGGGTAATTATAATGCTTATTATCTTTGTCCAATATTAAATCTTGGTCAGAAATCCAAAAACCAACACTGTTTTCAGGTAGATTATCTTTGTTACTAATGTAACCACTACCGTTGCCTGTCCATCCAAGTCGGCCACCAAATATTGCTGTAGGTTCACCTCGGTATATCATAACTCCACAATTTCTTAAGTAAGTTGAAATATCGCCTATATCTCTTATATATATTCGGTTTTGGATAATAATATCTTCAATATGAGGTGGTACAGTATCTTCTCTATCTACAAATTGAATGTCCCATACATCACCGATATCTAAATCAGTATCAGCATATTGGTCCCAATTTCCTGGGTTTAATAATCTTACTAACCTATTGTTATTTAGAACTAATCCACCTATACAAGCTGCATTTCCTTTATGCGTTTTAGATGTGATTAAAATTTCCATTATAAATGAGTGATATTATATCCAAGTTTTTCGAGTATGTCCGTAACTATTGACCTATGACAAGCTTCTGGTTTTTCTTCGACACAAAAAAGAACTACTCGATTTGCACCAATTTCATTAAGCTTGTAAATAAAATTATCGAAATCAAAATTGCTTAGAATTCGGTCTTTGTACGCAATTGTGAAACCTTTCCAAGCTTGTTTCTTTCTCTTTTTAATTCTCCTTGTTGTGCATCTGCTTCTTTTTGAAGCTTTCGGATTTCTTTAGTTGGTGCTAAATCTAGAACGTGACCATAGTTGATATCAAGCTTGTTAAGCTTTTCTTGTAGTCTATTTCTATTTACAAAAGCATAATTTGCTCCCCTTACGCCTCTACGTTGACGTATATCGCAGAAGGTGTCAATGCGATTTTCTGTGAGTTTGTCAAAGTACACTTGCTCTGTAGAGTTATAAACTCCGATTGTGAAAAATTCCATTTAGTACGATTTTCTTGATATAAAATCAATCTCATTACCAAAAAGGTCAACGGTTCCTTTACCTTTTGTTAGTTCATTCATTACGGTTTGTTGGGACTTTATCCTTTTTTTCGAGACAATGTGTTTTAGTGATATTTCTTTATTCAGCAGTTCTTGTCCGATCAACTTGCTTCTATGGCATTCTTCTGGTTTGGACTCGCTACACATAATTGCAAGGTGGATTCTTTTTTGGTGGGCCGTTGTCAATCTTTCAAGTCCTTGTTTGAAAAAGTCTTTTTCTTTGATTAGATCATAAACGACCTTTCCATTATAGTCGTAACAACTTCTATCTTGTGGTAGTCCACCAAGAGTGTCACCAACAAAAACATAGGTTATACCATTGTTTTTCAATTCCATTTCAAGTGCTGCTTGATTGTATTGAGGATTCCATTTTGAATAAGGTTTTGAGCGGATATCAAGAAGATACTCAATATCAAAAGACATCAACTCAGAAATGAAGTCTTCAATCTTCTTGTTTCCGTGTCCTATTGAATATATTGTTGTATCTGTCATGTTTTTATTTTACGAGATCTGTTTCTTTTGTGTTCAAATGCTTCCCAACAATTGGATTCACGTAATCTTGCATATTCGATATATTTCCTCTCAAAATCTTCTTTAATCCATTGAATATCTTCATTATAATGATTGAACACGTTTATTGTTACCTTATTTCTACTTTATCAGTGATTAAACGTTTAATTAGCGTTCGAAACAGGAAAACTTAGATTCTCACACCAACTATCTATTTTGGTTTTCACTTTCCCATATTGCAAAATGATAAATAGCCCCAAAAACTACTCAAATATAAGTGCACTTTTTAAATTTGTGAATGATTTGGTATTATTTTTATCAGAAAATGTGAAGAAACCTTGGACATTCGATTTTTAGAAATTTGATGCACCATTCAAATAGGAAATATTTACTAAAATGCTTGACAGCGGCTTAAAGTTATTTTTCGTCTACTACATATTCCAAAATGTCTCCAGGTTGGCAGTTCAATGCTTTACAAATGGCTTCTAAGGTACTAAATCGTATTGCTTTCGCTTTTCCAGTCTTTAAGATCGAAAGGTTAGATAATGTCAAGTCAACGCTTTCAGAAAGCTCATTCAACGACATTTTTCGTTTTGCCATCATCACGTCTAAGTTTACAATAATTGGCATAGCTTATATTGTTAAGTCATTTTCAGATTTCATATCAGTGGCATTTTGCAGGAGTTTCTCAAAAACTGCCGCAGCTGTTGCCACTACGATAGAAGCAAAAGTAGTTACTATACAAAGCGCAAGAAAACCTGCTGGGTCATCTTCTTTCTCATGAAACAGTCGGATAAAAAGTCCTGCCATCACTATCAAGATACTAAGTACGATAGCACAATACTTGATACACTTCAATGCATCCACTGATTTTGGAGAGAACACTTTATTTTGACCAATGTATCCAAGTAATTTGAAGGCTTGGTACAGCGCAACAAAAAATGCGATAGACGCAACATACACATACAAAATAAGTGGATCTGCGTAAATGCTAATCAAATCTAAGTTTGCGGCCCGTCCTTCTGTCGTTGGAAAATATAGCAAAATAGCCATCGCCACAATGCCGATAAGCACGATCACGGCTTGGAGAAATACTACTGAAACACTTTTCATATAAAGATCATGAATTTACTTTAAGTTGCAAAAGTAATAAATATTTATTGATAAACAATAAATATTTAGTGATTATAGAAAATTGTTTATAATTTTTTCTTACTTCTTTACACTTTATAAAATTGTCTCAGAGAAAGAAGAACTAATGGGTTTGTAGTTCAATTATCTTGTAATCTTTTTTTAGTTTCCTCTATCTTCTTGTCTATTTTAAATTCATCTAAATTTTCATACTCAGCAGGCTTGTATCCAATTTTAAAATCAGAGTACAGTAATTTTAACTGGACAGATTTGATAGAATGAGATAGTGGTGGCATGAAAATTCTAAGTCTATTTTTATTTACTAATATTTCTAAATCTTCACCACAAGTAAAATAGTGTTTACCTATTTTCAAAACATCACAATTGCCTAAATAGAAACATTTGAATATGTAATTTGAGTCATTTAAAAAATTTGTAGAGTGCATAGCCAAAACTTTATTTTCCATACTACCGTCAAGTACAGATTTTTCAAAAAAGTCCTTATATTTACTATTAAACAATTTGACTTGATGTATTAAAATCACGTCCAAAGGTGACCAACCAATTGGAAAATGTTCGTTATCTTTGGGAAATACACCAATCAACTCTTCTGATAAATATCCATAAGTAGCAAATAAGCTATCAATAATTCTTCCTATGGCGATATCAACATCAATTCTTAATTTTTCGTCAATATTACTTTTCCTGCAATCCTGATCTTTTTCAAGCAAATTCAATAGAAAATTATGCAAATTAACATTGTACAATGGTTTCACATCATTAAATACATCTTCATCCCAATATTTGCTTTTAACCAAGTTAATAAAATTGGTATCTTTCTTGAAATATTTATATGAAATTCCTTTCTGAATCATTTTTTTGATATACAAATTGGCATGCGTATATTCACCAATTTTTACACTAGTTAAGGCTGCATTATATGCATCTTGAAGAAATAGATTTCTAACATGATTGGCTTTATTATAGTAAACAAATGCGGAATCAAACTCATTTTGAAATATAAATTTTTCGGATATAAATACATTCTCATAGTATTTTCGTAGATCTTGAGATACTAAAGTTAATGTATTAAATGCTAACAGAATTAGTATTGCTAAATAATTTTTACGTGCCATTTTTTAAATGTTTTATTGCAAACTAAAATCTAAATCCTACATTATTAGAACTATTTTGATAACAGCTAAATTGTATAAATAATCTAAGGATTCAAGAAATATTATACATTTTACAATATTCACTAATCCGAACTTACATATTCGATTTCAATTAATTAAGTTTCCATTATCTTAGTTATTACACAACATTAATTTCGAATATTCTTCTAATAAATTACCTGCATTACCTTTAAAAAATAATTTCATTTTGATGATCTTACCAGTTTTATTACATGATAATATAGATGTAATTATTGACTTTTGGCCTGAATTATCTATTGTATATTTTATAATTCGATTGCCTATATTTAAGTCTTGAATTTTATAATTTGAATCTAGGTCTGATAATAAATATTTTTCAATATTAGAATTATCTATGTTTACCGCTTCAAATGATAAAAGATTGCCATTCTCATGAGTAAAATTAATGGCTAATGGTTCTTCATGTAAATAAACTTCATGTAATCCCAATTGATTAGCTAATTCAATATCCAATAAGTCCATTGCTAATTTCCTTGCACTATTCACTTCTTGTTCTAAATCCGCATCATCGATTTCTTCTTCCATAATTGGGTCAAGTTGATTTTTAGTCAAAATTGACCCTTTGCTTTTATGAGTACATGATATTGAAAACATTAAAGCAATACAAATTAGATTATAAAGTAGCTTCATTATGCTTTGTTTGATTATTTAAATTTATTTGCGTTTTGTCTATCCATTTTTTATCTTTATTTCTTTAATCAAATATTATTTAAAAAGAAAAATGGATACTTCTCACTGTTATCTATTTTTTACAAGAACAATGTTACAAATTTACATATTCTAGTAAAATTATCGCAATTTTCTTAACTTCTATTTTAGGATTTTTTTGGTAGTCCATGATTTTATAGTAATTCAATGTTGTAAAGTATTGTTTTCCATATCTTCAACCCAAATACTTCTCCTAACTTTACCCATTCAGCTTTTATAAATATCTCGCATTCTTTCCGTAATTTTGCACTTCAAAAATACCGAAACCATGAAGCGCAAAATAATCCCTGGACAAATACCAACCAAAGACCTACACCAATATATCATCGGAGCTGTGGCACCACGACCGATTGCTTTTGTCAGTACACTCGACGAAAATGGCGTACAAAACCTAGCGCCTTACAGCTTTTTTAATGCATTTTCGTCCAATCCACCTATCGTAGTTTTTTCGTCCAATAGACGTGTTTCTGACAATACAACCAAAGATACGCTGCACAATGTACGGGTCAATAAAGAGTGTGTTGTCAATGTAGTCCCATATTCCATCGTACGACAAATGTCCTTGGCATCGGTAGAGTTTCCTTCTGAAGTTAGTGAATTTGGAAAAGTAGGACTCACACCTGAGCCATCAGAAACAGTAGCAGCACCTCGTGTACTAGAGTCACCTGTCAATATGGAATGTAAGGTCAAAGACATCATCGAACTAGGAGAACATGGCGGAGCAGGCCATCTCATCATTTGCGAAGTAACCATGATCGCTGTAGCGGAATCCGTCATCCATGATGATCGCTTGGATCCACACAAACTGGACTTGATGGGCCGTATGGGTCGCAATTACTATGTCCGAGCTAGTGGTGATGCCGTATCAGAAATTTATCAATCGGTGACGGCGATTCCATTAGGATTTGACGGATTGCCCAAGTCAATCAGAGAAAGTAAGATCCTTACTGGAAATGAAATAGCAACTTTAGCTGCATTGACAAAAGTGCCAGAATTATCAGAAACAAATCTCACCGCAGATGACATCAAAAATATATCTGAAGCAGAAAAACACCAAATGGCTTCCGAATTAATAGCAGAAGGAAAGGTAAATGATGCTTTATATTTACTTACAGTTTGAAGGGATTCTTTGATTTGAAAGTTGTAATATTGGTTATTTACCCAAGATTGCTTATCATTGCCTAAAGTTTTATAATAATGAAAATCAGATTTTGCGGAGCAGCACAGTTTGTGACGGGTAGTTCACACCTTATTGAGCTGGACAATGGATACAAGATCCTGCTTGATTGCGGACTTTTTCAAGGCAAAGGCACTAATATTTGGGATTGGAACAATCACTGGTACTTCAAGCCAATAGAAATAGATTGTGTGGTACTTTCTCATGCCCATATAGATCATTGTGGTAGATTGCCCAAATTGGTAAAAGATGGGTACAAAGGGCCGATTCATTCTACTCATGCTACTCGAAGTCTTTGTGCTGTCATGCTACTTGATAGTGCCAAAATCCAAGAGATGGATGTGACCTGGCACAACGAAAAAGTATTAAAAAAACGCAAAAAAGCAAAGGAAAAGCTTCGTGAGCCCTTGTATATAGGTGAAGATGTGGCACCTGCTATGATTCGATTTGAAGGTCATCCTTATGATGTGTGGGAACAAATTCATCCAAATGTGCAAGTCATGTTTCGGGATGCAGGACATATTTTAGGCAGTGCATCGGTCACATTGAAAATCAATGAAAACGGAAAGGAAACCATTATCGGATTTACAGGAGATATCGGAAGACCTGATAGACCTATTCTCCGTGATCCAGTACCTATGCCGATGGTCGATTATTTGATTTGTGAATCCACTTATGGTGATCGCCTACACGAATCAGGTCCCGAACAATCAGCCCAGTTTTTGGAAGTGATAAAAAAGGCATGTGTGGAGAAAAAGGGCAAGCTCATCATTCCTGCATTTAGTCTCGGACGTACGCAAGAGATCGTCTATATGCTAGACAAGATGGAAACTGCCGGCCTCTTACCAAAGATAAAAATATATGTCGATAGCCCATTGGCCGTAAATGTTACCCATATTTTTGGATTGCATCCAGAGTGTTTTGACAAAGAGACCAATGAATATCTTTCAGTAGATAGCAATCCATTTGGATTCAGTAACCTGGTGTATATTAAGGATGTAGAAGATTCAAAAGCACTCAATTTTACGAAGGAGCCATGTATTATCATCTCAGCTTCTGGTATGATGAATGCGGGTAGAGTAAAACATCACTTGTTCAATAACATCGAAAATCCAAATAATACATTTCTTATCGTAGGATATTGCTCACCCGAAACACCTGGTGGTGTCTTGCGGACAGGTGCCAAAACGATCAATATTTTTGATGAAGAAAAAATAGTAAGAGCCGAAGTGAAAATCATGGATTCCTTCTCTGCGCACGGCGATAGAGATGAGATGCGAGATTTCATTTATAATCAAAAAGGCAATGTCAAGAAGATTTTTTTGGTCCATGGTGAGCCAGAAACACAACTCAATTTCAAACAATTTCTCATCGAGCAGGGTATGGGCATGATAGACATTCCGTCACCTGGTCAAGAAATAGAAATCAAGGAGTAAGAACGAAAAGTGTAATTCTTAGCTACCTGCACTAATAATCTCGGCAAATATCCCAGCAGCGGTGACTTCGGCGCCTGCACCTGGACCACGCACTACCAATGGTCGCTGCTTGTATCGCTGAGTAGTGAATACAATCATATTGTCACTGCCACCAAGGTTGTAGAATGGACTATCTGTAGTCACGGTTTCTACGCCACAAGATACTTTTCCATTTTCTGCTTTCGCAATAAATCGGAGCGATCCACCAGCTTGTCTTGCCTTAGTCAGCATTTCGTTGAAATAGGCATCTTCTTGCTTTAATATTGTAAAAAACGCATCCACACTTGTTGCTTGCATACAGTTATCCGGCAAAATAGGATTTATACTTACTTCATCAGTGTTGACGGCATAGCCAGCTTCTCGTGCCAAGATGGTGATCTTTCTTTTGACATCGGCACCAGATAAATCATCCCTTGGATCTGGCTCTGTATAACCCAATTCTTTGGCTTCATTTACCAACTGACTGAATGGCTTAGTACCATCAAAATTATTGAAAATGAATGATACCGAACCCGAAAGTACAGCCTCTATTTTGATGATTCTGTCTCCGCTATGTATCAGATTTCTCATGGTGGAAATGACGGGTAGCCCAGCACCTACATTGGTTTCGAAAAGAAATTCTACATTGTGCTTTCGTGCCAATTGCTTAAGAGACAGATAGTTGTCATAAACTGATGAAGCGGCAATCTTATTGGGTGTAGCAACAGAAATACTGGCTTCAAATATTTTTTTATATAAATCAGGTATCTGTGTATCAGCTGTGTTATCGATAAAAATCGTATTGGCTAAGTTCATAGAAATCATTCTGTCCACAAATAATTTTGGGTCTGAAGACTCATTACTTGATGTAAGTATATTTTTCCAATCGGACAATTGGATACCATTTTCATCAAAAACCATTTTTTTGGTATTGGCTATACCGCACACCTTGATCTCCAATCCATTTTGCGCTCGAAGTATATCCTTCTGTTCTTCCATTTGCTGCAAAAGCGTACCACCGATGAGGCCAGCACCGATCATAAACACATGGATACGTTTGGTATCTGATAAGAAAAATGAATCGTGAATCGCATTCAGTGCTTTGCCTTCATCACTTTTATTGATCACAAAGGAGATGTTCAACTCAGAGCTACCTTGTGCTATGGCGATGACATTAATACCGTTTTTGCCTAGACCTTCGAAAAGCCTTCCAGCTACACCAGGCACATTTTTCATTTGTTCACCGATGATAGCCACCACACAAAGGTCATTTTCTGCTTTTACATTTTCGATCAGTCCATCTTCTATTTCTTTACCGAATTCTTCACTGATGGCTTCTATGGCGCTTTTGGCTTCCTTGTCAGAGACTGCAATACTTATAGAATGCTCTGAGGATGCTTGTGTGATGAGGATAACATTGATTTTTTCTTTACCCAAAGCTGTAAATAATCTTCCAGAAACACCTGGTACGCCCATCATGCCACTACCTTGAAGACGAATTAGGGATAAATTACCCAAAGAACTGATTCCTTTGATGGTGGATTTGAATGTAGCGTCGTGTTCTTTATGGATTCTAGTACCAATAAAACCTGGATTAAAGGTATTTTTGATATAAATAGGAATGCCTTTTCGCAAAGCTGGCTGGATTGTAGGCGGATAGATAACTTTGGCCCCGAAATGCGACATCTCCATTGCCTCGGCATAGCTAAGTTGCGGTATGGTAAAAGCTTGTTTGACCTTGCGTGGATCACAAGTAAGGACACCATCTACATCTGTCCATATCTCTAACACTTCAGCGTCCAATGCGCCTGCGAGTATGGCTGCAGTATAATCAGATCCACCACGACCCAATGTTGTCGTCAATCCACCTACATCAGATCCTATAAATCCAGTCACTATCTGCAAACTATGATTGTGCTCAGCAAAGTAATCGACAATAGCCTTATCTGTCAATTTAAAATTTACCTTAGCAGCGCCAAAATCTTTGTTGGTTTTAATAATGTTGCGCGCATCGAGATATACGGAATCCAAGCCTTTCTCAGTAAAAGCTTTTGAAATAATAAAATTAGAATTTCGCTCTCCGAAGCTTAAAACATAATCCATCGTACGGGTGACGCTTCTCTGACCAAAAATATGCCTTTTAGTAAGTCGAGCAATGTGTCATGATTTTCGTTGAGCAATGGTAAGATCATATTAAAACCTTGCTCAAAAGTTCTTTTGCGGCCAGATTATGTCTCTCTGTAAATTGTTGAAAAAGTAGTTGATATTTCTTTTTGCCTTGGCTGGCCAATACACTCATTTCTATAAGCATATCTGTGACGCCACCGAATGCTGAGAAAACAATGGCCATTTTTTCACCAGATGAGATTCTAGGTTGGATGATTGAAAAAATCTGTTGAATCCGATCTGCATTGGCAACGGATGATCCGCCAAATTTTAATATACGCATGCTGAAAAATTATTTAAAATGGCCGCAAAAATACGATATCAATTTTACAATCAATATAAAATGTATTTCGAGGTGTATGTGAAATATTATTGAATCTTAGAAATTGTATAAAGTTTCATTCCTATTTCCTCGCTCCATTGAACCCAAAGATGCTGCCACAGATACCGCCAAAGCTCGTGGGCTTTGATTGACTTCACCTTTTGCAGGAATTCTTTGCCTACAAATAGGATGGCGACCAAGATAAAGGTGATGGGAATCTCACCAGCAGATACATTGGTAAACGATACCAATAAGATCATCATAAATACTATGCCACTTGCGCCCATCAGCCCTGTATCGAAAAAAAAGACATTGATAAGGCCCGTGACGAGTGAGGTAATAAGCATCATGTAGATCAGCTTTGATGAGCCGTATTTTTCTTCTATGATAGGGCCAAGCAGTAAGATAAATGTCAGATTGCCCAGTAAATGTTCCAAATTGGCATGGCCTATGCAATGCGTCACCAAGCTCAATAATGATAGCGGATTGGACCAATTCATCGAAGGATAGACAGTAAAAAATGGCATCAACGCACCCATCAAAAACTTATCCGCAACATAAACACTAGTGCAAATCAAAGCAAAAGTGAGTACAACTGGTGCATTCCATTTTATTTTAAGTGCCATTTTCTCTTAAATTATGAATTTTTGAAATCCTAAAATGTAATCTTGGCTTTTGATTCGTTTAGTATTATTGCAAAGAATTTTAAAATTACTCCTGTAATTTTTTGCCAAAAGCCAAATCACCTGCATCACCTAAGCCCGGTACGATGTACGATTTTGCGGTAAGTTCGTCATCTTCAGCAGCCATCCACAAGTGCGCTTTTGGAAATAAGCGGCGCATCTGCTTCACACCGTACGATGATGCTATGATAGAAACGATGTGCAGTTGGGAATACTGCCCATATTCTTCCAATGACTCGATGGTCTTTTGGATGGAAGATCCAGTAGCCAACATCGGATCGGAAATGATGAGAGTGGCATCGGTCAGATCAGGACAAGTGATGTATTCGAGACTGATCTCAAAGGTCCCATCTTTATGAGTTTTGCGGTATGCTGCCACAAAAGCATTTCCAGCTTCATCAAAATAATCCAACAATCCCTGATGCAATGGCAGACCTGCTCTGAGGATTGTGCAGAGAATTATTTTTGAATCCGAGAGATTGGTTTTGGCAATACCAAGCGGTGTCTCTACGTCCACTTGATTATATGGCAATAATTTACTGATTTCGTAAGCAAAGATATTGCCCAATCGCTCCATATTCTTGCGAAATAGGAGTCTGTTGTTCTGGACATTGACATCACGAAGCTGTGCAAGGTAATGATTTGCAATGGTATTTTGCGAAGAAAGATTATGTATCATGTGGCTCATCTGTGATGGTTATGGTTCAGGCTCCACAAAGGTGAAAAATTATTTTGAGAATATCTATTTTTGCCAGGAAATGATCATTTTTAAACTAGATAAAAATTAGAACCAAACCTTCACATTAGACGCTGTGATCTTGTAGTCAATATAATTTGATAAAAGAAAACAAATGTATTTTCAGACTAAGATTTCACAGATTTTTTACAATACCGTTACTGTACCATACTTATTTATTACACCTTGATCAGTATGGATGGTAATGAGATAGACATATACGCCTTGCCCTACTTTTGAGCGGCTTGGCTGCCATGCTTGGGTTGGGTCACCACCTTTGATCTTTTGGACATTGTGGATCAGATTGCCCCAACGGTCGTAGATGGATAAATCATAAGTTACTCCTTCGGCTTTTAGATAGAACAAGGCGTTTTGTGGGTCAGTCGCTTGTGATGATATGATATTGGGTATGGCTAAGGTAATAGATGGTATCTCAGCATCGATGTTGAGCGTTTTGTTGATGGTACATCCATACTCGTCTATGAAGGTAATGCTATAAACTCGATCGCCAGTGATGGCTACCGATATGCTATCTGATGCCCAAGCAATATCCGATGATGGGTTGAAGGTGATGGTATCTATTTTGCCACCTGAAGAAATGTAGGCGATGGAGATGATTTGCCCAATGGTGCCACTTATTTCTGACGGCATAGTCACCTCTAAGTCGCTGACAGTGGTGAGTGTGAGACTGTCTTGAGTTTCACATCCATTTGTATCTGTAAGGATGATATCATACTTGCCAGCATGAAGGTTTTCCAGACTATCGGACAAAATGCCATTGATTTGCGTTGTGAATGGCAAATCTGTGTTTTTATTGATGATAGTGATACTTCCATTGTCTTGTAGGCACATTGGATCCATCTTTTGTAATTCGTATTGTACACTCGGGTAGGATTTGATTTCAAATGGTATGGTCTGTAAACAACCTAGAGAATCTATGGCTTGTACCGAGTACTGCCCAGCACCAAATTGCGCCACTTTTGAAAAGTCGCCATTGCTCCATATCAAATCTTTGAAATTGTTACTTTCAAATACAACTTGACTTTTCAAGCCCTTGCAAACCAATGTATCTACCACATATACACCTTTGATGCTGCTTTCATACTTACCATATACTATTAACATCACGGTATCGCAACCAGTCGCACTATTTTTAGTTCTTATGATAGTATCCCCTATTTGGTAAGTTTTGCCTTGGAAAGTGATGGGTCCATTATCACATGTGGTTGTATCTTTGATGATAGTAGGTGCAGCAATAGCGCTCAGTGTGACGGTCCAAAGTGTATCGCAGCCTGATGTTGCTTCTAGACTATCGATGATCGTCTCGCCTGCTTGATATATTTGTCCACCATATTCGTAAGTCTCTCCCTGACAAAGGTCTATAGTCGTAGATTTGGTTATTTTGGTGTAAGATCGGGAGATGGTGATGGAGTCGCTTATGGTACATCCTTCTGTGGTGGTGATAGTCACTATGTAGGTACCTGGAGTGCTGAAGATCCTATTGGCTTGGGTATCGCCATCGCTCCATATCACTTGGTCTCCGGTGATGGTCGGTATAGAGACGGAGTGGCTTTCTGCTCGGCAAAGGGAGATGTTGGGGCCTAAGTTAAGGGTACGGAGCGGAAGTCTATCGATCAGGACGGTGGCTGTATCTGGACCGCAATCGCTGCTTTCACAATATATCGATAGGTAGTTGCTAGATCTTTGGCAGCATCATAACTATCTGACATAGCAAATGGTGGTGACCAATAGCCGCCTGACTGACCGCCGATGCGACGCGAAAAGCCATCTATCTGCGTGGATGTACAGATGACGATGGAAGTGTCTCTACCAGCATAAGCGCGTGTACCAAGACGGATCAATGTCTGTGCTTGATTGCTTTTGATGGCATTGTATGCGGTAAATGTAATGGTGCGCAAGCCCGCTGATGGGGTAGCACTAGTATTACTATACTCCAAGGCTTGTAGCGCTTGCATCCAAGCAGCGTCGGACCGATCACCTGTGAGGGAGAGTAGGTATCTGTCATTGGTGAAAGTCAAAGCGCAGAAGTGTGGAGATAAACATCTTTGTCCACGATGGAAGTTGCCTTAGATGTGTGGCAAACAATACCTTCATTGCGAAAATCATAAGGATATACACCGCTGCTATTGTCTCTGTCGAGATCAAAGAGCAATTCGCACTCAGGGTCGGAGGCGAGGAATTCAAGTGGGGAAGCCATACCAGTGCCTTCATTCATACAAACATAAGTAAATGATTCATCAGTAAAATCTAAAATACCGATTTCAGATCCATTGTTTAACTCTCGAGTTATATATGTCACAGATTCTTTGCAGTCATTTAAATCCGGGATGGTGATAAGTTTTGCAAAATATGCACCATTATTATCAGAAAATAAAACTTTGCTTTGAGTTATGTCATTAAGATCAATTTCCATTATGTAGGAGTTGGTAAAAGTAATACCAATGCATATAAGTTTCCCATTTCTAAATGTAAAGTCAAAAACTTCCACTCCATTGGGTAAAACACCTAGGTCGGTAAACAACTCAGTGTCGGGATCGAATTTATAGATATTTTTTTTTCCGCTTGTTGAAATAAAGATTTGACCATCTTTGTCTGCACAAAGAGATTCCACATATTGTCCTAAATTTATGTTTGCCACTTGGTCTGGTAATAAAATTGTTTTTATAATTTGACAGGTGTCGTACACTCTTATTTCTTGCCGCCAATTAAAATTTATATAACTATTGCCAATTACATAGAAATTTCCATTTGGATGTACAACTAAGTCTCCACAAGAAAAATTTTCAATCTTGCAGTATGGCACTTCTTCACAATTTTGTAAATTTTGTGTATAAATTTCACAAATTTCTTGGTTTGTTGTGTATGGTTTAGATCTCCAAATAGTTTGGGCAGAGCAAATAGTTAGTCCAAATATGGAAGAAACTAATAAATATTACGTAAGTATTTTAGAGACATAATACTATTATTGAATGTAGGAAGTTAAAAGAAATACATCATAAGAGAATTAAAATAGAAGGCTGTGATGTTTATTTTCGCACAGCCTCCTAAACTTTACTTGATATACTTTTCAGAAACTATCTTACTATTATTATAAATATAAATAGTAGCTATATAAATACCTGCCTGATTTATTTCTGGCAATTCTATATAATTTATACCTTCTGACAAATTTACCTTAACCGAATGTACTATTTTTCCATCAACACCACTAATCGTCAAATTACTATTTTCATTAACTGTGGAGAAAACTCCAATGTTGATCCATTGTTAATAACTTTCATTCTTTCCTGTAAGAAGGGAATACGTTTTTTCAATTCTAATAGGACTTCTCCATCCACATACTCGGCATTCATATATATTAGTTTCAATGTTGTGGTATTTGTATTTCTCTCAAATGTGCTCTTTTGCCTATTTGTATTTCTTCTTTTGTGGTTTACTATGCAAATATATAGTTTTATTTTTAAATGGCTACAAAACACAATATTAATTTTAAAAAAATATTTGGTGTTGAACTTCTATATCATGGATTTACCTATTTTATGTATCATGTGGCTCATCTGTGATGGTTATGGTTCAGGCTCCACAAAGGTGAAAATATTCCATTACAAATGCAAGGGAACTAACGAAATAGTATAATTTACATTGGTTAAAGTGTTTTTTTTGACCCTTTATTTTCCTACTTTAAGATATCTGATGGCTTGATGTTCTAATTAACTTTTTTTAAAATTTCCAATGATTTTCCACTAATTGTATATCTTTGGTTGTTTAAGTCTGCATATTTACATCACTTAACTGTGCAAGCTATAGATTAGGTTTAGATTTTTTCTATGATGGGTTATGTTTCATAAACATTATTAAATATATTGTGCGTTAATATCTTGAGTGGTTACAAAGATGAAAAAATTTAGAGAATAAAGCATTAAATATAAGTTAAAATTATATAGGCTAAGCAGCGAAACCGACGCTATGAACTTTATATTAACAAATGAAAGTAAAAAAATTAAATATATGATCATAAAAATCAACATTGCAATTATTATTTTAATGGTAACCCAAATGGTCTTGGCCCAAAAGGTGACGATCTCAGGCTATGCAGAAGATGAAGCTTCCGGAGAGAAACTGATCGGGTGTAATATATATCATAGAAAAAGCCAGAGTGGTACAGTAGCAAATACTTACGGCTTTTATACCATAACTTTAGATAAAGCTGAAGAAATCGAACTCGAATACTCCTACGTAGGATATGCAAATCAAACAGTAAAGTTAAACGGCAACCTTACACAAAACTACAATGTAAAAATGAAGGCATCCTTTACTTTTGAAGAGATCGAAATTAAAGCATCAAAGGATAAAAAAATAGAAACGGAGACACAAATGAGTACTATTGACGTACCTATTCTTCAGATAAAAAAGATCCCTGCTTTGATGGGTGAAACCGATGTGCTAAAAGCTTTACAATTGTTGCCTGGAGTGCAGTCAGGTGGTGAAGGTCAAGCAGGTCTTTATGTACGTGGTGGAAGCCCTGATCAGAACCTAATTTTGCTCGACGGTGTACCTGTTTATAACGCTAACCACTTATTTGGATTTTTTTCAGTCTTTAATGCAGAAGCCATCAAAGATGTCACCCTGATCAAAGGTGGTTTTCCTGCTAGATATGGTGGAAGGCTTTCTAGTGTCCTAGAAATAAATCTCAAAGATGGACATCAACAAGAGTTTCATGGGGACATGTCTATAGGATTAGTAGGTTCTAAACTGACATTAGAAGGACCGATAAATAAAGGCAAAACTTCCTTCCTTCTTTCTGGCAGAAGAACCTATATAGACCTATTAGCGAAGCCATTTATAAAGCAAAGTTTTAAGGATTCAGATTCGGAAGGTGATACTGGATACTATTTTTATGATGTAAATGCCAAAGTCAATCATACTTTTTCACAAAGAGATAGAATCTACCTGAGCGTGTATGGCGGCAACGACAAGTTTTATTTCAGACAGAAGGACACAGATTTTGGTAATAAAGATTTTACTGACAATGGTTTAGGATGGGGAAACCTCACTGGTGCACTGAGATGGAATCATGTCATCCATGATAAGCTTTTCATGAATACTACGCTTACCTATAGCAAATATAAACTCAATACTGAGATTTCTTTAGGCACCGAGTTCGAAGATAAATCTAGAGATGTTATCTCTTTAGGTTATTTATCAGGTATTAGGGATTATGCCGCCAAAATCGATTTTGACTACGTACCATCACCTAGACACTTCATTAGATTTGGAACCAATGTTATCCTTCATGAGTTTAATCCTGGCCAGTTCAACTTAGAGCAAGTATCTGCATCGAGCGGTTTAAATTTTAAACAGACATTGGGCCAACCAATAAAAAACGCCACTGAATGGGCATTATATGGTGAAGATGACTATGAAATTACCAAAAAACTAAAAGTTAATGCTGGTCTACATCTCTCTGGATTCAGTGTAGATGATGCTTTTTATACTTCCTTACAGCCAAGGTTAAGTATGAGATATCTATTGCCAAAAGGGATAGGACTAAAGGCTTCATTTGCCACAATGCGCCAATATATCAATCTTTTGTCTTTTGAAGGGATCGGTTTGCCTACCGACTTATGGCTACCTACCACATCTAGGGTAAAACCACAGGAATCCTGGCAAGCAGCCATCGGAGTAGCTAAGACGATTGGCCAAGACTATGAAATCTCCGTAGAAGGTTATTACAAACGAATGAAAAATCTCATAGCATATAAAGATGGCTCTGGACTGTTCGAACTCACCGACTGGCAAGACAGAATTACTCAAGGGGAAGGAAAAGCTTATGGACTAGAGTTTTTTCTGCAAAAGAAGACGGGTAAACTTTCTGGATGGATAGGATATACACTTGCGTGGAATAATAGACAATTTTCAGATCTCAATCAAGGCAAAGCATTCCCGTATCGGTATGACCGAAGACACGATATCTCTATCGTAGCCATCTATGAACTGTCCAAAAAAATCAATATTTCTAGTACTTGGGTCTATGGTACAGGAAATGCAGTCACATTGCCAAAATCAAGGTATGGTGTGGTAGAAACATACGGAAATCAGCAATATTCATACATAAATACTGTGGAACAATATGGTGATAGAAACAGTTACCGGATGAATTCTTATCACCGGATGGATATTGGGATCAATTTTATAAAAAACAAAAACAAGAGAACCAGAACTTGGTCTATAGGTGCATACAATACCTACGCCAATAAAAATCCATTTTTTGTTTATTTTGATGATGATTTTGATTCCAATCAGCGAGTACTAAAGCAAGTAAGTCTATTCCCATTGATACCATATGTCACCTATTCACTAAAATTCTAAATATCAGACTATTATGATTTCTAAATATATTTTTCCAATCAGCGCCCTATTGTTTTTTATTTCACTCACTTCTTGTGAAGATTTTTTTGAAACTACATTAGAGCTGGATCCGCCACCATTTGAAACGACATTGGTCATAGATTGCGTAGCGCACACAGGGCAAGACAGTATAGAAATGCGTATCTCTAGGAATGCTGGAATCCTCGAAAACATTGATGTGAATGAATTGGGTCTAAACGATGCAGATGTGGTATTGACAATCAACGGTGTGTCATCAAAAGCAGAATATTTTTTTGATGAATTTTCGTTTCATAACAGAAATAACTACCGAGCCGTACTTTCTTCTCCACTTAAAACCAATGATGAAGTACTCCTAGAAGTTACCCATAAAGAGTTTGGCAAAGCATCAGCGTCTGTTCGTATTTTACCCAATATAGAGATAATGTCTGCAGTATTTACAGAGGATGGAGGTTTAGACAGGGAAGGAGATGAGCGGAGCAAAGTAACTGTAACGTTTAAGGACCCGCAAGACAAAAACTTCTATGCTTTACAGATACTTGCCCCTGACTGGGACGATATGTTGTCTCCTATGTACATCAGCAGCCTCGATCCGTCAGTATTTGAGTCGTATGAAGGTACCACGCTTATATTGACCGACGATGGATATAATGGTAAAGAGAAATCCATAGATTTTCAGATTTATCGTTTGCCGAAAGAATGGGCAAAAAGGAAAATAAAATTGATTTGGTATAGTATTTCGGAAGATTACTACAAATACAGTCGATCACTACAAGCTCATAAAAATACAGCAGACAATCCTTTCGGTACTCCTGTGCCAGTATATAGTAATATCCTAGGAGGAGCGGGTATTTTTGCTTTACATAATTTTCAAATGATAGATGTTGATTAGCAAAATATCACCTGATATCTTTCAATAAATATTCCAGTCCGTGTGTCTTTATAATAAATGCGGTACTTAAGATCATACCGAGTCGCCCTGCGGGAAATCCCTGGGTGGACATCCATTCCAGATAGTACGTTGGCACATGTTTTATAAGTGTACCCTTATATTTGCCATAAGGCATCGGCATCCTGACGATATCGAGCAAGATGCTGGTGTCTGGTTTTATAGTCGGGTCTTCCATCTTAGACTTCCTCTACATCTGCTGTTGCTAAATCCATGACTTCCTCTTCATCAGGAGCAACTTGATCCAGTTCTATTTTCAGATTGTCGATGATAAATACCTGTCTTTCTGGCGTATTTTTGCCCATATAATAACTAAGTAAGTCTTCGATCTTTGTTTTTTCGCCTAGGATGACCGGTTCCAGTCGGATATCTTCACCTATAAAATCTTCAAACTCATTGGGCGATATCTCTCCGAGTCCCTTGAATCGCGTGATCTCAGCTTTTCCTCTCAATTTTTTGATAGCGTCTTGTTTTTCTTGTTCGCTATAGCAATAGAAGGTCTTTTGTTTGTCTCTCACCCTGAAGAGCGGCGTATCTAAGATATACAAGTGACCATGCTTGACCAAATCGGGGAAAAACTGTAGGAAAAACGTCAACAATAATAATCTAATGTGCATACCATCCACATCGGCATCGGTGGCGATGACTACCCGATTGTAACGTAGATTTTCGATACCATCTTCGATATCGAGCGCATGTTGGAGCAAGTTCAACTCTTCGTTTTGATATACTACTTTTTTGGTCATTCCGTAGCAGTTGAGTGGTTTACCACGTAGCGAAAACACGGCTTGCGTCTGTACATTTCGCGCCTTTGTGATGGATCCGCTCGCTGAGTCTCCTTCCGTGATGAAAATCGTACTGCTGAGCCTGATTTCATCTTCTACTTTTTTGTTGTCGGTAAGATGCGCCCTACAATCCCTAAGTTTTTTATTATGGATATTGGCTTTTTTAGCCCGTTGATTGGCTACTTTTTTGATATCTGCTATTTCTTTGCGCTCTCTTTCGGACTGCAGGATCTTTTTGAGAATGGCATCGGCTACTTCTTTGTTTTTATATAGAAAATTGCCTAGGTGCGTTTTCATAAAATCCAAGACAAATGACCTGATCGTGACGCCATCGGGTACCATATTTTGGGATCCCAACTTTGTTTTGGTCTGCGACTCAAATACTGGCTCTTCCACTTTGAGACTGATTGCCGCTACGACAGATGTTTGTACATCACGTGAGTCGAATTCTTTTTTGTAAAAATCTCTAAAAGTTTTGAGTATCGCTTCTCGAAATGCTCCAAGATGCGTACCACCTTGTGTCGTATTCTGACCATTGACAAAGGAATAATACTCTTCCCCATACTGTGTATTGTGCGAAAGCGCAACTTCTATGTCTTCAGCTTGGATGTGGATGATCGGGTATAGGAGATTTTCGACATCTGTTTTTCTTTCCAATAAGTCTCTTAGTCCGTTTTTAGAAACTAAGGTTTTACCATTATAGTTGAGTTTGAGACCAGCATTGAGATAGGCATAGTTCCACAGCTGATTTTCTACATATTCGGGTCTGAACCTAAAGTGTTTAAAGATATTTTCATCAGCTACAAATTCTATCAATGTACCGTTTGGTTCATTCGTTTTCGTCAGTTTGGCATCGATTTTTATAATACCTTCTGCAAATTCGGCCATCTTGGTATCGCCATCTCTATAGGACTGCACTTTGAAGTAGCTGGAAAGCGCATTCACCGCTTTGGTACCGACACCATTAAGTCCAACCGACTTCTTAAATGCTTTGGAATCGTATTTACCACCAGTATTGATTTTGGAGACGCGATCGATCACTTTGCCAAGTGGAATCCCTCTACCATAATCTCGGATAGATACTTTACCACCTTCTATTTTGATATCAATATTTTTGCCATTACCCATGACAAATTCGTCGATAGAGTTGTCGATTACTTCCTTGAGAAGGACATAAATACCATCATCCTGTGACGATCCATCACCGAGCTTACCGATGTACATACCTGGGCGGAGACGAATGTGTTCCTGCCAATCGAGACTTCTGATATTATCTTCGTTATATAAAACGGGATTGTTTTCGCTCATATCAAAATATAATTAAGGAGCAAATATAATGATTTTTTCTGATATGATAGTGGAGATGTAGATGATGTAGTAAAATGTAATGAATTACCTAGATTTTGAGTAGTTTAGACCTATTAAGACATGAAAAATCAATTGTGTTTGGAATAGAAAATATTTTTTATCTTTGTATTCTAAAACCAATCCTTGATGCCGAAATAAGCTGATTTTTTGGAATTATAGTTTACATGTTTTTCAATGATCATAATCCACCGAATTTCAAAGTTAAGAAAATGAATAAGGAGCAAACATATTTAATGAATAATCACTTGTATAAAGAATGAAAAATTAATAAACACATGAACGATATCATAGTAAAGCCTAAAAATAAAAAACAAAGTGAAGAGTTACAAACAATTCTCCATCAAATGAATGTTAAATTTTATATTTCTGATACTGAAAAAGAAGATCAAGGACTTTTGGCTGCTATGCTAGAGATTAATGACGAAAAAACAAAACCTATAAATGAATTATATGCTGCAATGGGCTGGAAATGAAAGTAGAGTTTAAAACATCATTTTTATCGGATTTAAGAAAAGTTAATAATCAAAAAATTGTTTTACTTGTTAAGGAAATTATTGATGAATTGCAAATTATTGATGAATTAAAAAAGGTTAAAAACCTTAAAAAACTTAGTGGATTTGACAATGCATTTAGGATTAGAGTTAGAAATTATAGAATAGGGATATTCGTTGTCGATCAAACTATAGTTTTGGTGAGAATACTAAACAGAAAAGATATTTACAAGTATTTTCCAAAGTAAGAAGTATGCCTAAGCTGACATGACCTTGAAATGGGCTTTGAGTTTAACATGTAAGTAAATTTGTTCAAAATATTGCTACTTCGTATTTAAGAGATGATTATATTTATATTTTTAATTCGTGTGGTGGTGAAAAGAATAAATGCTTTTATCTTTATTTTTTTAACTGTTTCATACTACAAACTGATTTAAAAACCATTTTTGACTAAGGCCTAAAAATAGGGTCTACTTTTTTGATGGAAATGGATGAATATCAATTATTTTGGAGAATGTTTAAATACGTCTTACCTTGAGAAAATAAAATGATGAAACAAATGAATTTTGAAAAAGCAAAAATTAATTCTTTGAGCACAAATTTTGAAGTCGAAGAGGAATCCACGTGTGATTACAATGATATAGATTCTTGCTATAAAGACATCGAATATGGAGATAAAAAATTAAACGAAAAAGTCTATTATGCAGGAACATATAAAACTTTTAATCCATGTTGAGAGTCGTTTTATTTCTTTTATTTTCTTTGAAAGTTTTGGCAGGTATTAGTCAAAAGCAATGCCTTTGTCAAATTTTAGTGACTTTTATTCAGTCGAAAAGTTGTATTACTCCAACGACTTTGATACTTCTCACATAATTAATTTATATAAAAAGAACTTAATAGACAATAATTTTGGAGATCTTAGCCATTTATTAAACACTATTGATAAAGTAATAAAATTTGGCGATATTATAACAATAAAAGAATTTATTTTGCAAATTCCAAAAAAGGGTGGTAATTTAAGTGATGTAATTGATTTTTTAAATAGATATCCTGCACTAGAGAATAGTAAAAATTTATTAATAGATAGTATAGCAATTATTAACAATGAATTAGAATTTAAAAAAGGTCTGGACTCACTTCTTATTAAAGAATTATTATGGATGTCAGAACGAGACCAATATGTGAGAAGCAATGATTCTTTGTTTAAGCGTTATAATTCTTTTATCGATTCTAGTAATTTTTCATTGTTACTAGATCTGATCAAATTGAATAATAATAAACTTCCAGAATACCACAAGATTGGTAGTGAAGCATCAACATGCTTAAATTCACTTTTAATGCATATGTCTATTCAAAATCTTAGTTATATCTTTCCATTTATTATTAAAGCTATTAGAGACAATGGTTTTTACGATAATACTAACATACTTTATCAAATAGATAGAAATCACATTGGAAATGATAGCATTTTTAGGTTTAATAAAAGTACATTAAAATTATATCCTTTTTTTAAAGAATAAGGAATTTCATCCAAAAGCTGGTTACTTTCAATATTATGGCGGAATAGAGTTATTTGATGATTCATCTATGAAAAAATATTTTTGGCCTTTTCATCCAGAAGCAAATAAAGATATTCAACAGGAGTTGTATGATGTTTTATGTTTACCAAATAGAAATTTCGGATTTCCGCCATCTAAAATAATGCCTATTGTAACAGATAATAATGCGATTTTACAAATATTGAAGATAAAAAAAGAGTAAATGATTTTGGTGATTACAAATACCTAAACATCAATACGATTAGTCTAAATGATTCACGAATCTATTTGGTTCATGATAAGTTGATAGCTCAAAAAAGTAGTACAAACTCAATAAATTTTAAATATGGTTTGGTTAATAAATAGATTTAATATTACAAAATGGCTAATTTTATTCATGTGTTTAGTGAGCAACTTTGCAATTAGTCAAAATGACTCTAGATGGATAAATCTGTACCAAGATACTTCCTTTCTCCCAATGGAAAAAATATCATTTGGTCAGAAGTCATACGTAAAGAAGGATTTTAATAGTAGTCAAAATTATAGGTTTCCTTCGGATATTAGTAATGTTAAAATTAGTAGGATAACGTTTAGTTTGGCATTGTCAAAGTATGAAGATTTAATAAATGGTGAAATTAGGAGTACTACCTCATTTAGTTCAGTATATGATTTAGGAACCTATTCTAGATCAGATCATAAATGGCAACTATTTGGGTTGAGAGGCAAAATAAAAAATAAAGAGATACTCATTATTGACTCCAATATGAATATGGATTTTTCAGACGATGAGCTACATGTTTTGCCTAAATTGGTTTTTAATCCAGAATGGCCAAGGGTTGCAAACATGAATTATCCAATGGATACTTGCTATTATTTTGATATCGAATATGAACAACTATATCACCATCTGATTTATCCAAGAAAAACCAAAATAGCAGTACAAGTTTTTTCTGAATTGAATCCATCAACAAACGCCTTAGAATATACCGATAATTTTGCTATAGGTTTTGTGTCCAGACTAAAGTTTGAAGGAGATATTAATAAGACTAAAGTCAATTTCTTGGTGGAAGATGCTTTGCCTTGGGAGAATTCATCATTAAAGGTGAAAGTAAAAATAAAAGACAATAATATGCAAAGACTGTGTCAAAAGGATAAGTTCAATCTAAATGGAAATTATTATAGCATTGATTCCATTGATATTATAAATAGCAGATTATTGCTAACAAATCACCATGATGAAAATACATTTTTCTCTTTAGAAGGCCCATCAGTTGTCAACAATAAGGACATAATCAAAATAGATACTTTGGGCATTCAGAATCAATATAAATTTGTCCATGTATGGGGATCTTGGTGTTTACCATGTCGGAAGAAGCTTCCAGAATTGGTTGCATTACAGCAATCTTATAATAATGTTCAGTTTTATGGCCTTTGTACAGACACATCTTCTGAAAAGTGCAAAAATTTGATGGAAGAAAACAAAATAAAATGGGACAATATATTTCTTGACCTAAAAGAATTTGAAAAAAATGACCCACTAAATGTACATACTTGGCCAACATATTTTGTACTAAATAAAGATAATATGGTCTTGCTTAAGACATCAGAATTAGAACAAATCAAAGACTTTTTTATAAAAAATTTGTAAAATGATCCTTAAAAAAGTGAATGGGATTATACAGATATTGCGATTTTTATCCTATTAATCAATTGAAAAGTTATATATGAAAATTTTAATATTCACGTGTTTTATTGGTTTTGCATTGAGTTGTAAGATGACGCCGATTCCCAAAGTAGTTTTACGAAGTGTTGACTGCGAAAATATTTGTATTATCCTTGATAGTGTATATGAGCAAGATCAAAAAATTCGAAAAGAAGAAACAGATTTTTATGAGTTTGTAAAAAAAGATCATGAGAATCTTGAACGAGTGGTGAGTATAATTGAAAATTGTAAGTTCCCATCACTGAATGAAGTTTCACAAAATCAAATGGATGCTATTTGGTTATCACTACATCATGCACCTGATAAACAATATGTAAAAAAATATTTTCCTTTACTAGAAAACGCCAAAAACAATGGTGATATAAGCGGTGAAGCATTTGCAACTATCCAAGATAGAATTCTAATGGATGACGGTGAACCACAGTTATATGGAACTCAGATTGAAGATGGTAAACTTTACGATTTGTATGAGCCAGAATTTGTAAACCAAAGAAGAAAAACCTTAGGCATGGAACCTATAGAAGAGTATCTAAAATTTTATAATATTGAGTTTAGTATTCCACAAAATACAAAATAAGCAGTAAAATATTTCAGCTTTCTCAGTCCACCTCTCAATCCACTATCACCTCATCCTTACCTGAGATCTTGATTACATGACAGCAATCGTGGCCTATCTGATATTGCTCATTTACGACCAGTTGGTTGTTGGCATCAAAGCCTTTAAATGTGACTTTACTACCTGACTTTTTGACGGATTTTAATGCCCCATCATCAAGTATCGTATAGGTTCCGTAGATAGGATCGAAATCGTTTTGGCCGACTTCTATGGCGATGCCTTCTATTTCTGTCAGTGTTTTTGATAATTTAATAAACTCGTTATTGTTATTTTTGATTGTTACGCCGATACTTACGATTACTTGGGTACAAATGATATCTGTTGGACATTCGATGTTTTCATTTTTATTGCATGAGAGCAACAATAATCCTACAATCAGGCAAAAAAGTGTATGTTTCATATTATGTTATTTTATTTTTACCAATTCATTTATTTCGATTTCCCCATCAGAAGCAATACAAGATTGTTGGATTACATCATAATTTATCATAACCTTCATCGGGAAAGTATCTAAGCTTGTGATATCAAATGTCTCTCCTTTTTGATACCATTGAAAGACTTTGTCTGGCGCGTCATTCGGCTTTACAAGGCAGCCACCACAACATGCACATTCACGCAGATCATAGCCTTCGAGCGTGGCAGATACCCAGTGTCCTTCGCTTTTGCAGCAACCCAAAATAAACACCAAACATATACCAATTATAGGTTTCATACTACTTTTTTAATAAGACAAAAGATAAATCTTATCGCGAACTAAATTCAAGAAGCCGTGCATATATTCAGGATCATCATTTAAGTTCTTGTCAAATATCCAAGACTTCACTTGGCCATTCTTGCTTATCTGAATGAAATATCCACCCTGATCATAACAATCTGGGCAACCGAATACTTTTTCATTTTCTTCATTCCACAATCCTACAGGTATGGCATTTGACAATTCCTTTATGCTATCATATTTTTCTACACCCAAAGCGATAAAATTGAAATCATTTAAACTTCTGTAAATATCTTTGGTGTCTTCATATACCTTAGTGTCTTTTATTTGGTATATCTCATTACATCTTTCGCCGTGACAAAATCCATGAAAATGTCCGAAGATCAGGTAGTCGTTTTGAGATAAATTATCCAAATCGCTACTTTCTTTATTGCATGAGATAAAAGTCAAAGAAATCACTAAAATAACGATAATCTTATTGATGTCCATCATGGTCAGTGTATTTATATTATAATACGAATTTCAGACGCATTTCGTTGGTAAGTGAGGACAAAATTTTATATTATTTGAGTTAAATAACTAATTAACCTACTTAAAGTCCTAAATTTGTGTCAATTTTAATAAAATCAATATAAATGATGAGTAACAGTTATCACCCTGAAAAATATTGGAGCGAAGTAAGTGAATTGATCAAACAAAGAAATGATGATAACGTAATAGCAGGAGATGACGAACCGTATTATAGGTATAAGAGAAATCGTTTTTTGGAAATGCTAAGTACTATAGATTTTAACAATAAAAATGTTTTGGAAGTTGGATGTGGACCTGGTGGTAATTTAATTGAAGTTTTGAAAAAAAATCCTAAAAACTTACAAGCCGTCGATATCTCTGAAAATATGGTGAAATTAGCTACAAAAAATACATTAGGTAAAGTTGCCATTCACAAAATAAACGGAACTAAGTTTCCATTTGATGATAAAACTTTTGATATAATTTTTACAGCAACCGTATTGCAACATAATACTGATGAACAAATGTTAACTCAACTCATTGCTGAAATTTGCAGAGTAAGTACCAACCGCGTTTGTATTTTTGAGAGAGTAGATTCGAAGATTAAAGGAGATGAATTGTGTCTAGGTAGGCCAGTTTCATATTATGAAAATATTTTTAAATCTAACAATTTTGAATTGGTCGAAAAAGAGTTTATTAATATACGAGTAAGTTATTTGATTTGTGGAGCTATTAGAAAGATCTTTAATTCTTCAAATAGAACAGAAGGACAACCAATCACAAAATTTTCTGTATTCTTACAAAATGTTACTTTGCCAATTTCTAAGGTTTTAGATAAAATTTTTAAATCGAAATCAGATCTTACTAAGCTTGTTTTTGTAAGAACAAATTAGTTCAAACATTCTTAATGGCTATTATCGTATGAGAATCGGCATTAACACAAGAATATTGGTTAATAAAAACCATGAAGGTGTTCACAGATACATTTACGAAACTACGCGCCAAATGGCTGTTTCTCATCCTGAAGACGAGTTTATTCTTTTTTTTGATCGCAAAGTTTCAGTTGATTTTGGTTTCCCTGCCAATGTCAAATCTGTGATTGTACCATGGCATGCAAGGCATCCGATTTTATGGTATTGGTGGTTTGAGATTATGATGCCCATCTATCTTTGGTGGTACAAAATCGATGTCTTTTATTCTGGTGATGGATATATGAGTCTCCGTACTTCGGTTCCTACCGTTATGGTCATGCACGATCTCGCTTATTTGCACTATCCTGAGTATGTAGATAAGCGGTCATTAAGTTATTACAAGTATTATGTGCCGAAGTATCTACGGAAAGCAAGTCAGGTTATTACTGTTTCGACCTTTGTCAAAAATGACATCATAGACCGATTCAGCATACCTGAAGATAAAGTACTTGTTGCATACAATGCCGTTTCTGAGCCAATGGATACGAGTCATATTTTGATTCCCAAACCTATTGCAGATGATATTGATGGCCTTCCCTACTTTTTGTATGTGGGTGCGATTCATCCTCGAAAAAATATTATCAACCTGATCGAAGCATTCCATATTTTTAATCAAGATAATAAATATAAGCTCGTATTAGCGGGCCGACTTGCTTGGGATACGGATGAAATTAAGCAATCGATTCTTGATTCGCCGGCTATAATTCATACAGGCATGGTATCTGAAGCTGTAAAATATAAATTGATAAGCGGAGCAGTAGCTATGACCTATATATCTGTGTTTGAAGGATTTGGAATACCACTATTGGAAGCGATGAAAACAGGTACGCCTGTCATCACATCAAATGTCAGCTCTATGCCCGAGGTAGCAGGAGATGCAGCTTTGTTGGTAAGCCCGACCGACAAGAATGATATCGCAAATGCCATGAAAGCGATTTCAAGTGATAATGCTTTGAGGCAAGATTTGATCAAAAAGGATACGAACGTTACCGATATTTTAGTTGGAATAAAAGTGCAGAAATCATACATAAAGCGATCTCTGTCTTGAAAAACAAAAATAGCAAGTGACAAATGCCTTAAATCCACGTTAAAAGTATAATTTTGTACGTTAAGAGTTACAAAATCCAGTCCGAAAACAAAACACTTAAGCACATTGCAACGTTATCGAATATAAAATACAAAAGATGAAGTCACATCTGTCCGTCAGTAAACTCAAATTTTTGCTGATCTTTTCCATACTAACAGCTACATTATCTGCGCAAGTATTGAATGATGATTGTCAATATGCATTTCCATTACCATTAGTGGACAATTATTGTTCAGAAGATGGCGCATTCACCAATGTAGGCGCCAAAAGTGATATAGAGTTTACACAAGGTACAAATGATTGTATATCTTTAAAATGGGCAAATGGTGTTTGGTTTTCATTTGTACCTAGAGAACCGGCAGTCCTTATTCGGGTATTTGGGCTGGGCAATGGTGGCACGATGAGGTCACCAAAGATTATTCTTTTCGAAAAATGCGGACAATATCTTTCTTGCTCACCAGGCAAAAGTGATGGTATCGATGAGTTGGTTTTTAATGATTTGAATATCGGTCAAAATTATTTTATAATGATAGAATCGAGCATCGGTGGAGAAGGAACTTTCAGCTTGTGTATTGATGACTTTATCCCTGTAAAATCACCCGAAAGTGATTGTAATAAGGCAGTTGTGCTCTGTGATAAATCTCCTTTTATTGTCAATAAGCTTGAAGGAAATGGCAATGATAAAAACGAACTAAATCCCGGTGTATGTATTGGTGGTGAGTTTGCATCTGCATGGTACAAATGGACTTGTGATGTTTCAGGTAGCCTGACATTTACCCTTACACCCAATAATAATATTCCCAATCAAATAACGGATGATATAGACTTTGCCTTATATGAATTGCCAAATGGCTTGGATGATTGTGTGACCAAAAAAATATTGCGATGTGAAGGTGCAGGTGCCAATACTGATGCCTTTGGGAATACAAACCCACTATCTAATTGGGCCAGATGTAATGGTCCTACGGGTTTGAGAAACGGCGAAACAGATGTATCCGAGCCTGGTGGATGTCAGACTGGAAACAACAACTTCGTTGCACCATTGGATATGGTATCAGGCAAGTCATATGTTTTGATTATTAATAATTTTAGCCGATCTGGGCTTGGTTTTTCGATAGAATTCGGTGGAACAGGAACATTCTTAGGCCCCAAACCTGATTTTGAAGTTAATGCTAACAGAGCTTTTGAATGTGATAAATCCGTGATTTTTACCAATAAATCTACTTCAGAGACAGATCCTATCGTAAATTATACATGGAATTTTGGTGATCGTGCTGTACCCGACAGACAAAGTGGAATCGGGCCATTTGATGTAGTTTATCAGTCATTTGGCAATAAAATAGCCGCATTGACAGTAGAAAGTAGCCGTGGTTGTACTGTAACCAAGATTATTGACTTCTATGTAGATCCTTGTTGTAAGGATACGAGTACACTTGATCTGGGAGCATCCGTCCAAGATTTGCGTTGTTATAATATTCCAGAAGGTATCATTCTAGCACAGGGCATCAAAGGTGCACCTGAGTATTCTTACAGCATCGGTAATGAAGCCTTCAGACCAAATCCACAATTTGGCAATCTGGCTGCTGGAAGTTATAAAATTTCCGTACAGGATATCAAAGGATGTGTAGATAGTATAGACGTAGTCGTCAATGAGCCACCTCAGATTGTTGTAAATGCAGGTCCAGACATAGAGATAGAACTTGGTGATGATACATTGATCGTTATCACATATACACCGCAAAAAACTGGTGACACAATCATTTGGAGTCCACCGTTACCTAGACTTGATACGTTAGATTTAATTTATCGTGCAGGTCCTTATGTCAATACAACATATACCGTAACTGTTATAGATAGCAATGGGTGTACAGCTACCGATATGGTCGAAATCCGGGTTATCAAAAATCTCAATATTCATGCGCCCAATATATTTACACCTGGTAATAAAGATAAAATCCATGACTTCTTTAATGTATGGGCTACTAAAGGGATTGATAAGATAGAGTTGCTCGAAATCTATGACCGATGGGGCAATATGGTCTATAAAGGTACAGACGGAATAGATTTCGAAAGGAATAATTTACTCAGTGGATGGGATGGAGAGTTTAAAGGGCAAGAAGTAGTTCCAGGCGTCTATGTATGGCGCATTGTAGCATTATGGCTTGACGGTAGCAGGACCAATCACGCAGGAGACGTTACAATACTGAGATAATGGGGAGATTTATTGTTTTATTGTTTTTGGGCCTTCAGCTTGTATCTTGTTCGAACAAGGTAGAAGATATTGACGAATTGTTGGCAGAAAACCTAGACGCCAAAGTCGAGCGAGGTTATAATATCAGGATCATTTATAGTGATTCTGCACAAATAAAATTAGTCGTCAATGCACCAGTAATGGAAAGATATTTGGACTATAATAATAGTAAAGATGTGTTTCCCAAAGGTATTCTAATTGAATTTATGAAAGATAATAAAACCGTCAATAGGTGGCTAAAAGCTGAATCAGCGGTAAATGAAGCACGTACTCAAAGGATTACTGCCAAAGGAAATGTTGTCGTTTATGATGAAAAAAACCAAAAACTCGAAACATCTGAACTCATCTTTGACCAAAAGGAGCGAATTGTATATACCGACAAGCTTGTCCGTATTACTCAAGCTGAAAAAGGAGATACTACGTATGGTTTCGGGTTTAAGGCCAATCAGGAGTTTACCCGTTTTGAAATCGTCAAGAAGGTGCAAGGCAAAATAAATGTTTCTGATTTTGTTTCAGAATTTTGATTAATTTTGTGACTTAATTTTATTCATGATCATCACGCTTTTGCTGGTTTTATTGACATTGGTCCTGTCTGCATTTTTTTCAGGTAGCGAAATCGCCTTCCTCTCTGCCAATAAATTGAGTGTCGAAGTACTAAAGAATAAAGGCTCGAAAAGAGGGCATATACTCACCGATTTGTACAATGATCCCAAAACGTTTCTTAGCACCATGTTGGTTGGCAACAATATTGTTTTGGTCATTTACACGATCCTTTTCAGTTCTATTATCACACCTTTATTGGAACTTATGTTTCAGACAGGTACGTTTGCGATCTCGTTGTTGACCACAATAATTCTGACTTTTGTTATTTTGATTTTTGGTGAGTTTCTACCCAAAACAGTTTGCCGCCTCTATGCAAACGAGTTAATTTACCGAATGGCTCCGGCTTTGAAATTTTCAAAATGGTTATTGCTCATTCCAAGCTGGATCCTTACCAAGACATCAAATCTGATTATTCGATTGATTTTTGGCAAAACAGAAACTGCAGAAGACAATAATATCACGAAACTAGATCTCGAGCATTACATTCAGTCCAATGTAAATGAAGAAAAGGAAATAGATAAAGAAATTCTAACTAACGCGCTGAATCTCAATCTTTTGAGAGTACGAGATTGTATGATACCGCGCAATGAAATTATTTTTATTGACAAAATGATGACCTACAGACAGTAAAGGAAGCCTTTATATCATCAAAACATTCTCGTCTTATCGTTGCAGATGGCGATGTCGAAAACGTGATTGGATATTTTCACCATCAACAATTGTTTAAAAACATCACGTCCATCAAAAGGAATATCATGGACATTGTCTTTGTCCCAGATGTAATGAATGTGCAGACATTGATGCACCGATTTATTAAAGATGGTTCCAACATTGCTTGCGTAGTAGATGAATTCGGAGGTACTGCGGGCATTATTACCTTAGAAGATATTCTCGAAGAGATATTTGGTGAAATTGCAGACGAACACGATGATGAAAATTTTACCGAAAAGATGATATCTGACAATGAATATATATTTTCGGGAAGACTTGAACTTACGTACTTAAATAGCAAATATATAAACCTAGACTTGCCAGAAGAAGATTACGTCACATTGTCCGGATATATCGTGATGACGCATGGCAGCATACCTGAGGTCGGTGATGAAATACTGTTGGAAAATTACAAATTTGAAATCCTTTCCAAATCTGAGACCAAGATAGATGAAGTCAGAGTAATTAAAGTTCATGATACTTCTGTGAAAGATACAAACCGACAATCGGAGCATCATTGAACCGATTATTTATTATTTATATCAACTTTTGTTATAGTCTTATAAATAAAGTTTAAGTACTAATTAGTTGATTTTCACAACAAATTAGCCTACTTTTGTATTTAGATTAAATATAATTAAGAGACCGATGTCTGAAAACAGATTGATATATTTGGATAATAATGCGACTACACCTACAGATCCAAGGGCTGTAGAAGCTATGTTGCCTTACTTTTATGATATACCTGGCAATGCAGCCAGTAGAAATCATCCTTTTGGCTGGAAAGCAGAAGAAGCAGTTGAGTACGCAAGAGAGCAGATTGCTGACTTGATCGGAGCAGATCCTAAGGAAATTATTTTTACATCAGGCGCTACAGAGTCAGATAATTTAGCGATCAAAGGTGTTTTTGAGATGTATGCTTCCAAAGGAAATCACATCATTACCATCAAGACCGAACATAAAGCTGTTTTAGATGCTTGTAAGAAGGTAGAGAAAATGGGTGGAGAAGTTACCTATCTCGATGTTCAAAATGATGGAATGGTTGACTTGAACTTATTGGAGTCATCCATTACAGATAAGACCATCTTGATTTCTATTATGTGGGCAAATAACGAGACTGGTGTTATTCAGCAGATGAAGGCCATCGGAGATATTTGCAAAAAACATGGTGTCTTGTTTATGAGTGATGCAACACAGGCTGTAGGCAAGATTCCCGTATTTCCTAAGGAAGTTGGCGTCCACCTTATGGCATTTACCTCGCACAAAATGTATGGTCCCAAAGGAGTCGGTGCGCTTTTTGTAAATAGAAAAAACCCAAGAGTTAAAGTTACTGCTCAGATGGATGGCGGTGGTCACGAGCGTGGTATGCGATCAGGTACATTAAATGTTCCGGGCATAGTAGGCTTTGGCAAAGCTGCAGCTATTGCCAAGGCAGAAATGAGTCAAGATGCTCAACGACTCTCAAAACTCAGGGATAAGCTCGAAAATGCATTTAAAGATAATCTCGAAGAAGTGTATGTAAACGGCAATGTCAATAGTAGAATGCCGCATGTATCCAATATCTCATTCAAACACGTAGAAGGAGAAGGATTGATGATGACTTTCAATCAGAATATTGCAGTATCATCTGGATCAGCATGTACATCTGCATCACTTGAGCCTTCGTATGTACTAGTTGCGCTTGGATTAGGCGACGACTTGGCACATTCTTCTATCAGATTTAGTCTTGGCAGATTTACTACGGAAGAAGACGTGGATTATGCTATCGATGCAGTCTCCAAAGGAGTCAATCACATGAGAGATTTGAGTCCGATTTGGGAAATGTATAAGGATGGTATAGATCTCGACAGCGTAGTATGGTCTGAACATTAACTTTTTTTAATCCAATTTTTTCACAAACGTAAAATTTAACATCAATGGCATATTCAGAAAAATTACTTGATCATTTTAAGCATCCGAAAAATGTCGGTACGCTAAATAAAGACAAGAAAAATGTGGGAACAGGTCTCGTAGGTGCACCTGAATGCGGCGACGTTATGAGACTTCAGATCGAGGTTGACGAGGCGACCGATACCATTATTGATGCAAAATTTAAAACTTTCGGATGTGGCTCAGCGATAGCATCATCATCATTAGCTACCGAATGGCTGAAGGGTAAATCTATCGATGAAGCCCTTACCATAGACAATATGGCCATAGTCGAAGAGCTTGCATTACCACCAGTAAAGATCCACTGTTCTGTATTGGCAGAAGACGCTATCAAGAGTGCGATAGCCGATTACAAAAGGAAAAATGAAGTCATCCAAACTGCATAAAGTATGTTATTCGTAGCAGATAGTGCCAAAGAAAGGATAGAAGAAATCATAAAGGCCAAAAATCTAACCGAGGACTTTTTTTTACGGGTCAGTGTAGCTAGCGGTGGATGCTCAGGTCTCAGTTACCAAATGGATTTTGATAATGAATCGAAACCCAATGACCAAGTCTTTGATGATAATGGTGTAAGACTTGTCACAGACCTCAAGAGTTTTTTATATCTTTGCAATACTACATTGGAGTTTTCAGGAGGCTTGAATGGCAAAGGTTTTTACTTCAATAACCCAAATGCTGCGCGTACATGTGGATGCGGCGAAAGCTTTGCAGTCTAAGATTTTTAATTCAATTTAAAATCTGACACCAAAACGAAGGCTGGAATTGTTACTTCGAAAGGCAGTTTCTGATCAAGATTCAAAAAAGTGTAGCTACCAAACATTTTCCCGATCGGACTATTTAGCGGGCACCAAGACATGTACTGAAATACGTCTCCTGGTAAAAGCTCTGGCTGTTGGCCTATGACACCTTCACCTTTTATTTCCCTTTTTATCTGAATAGAATCCACGATATGCCAGTGTCTGTGTAGCAATTTTACTTTTTGCTGACCCAAATTTTCTATCGTCACTTGATATGAAAATATAAACTTTCCAATGGCAGGATTAGAGTCAGCAGGTTCATACGATGGTATGACACTGATACTGATATCGTTAGTGATCAGGTTATAAATTTTGGTCTTATCTGTCATTATTTCTAAACACCGTAAATAAATGTTTCTACGATATGCTCGGCTTCTTTTAGTGTGATATCCAAGACATTATTAACAAGTACGATGTCAAAACTGTTTTCAAAAGCCATTTCTTTTTTTACCTTACCTATACGTTTTTCTAAGCTTTCAGGAGTCTCAGTGTTTCTCTCTGTCAGTCGTTGGATCAGTGTGCTTACAGATGGTGGCCTTACAAATACAGACATACACCGATCTTTGTATATGTTTTTAATATTGGCCGCACCTCGAACGTCGAGGTCAAATACCAAGTGTTTTCCCCATATTCCAAACTCTGTCCACTTCTGCCCGCAAGGTACCATAAAACTGATCTGGATACACTTCTTCCCATTCCACAAAATCACCATTGGCAACCTTTTCTTTAAACTCCGCTACCGTCATGAAGATATAATCTTTACCTTGGATTTCATGTGGTCTTTTGCTGCGCGTAGTGGCTGATACAGAAAAATCCAGCATATCATACTTACTGAGGATATGCTTTACGACAGTGGTCTTACCGGCACCCGAAGGCGCAGTGAATATAAACATCTTACAGTCCATGTATAGATGATCTTTGGTTTTTAAAGGATATTTGCCAATTGTTCTTTAAGCTTTTCCAACTCGTCTTTCATCATCACGACAAATTGTTGGATTTCAGAATCATTGGCTTTAGCACCGATGGTATTTATTTCTCTACCTATTTCCTGTGCGATGAAAGATAATTTGCGTCCTTTCTGATCGATATTTAAGTCCAACTCTTCTTTGAAATAGATACAATGCTGTCCGAGTCTGACTTTTTCTTCATTAATATCTAGCTTTTCTATATAATATAATATTTCCTGCTCGTATCTGTTTTGGTCCACTTGCTGATTGATGACAAACTCTTCCATATTCTTTTTGAGTCTGTCTTTGATACGGTCTAATCTTGCCATTTCAAATGGCTCAATTGATTTCAGGTGTTGTTCGATACATTGGATTCGTTCAAGGAGATCAGCACGCAAGACCAAGCCTTCATCAGCTCTGAATTTTTTGATATTGATCAATGCCTGATCCACAGCTCTTTCTACTTCTTGCCATTCTTCGTCATCGGCCATATCTTCATTTTGACCGATTACATTAGGAATGCGTAAAATAGACTGGAGGACATCACCTTCGTTAATATTTAGTTCCTGGCGGATTGCATTGAGTTCTTTATAATATTTGCGGAAAGCATCTGCATTTATAAAAGCATTCTCCTCGTTGGAAAATCCATCAAGTGTGATGGTAAGGTCCATTTTACCACGTTGGAGCGAATCAATTACTTTTTTGCGCAGATCCATTTCTCTGTCTCTGTAAGTGTTCGGCAACTTGCATCGGATCTCTGTAGATCTTGCATTTAGGGATTTTATTTCTACCCTGATGATTTTGCCATTTATCTCTGTCTTACTGTGACCAAAACCAGTCATTGATAATATCATTACTCGAAAATTTGACTGCAAATATAACTGCAAAATACTGATAAATAGGAAGTATTAGAGTATTATTATAGTAAGATATTGTAAATGAGCCACTTAAATTGATTATTTTTGAACAAAAGAATGAAAAAAGAGCAAAATAATTTTCTTAATTCCAATATTTTGCGAAATTTGCGCCTCTTTTCACGGAAAGAAAAATATTTAACCACAGAAATTTAAAAATCAGTATTATGCGTAAAGCAGATTTAGTCAACATTATTACAGAAAAAACCGGAGTTCCTAAAGTAGATGTACTGGTGACTTTGGAGATGTTTTTCAAAGAAGTTAAAAACTCATTATCAGGCGGCGAAAATGTTTACGTGAGAGGATTTGGATCGTTTGTTATCAAAAAGAGAGCAAAGAAAATAGGTCGTCATATTAAGAAGAACAAGTCTATAGAGATTCCTGAGCATTTTATACCATCATTCAAGCCTGCGAAGGTTTTTGTAGATCAGGTAAAAGCAAATGTAGATTCTCTTCCTGAAGACGAAGGAGATGATGATTAATTTGATCAATAAAATTTAAATGAATAGAAATCAGATATGGGTAATTGCTGGAGCTATAATTCTCTTCCTTATCTTGTATCTTGGTTTTGAAATCACACCACCAAAACAAAAAAGCCTTGAAAAGTCAAGAGCTTTAAATATTGAAGCAACAAGTGTCAATAATTTGATTCAGGAGGCAAATCTGGATGCTGATAAAAAATCCATGATAGATGCAATCAATCTTGATTTACAAAAGGCAAATAGTGATTCCATTAAAAAATTGGGTTTGCTAAAATCACTTTCCGGTACTTGGTATGATTTAGGATATCCTTCTATTGCAGGGTATTATGCTGAAGAAGCGGCCGATATCATAGGAACTGATGCGTCTTGGGCAATAGCCGGTACAACGTATTCGATATGTACAAAAAATGCCAAGGAAGACAAAACAAAGCAGTTCTGTTCAAAACGTGCAGTAAAAGCTTTCGAAAAAGCAATCTCTATCGCACCAGAAGTAGTGGATCACAGGATTAATCTGGCGAATTGTTATATAGACAATCCAAATCCAGCAACGCCGATGCAGGGTATTTTAATGCTCAAAGATCTGAATACCAAATATCCGAAAAGTGTCGCTGTCCTCAATCAATTGGGTAAACTTGCATTGCAAACCAATCAGTCAGAGAGAGCACTTGAGCGATTAGAAGCCGCAATCCTGCTCGAACCTGAAAACAATGTGACAATCTGTCTCTTGGTAGATGCTTATACCCAACTAGGTAATAATGCAAAAGCCACAGAGTACAAAAAAAAATGTGTTAATTAATTTACTTATAAAAATTTAGAATATGCCTTGCGGTAAAAAAAGAAAACGTCATAAGATATCGACGCATAAGCGTAAAAAAAGATTGAGAAAAAACAGACACAAGAAAAAGAACAGATAATCTGATCTTGTACAGGCACTGACTAAAATACAAACAGTATTTTAATCAGTGCCAACTTGTGCTTATTTTTAAACAGTATATGACATCAGAGCGCGTCCTAAAAAATCCCAAATAATCCGGACTCATCATAAGAAAATAATACTGAAAAATAACATCCGTTAGTGCATAATAAACCGCCGAAGCGCACTTGAAAACTTCGATAGGTAATGCCCACCAAGATGTCACAAAGACATATCCAACATGTATGTAGCGTATGTCATGTAAACTTTAATATATATATTTCCCGCTCTTTGTATCTCACTGTTTATTCCATAGGTGCTGTTGGTTCTCCACAACTTAGTTTTAGAGATTATGTAATAATTTTGTTTCTAAAATGGTTGTAACATACTGGTTATCAATATAGTGTACAAGAATTTCTTGCATGTTTTGCAATATAATATATTGCTTATATGCATACATTCACACAAGCAATTGGTAATAGTCATATTCCGCATATAGGAATTGAACTATTGTATGTGTTTTTCTAATATTAACCAATACAAATGAATGTAAATTTGTGGACAAAGAATTAATCATCAAATCATCTCTTTCGGAGGTAGAAATAGCATTACTTGAAAAATCAAAGCTGGTAGAAATACACAGACAAAAAACAAATAATAGTTCTACAGTTGGAGATATATTTTTGGCAAGTGCAAAAAAACTCATGCCAGGCCTGAATGCTGGATTTATGGATATCGGACATCGAAAAGATGCTTTTCTCCATTATACAGACCTCGGGCCACAAATCAAGTCGCTCATAAAATATACTAATGCAGTAATGAAGGGCTCTTATAATAGTCCGCTGCTCGACCAGTTCGAACTAGAGCCTGATAATCCTAAGACCGGGAAGATAGATCAGGTATTCGATAAAAATGCAAATGTTCTTGTGCAAGTACTCAAGGAGCCAATTTCTACCAAAGGCCCAAGGCTCAGCTGTGAGTTGACATTACCAGGAAGATATGTAGTCTTAACACCTTTTACAGATATTGTGGCTGTCTCCAAAAAAATTGGTTCTAACGACGAGAGAAAAAGGCTTAAAGTCCTTGTAGAAAGTATAAAACCAAAAAACTTTGGTGTCATCGTACGTACTGCCGCTGAAGGGAAAAAGGTCGCGGATCTGCACAATGATATCAAGGAACTGGAGGATAAATGGAAAACCATTTTCAATCAGCTGAAACAGACAAAGTCTCCAGATAAAATATTAAGCGAAATAGATAAAACATCGACCATACTCAGAGATATCCTTAATGATAATTTCAATAAAATAATCATTGATGATAAAGAGTTGCACCAGTCGATCAAAGAATACTTACAAAATATAGCACCTGACAAAGTAAAAATTCTACAACTCTATAATGGTTCAAGGCATATTTTTGACCATTATGACATCAACAGACAGATCAAAGCTTCCTTTGGGAAAACATCGACCATGAGCAGTGGCGCGTACATTGTCATCGAGCATACAGAAGCTATGCACGTAATAGATGTGAATAGTGGACCCAAAATGGTGCGAAAAGACCAAGAAGAAGCCGCTATATCTGTCAATCTCGAAGCAGCAGAAGAAATAGCCAGACAGCTTAGACTACGAGATATTGGTGGGCTGATAATTGTGGACTTTATCGATATGCGTACACCTGAAAATAAAACCAGTCTCTTCAATAAGATGCGTGATTTTATGGAAGGTGACAGAGCGCAACATACGATATTGCCGCTAAGTAAATTTGGGCTGATGCAGATCACTCGCCAACGTACGAGACCTGAAGTAAATATCGATACTACCGAAGTATGTCCATCATGTCAAGGATCAGGAAAGGTCAATCCTTCTATCCTCATTATAGATAATATCCAGCGAGACATCGATTATATTATCAATTCGAGACCGAAATCCAAGATAAAACTCCGAACAAATCAGTTTATCTACGCATATCTAAAAAATGGTTTTCCAAGCATTCAAATGAAGTGGTTTGTCAAATATAAGAAATGGATTTCCATGAGTGATGACCCTAATTTTCACTTGTTTGAATATAAGTTTTTTGACGAAACGGATGATGAAATCAGACTTACCTGAGCGATTTGAATATAATGGTTAATCATGAGTGCTCGTGATGTCCGACATATAGAAGCACTAGAATCATTTTTTCAGCCTGATGATGTGGTAATCGTCGGCGTTCTCAATTGGGGTTTGGGTCATGCGGCGAGGTGTATTCCCATTATTGATTGGCTTCAGACCGTATGCAAAGAAGTTATTTTAGCATCTGATGGTGAAGCATTTGACTTACTTGTAAAAGAATTTCCCAATTTGCAAGCCTTTAGCCTGCCATCCTATCATATAGTGTATCGGTATCCCAATATAGTTGCCAATATCCTTTTGGGTGGATTTGATATCACCAAAGCCATTATTCAAGAAAAATTATCAGCCAGTGATCTGACCAAAAAGACATCCGCTACGGTTATATTTTCGGACAATCGTTTGGGATTCAGAAATGACAAAACCCGAAACTATTATCTCACACACCAGGTAAATTTAATCCACAAAAACCCAATTTTTAGCAAAGTAGGATCGTGGATTCATCAATACTTTATCGGCAAATTCGACCATTGTTTCATACCAGACAATAGCGGATTGCAAGCACTTTGTCCGGCTATGTCCAGCATTAGCGATCAGCAATACACCCATATTGGACCACAGACGAGAATCAGAAAACTTTCCATGCCAAAGATCTATGATATCTTGGTAATACTCTCTGGACCTGAGCCGCAAAAATCCATCTTTGAAGCGGCAATATTGGATATACTAGTACGCTTGCCACAATACAAAATACGGATCATAGGTGCTGGACAACTTTCTCTAAAAAAGCATGTTCTTAACCATTTTGAGATCATAGGTACATTGGATACAAAAGAAATAGAGCACGCATTGAATAGCTCGAAACTACTCATATCTAGGTCTGGATATACTACAATTATGGATATCGAAAAGCTCGATTTGCATGCAATTTTCATTCCAACACCTGGACAAACCGAACAAGAATATTTGGCTGAATTACATTCAAAAAACGCAAAATATCATTTTTTAAATCAAAACGAATTAAATAAATTGCAAAACGTTATTAAGTCTCTGATATAATTGTCAGTTTTGCGGTTTTGAGATAATTCAACGGTTGATGAGTGGAAACGAGTATCAAAATATCATAATTTCCGACCATTTTGAGATGGAGCAGGTCAAATTGCTTTTTGATACTTTTGTAGTTCCATATCAAGATGTAGAAATTGCGACCATAAAACCGAGACGCATATTAGGAAACTATCTGACCTACTTGATTACGGAAGAAGAAGAGCAATTTTCTGTGATGATCAAGAAGGTTAATAATCAAATCCAGCCACAGTGCACTTGTTCGGAATTCAATAATAAATCCAGATGCATTCACATCGCACAAGTACTCACGTCGATGGAAAGGCAGATAAATGAAGAACTTCATCACAAAAAGATACAAATCGAAGTTCTGGAAAATAAGAAGAAACACTATGACGAAGCCAAATTAAAAAAGAGCGCCTTACTGGCTAAGCTGAATGATCAGATCCACGAAATCATAGAAAAAACAACCAAATCCAGTCCGGTAAAAGCAAAACCCAATCATTCAAACTTGCCCTTTATCATCAAGAATGCAAGAGATTTCAGTCTTATTCGCCTGTATAATTTATTGCCATCATTAAAATACGCAACAAGAAGAGGCAAAACATTTGTAAAAAGTACGGTATATAAAGATGGATTTAAGTTGGCGTATAAAACATCGAGAGTCCATGAAAATATCCAATTTAAGGTCAATGAACAGGATGATATTGAGATCAAATGCTCGTGTGGAGAGACCGAAGAAGATAATATTTGCACGCATGCATTGGATTGTATTTTTTACTTGGCGGATGTAGGAAGTTATTCGCAGTTTTTGCCATTTATCAATCAAGATAGAGAAAAAAACAGATTGCTTGAAGAATTTGGCCTTACTTTACAAGATACTGAAGCCCGCGATTTCAAATTTTCGACAGATTATTTAGGACGCCTTTCGATCAATTTTATACCTCCTAAATTTGTAAGTCTTTCTCGGCTTGTAGGAATTAATGATGCTATCACAAAAGATAAAGTGTCAAAAAAAATATTCCGACGGAAAATAGAATCACACAGAGTCGGCATATTCTTCCAACTAACTCATGCTAATAATGCTAATAATCCACTGAAAATCGAGGCTTTCAAAATAGAGCCAGGTAAAAAGGGAGAAGATAAATATACGAGAGTCCTAATCGGAAAGGAAGAAAACGAAAGTATTTTGGCAGTGATGGAGGATGACCAACTGCGTGTGCTCATGGATTTTAGTTTTTTGGTATTTAAAGATTTTATAGGTGCAGGTTATTATACTCAAACGTACAATCTTTTTACTACCCAACATTTTGACGTAACTAGAAAATTATATTTAAAATATTTTGTCAACAAACTCGAAGAACATTGGAAGGAATTGGCTACTTGGGAAGATGTAAAATTTCTTCCGGAAGGTGATAATTTTGCAAAATCAAACTTAGAGCCGCTAAAACTGGTTTCTGATCCCGTTTATCCTAAGATCAATGTAGGCCAAAATGAGAAGTTTATTTATATAAAAATATCATTTACAGATGCCGATGGAGAAATAGTCATTGGAGAAGATGAAGAATTGGACATCTATCGAGGTAAAATAATCCATTACAAAAATCAGCTATTTCTCAATAATAACAATGAGCTTGTCCATTTCTTGACATCTGTACCCAAAGGTGTTTTGTTATTTTCAGTGAAGTATGCTGACACTGTGATGAAGGAAGTCCTGCATCCACTTTATCTCCATCATGGTATAGAAATACCCGATCAGTTGGCACTAAAGGTTAAGGAGTTGCCTATGGTACCATTGATTTATCTCAAAGAGTTCCAAGACAAGTTTTTGATGATAGCACCTAAATTTGGATATGATGACCACGAAATAGAGATGAATGATCCAAAAGATGTCTATCTCAATGAAGAAGGTGAGCAAAGACTACTAGTAAGAAATAAGGCCGAAGAAGATGATTTTGTGGAATATATCCGATCTACACATCCACAGTTTCGATTACAATTGCATCAAGCATATTTTTCGTTACCATTCGATGAAGTGATGCGGCACCATTGGTTTATAGATTTTTCTAAGCAATTGATGGCTGATGGCATAAAAATGATTGGGTTTAATGAGCTGAAGAAATTTAAATATAACGGCTCTACACCCAAATGGGACATGAAGGTTAGCAGTGGCATTGATTGGTTTGATATCAAGGTGTCAGCTTCATGGGGCGATCAGGTGATGGGATTTAAAGACATTCGCAAAGCTATCATGAATGGCCAGAGCTTTGTCGTTTTGGGTGATGGATCTTTCGGTATGTTGCCTGAAGAGTGGATAAAAAAATATAGCAATCTATTCAAATTTGGTATTGACGAAAAGGATGGACTTAAGGTTAGTAAAAAGCAATTCAATATAGTAGAAATGCTTTTTGACCAGATAGACGATGCAGACATCCTCGCTGAAATCGAAGAAAAGAAACGTAAGTTATTATATATAGAAGATGTAAAAACACAGCCAATACCTGCCAATATCAATGCGCAGCTTAGACCATATCAAGAGACTGGTTATCAGTGGATGCAAGTCCTCGACGAAATATCTTGGGGCGGCTGTTTGGCTGATGATATGGGATTGGGAAAAACGTTGCAGACCATAACCTTTCTATCGTATATCAAAGATAAATACAATGGTCCTACCAGCCTTATCATTTGTCCTACTTCGCTGATATACAACTGGGAAAGTGAATTGAAGAAGTTTGCACCTGAATTGAAATATCACATTTTTTATGGCTTAGGCAGGACATTTAGTGATGAGCATTTTAATGATTATGATATCATCATCTCTTCTTATGGTATTGTAAGAAATGATATAGAGACTTTGGTAAAGTTTCAATGGGAATATGTGATCTTGGACGAAAGTCAGGCTATCAAAAATCCTGATGCCATCTCTACAAAAGCGGTACAATTATTACAGGCACGCAATAAGTTTATCCTCAGTGGTACGCCTTTACAGAACAATACTTTTGACATTTTTGCCCAATTCAATTTCTTGAATCCTGGTTTGCTTGGTGGTAAAGAATTTTTTAGGCAAGAGTTTGCAAATCCTATAGATAAAAACGGGGATAAAGATGCTGGAATGATGTTGCGAAAGCTTATCAAACCATTCATGTTGCGACGTACCAAGGCCGAAGTTGCTACTGATCTTCCTGAAAAGACCGAAACGATCTTGTGGTGCCAGATGGATAAAAATCAGAAGACACTGTACGACGAATACAAAGATTACTACCGACATGCGCTCATGCAAAAGATAGAGACAGATGGTATTGCAAAATCCGGTGTCTATATCCTTGAAGGATTGTTGCGTTTGAGACAAATATGCGATGATCCACGATTGGTAAAGGACAAAGATACCAAACCATTTAAAGGTGTGAAAATCAAGGAGCTTGTAAGAGAGATTCAAGAAAATATGGGGAATCACAAGATGTTGGTTTTCTCTCAGTTTACAGAGATGCTTGCACTCATCCGAGAAGAAATGAATGAAAACAAGATCAAATACTGTTATCTTGATGGAAGTACACCAGCTACCCAACGCCGTGAGCAGGTGGATATTTTTCAGTCTGATGCAGATATCAATGTTTTTCTTATTTCATTGAAAGCTGGTGGTGTAGGATTAAATCTGACGGAGGCTGACTATGTTTATATTGTAGATCCATGGTGGAATCCAGCGGTTGAGCAACAAGCTATTGACCGTACACATCGTATAGGGCAGAAAAATAAAATCTTTGCCTATAAAATGATCTGTAAAGACAGTGTAGAAGAAAAAATCATCACACTTCAGGAGAAAAAACTTTCTATTTCCAAAGAAATCGTACAAGAAGATACTGCATTTTTCAAAAGCCTGAGCAAAGATGATATCAGCTTCCTCTTCAGTTAGACTGACTTTTTTGTAATGTCTGCTTTATAAAAGATTCGATACCATTGTCTAGCAATTTGAAAACTTCATCAAATTTGCCATCATAATATGGATCGGGTACGGCCATATTGCTGTTTGGATGTAGATAATTTAGCATGAGATGGACCTTGTCGCAAGATTCGTTCGAAGGGCAAAGACGCTTGATTTCTGTATAATTGGATGAATCCATCGCCAAAATCAGGTCATAATAATCAAAGTCTTTTTTTGACAATTTCCTTGAGACCTGCTGTGAGATATCTATGCCATGGCCCTTAGCTGCTTTGATAGCCCGATTGTCTGGGGCTTCGCCATCATGCCATCCTGACGTACCTGCGGAATCTACTTCCCAATTTTTGAGTTTGTATTTTTTTATTTTGTCTTCGAGGATACCCTGAGCCATGGGAGATCGGCAGATATTGCCCAGACAGACCATTAATATTTTCATTATGAGATGATATGTTTACCTCTTTAACGAAGAAAATCCGAAAATGTTAGCATCGGAGGCATATTCACCATATATTTTATCAATTTAGTCGGTAAAATCGTTACGTTTGTATATAGTACCTGTCTAAAGATGGTACTATGTATTGCATGGTACTATTTTTTGTCATATCTTTGCAGCGTCAATCATTCATCATAAATAATATATAAGATGGAATTTAAAATAGAAAATACAAAAGCCCAAATGCGCAAAGGTGTATTAGAGCTATGTGTTTTGTCTATCATCGAGCAAGAAGAGGCATATCCTACAGATATCATCAATAAGCTCAAGGAGTCAAAACTCATAGTGGTAGAGGGCACATTGTATCCTTTGCTCAACAGACTCAAAGATGCTGAGTTGCTGGGATACACCTGGAAGGAATCCAAATCGGGTCCACCACGCAAGTATTATCAGATCACCGCTCAGGGCGGAGAATTTTTGTCTGGTCTCAGAGATACCTGGGACGAACTCAATCATGCAGTCCTTAAATCACAAAACAATTCAAAATCCAATAAAAAATGAATAAGACCTTTAATATAAATTTGGGAGGATATCCCTTTGCAATAGATGAAGATGCTTATGAGTATATTCAAAATTACTTAAATACCATTCGTAGGCATTTTTCTGCATCTGATGGTTGTGATGAAATCATTTATGATATTGAAGTCAGAATGGCAGAACTTTTTCAAGAACACCTAAACGGTCGCTCTATCATAAGCATGAAGGAGATCGATGAGGTCATCATGATCATGGGCAAGCCTGAAGATTTTGGTGCTGATCCTATAGATGAACCATATCAATTCAATAGCAAAAATAAAAAGTCAACTAATGGAATAGGTACAGGCAAGCGATTGTTTAGAGATCCAGATGATAAAACAATAGCTGGTGTATGTTCAGGTATTGCAGCTTATTTCGGAATAGAAGATCCACTTTGGGTCAGATTGATATTTGCAATATTGTTGTTTACGGGTGCAGGTGTGATTACCTATTTTGTGCTTTGGGCCTTGGTGCCGGTAGCTAGTAGTTCCAGCGATAAGCTGGCTATGCGAGGCGAGCCAGCCACTATAGAAAATATTGCAAAGCTTGTAGAAGAGGAATTGACAGAATTGGGTGATAAAATTAATGAGTGGAGGAAAGATATAGGCGGTAAAAAAAAAAGTGAGTCGTTGAAAAACGGTTTTGAAGCAAAGTCCTTTATCGCTTCGGGAGTCAACATGTTTGGAAGTGTGATAAGTGGATTGGTCTTGGGATTAAGTAAGATATTGAAGCCATTAGTAATATTTGCGGCGATTGTAATACTTTCGATGCTTGGAGTTACTTGGGCGGCATCATTTATCGGCTTGTCTATGGCGTCACCTATTATGTATGCCATGGGTCCGTCATCATCTTTTTTGAGTGTATTAGGCATTGGATCCATTTATTTTACCATTGGCCTACCCATTCTGGGATTGATGTTATACATCGCACGTCTTGCCTTCAGGTATAAAGTCCATAGACATGTGAAAACTGGATTTTGGACAGTTTGGTTTTTGTCATTATTTGTGTCAAGTTTTGCTGCTATGTCCACTATAAAGGAGTATTCTTCGCATTACGAAACCAAAAATTTGATGGATTATGATATAACTTCACCTGAAATAAAAATCAAGATGCCTGAAGAAAATATGGACCACTCTTTCGGTATCAGTTTCGGCGATTTTATCACAGAGAAGGACAATCACTGGGCATTTAGAGATGTGAATTTTTCCATTGAGAAATCAAAAGACAACAAAGTCCATATCGAAAAAATAATATCAGCAAAAGGTCAAAGTTCTCAACTTGCACAAAAAAATGCCCTTTTAGCATCTAATGATATTAGTGTTAATGGCAATGAAATCCAGATTTCCAAATACCTTACTTTTCCCAAATCTGAAAAGTACAGAAATCAGCAAATTGATTACGTCATTTACATTCCAGAGGGTAAATCTGTGTCATTTGACGAAAACTCCAAGGAAAGACTGAGATCTTCATCAGTATTGTCATGGGACCAAATCTATGATAGTGCAGCAGATCTACCATGGACTATGGCTGCAAATGGCTTGCAATCGAATGCCTGGAATGACAAGCATCACTTTGTTAAAAATGTAGCTGACAATAATTTTTCAAAGATCATCATAGAAGATGGTTTCGAGATTTCAATTACCAAGGCTGACCAATCTTCAGTTTCCATAGAGGGAAATAGAGACATTATCGAAAGACTAAACTCAAAAAATCTCACAGGAACACTTCACATCGGTTCAAATGGCAATGATGATTTATCTGGTATCAAGATCAATATTAAGACACCTGTTTTGGAAATGATCCATTTTGATGGTATAAAGTCCGCAAAAATAGATGGTTTTGATCAAGATAACCTTAAAGTGATAAGCCTAGGAGAATATGACGGAGCGGGAGAAACAGATATAGAATTTATGGGCAATATCAAAAATTTGGATATATCGCTAGAAGGCGAACAGACATTTAAATTGACTGGATCGGGCAATAATCTAGATATCCACTGCGAAAACGATGCAAGATTGGTAGCGGACAAATTTCTAGTCAAAAATGCTGTGTGGAATGGCAATAGTGAATTTGGTTCTTCGCTTCATGTTACAGATAAGTTTTCTACTTCAGATCCAGAAGTGATCAATGTAAAACTCTTCGGTAATCCACAAAAAGTAAAATTATAAAATAATATAAAGTACCAGTTTATTATAAAATAGTTGGTTAAAAAAAGGAGCGCATGGCTAATGCTGTGCGCTCCTTTGTAATATGATGAAAGTTATGCCTATTGAATTAAGACTATTTTTTTAGAAAAAGTCTTATCATCCACTATCCCTTTTAGAAGATAACTTCCAGGGTTGAGATGAGACAAATCAATCGTCTCAGTGGTTAAGTTAGGAATGAAATACATCAATTTGCCATCGATACTGCGAATTTCAAGATTGTGAATTTCTCTAAGATCAGACTCGATGGTAATGATTCCTGATGTAGGATTTGGGAAGAATCTAACCCGCGAATCAATTACATCATCATATGTGGGTACAGTGATTGTCCCATTTGTAACTATAATATTTACTTCCTGTTTGTTTTTATCCTCAAAATATTTATCAACAGGATCATCTGTTATATTTATGGTTGCTGTTCCATTTGACTTAGATTTAAAGCCAATGGTGAACAGAATAGCATCATCAGGCAATGTAACTGGAGTAGGTGAATCCCAAAGAAATCCAAGTTTACCTGAAGATGTAATGGTAGCATTAAAATTATCATTGTTAATTCCAAGCGTACTATTCATGTTTTTTAATGACACAAAGTCAAACAAATTGGTAGCCCAATTGACTGAAAATTGTCCTGAGGTGATATCAATAAATTGCCTTACAGAAATGTTAATATCGAAATTTTGATTTTTTGATACATTGGCCGATCCCACGATTAAATTAATGTTGGCCATACTTCTGTTTTTGACATTTTCTTGTAAGCCAGTAGGCAATTTGTCAAGATTTACATCACCCACTTTGATACCAATAAAGTTTTTGTCAATGTGATTATCATTCAGATTATTGATCGTAATTGTATTTGGTATGGTTGCAGTAAATGGTTCTGCTGGATCATTAAATACATGAGATTTTGGAACAAAAGTCCATGACATACTATTAGAGAATTTTGGAATTATACCAAGGATGAGTTGTCTTATTTCTGTAACATCACCAGTATTCACTTTATAGTTCCTAGTGGGATCAGCGGCAATAATTTTATATGGGCTATTAAATTTTTCTAATCCAAGGATATGCCTCCTAATAGCTGATACATCGCCAGAATTTACACCAAATTTATAATCGGTATTTTTACTTGGCGTTATTGTATAATTCAGTCCACCATTTAAATTTTCGAAGCAGTAATTACCGATCGCATTGGTATTGGTGACAGCGTTTTTACCACCAGAGATTGTTACTTCTACATTTGGCACAGCCACATTATCTTCTCGGGTGATTTTACCACAAATTTTATAAGAATTTACAGACGCACAAAAACTGCCTTTAGATACGATAGGAATGACTGTTTGGTTATTTTGCTCAGCAGAAATATTTGTAGGTGTTCCCACAATATTGATATCTGAACTACCTGTAAATGGTGCTTTTATTCGCAAATTCAGGTTTATCACCGCAGTATTATCAGTTAGATTTACGGAAGATGTGTGGTCCCAAACTACAGTGGCAATAGTAGGAGATAACAGACCGTAATTTAAGTCACCAATAATATTTCCTTTATCAAGGGTTATTATTTCACCTTTTGTATTGTCAGCTACATTTAAGGTAAACTGAAATGATGTTACATTTGTAAAATTCTTAACTCTTATCGGTATTGTCACAATTTGCCCGACCGAACTGCACACATTGTCATCGATGTCAAAAGACAAATTTGAATTATTTGAACTATGCGTTTTACACCACCAATACCAACATTTGGTTAGTGAGTCAAAATATCTTATGTATATTTTATTTGTACCCGAATTAGGTAATGTTGTTGTCAAGTTATTGCCTGAACCAATTACAACATTATTTAGATACCAGGTAATATTTTGAGCCGAATTGTCTGTATTAAGCGTGAAGTTTGTACCGTTTGGATTTATAAAGATCTTATCACCACAATTAGTTGGATCGCACCACCAAAACCTGTAACAACAAATCCACCATCTTCCTAAAGCATCTTTATATCTTATAGTTGCTGTTCTTAAACTACAATTTCCTGGTGGTAGTGGGAGATAATTGCTTTGAATGTTTGAACCTAGAGATTGTCCTGTTTCATCAATAGTCCAGGACATATCTGTGTATGATTGATCAATTTCAAATCTATATCCATTGTTTTCGTCAAAAGCCATGTTGATTTGATTACAATTGAATGGATTACAGAACCAAATCAAACGACAACACAGTTTCCATCTTCCCAAAGCATCTTTAAACTTAACAGAAATCCATTTTTGGACACAGTTTGATGGGAAAGGAATTGTAATAACTGAAGTTGAACCTAATATACTATTTGGCGCATCATCAAAATACCATGAAATGTTAGATACGCCGGACTCATTCAGTTGGAATTGTGCATTTTCATTTGATACGCCATAGTACACATTGCCAAAACAATCATCAGGAGCACACAAATATATTCTCAAGCAACATATCGAATATCTTGTTCCATCAAAATAAATAACACTTATAGTGCGCCATCCACATGGATTTAAAGGTATAACATAGTTGCTTGATGTTGAAGTACCCAAATTTTGGCCAGATTCATCGAGTGTCCAATTGATCTCTGAATAGCCTTCTGGGAGTGTAAATTGATATCCTGAGTTTTGATGATATTTCCATCCAATGATTGGACAATAGAATGGGTTACCACCTCTAATAGGAATACATTTATAGGCCAAACAGCCATTAGGTTTAATATACGGAAAACAAATTTCATAATCTTTGTTTTGTGGAAGTGGAATTGAAAGGTTGGAGTTACCTACACTATTATTTATTGTTACTCTATCCAACATCCAAGGTTGACCGGGCGCAAGGGTAATACCACTACTTGAGATGTTGTAGATAAGTGACGATTCGTCACCGCCAAACTTTGCACTTAAAGTTCCAGTATGAGGTTCAAAACTTACATTACAAGGATTTATCCGTACGCTCCAACAATAACAAATAGATTTACAACCTATTTTTATTACCAAACAGATCAAGAAATTTCCGTTTCGAGGATAAGTATAAGTTGGATTGTGGATACTGCTTTTGCCAACTCCATCACCAAAATCCCAAGAATATTCGACATTTGTACCTGACGGTGGTGCAGGAATTGAAGCAAAGGATACTGATTGGTCATTAATTACAGGCGACACTGGTTGATTTAGAGAGTACACTGGTGTGTTACCAGTACAGTCATTATTATCTCTACATAATGTAACACAATAAGTAGAAATACCACAGCTATTAACAACTGATAAGCAAACAGGCTTACAATATCCTGGAGGTAACAATATACTAGGTGATATACTTGTATTATTAGTGCTTTGTAGGAAGGTAATTTGGCTTCCCGTTCCATAATTATCACCAAAATCCCACAATCTATTTGTCACTCCTGTAGATGTATTAGAGTTTAAGTAAAAGAATTATTAGCATTATTAAGTGTATATGTAAAATGGGCAACAGGAGGTGAAGTGCATGGCACTTTTACTATTATAGTTTGGCAGCACTCATACACCAAGGTGGTTGACCCAAAACTATCTGTGTAGTAAACCTTCATACAAACATTATAATTTCCTGATGATGGGAATTTTATAATAGGATTAGCTGAAGTTCTTGATGTTCCATTTTGATAATTAAAGCTTCCTCCTGTGACGCTCCAGTCATAATCATAAACTTCCATATCAGGTGATTTAAGATTAAGCTGTCTAGGCTTTTCACAGTAACTATTTGTAAATCTACAAATGCTAGGGTCATTATCGTCAGGTAAATAATGAAAACAGTCCCAACAATCGTCACATGGTAGATCATTACACTTCCTTTCACATGAAGTATAACCTTTGAATAATGCATAACATTCATTTTTAAATGTTATACTATTATAGCAAACAGGATTGTTTTCCTCCGAACAATTTATGGATGGAAGAAATTCACTATAACAAATCTCATCAACGTAGTATTCAGTATTAATGCCTTTATTATTAAAATTAAGTTGCCCTATTCTATTAGACTGGAAATTTGATTCTTTGAAAACAAATCTACCATCAAACCAAAATTCTATTTCATTTTCATCAGGCTGGAAAATAAGCACATGTTTTATCCATGTATCATTTTTAATTGGAAAACTATCAATAAAATTAGGGCTTAATATATTACCAAAACCTATTTTCCCAATACCATTTTGAATTTCCATCAATATTGGTGTGTTGGAGATATTATTTGTTTTAAGATGCCAACGAGAACTTTTACTTGAAGGAACATAAATCCACCATTCTAATCTAGTAGGCTTAATTTCAGGAATATTTCTATTAATATTTAAATCTAAGTTACTTTTACTAGAAAATTTTGCCGATTTTAATCCTCTTTTAATTGGTGTATTTACAATTAGGGCATTATTATCATTTGCATTTCCAATTACAGAAAAATCAGGGTTTCCTTGAGGGAAAATATTTGTGTATAAATAATTTTCAAATGAAAAGCATTTTGAAAAAGAATTTGGAAAAAGACAACATTCGGTATCGCATAGACCTGGACATTTTACAAATATTTTGTAATCACTAGTTGCATCTAAACGCCCATCTACGACTATATAAACAGTTTGACCTTGCTTCATTTCAAGAATAATAGTCTCGTTTTCTCTACCTTGATTTGTTGACATTGCGATACAATTATAGTCACTTGTCCCATTAAATTGAGGGTCACAATAATTACTTATTATGAATACATCTAAATTTTGGGTTAGTTCACTTATCTCAAATATGTATTCGCCATCATTATCTGCCGTGAAAGAATAAATATTTTCATAAGATGTCATCGATCCTTTTTGCTTTTCTGGCAAACAACTATAGTTATTCATTTTCGGTTGATCACAAATACAGATAGTACCTGGTGGACAATTACAACCCACAAAGCCTGACTTAATTATATTACATTCTAAATTTTCATAAGAATTATTGCAAGGTTGAAAATCATCGTGTACAAAATCATCACAACCTACATTATACGTAAATAATCCATTTTGATTTTGGTTATAACCATCTACTACTATATAATAAGTGCCTGGATTGCTTATACTTATGGCATCATAGTTATATCCACTAAAAACTTCATTTACACCATTTATACTTTTATCTAAACAAGTGACTGAATTAATTTGAGAACCTTTACCAATGCCACCGCCAAAACAATTGTCCAATAAAAACATGTCTAGATCTACATTACCCATATTAAATATGGAAATTGTCCACATCTTGTAATCTGTCTTTACGATTTTAAACAGGACGTCATTACCATTAAATAGGCTCGGACCATTATAACAATTTACGTAGTCACTACTTCCGTAATTGCTATTGCCAATTCTTGTGTCATAAATACCATTAGATCCACATTCTAGTAAAATTGCTTCATCACAATTAGCAAACAAATTCAATGTTGAAAATATTATACTAAATGCCAAGAAGTTAAAAATTCTGAATTTAAATTGTCTCATTTTTAAATATTTTAAAGTGATTTAAAATTTTATTGAAAAGTTTGGTGCGATTCAAAACCTTCGCTGCTAGATAATGAAACTGTTTTCACAACTTCTTTATAGCAATTACCCTGGCCAAAGACCTTGGATGAATTCAAAATAAAAAGGGAGAAAATAAGGAGTGTCCACATGGTGATTTCATGAACAAACCGACGGGTTGCGTAAAAATTCTTGTTTTTCATGATAAAATTATTTGTTAGTGAATAAGTTTGCCTACCTAAAATTCTTTTGAAGTCCAAATTTTATATTGGGAATAAAGGCATCGGAATTTCCATTATAAAACTTTACCATTTCAGTTGTGCTTATGAAGTTTAGATCTACAAAAAGCCCAACACCTGAAGTATTGGCAAGATCACCTTTCGGTGTTACAAAGAGTTTTAAACCTAAATCATAGTATCGAAGATCTCTATTATCTTTTGTAAAGACTTCTTTGTACTTTTCTGTATTAGTAACAGGGATTATAAAATTTACATTACCATAAACGCTAAGTATGTCTTTGAAAACTAAATACTCAAGACCCAATTTAGTCTGAATTCTTGAAAAAGTAAAGTCAACATTTTCATGTGGGTTAAATGATTTTTTCTCATGATAATGAAAATCACCATTAATTCCAAACCTTTTGGTTAAGTCTTTAAATCCATTGAGTCGAATACCGTAATTGCTCAATTCAGGTACAAGGATTGTTGCAGTACTAAACGTATCAATAGCTCCATTTCCAACAAAAACTTCAAGTTTATATTGCCCTTTTATATTTAAATTCGCGCACCTAAAAAGTGAAACCGTTGGGTTAAACTTTTTTTATTGATTGTAGAAATTTGAGGAATAGAAGATTTATTTGTTTTGTTTAATTTTTCATATTCTGTCCACTCATTATTAATTGAAGTTTGTATTTCTTTATATTTCTTATCATCAAAATTGAAATCAATACTACTCTTTTCAATTGGAATGAAATTAGAATCTGTAATTTCCAAGTTTTTTACAAATTTAATCATTCTAATGATTTCGGAATCGGAGTTTAACAATATCCTTTTCATCTCCTTAATGTCAGCAAACATTTTGGTATTAAGGCGAGGATTTAAATTATTCATCTTTAACCAAGCTGCTTCCAAGATGTCCACTTTTCTTATATCTTGTCGGATTTCACTTTGTTTTAATAAAAGTGTTTCAATAGCTTCATTTCTAGCCTTTTCAAAATAAGTGAATTATAATTTTCATTTTCTACGCCTTTAATTTCTGACATCATATTCTTCGAAATCTCGAAATTCTGCGAGATACTTTTTGATATTTCTGTAAGATTGGGTATTTGAGTTGAAAGAGATTCTTGTTTGAAATCATCATTTATTTGCAGTGTATAATTGTTTGACTGCCAGTTCTGTGCATTTACAAATGAATAACTAAAAAGTATTAGAAGAAGGTAAAAATATTTCATGATTTTTTGTTTTAAGTGTTATTTGAAAAAAATGATTTTAAAATTACTGATTATCCTTTTTTGACCACAGTCAGATACAAGATGTTTCCATACTTATCGCCGTGGATATTCCATGATGCGACTTGGGACATATCTAGCTCTCTCATGAATCCATAGAGTTCCATCTCATCACGATAGATGAGATACCAATCCATAAATGTCTCCATATAGCCACGTTCTATGATGCCTTTGGCAAAATTTGGGATGACCATTGTCCCACCGGGCACGACCAGTTCAAACATCCGTTTTGTCATACGGGCAGCTACTTTTTCATCTAGGTAGTCAAACAAACCCGCAGAATATACGAGATCATAACTTTCTGCTTCGAGTTTTCCAGCCAGTACATATTTGATCGATTCGTCCAGTACAGTAAGTCCTTTGAATGGATAGCTCCTTCGCGCCTCTGTATTACTTTCGGCATCTTGATCGAGTCCAATAAAATGATATACTTTATCTTCAAAATGCGACACGTGATCCAATTCTCTGAGATGGCCTGATGCTATAGAAATGGCAGATATCTTGCGGTTTTTCGATTCAGAAATTTGTGTGATCAAATTTCCAAAATATTTCGCTCGTTCACGTACACTATCACAAGACGTGGAATTACAAATGGATTTATGTAATATTTCAGCTATCTCATTTGCATATTCAATGTTTTCATCCTTCAAATAGATATAGTCTATCAATGTTGCATCACCTGCGTAGCCTTTTGGTTTGCTAAAACATCGTTTAGTTATTGGTGACTGCCACAATATCTCCGCAATAGGATGTGATGTGCAATAGTCACGAATCCAATCTTGAAAGGTTTCACAAGAAAATTTAGCTGATAATTTGCCTAGTCTAAAAAAAAGGCTACTTATTGCAATGCCTGAATCTCCTTGATTAACTAATTCCATTGTCCTATCTAAAATCTGGTCAATGGTTCTTTTGGTGAGTGAGATTTGGTCGATCACTTGGTTGGTGGTTTCTGCTTGTAATGATGCCGTCATGTTTTTAATTTTTTAAGGTGCGAAAAAATAAGTTTTAATGATTTTGATTAAGTGCATTTATTAGTTTTGAATCCATACATTCCATTGTGTTTTCAGAAACTTTCTTGATCAGATTGTCTTCACATTTGTACTGGCCAAAGACCTCGGAAGAATTCAAAATAAAAAGGGAGAAAATGAGAATGGTCCACATGGTGATGTCGTGAACAATCCTTAGTGATGCTTGCAAATATTTTTGTTTCATGATATGTGAATATTTGTGTGAATAAAATTCTATGTATTTATACCACAAATGTCATATCATTCGCACCTATAGAGATTGTAACTTTTGTTCTAATCAATTTAGCTTTTTTGACCATTTATTGCTAAAGAATACCAATTAGGACTTTTTTGACCAGTATTTTTATCAAAATTTAGCATTCCTGGGCCATTTGGACACAAGTAAGCTTATACAGATAAGGAATTATTCAGCAGGGAATAGATATTTTCTTATACAAATTTGTTACAACAGGTCAGTTCTTCGGGTCTTTTCTGTTATTATAGAGATTGATAGCTTCGGTGCGATTTGTAACATGCAATCTATCGTAAATCCTATGTATGTGTTGTTTTACGGTACCTACAGCAATGCCGAGTTGATCTGCTATTTCTTTGTACAAGAGTCCTTTTGCCAATAAGGTTAGTAGTTCTAATTCTCGGTCAGATACAGGCAGTTGATGTGTCGATGTGCTGACTTGCATCGTACGAAATACATTGATCATTCGTCTTGCTATAGATGGGCTTATAGGCGATCCACCGGCATATAATTCTCTGATAGATTCAATGATTTTTTCAGTAGGTGTATTTTTTAAAATGTATCCTTTAGCGCCCGATTGGAGAGATTGGAAAATCTTTTCGTCATCATCATACACTGTAAACATACAAAAAGTGGCTTGTGGGCAGTAATTACTCAGGTATTGGATAGCGTCTATTCCACTAGCTCGTGGAAGCCCGATATCGACTATAATGATATCTACCAGATTTTGTTTGAGAAAAATCATCGCATCTTCTGCCGTATGATACAACCTGGCACACTCCATGTCAGGTTGTTCGTTGATGATATCGCGCAATGTGCAAGCAACATCTTTATTGTCTTCTATAATTGCTATTTTTATCTTACTCATGTTCCACAGGGATATTGATGATGATCTTCATGCCATTATCTGTACGAATGTATTTTATCTCTCCATTTATTTTATCCATTCTCTTTTGAATATTATACAGTCCATTGCCAGTGCCTATTTTTTCATCAAAGTCAAAACCAAGGCCATCGATTTCTGTGATGGTAATATTTATCTTCTCACCTTGGAATACAAGCTGTACATCTACGGCTTTGGCACCACTGTATTTAACTGTATTGTGGAGAATTTCTTTGATAACCAAGAAAATATTTCGTCTCTTCTCACCTGTAAGCACATTGATATCTAGCTCACCGGTAGATTCGAATTGGTGACCGATACCATGCTCACCCAAGTACTCGCCGACATATCGGCGGAGATATGCAGAAAGCTCATCACTATTGTCCAGCCTGGCATTTAACGCCCAAATGATCTCTGACATATTACTCACCAAAGCATTGGATTGATTGGCTATTTTGCGAATTTCGTTGATTTCAGTTTCTGTATTGACAGATTTTAATGCCCGCTCACTCAAGAATCGAATCGTGGTAAGTCCTGATCCTAGGTCATCGTGCATCTCTGAAGCTATCCGAGCGCGTTCTGCTTCTATGCCTTGTTGTTTTTCTATGATTAATGCTTGCTCACGTAGCAATTGATTTTGTTTCTCCAGCTTGCGTTTATATCTAGATCTAACCAATGAATACCCTGATCCAAATGCAGCTGCCAAGACTAAAAGTCTAAACCACCATGTGCGCCAATACGGCGGATCTACAGTGATTTTAACTGTTCTGGGTGTTTTATTCCAGATGCCATCGCTATTGGTAGCAAATATTAAAAAATCATAATCTCCAGGTGGCAGATTAGTGTATCGCGCGAAACCATCATTTTTGTCTATAAGCACAGGATGTTTATCATAATTGTGCATTTGGTATTTTAATTTTATAGCCGATTGGTCTGCATAGTCTATGCCATTGAAAAAAAAAGAGAGTGTATTTTCAGAAAAAGGTAGTTGTAAACTTTCTAAACCATTGGCATGGATGTAAGATGGGTGATTTTCATCATTAATCAGCAACTTAGAAATATGAATCTTCGCCGGATCATCCAAAAATCGAATGCTATCAGGATGAAAAATATTGATACCATTTACGCCTCCAAATATCATAGTCCCGTCGTCTGCTTTATGTGCCGCTAGGCTATTGTACTCCATATCTTGGATACCATCTGCTTTTGTAAATTGATGAACAAGGTTACTTGCTGGTGTGTACATCATCAAGCCATCATTGGTAGAAAGGAAAATTTTTTTGTTATGTATCAATGCGCAATAGATGTTTTGGTTTAGCTTGCCTTCTGCATCTATAACTTTTCTGGGTTTTTGTTTGAAATCTATGTGGACGACATAGAGGCCGCCATCAGTTGGGAGATAAACAGAATCTCGTTGTATATAAATATCATTGGGAGAATTATTTATTTGATGTCTCTTGATGATCTCTCCTTTTCCATCCACGTATCGTAAGAGCGCCACTTCTGTATTATTGATGCCTATGATATATTCTTGTCGGTTTAGATTATACACATAAACGTATTCGTCATCTATTTTTCCACCTTTGACATTGATTGGCGATAAAGTGTAAGTGTTGTCACTATTAAAGACCATTCGGTGCAAAAAATGAAAATTTGAATAATCTACAACCAAAAGTGCTTCGCCATTGATCATTGCAAATCCGCCTATGAAGTGATCTTGATTTTTATTGGTATTTTTTACGGATACAAATCTATCGTTTGACTTTTGATATTTTACCACATCTCTACCACCAGCACCAATAATTTCATTATTTTTCAATTGTGCCACGGCCATGATAAAATTACTTGGACAAGTGTTATTATCTTTATTGTAATGCCCTAAATCACCTTTGTCAAAATGCCCTATACCTCGATCTCGTGATCCATACCAGTAGGTACCATCTCCACTACGAATAATAGCGCGTACATTTGCAGGCAAGTTGTCTTCATCCAGAGACAGATGCTTCATTTTGTGTTTATTCTTATGGTAGATCAAAATGCCTTTCCCATCGATACATAGATATATGATGTCATCGGACATGTTGATAGGTGCAGGATTGCCAATGACATTGTTTGGGAAAGTCCATGTCTTTTTTACTTTATGGTCAGTCAATGAATAAAGCTTTAATTGTTTTGTGTCACAAATCAAGAGCTCATTTGACGTAGGAATGTATTTTGAATAATTTATAGGACTAGAATCTTCATAAAATTTTTCAATTAACTTAGTTTCGAGATCATATACATCTATGTAGGTGTTTTTATTATAGGTCAATAAAATTTGATGTTCATTTTTGATTTGAATATCTGCAAGACTTTGGTTATTATTCAATGTAATATTTGTCTGATTGGGTTTTCCGATCAGAATGTTACTGCTGTTTATTATTGAAATTCTATTTTGTAAACAAGCTACTACATTGATTTTATATTGTGAAAACGAAGCATCAAAATAGTTATATTGAGCCAATTTCAAATCCCAAGCACGTGAAGTTTGATTTGTATTAATATCGAATAAACCCAAGAAATCACCATATCGCAGGAGTACAAACTGGTCATTATACGCGAAAACCTTGTATGAATCATCAATGATTTGTCCTAAAGAATCTCGAAACTGGTACACCGCGAAATCATCCTTTTCGCGTATGTAGCAATGGAGAGCATTGTAGGTACTAAACCACATATTGTGTGCACAATCTTCAAAAAAATGCGACTGAACATTGTTGCCTATCATATTGTAAAGGCCCGGACGATACACTCGCACGTCCAGACCATTATACACATTGACTCCATCGGTAGAGCTAATCCAAGTAAGCCCATAAGAATCGGTGGAGATAAAATAATTTGATTTTTGAGAAAGGGAAGTGAGGGATTGAGTGAAACACAATTGAGCAAAAATTATTATATAAATTGATACAAAACTTTTAACCATAAGTAATCACTTATTAATGATGATTTCCCCAGGCCCATTATTCAATAATTCACAAATATCTTTACTGCTATTAAAAATTTCTTCAATCTCCAATTTTCTTTTTGATTCAAGTTCAATTACATATATAACATAATTCAGTATATGTGTTCCAATTCCCGTATTGACTTTCATGATTTTTGGAAACTTGTATTTCCAATCCTTAAATAAAATATCATCACTAAAGCAAAAAAGTAATGTTAATGAAGGTGAATTATCAATATAACCAAGTATTTCTTTGAGTGAATAATTTACATTTTCATTTCCAATTGTATCATTTACCTGCGAACCATGACCATAAAATATTATACTCGTATTGGAGCAAATTTTTGATGAATAATTAAATTTTTTTGAAGCATCAATAATTTTTAATGAATCGAAATTTAATTTATTTACAAACTCAATAAACGTGTCTCCACTTCTTGATCCACATTGGGCAAAACTATAAAGATTGAAATTAGATTCATAAGTGTTTCTATTTGTACTTCTTAATTTGAAATTATCTAAATATTTTTTGAAAATATTAAGATGACTAAATTTATAAATATAAGCATCACAATTTTCACTAAAATTATCTAAATTTTCATTAGAATAATACTCACAAAAAGAAGAACAAAATGATATAAGTGGTCAAGGTGAATTTTGTCAGCAACAATTTTTTTGATTTCTTTAATGTACGACTTAAAATCTTGGGCACTATGAAATTGATATTTATCGTTAAGAATGTTTTTAAGCTGTAATAATAAGTCAAAATCGCTGTCTTTAATATCAGTAACAATATATCCTGATGTTAAAGGGCTTTCAAATTTTAAAATTAGTTCAAAATTTAAAATATACTCAATAATATTATGAATTGAAATAATTTGACTTGGTATTAATACTCTTTTTGAAGTAAATTCGTCTATTGAATTTCCATTAATCAATTCAATTCTTTCAATAATTATTTCTCCTGATAAACTTTGAACTTCAAAAGGTATAATACTTGAAGTTACAAGGTTATCAATAAACATCCATTTCATAACTTATTCACTTAAGTTGTTTTGACAATGTGGTGGACATGGTGGGGCACATTTCGTAACTTTATTGAGTTTATCATCAATCCCAACAATATATAAGCACAAAGAATGGTCACGACCTGTGCCTATTGCTTTACCAAATTCGGTTTTCAAATATTTAGGGTTAAGGTCCAAAATTTCCTGTATAGCTGAAATAGAATATTTTTGACCTGATTGAAAATCAGCAACAGATTGTTGGCCTTCTGGCCAATCAACATTTTTTATATCATCTGCTCCATCAAATGGTTTTGTTGGCATAATATTATATATTTAAAAAGTTAAAAAATCAATTTATTATTCGAAAGGTTGCAGATGTAGAATACCCATACTCATTGACCTGCATTTTATCGATTAACTATACCGCAAAGTTCATCCAAGTGGATTTAATTGCATTATAACTTTTGTTACAATGGTATGTCAAAACTTTGTATTGAATGAAAATTTTTGATGGAAGCCAGATAAAGTCCATAGGTCTTAATGACTTAATTTCTGCGCAAACATATTGATATATACAGCTTTGTATATTCAAGATAAAGTAATAAAATGCGGGATATAATTTGGTAAGTTGGTAAATGATTTCATGTTGCATTGGGTTATGCCGTAAATATACCAAATATAAATTATCTTGTATTTATTTTTGCAATTTTTTTTCAAGGATTTATGTACATTTTTGTTCCTTGTGAAAAATAGGATGGAGCTAAAATGGCAAATAGGCACAAAGAATCACTTGAGTGCCAATTATTGAAAATAATTACTAGGTAAATAATATTGACTTACCGTCTTTGTGGTAAGTCTTTATTTTTAATTGTCAAAGGTGGTTTCATTTCCACTACTGATACCCAAACAACTGCCTTTCTTTGATGAGTTTGACTAGTGACTCAGGCACTTTTTGTTCCCATCCGGTTTTGTTTTCCTGGATGTCGCTGAGCACGTCGGTCGGGTAGATGTGGAGAATGTCGCTATTGAACTTTTTGACGGCTACTACTTGCCTGCTATCGAGCAGATATTGGTACAAAAACTTTATACCTTCAGGTACAGTCATGTTTTCGGCAGTGATGATTTCATCTGTTTCGGCAGTTTGCGCTGGATAAACATAAATTCTGATGTTTTGACTAAACAATTCCCCAAAGGCAACCAATAGTCGGCCATCTTGATTTTGGGTATATTTATCTGTGATGATAGATTGGAGCTCGCGCACTCCGATCACGAGACCGAGATTGGATATTTTATAATCGCTAAGGTAATTAATAAGCATCTCATGGTTAGCACAGTCAGAGAGCAAGACTTTATGACCTAGTGCTGTGATCATATCAGCCCTTTCCAAAAAATCTTTTTCGTCAATGTCCGCACCATCGCCTTTGAGATAATCCATGGTCATCTCCATCATCAGATTTAGTTTGTCATCTGCTAATGATGTCTCATCTTTAAACTGATTGAAGCTGCATTCTATTACATCTTGAGTCACGATGGTTGGCGGACGAAAGTTTCCACGGATTACCATAAGTGATTCTCGATACAAGAATTCGGATGCGTGAATACTCCTGCTATTGATGTCAAACATTGCCACCGACGTAAGCTTATGTTTTACCAAATATAATGACACCAGTCTATTGTCAAAATAATTAAAACTTTGGCCATTGATTCTGAGCAAGTCTATAGATACACGATCCTTGATATTGTCTACCAAGGACATGACCATTTTTTCGGGATTGTCATTGTAGTAAAAGGAAGCATAAATCATATTCACACCCAAAATACCGATAGCTTCTTGTTGAAGTCGATTGTTGGTATCCAGCATTTTGACATGGAGTACCATATCATTCACAGGGCCATCAGGTACAAGCCTGAATCTCAATCCCATCCATCCATTTCCCTTAATCGTTCTCGTATAATTTATGGCTTGCACTGTATCTGCAAAAACAAAAAATGTGGCGTCTGGTCTGCTTTCTTTCAGTCGCTCTTCCATAAGGTGCCATTCATGATCGAGCATCTTATACAGCCGAGGTTCGGAGACGTATCTGCCTGATGGCTCTACACCATAGATTGCATCAGAATAGGTCTTGTCGTAAGCGGACATGGTTTTGGCTATGGTGCCAGCAGCAGCTCCAGCTTGAAAAAAATTTCTGGCTACTTCCTGTCCTGCACCTATTTCTGCAAATGTGCCGTAAATGGGATCATTTAGATTGATGTCGAGCGCTTTTTGCTCCGTTTTGATCATTTGATATTCCACGAGAAATGATTTGAAAGACGGCAAAAATAATCAAATTACACGGGAATCTTCTATTCGCAACATCATTTACTGAAAATATTTAGGATTAATCCGATGGATAACCTAGATGTTAAATGAATTAGATATTGGTATGTTTACCTTCTATTTGGATTAAACCAATATCCTAACCATACACCACAAAGTGTCCAAGGAATGATGGCATCGATCAGATCAGGTATTGAATTTGATTTAAACCATATGGAAGTTGAATACTCTGTGGTTAGGTATCCAGTAAGCCCAACTATTAAACATACAGTAATTGCTTTTTTAATGTCAATGCTCGGTATAAAACTGAATAACCAGCAAAGTAAAAAGACAGCTACTACATCTGCCGTATATCCGCGCAGCATATTCATACCCATAGATGCGTCATTTGATTTGTGGTATGAGACCAAAGCCCAAGGTTTTCCGAACGATGCTTCCATGGCTTTTTGCGAATCTTCAGAAGATGTGCCTGGTGGAACATTGGGCATATAATAGCTACCATCTTCTGTAATATTGGCCTGCAGACATGATAGAATGGCCTCCTGATTGGGTGTATATCTTTGGTTAGATTGGTGAATATTTACAAGTGCCCATGAAAGAAATTGCCAAATAAAGACGATCAATCCACCTACGATCGCTCCGATAATCCAATGCTTGTTCATAAAAGTTATTGTTTTGATGTGAATAATCAGGATAATTTTGATGCCAATTTAGCGCCCAATATCGTCATCGGCAGATAAACACAAGTATCTGCTATCGAAAACCAAATCGGATGAGGGATCGTAATGATCTGAGCTATACCTACTAGTGTCCATATCATACCGGCAATCAAAGTATAAAAATACGCATCTAATTTCGCAAATTTTCCAATGACAATTCCTGAAACAAGGGCTCCAAGAGCATGTGCCACCACCACAAGTGCCAGCTTGCCGGGATGCATCAGATCATTTTGCCATTCTATAGACGCTATCAGGTATTCTACACAAGTGATGGTAAGTCCACCGGCAATCATTGCTATGACCACAATTATTAAATTCCTTAGGCTACTATTCATACTATAGGTATTATGCTACAAAATTAAAATAATTGTTTAAATATTGTATTTTTACAGTATAATAAAATGGAATAATTCAACTTATTGGATATAAAATATGCACTTCATTCAAGTAATAATTTGACTACAAGGCAATTTGAATTACAACAATACTCAATTATTATTAAATGCAAAATGACTTTACCATTTGCAATTTATGAATAGTATTCACAATGCTGTTTTTGTACTGCATACTTTTATGTACCTTTGCACCGCTGTTATTAAAAATCAGCAATTATTCGAAATGAAAATAGGAATCACCATAGGAGATATTAATGGCATTGGCCCGGAAATCATCATTAAAGCTTTTTCTGATTTAAGATTGCTAAATATGTTTACGCCTGTTATCTATGGCTCATACAAAGTTTTGTCTTATCACAAAAACATCGTCAAAGAGAGCAATATTGGATTTCATTCCGTAACTTCAGGTGCGCAGGCTGTAGCCAATAAAATAAATTTGGTCAATTGTTGGGACGAAAATATCAATATTACCTTAGGTAAAGCTACAGCTGATGGTGGCAAATATGCATATTTATCTTTAGATAAAGCATTGGCCGATATTAAAGAAGGACATATAGATGCGATAGTGACAGCACCGATCAATAAGCAAGCTATGCAAATGGCAAAATTTCCTTATCCAGGACATACAGAATATTTTACAGCATCCGATGGCAAATCCCAAAGTCTTATGTTGCTTACCAGTGATTCGCTCAAGGTGGCTTTGGTGACCAATCATATTGCAGTTTCTGAAATTGCTTCGGCGATTACCAAAGAATTGATTCTCGAGAAAATCAGAATTCTCAATAAGACTTTGATTGAAGATTTTGGCTACGAAAAACCACATATCAGTGTTTTGGGCTTGAATCCACATGCATCAGACGATGGATTGCTGGGCAATGAAGAAGAAAAAATCATCAGACCTGCGATAGTTGAAGCAAAAAAACAAGGGCTTATGGTATCAGGTCCTTTCCAGCAGATGGATTTTTGGAAATGGGTTATGGAAAAATCTGATGCCGTCCTAGCGATGTATCATGATCAGGGACTTATTCCTTTCAAGGCATTGTCTTTTGGTTCAGGTACCAATGTTACGGCAGGACTTTCATTTATCCGTACATCACCAGATCACGGTACAGCCTACGACATCGCTGGTAATAATGTGGCAGATCCATCTTCATTGCTTCAGGCTATTTATACGGCCACTGATATTGTACGCAATAGAAAGGAATATTTTGAATCCAGAGAGAATGCACTAGTACGCAGAGAGAAGAAATCTGCTGGAATCCACGAATAATCAAGCCTGCAAAAATTAGATGCAATTTATAGTTGAAGGTCTGCTTCTTGGACTTACATTGGCCATTCTTATAGGACCTATATTTGTGGCATTGACACAAACAGGGATGCAATATGGTCTCAAAGCAGGCATTGCAATAGGTACAGGAGTTTGGGTCAGTGATGTATTAGTTATCTCAGCGGCATATCTGTTTATACACCAATTAAATGAAGTTGTGCATAATAGTGACTTTCATTTTTGGATGGGAATGAGTGGTGGATTGATACTTATTGCAACTGGTCTTTATACATTCTTGAAGACAAATATCGAGGTGAATGAGGAAATTGCAATTTCATCCAAGACTTATTTTGGATATTTTACGAAGGGATTTTTGGTCAATTTTATCAATCCTTTCACCTTTATTTTTTGGATAGGCGTGATGTCAACTAATGTAATCGGGAGAAACATCAATGGCTTACAAACCATTTTGCTATTTGGAAGTATTTTACTTACCATTATATTCACAGATACACTCAAAGTCGTCCTTGCCAAATTGATAAGGAATAGAATAAAGGGACATTACGTCATATTGATAAATAGGATAGCTGGTATTGCTTTAATTTTTTTTGGAATCTTGTTGGTATTCAGGACAAGCTTTACATGATTGTCTAATTCTTAATAATTTCTATTACCTCACTTTTCACAGTGTCAGAGTTTAGGATTATTGTTTCCTTTTTTCCATGATACATATAGGACAAAGCAATCGTAGCAGGTGGCTGCCTACCCATGTCATCGGCATGTAGAAGTAAGAAATTTTTACCTTCCTGATTTAGTTTTAATGTGAATTCATAAGGTTTTTCAGAGATTTCAAATTTTTCGATAATCCAGTCACCATTAAAACTTAATGAAACCAAGTCTTTATCTATAATCTTGTGGTCATACATTTTGAAGTCAACAATGAAAGTATCCACTTTTATAGATCTGGTGGCAGTGACTACATTTCGACCTCTTACGGTTTTAGGAAGTGCTTTTACAATAGGGTCTGAAGCTTCAAGAAATTCTGTTTTTTCAAGCTGCTTAGGATAGAAGACCTTAAAGTAGTGTGGCATTTCAAATTTTTTCAAAACCGGAATATCCAAATAATCCATAATCCTGTTCATTTCGAACACGATTCCCATTCCATATCTGTTAAATTTATCAATGATAGGAAAATTATAATAGTAATAGTACTTATCGTATAATTTAAATTCCTCAGGAATATTTTCTGATTCAGCAAAACTCTTCTGCTCCGATATAGAATTTTTAGCTTGTTTCAGAATATTTGCCCACCACATTTGTACTTTACTATTTATAAGTCTTGTACTATTGTAATCAGTAAGACGAATACTATCCAATGAAGCTAAAGCTAACTGTTCTTTTTTGATAAGTTCCCCAAAATTATCATCATCCTTAAAGTAAAGTGCGTTAAGTGCTGCTCTATTTGTATCATAAGTTCTTTGTAAAGCGTTTACAACTTTTGGAAACTGGATTTCATTATTGGTGAATTTTAATGTATTGTAATATGCAAGTACATCTTTTTCCAATTTTTGCTGGTGCTTATAGTAATCTTTATAGTACTTTACTCCAACTTCCAGTTTATCATATACCAAACTCAAATTTTCTCTTTTGGTAAGATCGAGTACTTTTAATTGATCATCTAGTTCAAATCGGATATTGTTTATC
>JADKGF010000014.1:0-12500 GCA_016717105.1 Saprospiraceae bacterium | reverse complement strand
GCTTCAGGTATACAGAGCCCGTACCGTAAACCGACACAGGTAGTCGAGGAGAGTATCCTAAGGCGCTCGAGTGAATCATGGCTAAGGAATTAGGCAAAATGGCCTCGTAACTTCGGGAGAAGAGGCGCTCATGTAAAAGTGAGCCGCAGTGAAAAGGCCCAGGCGACTGTTTAGCAAAAACACAGGACTCTGCGAAATCGAAAGATGAAGTATAGGGTCTGACACCTGCCCGGTGCTGGAAGGTTAAGGAAGGTGCTTAGCGCAAGCGAAGGTATTGACTGAAGCCCCAGTAAACGGCGGCCGTAACTATAACGGTCCTAAGGTAGCGAAATTCCTTGTCGGGTAAGTTCCGACCTGCACGAATGGTGTAACGATCTGGGCACTGTCTCAGCCATGAGCTCGGTGAAATTGAAGTATCGGTGAAGATGCCGGTTACCCGCAGTGGGACGAAAAGACCCCGTGCACCTTTACTATAGCTTCACATTGAGCTTGAGTATAAGATGTGTAGGATAGGTGGGAGACGTTGAAGTTGTCACGCTAGTGGTGATGGAGTCGCCGTTGAAATACCACCCTTCTTATACTTAGGTTCTAACTTCGCTGAAGGCGGAGGACATTGTGTGGTGGGTAGTTTGACTGGGGTGGTCGCCTCCAAAAGAGTAACGGAGGCTTGCAAAGGTTCCCTCAGCATGGTCGGTAATCATGCGTAGAGCGTATTAGTATAAGGGAGCTTGACTGGGAGACCGACGGGTCGATCAGGGACGAAAGTCGGCTAAAGTGATCCGGTGGTTCCGTATGGAAGGGCCATCGCTCAAAGGATAAAAGGTACGCCGGGGATAACAGGCTTATCTCCCCCAAGAGCTCACATCGACGGGGAGGTTTGGCACCTCGATGTCGGCTCGTCACATCCTGGGGCTGGAGAAGGTCCCAAGGGTTGGGCTGTTCGCCCATTAAAGTGGCACGCGAGCTGGGTTCAGAACGTCGCAAGACAGTTCGGTCTCTATCTACTGTGGGCGTAGGAATATTGAGGAGATCTGACACTAGTACGAGAGGACCGTGTTGGACAGACCACTGGTGCACCAGTTATGCCGCCAGGTGTATTGCTGGGTAGCTAAGTCTGGAACGGATAAGCGCTGAAAGCATCTAAGCGCGAAGCCAACTCCAAGATGAGTATTCCATTGTCTTCGGACTAAAAGGGTTGTTGTAGATGACGACGTTGATAGGCTATAGGTGGAAGTGCAGTGATGTATGGAGCCGAGTAGTACTAATTACCCGAATGCTTCCTTTTTTTTAAAAAGAGCAAGACCTTGAGATTATTCTAGGAATCGTGAATTGAAAATTTTCTCCCGACTGTCATGAAATAAAGAGATATTTGGGTATGTGGATAAAAAATCTGGATACTTAAAGACGATATAGGTGGTTATAGCGAGGGTGTTCCACCTCTTCCCATTCCGAACAGAGAAGTTAAGCCCCTCAGCGCCGATGGTACTGCGAAAGTGGGAGAGTAGGTCGCCGCCTTTTTTTATAAGAGCTTCCTGGTGAAATACCCAGGAAGCTCTTTCCATTTTAGGGTGTACATAAAATTTCTACAGTATTTATATATTATTAATTATTAAAGGCTTTGATACTATAATATTCTTATAATTATTATTGCTTAAATACCCAAAATAAGCTTGGTGTTGACTAGCGTAAAACTAAATCAGAATGAGACTTAGGTTTATTTAATATTTTAAGATTAGCTTGTACAATCTTTGAAAATAATGGATAAACTATGTAATGAATTATTTAAGTTTCTATATATAACATGACCTTTCAAAACATTTTTAGGATAGAATATTAACTATTGAATTACTTTCAATTTGCAGGGAAACAAATGCATAGGCTTTTTTTGCTTAATGTATTCTAATCAATATGGTATCTAGAATTGATATTATTTAACTCAAATATTTGCCTACAATGGGCATTCTCCTGCCCATACCAAATGCTTTTGTACTTATTCTAAGGACTGGAGCTGTTTGATACCTTTTAAATTCATTGATATTTACCAATCTTAGGATTCTTTTCACTAATGCAGGATCGTAACCCATATCTATGATATCTTGTGGACCTTGTCTTTTTTCTACGTATTGATATAAAATTGGGTCCAAAGTATCATAATCAGGAAGACTGTCACTGTCTTTTTGATTTGGCCTTAATTCTGCAGATGGTGGTTTCACTATAGAATTTAATGGAATGATTTCTTCATCTTTATTAATATAGCGAGCCAGTTCATAAACTTCAGTTTTATATACATCACCTATGACAGACAGACCTCCACATAAATCGCCATAAAGTGTCCCATATCCTACAGCCATTTCACTTTTATTGGTTGTATTTAGGAGTATGTGGCCAAATTTGTTTGAAATTGCCATGTTTAATATACCGCGGACTCTAGCTTGAATATTTTCCTCAGTTACATTAAAGGGCAAATCCCCAAAGATGGGCGATAATTTTTCCATAAAAGCGTCATACATATCTTTTATAGGAATAATATCATGCGCTATTCCCAATTTATTTACTAGGCCGAGCGCATCATCCACGGAGTGTCCTGTACTAAATTGCGAAGGCATGAGTATAACACGAACATTTTCTGGCCCTAAGGCTCTTGCTGCCAGAACTGCTGTAACTGCTGAATCTATTCCACCTGAAAGGCCCAAAATAGCTTTGTTAAAACCAAGTTTTCGAAAGTAATCTTTAAGACCCATTACAATAGCATCATGAATAAGGGTCATTTTATTTTTTGGTTGTTCTGAGTTTACTGTGGCATTTACTACATCAGTAAGCTCATAATGCCTGATACATTCCTCAAAATACGGTAATTCATCTACTAAGGTTCCTTTTCCGGACATAACTATGCTACCTCCGTCAAAAATTAATTCGGTTTGTGCGCCACAATGATTAACATAGAACATGGGTATTTGATATCGGGCAACATTCGCACGTACTGTGTGTATTCGCGCATGAGCATGTTCAAAATTGAAGGGTGACGCTGACACATTGATAATAAAATCTGGATTATGTTTTTGCATTTCATCCAATGGAATAATTGTATAGAGAGGATCGTCAGTCCCTACATCCCAAATATCTTCACAAACTGTCAAGGCAATTTTTTTACCCTGGAATTCTACTACATTCCACTCTTTAGCAGGTTCAAAATACCGGTATTCATCAAATACATCGTAGGTAGGTAATAAAGTTTTGTGTTGGACAAATTGAATTTTATTATCAGCCAAAAAATAAACCGAATTAAAAAGATTTTTCCCTTTGGGATCCAGATTATGTGACGGTGCACCCACTACGATTGCTATACCGTTAGCGTATGCGCATAATTGTTGAATGCACTCATCTGATAAATGTATAAAGTCATCAAATTCTAAAAAATCTCTTGGCGGATATCCGCATGTTGCTAATTCACTAAAACAAACAATATCCGAACCTTGCTCTTTCGCAAGTTTTATGGCATCTATCATCTTGGCTGTATTGCCTTCAAAATTTCCAATGTGATAATTGAGTTGTGCTATGCTGATTTTCATATTTATTTTTTAATTAAATACCCAACAAATACAATCAGAATGTGATTTTGTTTTGATAACTGTTGAATTTAATTTCAGGTAAAAGCATTTGATTTTGTAAAAATAGTCGTCTAAGCTACAAATTAACAAAAAAAGCTATACATCCAATATTCTTTTACTACTTTTATGTCATTAATAAAAATAATTGCTTTAATCGTATTTCGTAACTAACAAAACAGCAAATAATGCGTATTTTATTTTCAATTTTATTCTTGTTTTCATTTTTGATATCCAATGGACAGGAAAATCAAAAATTAGGATTGGCCGTAAACCATATCCAGAAAAATGCAGAGAAGTGGAGCCTAAAGGCCGAGGATATCAAAGATATTTTCATTAACTCAGAAGCAGAAGCTAATGGTATAACTTACCTTTATCTTAATCAGGCATACAATAACATTCCGATTAGAAATGCAATGATGACTGTAATAATTAAGGATGGAAAAGTGGTCTCAGATGCGCATAACTTTATAAATAATGTAGAATCACGTATCAATACCAAAACTAAAACTATTGGTGCAGAAGAAGCAATATTAAAAAGCGCTAGTCATTTGGGTGTTGCAGTTAAATCTAAGCCTGTTTTAACATCAAGATCAGATGTGGGCAAATTGAAATTTGATTTTCCGGAATTAACAAAATCAACAATTCCAGCGGAACTAAAATATGAACTCGTAGATGATAAGTTATTGTTGGTATGGAACCTTAATTTGGATATGAAATCAAATGCTGACTATTGGGATATAAATATCGACGCTAAGTCTGGAAATTTTATTTCTAAACACAATTACACTATTTATTGTGCTCATCATCATGATGCTTATGCAAATCATAATAATTGCTCAATAAAAACCTTCAGGAAAATAAACGATAATGCACAAGAGGTTACTAAGTCATTACTTACTGGTGCGACAGCTGCAAAATATGTAGTGTATAAATTGCCTGCAGAAAGCCCTAATCATACTGCTTCAAGAACTGTAGTAACTGATGCACAATATCCATTGGTATCACCTTATGGTTGGCACGATACTGACGGAAGTGATGGTGCAGAATTTACAATCACTAGAGGTAATAATGTATATGCTTATCAAGACAAAAATGATGATGACGATAGTGATGGACCAGAAACTGATGGCGGTGCTGATTTAAATTTTGACTTTCCTATGGATTTGACTTTGGATCCTCGCGAAAGCGCAAATGCAGCAGTCACAAATCTGTTTTATATGGTAAATATGATGCATGATGTAACCACTACATTGGGATTTAATGAAGAGTTTGGTAATTTCCAACAAAAAAATTATACGAACAAGGCGGATGGTGATGATTATGTTCTCGCTCAGGCATTCGATGGTATTACCTCGCACGAAGCAGGTACAGATAAAGACGCTAATGGAAACCCAACTAAAATAAATAATGCAAATTTTAGCACGCCTGTTGATGGATTTAATGGTAGAATGCAAATGTATTTATGGGATAATCGCGGTGGTGCAGTATCGGTAGATGAACCAGAATCAATCAAGGGATTTGTTGAATATGGAACAGCAGGGTTTGGAAGTGTGATACCACTTATAAGTGAAACGCCTGTTACTGGCAAAATTGTACTAGTCAATGACGGTGGTAATAATCCATTACTTGGATGCAATAATCTGGTGAATGGTGCTGAAATCAAAGGAAATATTGCCATGATAGAAAGAGGAATCTGCCAATTTAGTAAAAAAGTATATAAAGCACAACAAGCTGGAGCAATTGCTGCTATCATTTGTAATATCGCAGGTATTAATGGTGGTGATGGCGAATCTGCTGATGGTATGGCAAGTGGAACCGACGGAGCTAATGTTACTATTCCATCTGTGATGCTTAAAAAGTCTGATTGTGAAAAAATCAAAGTTATTATCGCTGCGGGAGGAACAGTTAGAGTAACATTTCAGGAAAGAACTAATAAATCCAAATACCTAGATGGTGCTTTGGATAATGGTATCATCGCTCATGAATTTGGACATGGTATTTCGACAAGACTTACTGGAGGAAGGTTGAATTCTTCTTGCTTGAGCAACGACGAACAAATGGGTGAAGGATGGAGTGATTTCTTCTCTTTGGTGATGACGCATGAAGAAGGTGACAAAGGTACAGATTCACGAGGTATTGGGACATTTGCAGACGCGCAGACTATAGCTAGTAAAGGAATCAGGCGTTTTCCATACTCTACAGATATGAGTATAAACCCACAAACTTATGATGACATCAAAGGAACAACAGGGCCGCATCCACTTGGTGAAATCTGGGCAAGCATGCTTTGGGATTTGTATTGGAATTTTATTGACAAATATGGATATGATCCTGATTGGAACAAAAAAGAAACAGGTAATTATAAATCGGTTTTTCTGGTAATGGAAGGAATGAAAATGCAGAGTTGTAATCCTGGATTTTTGGCAGGAAGAAACGCCATTTTGAAAGCTGACTCTGTGCATTTTGCAGGTGTAAATGGTAAGATAATATGGGAAACTTTTGCAAGAAGAGGTTTGGGATATTATGTAAAAGCTGGATCGCCAAATGATAGGAATGATGGTACTGAAAATTTTGATGTCTTACCTACATTGATAGAAAAACTCAAAATAACAAAAACAGCGGATTCGTCAGTAGATCCAGGTAAGGAGATAACCATCACCTTAAATGCTGTAAATCATATCCCGTCAAGGCAAAATAATGTCATCATAACCGATGAATTGCCAGCCGGAATAAGCTATGTCAGTGGATCGTCATCATTGTCAGAGCCAAAAGTAAACGGAAATCTCCTTACATTCGAATTAGGTAACATGGAATATAAACAAGCTGTTAGCTTTACATATAAGACGAAAGCCAGTATCGATAATAAGTCGATATTACTCCAAAAAGAAAGCTTCGATGGTGACTTTGATTGGTATTATCAGACAGACGTAGGAGGTGAAGAGTGGTTTACAAATTTTGAAGTATTCAGAAGCCCAGAATATTCTTTTTCCGTCTATAACGTGGCAGCTGACACAGACGCATCGTTGTATTCTATTCCTTACACAATTGATGGAAGCAATCCTGTTTTGAGATTTTATCATAGGTACAATACCGAGACGGGTAATGATGGTGGATTCTTAGAAGTTTCTATTGATGGCGGTACTTTCACACCAGTTGCAAAAGAGCAGTTTATTAGAAATGGATACACAGGACCGTTAAATTATTCCACTTTCGCAACTCCAAATTTATATGCATTTTCGGGTAATTCTGGAGGTGATTGGAAGAATATAGACAACGATTATCCTTGGGTGGATTCATATGTTGACCTTAAGGATTATAAAGGGAAATCAGTCGTTTTTAGATTTAGATTTGGAAGTGATCCTTTGGCTACTGGATCGGATATTGCTGGATGGTTTATTGATGATTTCTCCATCATGGATATTTATAAATATGCTGCTCAAGCTTGTATCATTTCTGATGGAGGTACAGGATCTATGGCATGTACTAATGCTATAGAGACTTTGGTCAATATCGACGGTAGAGTAGGTACCCAAGAAGATAATATTGACTATTTTGGAATAAAAGTAGTGCCTAATCCTGCTGACAACGTTTTATCAATTATTGCTAACTCACCACAAAGTGCTATTGCGAAAGTTGAAATACTAAGTATTGAAGGCAAAACAGTTTTCACATCTGAAATGAAGACCGAAAAGCTTGCTCAGAATACCAATGTAAATATATCTGATTTACCATCAGGAATTTATATGGTAAAAATGTCAAATGGACAACACGTGACAACAAAGAAATTCGTTAAAAAATAGTATAAAAAAGGGCTCTTTAAAACTGAAGAGCCCTTTTTTTTGTGAAAACAGCCGCTGCCTCTAAGAAAAACTCATCTATTGCGATCAAACAAAAAGGATCCTTGCAGCAAACGGCTGTAGATTTTTATAATTTTGTTCCTACTATTTTAAAATCTCGCCAAGTACCATCTTCTTTCAATGAATAAGTCAACTCTAATGTCCCGTCCACATAAAAACCTTTCCCGGAGATTGTAATGTCACTTGATATATTTTGCTTGTCAATTTCGATATTAATGGAATGCTCATTGATATCAGATATTTCAGCACAAACTATATAATATTCAAGGCCATCAAACAAAGCTTCAATCTTGAACTCATCTTTACTATCGGTGCTAGTGATAAGATCAAAAGGACCAGCTACGCCAAATACATGGGCTCTGTAAATACCTATAACTGGTAAAACATCTTCGTCCACATCATTGCAAGATCCTAAGGATAAAATGGATATTAATAAAAGTAAAAATTTAGGCATAACATCTCTTTTTTATTCATAACAGCATTTATCTCTAGCTTGTGAATAAAATATAGGGCTTTACATAATTTTTAACGCAAATCTTAATGGAGTTTTAAATAATCTAAGAACTTTTAGCTTGCAGTTCTAATCGAGAAATAAGCTTGGATATTTCTAAAATATTGTATACTGAGCTATTTATAAACTTTAGAGTAACAACTTGGACAAATTTAGAAATAAAAAAACCCTTCGGTTATGCACCAAAGGGCTTTTTAAGTCATCAAATTTACTTTGTTACCTTATGGCTTCACTTCTTTAATAGCTTTTTCGAAATCTCCAGCTTTAACATAGACCATTTTGGATGGATCTAAATGTTTTGCTAATGTTTGGTTGATTTCGGCCACTGACAATTTCATTATTTTTTCTTCCACTGCTTTGTCCCACATCATGTCCCTATCTAATCGCAAATTGTTGGCCAATTTGCCTAATAGTGAACGATCTTGTGCACGATTGACAACTTGGCTTTGGATCCATCCTGAGCGTGCAGCATCCAATTCCTCTTGTGTAAATCCTTCTTTGATCACTTTGTTGATTTCTTCTACAAATGCTGCCTGGAGTTTATCTCTGTTTTCAGGTGCATAAATAGCATAAGCACCAAACTCACCTGAATCATCTTGGCTACTTGCTCTGAACCATGAACCTACACCATAACTAAGTCCTTCTTTCTGACGGATACGGGTCGCTAATCTGGAGTTTAAAAATCCACCACCAATCATAAAATTACCAATGACCATGGCTGCATAATCTGGGTGATTGTCGTTGATCTGAAGAGGTAAGCTTGCTAAAAACATCGCATTAGCTTTATCTGGAGTATTGATATTCTCGTCAATAGGTTTCACACTCTTGTATGGATATGTGATACGTTCGTATTTGGATGGACTCTTCCATGTACCAAAATATTGCGTAAGTTTTGCATTGGCTGAAGGTTTGTCAAAATCACCCACAATCGATGCTGTTGCCTCACTGGCTCCATAATTTTCTTTGTAAAATTGTTTGACATCATCTAGCGATACAGCTTTTAAGCTTGCTATTTCCTCTTGCATTGTCATTACGTACCGGACGTCAGTCTTTGGATATGGACTAGTCAAAACATTTATCCGATTTCCTGCAATGGCTGTGGATCAGATAATTGTTCTTCCATACTTGCGGGTTACACTAGATTGCCCACCGAATACACTGACTCTTGCTTTTATAGCATCCAATTTATCTTGAATAGCCTGACGACTCATGGATTTTGTACCTTTATCGATCATGGATGCAGTCAAGCGACCTATCATAGATTTTCCTACTAATGCAGAAGGAGTCCCAAATCGTAAAGTAATATTGGCGTTGACCGCATCACCTCTGTTTTGTTTTGGTAAAAGTGCAAATTCTAAGCCCGATTTCTCTTTCCCTTTTGTTGTCCTTTTTTCTATATTTTCGAATGAAGGATCAAACTCTTCACCTTGAGCAATTAATGCTTTTCCTTTGTATCCTTCCAACAATGTGGCCAATTCAGGAGCGGTAGGAATTTCCACCCTATCAGGTTTTTCTTCTGGAATAAAGATGCCTACAGTTCTATTGGAAGGTTTGAAATAAGTACTTGCAGCTTGTACCACATCTTCTAAGGTGACTGCTTCAAGTGCATCTCTGTATTTAAAAAACAATCTCCAGTCACCTTGTGCAATATATTCGCTGATATTTAATCCAACTCTATCTGATGCATTAAAGGCCAATTCCCACTGCTTCAGCAATCGTCCTCTAGCTCTGTCGAGCTCTTCCTTGGTGGGCTGTATGTATTTCAAGCTATCCAAAGTAGCAAGCATGATGCTTTTGGCTACTTCCAGATTATCTTCTTTTCTAAGTGTGGTATTGACATAAATAAATCCACCTTCTTTGAGACTTGGTGCGAAACTCCATACATAGGATGCTTTTTTGGCTTCAACAAGTGATTTGTATAATCTTCCCGAAGGCTCATTGGAAAGGATTTCATCAATAATAGAAATAGCTGCATAGTCTTTATGTGCACCTGGAGCGGTATGATATGCACAACTTACAACCTGAACATCACCAGTTCTTTTTAGCACAACTTGTCTTTCACCATCTTGGATAGGCTCTTTAGTATAAGTAATTTCAAGTTTTCTATCAGGTCTTGGTATTGGACTGAAATACGAATCAATCAATTTTAAAGTCTTAGCCGGATCAAACTTGCCAGTTACTGTTAGGATGGCATTATCAGGTTGATAATATTTTTTGTAAAATGCCTGTAATCTTTCGATTGGAACATTTTCGATATCGGATCTGGCTCCAATGGTACTATTTCCATAGTTATGCCACAGATAGGCTGTACTTAGGACTCTTTCCATCAATACACCTGACGGATCGTTTTCACCACTTTCAAATTCATTTCTAACTACTGAAAATTCACTATCAAGATCCTTTTTTGCAATATAACTATTGATCATTCTATCAGATTCAAGATCTAGTGCCCATTTAAGATTTTCTTCTGTTGCATTAAACGATTCATAATAATTGGTACGATCATACCAAGTAGTACCATTCGGCCTTGCACCATGTTCTGTCAGTTCTTGTGGTATATTAGGATGTTTTGGTGTACCCTTGAAGACCAAGTGTTCCAACAAATGCGCCATACCAGTTTCGCCATACCCTTCATGTCGAGAGCCGACCATATAAGTAATGTTGACGGTAATGGTTGGCTTGGATGGATCTGGGAATAACAGCACTTTGAGACCGTTTTTCAGATTGAATTCTGAGATTCCCTCTACAGATGGACCTTTGGTAATACCAACAGGTATGTCCTGACTATAAGTTAAGTTTGCATAGGACATAAATAGAATAATTAAAAACGAGACTACACTTTTTTGCATAGCAAATTTTTTATAAAGGTTAGAAAAATATAATATCAATTGATAAACACATTTATTTGAAATTTTATTTTGAATTTCTATAGTTTTTTTAAGAAATTTATTTTTATTCAAATATTATTACAAACATAAAATAAAAAAGCAGACCAATGATTAAATTGATCTGCTAAAATTTTAAGATTCAATATTATATTAAGAAAAGTTATATTTTAAAAAACTTCAATGTCTCTGTTCCGATGGTTACAAAATAAATACCAGGTTTAAGATTGACTAAATTGAGTGTTTGGTCACCTGAATTCATTTGTGTTCTGATAATTTCTTGACCCACATTATTACAGATATGGACAGTATAATCTTCGATATCCGTTTTGATGTGGAGATTGCCATCAGCTTGCAGAGAAGTAATCGAAAAACTTCCAGATTTACGTTTTACTGACTTTGTATCAGAATATTCAAATTTACCATCAAAATCAACTTGTTTTATCCTATAAAAACTTAAACCATTCAAAGGATTTCTATCATACAAGTCATAACTAATGTATTCATTGCTATTTCCAGCACCTTTGACTTCATCTATTGTTTCGAAATTTTGGCCATTTGATGATCTTTCTATAGAAAAATAATCATTGTTGGTTTCAGATTCAGTTCCGAAAGACAATTTGGTCATTTTACCCAAATCAGATATTTCAAAATTTACAAAATTGTTCGAAAGTGGTGACAAAGAAGTGTTGGACGTTAAAACGGAACAGTCACATTTGCCGGTCCATCATAGGTGAAAGTAAAATTGGTCGTTGGTTGGTTGCAAGGAACAGATGTGTGATGGTATAGTTTCACAAACGACGGATTAAAAGTAAACGGGTAGTTGAGGCGTTAATAATACCCGGGTTGGTTACAGAATTGATGGTGTCATCGCGGAACTAGAAGAGATAGTAATTGTATTTTCAACACAGCATTTGAATTCATTGAAATTCAATACACAGTTGTAAAGGTACAAGACACTTGCCAGAACTTATCAAATTTGTTGTTCCACCTGTGATTTGGCAATCTTGACCTTTTAGGGCAAATCCACAGAAAAGTACGAAGATGAAAACTGCTAGTTGAGTATAAATTTTGTTCATTTTAAATTTTAAATTTTCGTGTTTATTGTTCAAAAATAATGCCAATCATGTGAAATTTGGTTTCTGACGTGTGGAATCATCATATTGGCTTCGTGGCTCATCAAATTACAACTTATTAACAAAATCAGACTTAAGCTTGTCAGTTTATAAATCAAATATTTCATTAGGTAGAATAAGTTAATATATTTATTCTACACCAACCACCGTAATGTTTTATAATAAATTGAATATGTAATCTATGTACATGATTAAAAAACAAGTAGCCAATGATAAACGTTGCTTGATTATGTGATAATAAAACCAAAACATCATGGCTACTCAGGTAAAAAGTTAAAGAACTTTTACCGAGAACTGATGAAGAAATCCAAGCACATTAACAAAACCAAGGATAGATCTTATAGGATTATTTATTCTGCCATTACAAGTTACCAGTAAACTCGCCAAGATAGCCCGGCGATGGATACGAAAAGTAAAACGGGAAGCAATTACCGACGATTGCAGCGATTTATTAAAGAGATAACCGTGACCAACACATCTCTGATACAGATGATTTTAAAGTG